>NZ_JYJF01000101.1 GCF_000955975.1 Saccharothrix sp. ST-888
GACCGGCACCGGTAGGCATGCGTCTTCCGGGCAGGCGCACCGTACAACTTCGCGTTGCACGCGCTGCCGTTCTCCAGCTTCCTGCCGCAGCGAAGGAGGCCGGTCAGGAGGTATTTCCTGGGTGTGTTCTTGCCATCACCGGACCCGTCCCAGCCGCCCGCGTTGCGCCTCTTCTCCAGCAGAGCCGTGACGGCGTACCACTCCTTGGGGGTGACGATCGCCTCCCACTTCCCGATGACCGGGTTCCCGTCGGCGTCGGTCACCAACTCGCCGTTGAGCTTGCGGTAGCCGCAGATGCGCGGGTTACGCAGGATCTGCTTCACCGTCTGGAGCTGCCAGCTGTTTCCCATTGTGCTGGTGAAGCCCGATTTGTTGAAGCTGTTGGTCACGGTGGTGATGCTCTTGCCGGCCAGCAGGTTCTTGACACCCTGGCTGACGACTGCGGATTCACCGGGATCCAAGGTCAGCTTGTCGTCCTTCCAACCGAACGGGCGGCGGCCCGAGACCGGTTCTCCGCGCTCGGCACGAGCGAGGTGGTTCAGCCGTGCCCTGCGCTTCTTCTTCTTGGTCTCTGATCGGGATGCCGCGACGCCGAGCAGTCCGCGGTACTCGGCACCGTCGCCGTAGAGGTCGTGGCGGCCGGTGTCGTCTGCGTAGACCCGGTCCGGGTGAGCCGTGAAGGAGTCGACGAACCGCTCGTAGGCGTGGGCGCCCCGGTAGAGCCGGTCGTCGGCCACGCACAAGACGCCGTCGACCGGATAGCCGTGCTCCGTGAAGCCCTTCTCCAGAGCCTCGATCATCTTGTCGAAGTCGTCGCGGACCACGCCGGCCTTGGACGCTGACTTGTCGTTGTCGATGTAGTGGTGGATGACGACCATCCGACCGCGCTCCGCGATACGGGCACAGTGCCGGGTCTGGTCCTCGACACCGTGGCCGTCGCGCTTGTGCGCATCGTCGGAGATACGGCAGTAGGCCAGGACCAGGAACCACCCGGCAGCCCGCATGGCCCTGGCTTCTTCGAGGCTCGGGGCACCGGCAGGTACCCCGCGCAGTCTGTTGACCAGGAGCTCGACCTCGGCGGCCGTCAGCTTCTTCCTGGGCTGCTCATCTGCTTTGAACGTCAAGGGACTTCCCCTCCGAACCGCGAGGCTCGCCGTGCGCGCCTCGGCCTCATCTGACGTTAGCAGTGTTGCTGACACCACAACTACGTGGCGGAGGAGCAGTACGACGGCGTCGACCTGCTGGTCACCCGTAAGGGCGCGATCAAGGCGGGTTCGGGCGACTTCGGGATCATCCCGGGCTCGATGGGCACCGGTTCGTACATCGTCCGCGGCCTCGGCAACGAGGCGGCCTTCAACTCGGCCTCGCACGGTGCCGGTCGGAAGATGAGCCGCACCGCCGCCAAGAAGCGCTTCACCGCGCACGACCTCGCGGAGCAGACCAGGGGCGTCGAGTGCCGCAAGGACAGCGGGGTGGTGGACGAGATCCCGGGTGCCTACAAGTCGATCGAGAAGGTCATGGAACAGCAGAAGGACCTGGTTGAGGTGGTCGCCCACCTCAAGCAGGTCGTCTGTGTGAAGGGTTGAGCGTCAGGCCGGGGTGTGCGACACGCGCACCCCGGCCTGTGCCGTGCGGCGCCGCCGCCCACGGGCCGGGCGGGTGTCAGGCCGTCGCCAGGCGGAAGCTGACGGTGCCGAAGGTGACCAGGTCGCCGGGGCGGACGCGGACGGCGCCGATGATGCGCAGCCCGTTGACGTGGGTGCCGTTGGTGGAGCCGAGGTCGTGGAGGGTCCACCCGTCGGCGTGGTGGCGGAGTTCGGCGTGCTGGCGGGAGACCGAGCTGTCGGTGAGCCGCAGGTCGGAGCCGGGGACGCGGCCGATCCGGACGGGCTGGTCACCGGGGGCGGGGAGGCAGAGACCGGGCGCCTGTTCGGTCTGCCAGGCGCCGCGGAGGCGGGCGCGGAAGGCGGAGAGCCGGCCGACGGTGCGCAGCAGCAGGCCGGGGAGCCGGGCGCCGTGCGGCAGATCGCTGAGGACGGCGTCGAGTTCGGCCCGGCTGCGGGCGGTGAGGACGAGTTCGAGCCGGCCGAGGAAGGTGTCGTGGGAGAGCCTGCCACTGCCGACGCCTTCGCGAAGGACGGAGACCGCGCGGTCCCGTTCGGCCTCGGTGGGCCGGGAAACCTGGGTGCCGATCTCTGGAAGCGCCATGCTGGAATTGTCGGTTGCCCTGGCGTGAGGTGTCCAGAAGCGGCGGGTGTTCAGAGCAGGTGGCCCGCCAGCATGCAGACGCCGGTACCGGCGACGATGCTGAGCAGTGCGCTGCGGCGCCAGAGGTGGAGTGCGGCGGTCACGGCGACGCCGAGGGCGGCGGGCAGTCCGTACGGACGGATGGTCAGGTCGAGGTCGCGCAGGGTGTACACGACCAGGATGACCATGACGCCGGTGGGCATGGTGGTGGCGAGGAAGGCGACCAGGGCGGAGTCGCGCAGGCGGCCCAGGACGGCGAAGGGCGCGGCGCGCAGGCAGAAGGTGACCGCGAGGATCACGGCGAGGCCGACGAGGAGGTAGCCGTTACCGGGCATGGCGGCTGTTCCCCTTCCTGAGCAGGTACCGGGCGGCGAGGGTGGCGACGTACAGGCCGAGGGCGACGACCAGGAGCTGGTCCTTGGCGACGAGCAGGGCGGTGAGCGCGCAGAGCAGGGCGAGGACGGGGCCGGGGACGTCGCGGGCGGCGCGGTAGCCGTCGATGGCGAGGACGACGAAGAGCGCGGTCAGGGCGAAGTCGAGGCCGTCGAGCCCGGCGGGCAGGGCGGCGCCGACCAGCGCTCCGGTGAGGCCGCCGGCCACCCAGTAGGACTGGCAGAGCGCCTGGATGGCGAGGATGCGGGTGCCGGAGAGCTGCTCCGCCGGTTTGGTGGCGACGATGGCGTACGCCTCGTCGGTGAGGCTGTAGATGCTGTACGCCTTGCGGAGCGGCCCGTGGACCCGGTGGAGCGGGAAGGACAGCCCGTAGAAGACGTGCCGGAAGTTGACCAGGAAGGTGGTCAGCGCGATGGAGGCGATCGGGGTGAGGGCGAGGAACAGCCCGATGGCGAGGAACTCCAGCGAGCCCGCGTAGATCAGCAGCGAGAAGAGCGGGGTCCACCACCAGGCGAACCCGCTCTGGGTCAGCAGGACACCGAAGGCGATGCCGAGCGGGAAGAGCCCCATGCCCACGCCCAGGGTGTCCTGGAGGGCGGCTCGTACGGGATGGTCCCGGGGAGCGGGTATCGGGGCCTCGGCCGGTCGGGATTGCGTGCTCATTCGGTCCAGCCTATGCGGGGGCTCGGCGGCGCCCCGGGAATTTCACCCTTCGGACCGGCCCGGCAGAATGGCTGGGTGGACTACCAGCAGTTGTTGCACGATGCCATGGAGACCGCCCGCCGGGCCCCGGGGCGGGGCCGGCCGGCGGATTACATACCGGCGTTGGCGGAGGCGAATCCGGAGTCGTTCGGGATGGCCCTGGCGACGGTGGACGGCGAGGTGTACGGGGCGGGCGACTGGGAGCAGTCGTTCTCGATCCAGAGCGTCTCCAAGCTGTTCACGCTGGCGCTCGCCCTGGCCGAGGGCGGGGACGGGCTGTGGCAGCGGGTGGGGCGGGAGCCGTCGGGCAATCCGTTCAACTCGCTGGTGCAGCTGGAGACCGAGCACGGGATTCCGCGCAATCCGTTCATCAACGCGGGCGCGCTGGTGGTGACGGACCGGCTGCTGGAGCTCACGGGGGATGCCGCGGGTGCGGTGCGGGAGTTCCTGCGCGCGGAGTCGGGCAACGCGACGATCGGTACGGACGACACGGTGGCGGCCTCGGAGGCGCGGAACGGTCACCGGAACGCGGCGCTGGCGCATTTCATCGCGAGCTACGGGAACCTGCGCAATCCGGTGGACAGTGTGCTCGCGCACTACTACGCGCACTGCGCGATCGCGGCGAGCTGCCGGGACCTGGCCCTGGTCGGACGGTTTCTGGCCCGGCACGGTCTGCGGGCCGACGGTTCGCGGCTGCTGACGCGCAGTGAGGCGAAGCGGATCAACGCGGTGCTGCTGACCTGCGGGACGTACGACGCGGCGGGTGACTTCGCGTTCCGGGTGGGCCTGCCGGGCAAGAGCGGGGTCGGCGGGGGAGTGCTGGCGGTGCTGCCGGGACGGGGCGCGGTGTGCGTGTGGAGCCCGGGGCTGGACCCGGCGGGCAACTCGGTGCTGGGGGTGGCGGCGCTGGATGCGCTGACCACGGCGACCGGGTGGTCGGTGTTCTGACCTGCGGGAACGTTTCTCCTCACGGCGGCCGGGCACTGCCGACCGGGTAGTCAGATAGCTCTGTGGTGGGCCGCTCGCGCAGTTCCCCCTCGCCCCTGGTCGGTGCCTGGCCGGGATCTGCCGGAGGCGTACGCGAAAGCGCGTGCCGTCGCCGTCCGGCTCCGGAGGGGTCCGGTGGCCGGGCGGCGACGGCACGCCCCGGTTCGGTGCTGCCTGGGTCAGGCGGCGGGCAGCTCGTCGAGGCCCTCCTGGACCAGCTTGGCGAGGCGGTCCAGAGCCGCGTCGGCACCCTCCGCGTCCGAGGCGAGGACGACCGCGTCGCCGCCCTGGGCGCCGAGGCCGAGCAGGGCCAGCATGGAGGCGGCGTTCACCGGGGTGCCGCCCTCCTTGGCGATGGTGACCGGCACGCCGACGGCGGTGGCCGCGCGGACGAAGACGGAGGCGGGACGGGCGTGCAGGCCCTCGGCCCAACCGATGGTGACGCGGCGCTCAGCCATGAGACGTGCCTTTCAGGTGGTGCTGGGTGGCGTATGTTGTCTAGACCAGTGTTGCATGCGCGAAAGGCTCCCGTGCCGCCGTATCGGAGACCCGGGGCCGGACAGGGCCGAACGGCCCTGCCGAGGCCCGCCCACCGCCTTGCCCGCCGCCCCGGCCGCCGAGCCCCCGCCCGGTGCGGATCCGGGACCTTCGGCCCCACCCGGCCGGGCCGGTACGGCCCGAGCCGAGCTGCCCGCTGCCGGATAACCTGGCGACTGTGGACGACCCCCGGCCCTCGCAGCCGAACAGTGCGCAGCCCTCCGCCGACGCCGCGCAGCCCCCCGCCGGCCAGTCTCCCGCAGCCGAGCAGCGGCCCGGGGGCGAGCAGCCCGACGACGACCGGCACAGCTACCCGCAGCACTGGGAGGCCGACGTCCTGCTGCGCGACGGCGGCACGGCCAGGATCCGTCCGATCACCCCGGCCGACGCCGAGCGGCTGGTGGAGTTCTACGAGCAGGTCTCCGACCAGTCGAAGTACTTCCGCTTCTTCGCCCCCTACCCGAGGCTCTCCGACCGGGACGTCAGGCGCTTCACCCACCACGACTACATCAACCGCGTCGGACTGGCCGTGGTGGTCAGGGACCGGTTCATCGCCACCGTCCGCTACGACCGGATCGACCCCGACGGCCGTCCCTCGGCCTCCGGGACCGACGCCGAGGTGGCCTTCCTGGTGCAGGACGCCCACCAGGGCCGCGGGGTGGCCTCCGCGCTGCTGGAGCACATCGCGGCGGTCGCCCAGGAGCGCGGCATCCGCCGGTTCACCGCCGAGGTGCTGCCCGAGAACCGCAAGATGGTGAAGGTCTTCACCGACGCCGGGTACGTCCAGCGGCGCAGCTTCGCCGAAGGCGTGGTCCACCTGGAGTTCGACCTGGAGCCGACCGCCGCCTCACTCGCGGTGATGCGCGCCCGCGAGCACCGCGCCGAGGCCAGGTCCGTGCAGCGGCTGCTCACCCCGCGCTCGGTGGCCGTCCTCGGGGTGTCCCGCAGCCCGCAGTCGGTCGGCCGGGCGCTGCTGCGCAACCTCGCCGGCTTCCAGGGCCCGGTGTACGCGGTGAACCGCAAGGCGCCGCCCGGCACCGAGCTGGAGGGGGTGCCCACCCACCGCTCGCTGCTGGAGATCGAGGGCCCGGTCGACCTCGCGGTGATCGCCGTGCCCGAGCCCGCCGTCCCGCAGGCGGTCGCCGAGTGCGGAGCGCACGGTGTGCAGGGCCTGGTGGTGGTCACCGCCGGGTACGCCGAGACCGGCCCGGAGGGGCGCGACCGGCAGCGCGCGCTGGTCCGCCAGGCCCGCGCCGCCGGCATGCGGGTGATCGGCCCGAACGCGTTCGGCCTGCTCAACACCGATCCCGAGCAGCCGCTGAACGCCTCACTGGCACCCGTGCTGCCCGAGCGCGGACCGTTCGGACTGTTCTGCCAGTCCGGCGCGGTCGGGGTGGCCCTGCTGGAGGCGACCCACCGCCGGGGCATGGGCATCTCCTCCTTCGCCTCGGTCGGCAACCGGGCGGACGTCTCCGGCAACGACTGGCTGCAGTACTGGGAGGAGGACCCGGCCACCGAGGTGGTGCTGCTCTACCTGGAGTCCTTCGGCAACCCGCGCAAGTTCACCCGGATCGCCCGCCGCCTGGCCGGGACGAAACCGGTGGTGGTGGTCAAGGGTGCCCGGCACACCGGCAGCCTGCCGCCGGGCCACGCCGTCCAGGCCGCCGTCGGCGGGCTGCAGGACGCCACCGTGGACGCGCTCTTCCGGCAGGCCGGGGTGCTGCGGGTGGACACCATCACCGAGCTGCTCGACACCGGCGAACTGCTCGCCGCCCAGCCGCTGCCGGCCGGCGACCGGGTCGCGGTGGTCGGCAACTCCGACTCCCTGGGCCTGCTCACCTACGACGCCTGCCTGGGCGCCGGGCTGCGCCCGCGCACCCCGGTGGACCTCACCACCGCCGCCACCGGGGAGAACTTCCGGATCGCCCTGGAGACCGCGCTCGGCGACCCGGCCGTGGACGCGGTGGTCGCCGTCGCCATCCCGCCGATCGCCGCGCAGACCGCCGTCACCCCCGATCTCGGCGCCGACGAGCCCGAGTTCGCCGAGGCACTCACCGAAGCGGGCACGCGGGCGGCCGAGTTGGGCAAGCCGCTGCTGCTGGTGCACCTGGCGCTGACCGAACTGCCCCAGCGGCTGCGCCTGGTGGGCATCCCGGCCTACCCGAGGCCGGAGCGGGCCGTCGACGCGCTCACCCAGGCCGTGCACTACGCCGACTGGCGCCGCCGCACCGCCGAGGCCGAGCAGACCGCCCGGGTACCCGAGTTCGAGCGGATCGACGAGGCCGGCGCCCGCGCGCTGATCACCGAGGCCCTCCGGACCCGTCCGGCCGCCGCACCGTCCCGGCCCGCCGGCGCACCCGGTGCCGCCGGGAAGTGGCGCACCTTCCCCGACGACCGGGCCGCCGCGCTGCTCGCGTGCTACGGCATCGACGTCGTGCCGACCCTGCCCGCGCCCGACGAGGAGAGCGCCGTCCGGGCCGCCGCCGCCCTCGGTTACCCGGTCGCGCTCAAGGCCACCGCCGAGCACCTGCGCCACCGCCCGGACCTCGGCAGCGTCCGGCTCGACCTCACGGGGGAGGCCGGGCTGCGCCGCGCCTACCGGGAACTGGACGCCCTGCTCGGCGGCGCCGAACGGGTCCGCCCGGTGGTCCAGCGGATGGCCCCGCGCGGGGTGGACACCGTGATCGGCGCCACCGTGGACCCGGGAGTCGGCGCGATCCTCTCCTTCGGTCTGGCCGGCGCCCCCGCCGAACTGCTGGGCGACGTCGCCCACCGGCTGATCCCCGCCACCGACCGCGACGCCGCCTCGCTGATCCGCGAGGTGCGGGCCGCACCGCTGCTGTTCGGCTGGCGCGGTGCCGTCCCGGTGGACACCGACGCACTGGAGGAACTGCTGCTGCGGGTCTCCCGGCTGGTCGACGATCTCCCCGAGGTCGCCTCGGTGGATCTCGAACCCGTGGTCGTCGCCCCGCACGGCCTTGCGGTCCTGGAGGCGCGCGTCCGGATCGCTCCGCTCCCGGTCCGCACCGATCTGGGCCCGCGCGCCATGAGCACCCTGTAACCTTCCTTGGTTGCGCCCATCAGATCCCCCGCGGGCGCGGAAGGCCGGAAGCCCGGCCAGTGCCGACCGCTTCGTCGGCGGGACATGCCAGGATGGAGCTATGGCGAAGACCGGTACCACCACCACGCAGGACCTGCGCTCGGCCATCGAGCGCAGCGGCTACTACCCGGCCCTGGTGTCCGAGGCAGTGGAGTCCGCGGTGGGCCCCGAGCCGATCACCTCGTACCTGGTGCACCAGGAGACCACCTTCGACGCCAACGAGGTGCGCCGGCACGTGACGGTGCTGGTGCTCACCCCGTCGCGGTTCGTGGTCAGCCACACCGACGAGCAGGCCGGCGACGCCACCAGCCCGGTGCCGTACGCCACCACCTCCACCGAGTGCGTCCGGATCGACCGGATCAACTCCGTGGTGCTGAGCCGCATGGTCGCCAACCCCGAGACGTACACGCCGGGCACGCTGCCCCGCGAGGTGGTGCTCACCATCGGCTGGGGCGCCGTCCAGCGGCTCGACCTGGAGCCGGCCGGCTGCTCCGACCCCAACTGCGAGGCCGACCACGGCTACACCGGGTCGGCCACCGCCGACGACCTGTCGCTGCGGGTCAGCGAGGCCGGGGACGGTCCGGAGACGGTGGCCCAGGCCCTGCTCTTCGCGCGCGCTCTGTCCGAGGCGACCATCGCCAACCGGGCCTGAGGGCGTACGGCACCCATGTCGCACCTCGACTACGACTCCTTCGAGATCCTCGACCCCTCCGGCGCCCCCGTCCCCGCGTACGGGCACGGCTCGCTGGCCGACCTGCTGCCCGCCGTGGTGGCGGGGCTCGGCGTACCCGGCTTCGAGAGCGGGCTGGCGCTGACCCCGGCCGACCGGGTCTGCGTGTTCCTGGTCGACGGCATGGGCTGGGAGCTGATCCGCCGTCACCCCGACTGGGCGCCGTTCCTGAACTCGCTGGTCCCGGGCGGCCGGTCGATCACCTCCGGGTTCCCGTCCACCACCGCCACCTCGCTGGCCTCGGTCGGCACCGGCCGCACCCCCGGGGTGCACGGCCTGGCCGGCTACACCGTGGCGGTCCCCGGTGCCGGCTACCTGATGAACCAGCTGCGGTGGCAGCCGCACGTCGAGCCGAGCAGCTGGCAGCCGTACCCGACCGTCTTCGAGCAGGCCCACGCGGCCGGGGTGGCGACCTGCCAGGTCTCCTCCCCGCTGTTCGCCCAGACCCCGCTCACCCGGGTCGCGCTCTCCGGCGGCACCTTCCTCGGCCGCACCACCGGCGAGGAGCGGATGGACGTCTCCGCCCAGTGGCTGGCCGAGCACGACCGGGCCCTGGTCTACACCTACGTCAGCGAACTCGACGCGGCGGGCCACCGCTACGGCGTCGACTCCGACGAGTGGCGCCTGACCCTCAACGCCGTGGACCGCCTGGTCCAGCGGCTCGCCGAACAGCTCCCGCCGCGCTCCGCGCTGTACGTCACCGCCGACCACGGCATGATCGACATCGCCCCCGAGGACCGGATCGACTTCGACGAGGACTGGGAGCTGAGTGCGGGCGTCGCCCTGCTCGGCGGCGAGGGCCGGGCCCGGCACGTGTACGCGGTGCCCGGCGCGGCCGCCGATGTGCTCACCGTCTGGAGCGAGGTGCTCGGCGACCGGATGTGGGTGGCCAGCCGCGACCAGGCGATAGCCAGCGGCTGGTTCGGCCCCGTGATCGACGACCGGGTCTACCACCGGATCGGCGACGTGGTCGCCGCGGCCCGGGACGACGTCGCCGTGATCGCCTCCCGCAACGAGCCCGGCGAGTCCTCGATGATCGGCCTGCACGGCTCGATGACCCCGGTGGAGCAACTGGTGCCGCTGCTCGAAGTCCGCGCCTGACCCGCACCCATCCGAAGTCTTTCGAAAGGCCTCCGCTCCACCCATGGCTGACCTGGTGTTCTTCTCCGGCACGATGGACTGCGGCAAGTCGACGCTCGCCCTCCAGCTCGACCACAACCACGCCGCACGCGGCCGCAAGGGGATCATCTTCTCCCGCCACGACCGGGCCGGTGCCTCCACCATCTCCAGCCGCCTGGGCCTGCGCGCCGACGCCGTCGAGGTCACCGAGGGCTTCGACTTCCACGCCTACGTGGTCCACCTGCTCTCGGCCGGCGGCAAGGTCGACTACCTGATCTGCGACGAGGCCAACTTCTACGACGCCGAGCAGGTCGACCAACTCGCCCGCGTGGTCGACGAGCTGAGCATCGACGTCTTCACCTTCGGGATCACCACCGACTTCCGCACCAAGCTCTTCCCCGGCTCCCAGCGCCTGATCGAACTCGCCGACCGGGTGGAGATCCTCCAGGTCGAGGCGCTCTGCTGGTGCGGTGCCCGGGCCACCCACAACGCCCGCACGGTCGGCGGCGTGATGGTCGTCGAGGGCGCGCAGGTCGTGGTCGGCGACATCGCCGTCAGCGAGAGCGAGGTCGGCTACGAAGTGCTCTGCCGGCGGCACCACCGCCGCCGTCTCACCGCGGCCACCGCCCGCGCCTCGGTGCTCTCCCCGGACGTCCTCCCGTTCGAGGCCCAGCGCCCCTGAACGCCCGCCCGGGCGGCACCTGCCCAGGGCGTGGTCACCGCGCCCTGCGGACAAGCGGCCGGGCGGCTAGGGAAGTTGGACCACCGAGAACCGCCCGCCCTGCGGATCCGCCAGCCGGGCCACCCACCCGGCCGGGCCGTCGTACGGGGGCACCAGCACCGTGCCGCCCAGTGCCACCGCCTGAGCAGTCGTCAGGTCGACGTCGCTGACCGCGAAGTGGACCCGCCAGCGCGGCGGACCGTCCCGCAGGTCGGTACTGTGCCGGATACCGGCCAGCGGCGCCGTCGCGTCCTGCTGGGGCACGCTCGGCCCGAACACCATCCGGTAGAAGGCGGCGGCCGACTGCTCGTCAGGAGTCAGCAGTTCGCTCCAGACGGGGGCGCCGGGCTCGTCGACCACCTCCCAGCCGAGGTGCTCCTCGCCCTGCCAGAGACCGAACACCGCCCCCCACACGTCGGCGGCGATCGCCAGCCGTCCGGCCCGCTCGGCCTGCAGCGGGCCGACCGCCACCGTGCCGCCGCACTCGCGGATCCGCTGCGAGACCAGATCGGCGTCGTCCACCGAGAAGTACGTCGTCCACTCCACGGGACGGCCGGGACCCGGAGGGGTGACACCGATTCCGGCGACCTTGGCGCCGTGCAGGGTGGCCCGCGCGTAGGCGCCGAGATGGGTCGGCCCGGGTGTGAACTCCCAGTCCAGCAGCGCTCCGTAGAAGGCCGTGGCCCCCTGGTGGTCGCTGGTCATCAGGCTCACCCAGCAGGGCGTGCCCTGGGTCAGCCGCACCGTCACCGCTGTCATCGCGTGCCTCCTCGCCGGGGGCGGTCGGCAAGGCCGCCGCGCGTCCCAGGGCGATGGTTCCACCTCGGGCCGCCGAAATCCGCTGACCGCGCGGCGTAGTAGGCAAAGACCGTACAAAGAGCGGAGTCGTCGCGTCACAATGGCGGGCATGACAGCCGCATCCACTGATGGTTCCGTCGCCGGCCGCCCGCTCGACGGTTCTCCGCTGGTCTCCGTCGCCGAGTTGGCGACGGCCCTCGACTCCGCGGACCCGCCGGTCCTGCTCGACATCCGCTGGCAGCTCGGCGGTCCGCCCGGCGCCGGGGAGTTCGCCGCCGGGCACCTGCCGGGTGCCCAGTACATCGACCTGGACAGTGAGTTGGCCGCGCTCCCCGGTGCCGCTGGTCGCCACCCGCTGCCCGACCCCGAGGTGTTCGGCGCGGCCGTGCGCCGGGCCGGGGTACGTGCCGACCGCCCGGTGGTGGTCTACGACGCCGGGCCCGCGACCTCGGCCGCCCGCGCCTGGTGGCTGCTGCGCTGGTCCGGCCACCGGGACGTCCGGGTGCTGGACGGCGGCCTGGCCGCCTGGCGCGCGGCCGGCCTGCCGGAGAGCACCGGGCAAACGCCGGCACCGGCAGGCGACTTCGAGCCCGCCCCCGGCCAACTGCCCACCCTGGACGCCGGACAGGCCGCCGCGCTGGCCCGCATCGGACTGCTGCTCGATGCCCGCGCGGGCGAGCGCTACCGGGGCGAGGTCGAGCCGATCGACCCCAGGGCCGGACACATCCCGGGCGCGGTGAGCGCCCCCACCACGGAGAACCTCGGTCCGGACGGGCGCTTCCTGCCCGCCGCCGCACTCGCCGAGCGCTTCCGCGCCCTCGGCGCGGGCGACCGCAAGGCCGACGAGGTCGGCGTCTACTGCGGTTCGGGCGTCACCGCCGCGCACGAGCTGCTGGCCCTGACGGTGGCCGGCTTCGGGGCCGCGCTCTACCCGGGCTCCTGGAGCGAGTGGTCCGCCGACCCGGACAACCCGGCAGCCACCGGCCACCAGCCCGGCTGATCACCGGCGACCCGCCTTCCGGGGGCGGCCCGACCGCCGGGCACACCCCCGAGGGCGGGAACCGTCCGAGAAGAGGCGTGCCCTTGTCCCGTACGGATCGTTGTCCCGTACGGATCGTTGTCCCGTACGGGACCGGCCGACCGGGTCTCCTCCCTCAGTCCTGCTTCTTGCGGCGGCTGCCGAAGACGATCTCGTCCCAGCTCGGCACGGTGGCCCGTCGGCCGGGACGGACGCCGTCAGCCTCGGCCTGGCGGTCGGTCGTGCCCACCAGCCGCTCACGGTGCGGGGCGACCGCGCGCGGCATCAGGATGTCGGCGTACGCCGAGCCCGCGCCGACACTGGCGGCCGGAGCGGCCTGCTCCTCCGCCTCCTCGACCTCCTCCACCTGCACCGGCTCCACGGCCGGGAGGGTGAGGTCACCGCGGAACGCGGGCACCACGTCCAGCAGGCTGGTCAGCGAATCCCGGCCGTCGGCCGTGGCCTCGCGGACCTCGCGACCCGACATGATCCGGTCCGCCGAGGGGCGCTCGATCATCGGGCGGGCCGGGCGGTCCTGGGGGAGCCTGGCGATCCGCGGGATGAACGGGAAGACCGAGTCCTCCTCGCGCTCGACGCTCTCGCCGATCAGCGCGCGGGCCTCGTCGTCGTTCGGCTGCACCAGGCGACGCGGCGGGTCGTACGTCCAGCTCGCGCTGCGGCCCTCGCCGTCCGCCCGGTAGTAGAGGATGACCTCCCAGGTGCCGTCCTCACGGCGCCAGGAGTCCCACCGCTCGGTGTCCTTCTCCGCGGCCCGCAGCGCCAGCCGCTCGGCCACGGCCTCGCCGAGCTGCGGCCCGGTGGGCTCGCCGTGGCGGCGGATCGCGGTCTTGCGGGCCCGCTCGGCCATGAAGGCGCGCTCGGCCAGCACCGGACCCTCGAAGCGCCGGACCCGGTCCACCGAGATGCCGGCCGCCTGGGCGACCTCCTCGGCGGAGGCACCGGCTCGTATCCGCGCCTGGATGTCCCGGGGCCGCAGGTGGCTCTCCACCTCGATCTCGATCTGACCGAGGCGTGGCCGGTCCCCGCGGATGGCGGCGCGCAGCCGCTCGTCGATGGGGAGGGTGTACTCGGTGCTGTCGGCAGCCTTGAGCACCAGCCGTGTGCCGTCATTGCTGACCGCCACGACGCGCAGTTCGGGCACGGTTACCTCCCGGGTGGTGCCTGCCGACGTCACCTGCGTCGCTGCTCCCGTACTGAGTGTGGCCTGCCCACTCGCGAGTGGCCACAACCTTGCTGAGTTACCCGGCGTGTCGGGCTTTCACCCGGACCCGCCCTTATGGCACGGTTGCCTGTTCGCCACGTCGCCGGTCGATGTCGCGCCCGAGTGCCCCGGTCGCCGTCTGACGGGCTGTCGATCCATTGACCAGAGGCTCAGGCTCCACGAACAGTACTCCATTCGTGGCATCCAGCGGGGCGGCTCGCCGCTCAAGTCTCCCGCGATTCACGGGAATCTCAAGGGCGGGCACTCCAATGGCCGACCCCCGATCAGTGGACGGTGATCATCTTCACATATATCGACCGCTCAGAACCGGATTTTCGCCCCTTGTGTCCTTCTTTGTGCAAGATGGAGGGACTTGTCGATGTCGAGTCGTACCGACCGAGGGATGTTGATGCCGCAGCAGCGCGAGCAGGGCGGGCCGCAGGCCACCGAGCCGACGACGACCGGACGTGCACGGATCGAACTGAGCATGGCTCAGGTCGCCGCGAGCGCGCTGGCGGCGGTGGTCGGCGCGGTGCTCGCCTCCGAGCTCGGCGTGTACGGCACGGTCCTGGGCGCGGCGGTGGTCAGCATCGGAGCCACCACCGGTGGCGCGCTCTTCCAGCACGTCTTCAAGCGGACCGGCGAGCAGTTGCGCAGCGCGGTCGACCGGGCACCGGCCGCCACCGTCAAGGGCCTGCGGCAGGTCCCGGCCGACGAGCCGGTGGTCATCTCCCCGCAGTGGAACGCGCCGCAGACCGTCCGGGCCAGGCGGCGCTGGACCTGGAAGACGTACTCGGCGGTCTCCGGGCTGATCTTCGTCCTGGCGATGACGCCGATCCTGGCGGTGGAGCTGATCGCGGACAAGCCGATGCACTCCATCGTCACCGGCGACGGCAACTCCTCGGGTACCTCGCTCAACCCGGGCCGCAGGCCCGAACCGCCGGCGCCCGCCGACCACTCCCCGGGCGGCGGGGGCGCCGCCGATCCCTCGGCCGTGCCCTCCACGACGCCGGGCGGCACCCCGGGGGCGACGACGAGCGGACGGCCCTCGCCCTCCCCGACACCGTCCTCGACCCCGAGCGGTTCGCCGTCCTCCTCGCCGACACCGACACCTACGCCGCCCGTGAGCCCGCCCCCGGCATCGAGTCCGGCCACCGGCTCCAGCGCCGACTCGGGTACGGGCGCGGGTACGGGCACGGCTGATCGGGTGGCCGAGACGCCGTCGGCCACCGTGGCCCCCTGAGCGCTACCGCTTCTACTCGCCGAGGACCCGGCGCAGATAGTCGTTGGCGAACAGCCGTCCGGGGTCGAGCCGGTCGCGCAGCGCGGTGAAGTCGCCGAAGTGCGGGTAGACCGAGGCGAGGTACTCGGCGTCCCTGGTGTGCAGCTTGCCCCAGTGCGGGCGGCCCCGGTGGGCGGTCATCAGGCGCTCGACCTCGGTGAAGTAGCCCTGTTCGGGGGTCCCCCGGTAGAGGTGGACGGCGATGTAGACGGTGTCCCGGCCGCTCGCGGTGGAGAGCCAGAGGTCGTCGGCGGGCGCTGTCCGTACCTCGACCGGGAAGCTGATCCGCCAGTTCGAGCGTTCGATCAGCGCCTTCAGTTCACGCAGCACGGTGGTGGCCGCCTCGCGCGGCACGGCGTACTCCATCTCGACGAAGCGCACCTTGCGGGGGCTGGTGAACACCTTGTACGCGAGATCGGTGTAGGTCCGCTCGGACCAGGCCCGCCCGGCGAGCTGGGCGATGGCCGGGACGGTGGCCGGAATGCTCCGGCCGATCCGGCAGACACCCTCCCAGACGGTGTTGGAGAGGAAGTCGTCCTCCAGCCAGGCCTTGACCGGCGACAGCGGCCGGGCCGGGCCCTGGCTGCGGTTGTTGCGCTTGGTGGAGCAGAGCTCGGTGTGCGGGAACCAGTAGAACTCGAAGTGCTCGTTGACGGTCGCGAGCTCCTCGAAGCGGTCCAGCACCTCGTCGAAGCGCATCGGCTGCTCGTGGGCGGTCAGCAGGAAGGCCGGTTCGACGCCGAAGGTGAGCGCGCTGACCACGCCGAGTGCGCCGAGGCCCAGCCGGGCGCCCTGGAACAGCTCGGGATCCTCGGCCGGCGAGCAGGTCCGGACGCTGCCGTCGGCCAGTACGATCTCCACCGCCCTGATCTGGGCGGCCAGCGAACCGGAGTCGCGGCCGGTGCCGTGGGTGCCGGTGCTGGTGGCCCCGGCGACGGTCTGCACCTCGATGTCGCCCATGTTGGTGAGCGAGAGGCCCGCCGCCGCGAGCAGCCGGTTGAGGGCGGCGAGCGGCAGGCCGGACTCCACGGTGACCGTCCCGGCCGCACGGTTCAGCTCGCGTACGGCGGTCAGCGCGGTGGGCGCGACCAGGACGCCGTCCCCGGCGGCGGCTATCGCGGTGAAGGAGTGGCCCGAACCGACCGCCTTGACCGTCCGACCTTCCTCGGCGGCCCGGAGGATCTCCTCGGCCAGCTCGGCGGTCGAGGCCGGGGCGACCACCCGGGTGGGGCGGGCGCTCTGGTTTCCGGCCCAGTTGCTCCAGCGGGTGGTACTGGCCTGCGGCATACGGGTGCCTCCTGCTCCGGTGCCGGGACGGCTGGTCCCGAGCACGTCCTACCACTGAGTAGGGGGGAGCGTAGCCACTCGTCCGACCCAGGTCCATGGGTCGTCCACCGGCTGTCCGACGCCTTCTGACAGCCGTCGGCACGGTGCCCCGAAGGGGGGAACCGTGCCGACCGGGCGCATTGGGGCTCAGTGCTGGAGGGCCGCCTCCGCAGGAACGGTTCCGCCGGCCGCGGCCAGGCCGGAGCGCAGCCGGCGCAGCCCGGCGAGGGCCGTGAGAGCGCCGAAGAGGCCGGCGCCGACCGGTACCCAGTACCCGGCGGGGGCGCCCGCGGCGTCCACCACCCAGCCCGCGACCGAGGACCCGAGCGCGACGCCCAGCGCGAGCCCGGTGGTGGTCCAGGTCATGCCCTCGGTCAGCTGGGTGGCCGGAACCAGCCGCTCGACCAGGGCCATGGCCGTGATCAGGGTCGGCGAGATGGCGATACCGGCCACGAAGAGCGCGGCGCCGACCGCGAGCAGACCGGCGCTGCCGCGCAGCCAGGCGGCGGCCAGCAGCGGCACCACCATGCTGACCGCCATCACGGCGACCCCGCCGAGGAAGCGGCCGGCCATCGAACCGTTGAGCTTCAACGTCCCGAAGACCACCCCGGCCAGGCAGGAGCCGAGCGCGTAGACGGCGAGCACCAGGCTGGACAGGGCCTTGTGCCCCTGTTCCTGGGCGAAGGCCACGGTCACCACCTCGACCGAACCGAAGATCGCCCCGGTGGCCACGAAGGTCAGGACCAGCACCTCCAGGCCGGCCGAGCGGATCGCCGATCCGCCCGAGCGGTGCGCGGCCGGGTGCACCGGCGGCTCGGTACGGCGCTGCGCGGTGAACAGCACCACGCCGCTGATCAGGAAGATCCCCGCCAGCAGCACGCCCGCCTCGGGGAAGACCGAGGTGGCCAGGCCGATCGAGAGGATCGGGCCGACGATGAAGCAGATCTCGTCCATCACGGCCTCGAACGAGTACGCGGTGTGCAGCTTGGGCGGCTCGCCGCTGTACAGGTGGGCCCAGCGGGCCCGGACCATCGAGCCGGTGCTGGGCATCACGCCCATTCCGGCGGCGGCCACGAACAGCGTCCAGTCCGGTGCGTCCAGCCGCGCGCAGAGCAGCAGGGCGACCGCGGCGACCACGGTCACCCCGGTGGCGGGCAGGCTCACCCGGCGCTGTCCGTACCGGTCCACCAGCCGGGACACCTGCGGGCCGAGCACCGCCGCCGACAGCGCCAGCACGGCGGAGACGGCTCCCGCGATCCCGTACGAGCCGCGCAGCTGGGACAGCATGGTGACGATGCCGATCCCGGTCATCGAGATCGGCAGCCTGGCTATCAGGCCGGCGGACGAGAAGGCCAGCGTGCCGGGGGCGGCGAAGATCTGGCGGTAACTGGACAGCACGCGGGGCTCCGCTGGAGATGGGGGTAAGGAACACAAGTCGCATGGACAGCTTACGAACTATGGCAAACGATTACTCGCCGGGCAGACCTGCCGCCGGGCGCCAACGGGGTGGTGGCAGGATCGGAGCCATGTCCGACTCGCGCACCCTCACCGACCCTGCGCCCTACGACGCGCTCCTCCTGCTCTCCTTCGGCGGCCCCGAGGCCCCCGAGGACGTGGTGCCGTTCCTGGAGAACGTCACCCGGGGCCGGGGTATCCCCAAGGAGCGGCTCGCCGAGGTCGGCAAGCACTACTTCCTGTTCGGCGGGGTCAGCCCGATCAACGGGCAGAACCGCGAACTGCTCGCCGCGCTGCGCAAGGACTTCGCCGAGCACGGCCTGGACCTGCCGGTCTACTGGGGCAACCGCAACTGGGCCCCCTACCTGGTCGACACCCTGCGCGAGATGGCGGGCGACGGCCACCGCCGCATCGCCGTCCTCGCCACCAGCGCGTACGCCGGGTACTCCGGCTGCCGCCAGTACCGCGAGAACCTCGCGGACGCCCTGGCCGCCCTGGCCGGGGAGGGCCTGCCCGAGCTGCGCGTCGACAAGCTCCGGCACTTCTACAACCACCCGGGGTTCGTCCGGCCGATGATCGACGCCACCCTGGCCGCGCTCGCCGAGCTCCCCGCCGCGGACCGCGACGGCGCCCACCTCGCCTTCACCACCCACTCCATCCCGGACGCGATGGCCGAAACCTCCGGCGCCCCCGACGACCCCGCCCGCGGCCGGCCCGGCGGCGCGTACGTCGCCCAGCACCTGGACGTCGCCCGGCTGATCGCCGCGGCCGTCGAGGAGGCCACCGGAGTGGCCGACCGCCCCTGGGAGCTGGTCTACCAGAGCCGCAGCGGCGCCCCGCACATCCCGTGGCTGGAGCCGGACATCTGCGACCACCTGGAGCGCCTGCACACGGCGGGCGTCCCGGCGGCGGTGATGGTGCCGATCGGCTTCGTCTCCGACCACATGGAGGTCAAGTACGACCTCGACACCGAGGCCGTCGCCAAGGCCGCCGAACTCGGCCTGCCGGTGGCCCGAGCCGCCACCGTCGGGGCCGACGCCCGCTTCACGGCGGCCGTCCGCGAGCTGCTCCTGGAGCGCGCCGCCGTCGAGCGCGGCCTGCCCGCCGAGCGCTGCGCCCTCGGTGCGCTGGGCCCCAGCCACGACGTGTGCGCCGTCGCCTGCTGCCCCAACCCGCGGGCTCCCCGGCCCGCAGTGGCCGAGATCTGACGCCCCGTCTGGCACCGGGTGCCGGGCTCGCGGGTCGGCCGTCCGCCTTCGGGCCGCCATGTCCGACCGCGAGCCCGGGACCGACCGATGGGCACCCGTCCGATCGCCGACATCCGCCGGAAGGAATCCCATGCCCAACCCCGAGCTGCTCGCCGAACTGCTCGACGTCGCCGTCGAGGCAGCCACCCGAGCCGGCACCCTGCTCCGCGACGGCCGCCCCGCCGACCTCGGTGTCGCCGCGACCAAGAGCAGCCCCGTGGACGTGGTCACCGAGATGGACCTCGCCTCCGAGAAGCTCATCCTGGAGCTGATCGGCGAGCGCCGTCCCGAGGACGGCTACCTCGGCGAGGAGGGCGCCGACCGTCCCGGCACCAGCGGCGTGCGCTGGGTGGTCGACCCGCTCGACGGCACGGTCAACTACCTGTACGGGCTGCCCTCCTGGGGGGTCAGCGTGGCCGCCGAGCTGGACGGGCAGGCGGTGGTCGGGGTGGTGGCCGTCCCGGCCAGGGGCGAACTCTTCCAGGCGGTGCTCGGCGGCGGCGCCCGCCTCGACGGCGTGCCGATCTCCTGCCGCCCGGCGCCGCCCTGGGGCCAGGCGCTGGTGGGCACCGGCTTCAACTACGTCCGTGAAGTCCGCGCCCACCAGGCACAGGTGCTGCTGGCGCTGATGCCCGAGGTGCGCGACATCCGCCGCGCCGGTGCCGCGGCCGTCGACTTCTGCGACCTCGCGGCCGGCCGGCTGGACGCCTTCTACGAGCGCGGACTCCAGCCCTGGGACATGGCCGCCGGGGTGCTGATCGCCCGCGAGGCCGGGGCGCTGGCCGGTGGACGCCCGGGGGAGGGGCCGGACGGCGGCCTCGCCGTCGCCGCCCCGCCCGGTGTCTTCGAGCAGCTCCAGTCCCGGCTGGACGCCCTCGGCGCCTGGCACGACTGACCCGCCGCACCGGGGCGCACCGCAGCTCCGACCGGCGGGCCGACTCCGCACGCCGATCGATCCCGCCGGGCACGCGCAGCGCGCACGTGCACCGGGCGGGTGCAGCGGGCAGGTGCAACGGGCAAGCGAAAGGCCCTGGCACACGGAAGTAGTGCCAGGGCCTGGATTTCAGCTGCCCCGGACGTTCTCGGGGTGGGTGGTGCGAACGTGCCGTGACCGCTGCGGGTCGGGTCAGGCGGCTGAGCGGTGGATCTCGCGCACCGGGTCGATGCCGTGCTCGGCGGCGAGACGGCGCAGGTCGTCCAGTTCGGACTGTTCGACCTCGGCCAGGAAGTCGTCCCCGGCCTCCAGTGCACGGTGGAGGTCCTGTTCGGTGTTCTGTATGCGCTGCAGGATTCCGGCGGTGAAGGCGTCCATACGAGCCCCCTTGCTGTGTCGGACGGGCACGGTCCGGCGTTCCCCGGCGACGGGGAGGACGGCGGTCAACGGAAACGCCCCAGCCGATCTGCTGCTCTCCGGTCGGGCGCGGAGACGGCCCTGGGCCGCTCCCGATGACACCTGATCCCCTGAACCGGTGCGGATGAACGCACGGCGGGTGGTTGCGATCGGCGCTCGGCCCGATCGCGGGTGTGCAGCTGTCCTCCCCACCGGCGAAGGCGGGAAACCTCCCGATCCGAGAAAGTTGCCCGCGTCACAGTCCAATCGGCAGAGCGTCCTACCGTTTCAAGCCGTCCGGTGCCGGGGCCCCGGCCGCTTACCGCTGCTTTACCGGCGGACCAGGCAGGATGGGAGCACCGTCGGATCCGTGTGCCGGCTCCCGGGCCGATGCCAGGCCGGGGACTCAGGACGCGTCGGCTCCGCGCCCGGCGCACAGCGGCCCGCTCGGGCTGGCACGGCGGGGCCGTTCAGAAAGAAGGGACAACCATCGTGCGGGTACTCGTCGTGGAGGACGAGCAGCTGCTCGCCGAAGCCGTCGCGACCGGCCTGCGCCGCGAGGCGATGGCCGTGGACGTGGTGTACGACGGTGAGGCGGCGCTCCAGCGCATCGCGATCAACGACTACGACGTCGTCGTGCTCGACCGCGACCTCCCGCTGGTCCACGGCGACGACGTCTGCCGCAGCGTCGTCGAGCAGGGCCTCGCCACCCGGGTGATCATGCTGACCGCCTCCGGCGACATCAGCGACCGGGTGGAGGGCCTGGAGATCGGCGCCGACGACTACCTTCCCAAGCCGTTCGCCTTCAGCGAACTCGTCGCCCGGGTGCGTGCACTGGGCCGCCGCGCGACCGTTCCGCTGCCGCCGATCCTGGAGCGGGCCGGCATCTCCCTCGACCCCGGCCGCCGCGAGGTGCTCAGGGAGGGCAAGACCGTCCAGCTGGCGCCCAAGGAGTTCGCCGTACTGGAGGTCCTGATGCGGGCCGGCGGCGCGGTCGTCTCGGCGGAGCAGCTGCTGGAGAAGGCCTGGGACGAGCACACCGATCCCTTCACCAACGTCGTGCGGGTCACCGTGATGACCCTGCGCCGCAAGCTCGGCGACCCGCCGGTGATCGTCACCGTCCCCGGCTCGGGCTACCGGATCTGAGCCGCCAGGGCCCGGACCGGTACGGCCCGGGCCACCGGGATCGGCCACCCGCCGACCCCTTCCCGTACCACCTCAGAGCGCATCGCCCGGAGAGGAACGTCATGACCACCCCGCCCCCCGCCGGCGGGGCCCCCGGCACGCCTGCCGGCGGCCCGGTCCCAGTACCGCCCAGACCGGCCCACTCGCCGGCCACCGCCGTGCAGCAGCCCGCCCGCGGGTCCGAGCACGGCACGCCCTACACCCCCGGTGACGGCCTGCTCAGCTGGCTCCAGCTGCGGCCGACCATCCGGATCAGACTCACCCTGCTGTACGGCGGGATGTTCCTGATGGCCGGAGTCGTCCTGCTGGTGCTGATGTACTTCTTCGTCCGGCAGGCCTTCCACGACGCCCTGCTGCCGACCTTCGGGTTCGACCAGGGCGGTGCCACCGTCAACGGCCGGGTGGTGACCTCCCAGCAGTTCAACGACCAGCTGGTCCAGATGCAGGAGCTCAAGTCCAACGCGGCGCTGACCGTCCTGCTGCGCAAGTCGTTGACGGTGCTGGTGTGTCTGGCGGTGATCGCTTTCGTGGCGGGGTATGCGATGGCGGGGCGGGTGCTGCGTCCGCTGGGCCGGATCACCCGGACGGCTCGTGAGGTGGCGTCCTCGGATCTGCATCGGCGGATCCAGCTGGACGGGCCGGACGACGAGCTGAAGGAGCTGGCGGACACGTTCGACGAGATGCTGGACCGGCTGGACCGGTCGTTCGATTCGCAGCGGCGGTTTGTGGCCAATGCGTCGCACGAGTTGCGGACTCCGCTGGCGATCAATCGGACGTTGCTGGAGGTGCAGCTGTCGGACCCGAACGCGTCGCTGGATCTGCAGCAGCTGGGTCGGACGCTGTTGGCGACCAATGAGCGCAGTGAGCAGTTGGTGGAGGGGCTGCTGTTGCTGGCGCGCAGTGACAACGAGCTGACCGATCGGCGGCCGGTGGAGTTGTCGGAGGTGGCGTTGCGGGCGCTGGAGCAGATCAGGTCGGAGGCGGGGAGCCGGGAGGTGGAGCTGCGTTCGACGTTGACGCCGGTGGCGGTGTCGGGAAACGGGGTGCTGCTGGAGCGGATCGCGTTGAATCTGCTGCAGAACGCGGTGCGGTACAACGTGGCGGACGGCTGGGTGGAGATCACGACGACGGTGGTGGCGGGTGGGGCGGGTGAGCTGGTGGTGAGCAATACCGGTCCGGTGGTGCCGGGGTACGAGCTGGAGCACATCTTCGAGCCGTTCCGCCGGGTGAAGGGTGCCGACCGCACCCGCAGTGACAAGGGGGTGGGTCTGGGCCTGTCCATCGTCCGTTCGGTGGTCCGGGCGCACGGTGGGGCCATCGAGGCCACTGCGCGCTCCGGAGGCGGCCTCACCATCCGGGTACGCATCCCCGGAGCCTGACCCTCCCCGCAGGCCGCTGGGCGGCCGCCTGTGCCCTCCGGGGCCCGCACCCCGCCGTACCCGGGCCCGATTCACTCCGTGCGCGGACCATCAACCGCCGCCCCTGCCAGGTTCGTCAAGACGACATAAGCCCTGGCAGGGGCGGCTTGTCTTTTGCCGCCGGAACAACTTACGGTTACGTAACCTACGCAGCCGTAAGTGAGTCGCCTCTGGCCCGGCTCCGTCCGGCCCCGGCCCCGGTCCCGCCCCCAAGCGGGCCCCGCCCCGGCTCTCAGTGCGTCCCACCCGTCCCTGCCCGCCCTCAGGAGCACCAGCCGTGACCATCGCACCCGTGCAGCGCCCAGCCTCGAACGCCTGGACCGACGCCAAGCTGATCCTCGCGCTGGAGGAGGTGGTGGAGACCGAGCTCGACCGCCACCTGAAGGTCGCCAAGGAGTGGATGCCCCACGAGTTCGTCCCGTGGAGCCAGGGCCGCGACTTCGACGGTGTGCTCGGTGGCGAGGCCTGGTCGATAGAGCAGTCGAAGATCACCCCGCTGGGGCGGATCTCGCTGGTCGTCAACCTGCTGACCGAGGACAACCTCCCGAGCTACCACCACGAGATCGCCACCATGTTCGGCCGTGAGGGCGCCTGGGGCACCTGGGTGCACCGCTGGACCGCCGAGGAGGGCCGCCACGGCATCGCGATCCGCGACTACCTGCTGGCCACCCGCGCGGTGGACCCGGTGGAGCTGGAGCGGGCCCGGATGGCGCACATGTCGGAGGGCTTCGAGTCCGACAACGCGCACAGCATGCTGCAGTCCGTCGCGTACGTGGCCTTCCAGGAGCTCGCCACCCGGATCTCGCACCGCAACACCGGCCACTTCGCCGGCGACCCGCTCTGCGACCAGCTGCTGGCGAAGATCGCCAATGACGAGAACCTGCACATGGTCTTCTACCGCAACCTGCTGAAGGCCGCTCTGGAACTCGCCCCCGACCAGGCGATGCGGGCCATCGCCGACGTGGTCACCAACTTCCGGATGCCCGGACACGGCATGCCCGGTTTCGAGCGCTCCGCGGTGCAGATCGCCGTCGGCGGCGTCTACAACCTCCGGATCCACCACGACGACGTGCTGCAGCCGGTGCTGCGCCACCTCAAGGTGATGGAGATCGACGGCCTGGGCCCGGAAGGCGCCAAGGCCCAGGAGGAGCTGGGGGTCTTCCTGGACGGCCTGAACGCCCAGGCCGTGCGCTTCGACGAACGGCAGGCCGCCCTGCTCGCCCGCCGGGCTGCCAACGCCGCCCGGAAGTGAGCCCGGGGTTCCGGCGACTCGGGTGACTCCGGTGGCTCTGGTGGCTCAGGTGACTCCGGGGCTTTCGGGGGACGCTCCGGGCGCCGTCCGGACACCCCCGGACGGCCCTGTCGGAGCCGCCGGGCAGGTGACATCAGGCGGGCGATTTCCCCGATTTTTGCCCGAAAAGTCCCAGATGTGACCAAGCTCACATCTGAACGCGTGACACGACTACTTGATTGCTCACCGTGATCGCCGGATCGCCTGCCGACTCGGCCGGCGGCATCCGGAGGTCAGCTGTGGAGATTTGTCGACCTTACGTCAATGACCCTGCTGACAAGGGGAGTTACCGCCGGAGCGGGGGCGTTCGACCCGGTCGGTGCGGCGGGTCGGCGGGCCTTGGCGGAGCGGTTCGGCGGCGCTGGGTGAGACACTCGGAACCGTACTCAATCACTCCAACGGCTCCGCCGCTGGGTGTCGATTGAGTAACAAGGCTTGAAGTAAGGCACAATCTCCGCCTCGGGTCGGGCACAAGACCGACCCCCCATGCGTTACGTGCGCTGGAGATACCGCACACACCCAGAGGGGGAGAGCGAAAATGGCAACGGACTACGACACCCCACGCAAGACCGATGACGACCTCAACGAGGACAGCATCGAGGAACTGAAGGCTCGGCGGAACGAGAAGTCGGGCGGCAACGTCGATGTCGACGAGTTCGAGGCCGCCGAAGGCCTGGAGCTTCCCGGCGCCGACCTCTCGAACGAGGAGCTGTCGGTCCGCGTGCTTCCTCGGCAGGCTGACGAGTTCACCTGCATGAGCTGCTTCCTGGTACACCACCGCAGTCAGCTTGCCGGCGAGAAGAACGGCCAGCCGATCTGCCGAGACTGCGAATAGGCACCATGCGGGCATGCCCCGGGCCCGGCGGACTCCGTCGGCCCGGCAAGCCGCCCCATCCGGCCCTGCGCGCCTCGGCCGGAGGCAGAAACCGCGATCGCGCAGCCGATCGCACCGGCAGGAGTCCCCTGCACACGGCCCCCTTCACCGGAGTACCGGGACGGTCCCGCACCAGCGGAACCGTCCCTCCTCCGTTTCCGGGCCCGTACGCGTCACCGTGGGCCCTGCAGGCCGTCCGGCGCCCGCGTCGCCCGTCCCTGCACCCCGAGGGATCGGGTCAGCTCTCGGACCCCTGGCGGGCCTTGGCCAGCGCCGCTGCCAGCCGCTCCGGCGAGCGGGTCGACAGGTAGGCGTACGGCGTCGGGTCGCTCGGGTCCGTGATCTCGACCCGCAACGCGGTCGGGATGTAGCTGCGCAGCAGCATGAAGGCGCGCGGATCGGCCTTCACTCCGCGCCAGGCGACCGCCTCGGCCCGGTCCAGCGGGTGGGCCTCGCCCAGCGCCTCGACCGGGATCCTGGCCTGCCCGGCCACCAGTGAGCCCTGGACCACGCGGATCCGGGCCGAGCCGTAGTTGCTCAGTGCGGCCGCCGCCGCCACGATGCCGACGACCAGCCCGATCAGGGCGCCCACCGCGCTGAAGCGCAGCATGATGAGCGCGAGTGCGAGGCCGGTCGCGAGCGGGAGCAGCCACCAGGAGCGGGGGACGGTGAGGCGTTCGTCGTACATGCCCCCATTGTGTGCGCCGGTTACAGTCCGGTCGGCCCCGCCCCCGGGTGTCGGCGTCGTTCCGGTCGCTGTCGATGCCCTCACCTGCGCGTCCGACCTGTCCCGATTCGACCGTCCTGGATTCAACAACCTCCTGTCGGCCTTCGACTACCCGGCGGTAGGGTCGCGCCTGTGAACGGACCTGTCGCCTCCCCGCCTGCGCCGCAGGGCTCGGACGAGCCCGCTTTCGGCGCCACCGCCCTCTCCCCGACCACCCCGCCGGCCGACGCGGTGCTGCCGTCCCGGGCCCCCGAGGCTCCGGCCCCCGGCACCCTGCTCGGCTCGCACTACGACCACTGCTTCGGCTGCGGACCGCAGCACCCCCAGGGACTCCGGCTGAGCGCGGTGGCGGGGGAGGGGCTCGACGTCACGGCACGCTTCACGGTCAGGCCCAGCCACCAGGGCGGCCCCGGGCTGGCCCACGGTGGTGTACTGACCACGGCGATGGACGAGACGCTCGGCACGCTGAACTGGCTGCTGCACGCCCCTGCCGTCACCGGACGGCTGGAGACCGACTTCGTCCGCCCCGTCCCGGTCGATGCCGAGCTGTACATCCGCGCTTGGGTCACCGGTGTGCACGGCCGCAAGATCTACAGCGCGGCCGAGGGCCGGATCGGCGGCCCGGACGGACCGGTCGCGATCCGGGCTCAGGCACTCTTCATTCAGGTGAAGCTGGAACACTTCACCCAGCACGGTCGTCCCGAGGACATCAAGAAGGTCCTCGACGACTCGGATCTGTTGAAGCGCTCCAGAGCTTTTGAGGTGAACCCGTGAGCCCCTCCGCCCGCCCGCCGGTAGACGTTCTGATTACCCGGATCGACCCCGAGCTGCCGCTCCCGGCGTACGAGCACCCCGGCGACGCCGGTGCCGACCTGCGCACCACGGTGGACGCCGAGCTGGCCCCCGGGGAGCGCATCGTGCTCCCCACCGGCATCGCCATCGCCCTTCCCGACGGTTACGCCGCCTTCGTGCACCCGCGTTCGGGTCTCGCAGCTCGTTGCGGTGTTGCACTGGTGAACGCCCCAGGGACCGTCGATGCCGGGTACCGTGGTGAGATCAAGGTGATCGTCGTCAATCTGGACCCGCGCGAGGGGGTCAGCTTCCGTCGCGGGGACCGAATCGCCCAGCTGGTGATCCAGCAGGTCGAGAAGGCGCGCTTCCACGAGGTGACGGAACTGCCCGGGTCGGCACGCGCCGAGGGCGGGTTCGGATCGACGGGTGGTCACGCCGCGGTCTAGCATGCCCGCGGCTCGCAGTAGCCGAGCAGGTATTCGCTTCGGTCTTCGACCGGGGTCTTGGACCGGGAAGGACAGTGACCGTGTTCCGTCGTCGCCAGAAGAGCGAGGACGCTGTCGAGCAGCTCGCCGACGATGCCACCAGCGCCGACGAGACGGCCGATGGCGTCGAAGGTTCCGCCGACTCCGAGAGCGAGAACGTGACTGAGCAGGACCCGGCGGACCGGGTCGGCCTGCCGCCGGCTCCGCGCCCCGACGGACCGTGGGACATCTCCGAGCTGGAGAACCCGGAGGAAGGCCGAGTCGACCTCGGCGGCCTCCTGGTCCCCGGAGTCGAGGGCATGGAGCTCAGGGTGGAGGTGGCCGGCGACGCGATCGTGGCCGCCACCCTGGTCCTCGGCAACAGCGCGATCCAGCTGCAGGCCTTTGCCGCCCCCAAGTCCGAGGGCATCTGGGGTGAGGTCCGCGATGAGATCGCCACCGGCATCACCCAGCAGGGCGGACTGGTCGAGGAGGACGAGGGCCCGCTGGGCTGGCACCTCCGCGCCCAGGTCCCCGTCCAGCTGCCCGACGGCACCCAGGGCGCCCAGCTGGTGCGCTTCGTCGGCTGCGACGGCCCCCGCTGGTTCCTGCGCGGCGTGATCTCCGGTCAGGCCGCGGTGCAGCCCGAAATGGCCGGGATCCTTGAGCAGGTCTTCCGCCAGACCGTGGTCGTCCGTGGTGAGACCCCGATGGCTCCGCGCGACCCGATCGTGCTGAAGCTCCCCGAGGACGCCCAGATGGTCGCCGACGGTGGCGTCACCGAGGCCGAGGGCGAGGGCTCCCGCTTCGGCGGCACCGCACTCGACCCCTTCGCACGTGGCCCGGAGATCACCGAGGTCCGGTGATCCCCTTCGCCGACCGCCCTCGCCCGGAACCCCGGGCGGGGGCGATTTGCTTGTGGAGGGCCGCGCCCCGTACAGTTCCGGAGTCGCACCGAGAGGGGCGAAGAAAAGCGAGTCCGATGAATGAAACTCCGGAAAACGGAGCGGAAAACATCTGATAAGCTGGAAACACGAAAGAACGAAGCGCCCGGAGGGCCCGCTGGAAGGCGGCCTG
>NZ_JYJF01001000.1 GCF_000955975.1 Saccharothrix sp. ST-888
CCTGGGCAAGATGGTGGAGATCGGGTCGGACGAGGAGATCTACGAGCACGCGACCCACCCGTACACGCAGGCGCTGCTGTCGGCGGTGCCGGTGCCGGATCCGTCCGGGCGTGAGGGGCGTGAGCGGATCATCCTGTCCGGGGACATTCCCTCGCCGGCGAATCCGCCGTCGGGCTGCCGGTTCCGTACCCGCTGCTGGAAGGCGGAGGAGCGGTGCTCGACCGAGGTGCCGCTGCTCGCGGTGCCCTCGCTGGAGGGCCGGGCCGCCCACGAGTCGGCCTGCCACTTCGCCGCGGTGCG
>NZ_JYJF01001001.1 GCF_000955975.1 Saccharothrix sp. ST-888
TCCGCGATCCCGTCGGCTTGCTGGACACCCTGCGCGAAGTCTCCGAGGGTGATCCGTTCTACCTTCTTTTTCTTATCGACGACATGGAGCGCGGCCGGCTCACTCCGGACAACATCCGTCGGACGCCGTCCCGCCTGTAGCAGTATCTCGACGAGCAGTTCTATCAGCTCCACCGCATTCCGCTACACCGCGTTCCCGACAGCGATCGGCAGGACGACGTGCATCTTCACGCCGCCGTGCTCGGTCTGATCCTGGCTGCCGACGGCCCCCTGCACCGCTCCGACCTGCTCCGCCAGGTCC
>NZ_JYJF01001002.1 GCF_000955975.1 Saccharothrix sp. ST-888
CGACCGGCGGACCGCCAGCTGGTCCTCGCCGCCGGCGTCCGCGAGGACGCCCACCAGGCGGGCGGAGACGCGCTCGTCCACGGTCTCCGGGAGATCGACGAGACCACCCCAGCGCTCCGGGTGCTCCAGGGCCACCGCTCGGCCCAGACTCCAGATCTGGGCCTGTGCCGGGCTTTCGAGGCGGTCCGTACGGCCCGTCGGGACCGCGCCGCGCGTCGCGCACCACAGCGGTGCGTCGATCGCGGCGTCGCCCAGGGCCTGGGTGAGCAGCGCGGTCGCGGCGAGCCCGGCGGAGAGGGC
>NZ_JYJF01001003.1 GCF_000955975.1 Saccharothrix sp. ST-888
CCGCTGGTCCGGCGGCCTGTGCGACGGCCCTTGTCGCCGCCCTCCGGGCGCCCCGGGGGGCGGTCCGCGACGGCACCGGACGGGTCGGGCTTCGCTGCAAGTTCGGCTCTTGCGAGGATTTCAGCTCCGCAAATCCCTGTCACGGAGCGGGGACTTGATGACCGCGACCGGGCGCTGTGGCGAGGGGGGCCGCGGGGGGGGAGGCGTCCACGAGGGTGAGTGCTGGGGTAACGTCTTGGGCGGGGGAGCCTGCGGCGATGGTTTTGACTGTTTCGCACGATGTTGACGCAGGGATGCGGT
>NZ_JYJF01001004.1 GCF_000955975.1 Saccharothrix sp. ST-888
CCACGTCCGCCCGGGCGCCGTCCCCGCTCGGAGGTTCGAGCGACAGCCGGTCGCCTACGGTCTTATCGTCGTCCAGTCCGAGACGTCGGCCTCGGGCGGCGACCTCGGCCGGTTCCGAGGTCGTTTCTGGCCCGGCGGCCTTGACGTAGACGGCGGGGCGGCCGGCTAATTGCGTTAGCTACCGAGCCAGGCGGTGCCGGTAAGAGCCGACGTGGCTCGCGGCCGCCTCGGCCTGGCTGTCCGAGCCCTCGTCTACCAAGCCCTCGCGTACCCGGTGGAGGCCCATCCGCACCCGGCCCG
>NZ_JYJF01001005.1 GCF_000955975.1 Saccharothrix sp. ST-888
GTGTTACGGCCCCGGCAGCCAGCCGACCTGGATGGTCTGCCCCGCTGCCATCCGGCGTGTGACGCAAACGCCACAGCACGACGGCAGCGGCTGCGACTATACCGTGCCTCGCAGCGCGCCCTCGTTCTCGCAACCGCAGCGCACCCGGACCCGCCGGCTCACCCCTCCCACCGCCTGCACCGGACCGCGCGCGCCGCAGGCGCGCATGCTGCCCGCCGTCCTGGACGGCCACGCGCTGCCCAAGGGCTTCGAGCACCCCGAGCTGGGTGTCGCCATCGGTGTGGACGAGACCGAGCTCGC
>NZ_JYJF01001006.1 GCF_000955975.1 Saccharothrix sp. ST-888
GTTGGGCATGTGGTTCGTCGCGTAGTGGTCGGCGATCTGGCGGGCGTGCAGGGTGTGCCGCTCGCGCCGGTTGGCGTTGGGCAGAGAGCAGTCCGAAGCGCCCATCTCCAGGCCGTAGACGGGCGGAAGGAAGGGCGTTCCGGTCAGCGAGGAGTACTTGCCCATGACGGCCTTGAGGCGGGTCCCGGCGAAGTAGTAGGGGTCGAAGCGCAGCTCCTGCTCGGTGGTGCTGACCGGGTCGTCGAAGGCGTAGCTGCCCGGGGCGTAGGTGTTGCGGTAGACGCCGTAGCCGGCCGAAGA
>NZ_JYJF01001007.1 GCF_000955975.1 Saccharothrix sp. ST-888
GTTCGACTTGACCGACCCCAGCCACAACGGCCGTCCCTCGGAGCGCCCCTGACCGTACGTCGCCAGCAGCGCCTGCGCCTCGATCGGGTCACCCAGCGTCGTCCCCGTACCGTGCGCCTCCACCACGTCCACATCGGCCGCCGACAGGCCGGCACTCGCCCGCGCCTGCCGGATCACCCGCTGCTGCGACGGCCCGTTCGGCGCCGTCAGACCGTTGGAGGCACCGTCCTGGTTGACGGCCGAACCACGCACCAGCGCCAGCACCTCGGGCCCGTTGCGGCGCGCGTCCGACAGCCGCTC
>NZ_JYJF01001008.1 GCF_000955975.1 Saccharothrix sp. ST-888
CCGACCTGGTAGAAAATCTGGCTGTCGCGCGGCCGGCACTCCCTGTCCCGGACGCGCGAGCCGGGGTCGGCCACGTCCAGGCAGAATCGCCCGCCCCGCCGCCTCGCCTGGCGCCGGATCTGTTCGATCTCGGCGTCGAGCGGGCGGGGTCCGGGGTCCGCCCGGTTCATCACGTCGACGGGGTGCGCGCGGGGCGTGATGACCCGGCCTCCGGCGCACCGCTGCCGCCCGCCGAGGCCGGGCCGCCCGCTGTGGCCGCGTTGCCCGCCGAGGCCGGGCGGCAGCGGTGCGCCGGAGGCC
>NZ_JYJF01001009.1 GCF_000955975.1 Saccharothrix sp. ST-888
CGCCTGTGAGTCGAATCCGTCGATGGCGTCGGTGACCGCGTGGCCCAACTCGCCGGCCTCGTCCCGCACCCCGCCGCCGCCCAGGTTCCGGTGCGCGGCCCCGGCTCCCTCTTGCGCATCCACCTCCCAGCCGTGCTCCCCGCCACGTCCGCGAGCACCCCGTACTCCAGCGCCACCGTCCGCCCCCGGCGGCCGCCGGGGCCGGAGACCGGAGGGGAGCCGGTCGCACGGCGGGGCCGGCCGGCCGCTCGCGCCGCTCGACGCGCATCGGCAGCCCGCCCTTGGGGCGCAGGGTGACC
>NZ_JYJF01000102.1 GCF_000955975.1 Saccharothrix sp. ST-888
GCTCAGCTTGCCGCTCGCCACCGACACCTTCAGCGCACCCGACGGCTTCACGTCGCTCGCACCGGTCTTCGGCTCGATCGCGATCTGCGCCGCCGACACCGCCGCCTTGGAGTCGGCCGGCTTGCCCCCGTCCGAGGAGCCGCCCTTGCCGCCGCCACTGCTGCAGGCCGTGGTCAGCGCCAGCGCGCCTCCGAGCAATCCGGCCACCAGGGCCCTGCTCACCGACTTCACGTTCGTCCCCTCAAATCCCTGGATCCCAGCGGTATACACGTCGTATCCGCTCGATAAGTTGCGCCCGACACCGAGGATCGAGTCACGAAAACACAACAACGGTCCGGCCACTCGCCGGAGCGGCCGGACCGTGCCGTGCTGTCCGAGGAGGCCGATCGGCTCCTACCAGTTGGCCCAGCTCACGTTCCAGCCACTCAGACCGTTGTCCGGCTGGACCGTCTTCCCCTTGGAGTTGACCACCTTCACCACGTCGCCGACGATCGAGTCCGCGAAGAACTTGCCGGCGGTGGAGGAGTCGTCGCCGCCCTTGGCGTCCTGCATCGAGATGCAGCCGTGGCTGGCGTTGGCCTTGCCGAAGGACGAGCCCCAGTAGTTGCCGTGCACATAGGTGCCCGAGGTGGTGAGCCGCATCGCGTGCGGCACGTCCGAGATGTCGTACTCGGAGCCCTTGACGTTGGAGACGGTGGCCGAGTTCATCCGGGTCACCTTCTCCTTGCCGGAGATGACCATGGTGCCGTTCCAGGACGGGTTGTCGTCGTTCCCGGCCGTGATCGGAATGGTCTTCACCGTGCTGCCGCCCTGCTGGACGGTCATCTGGTGGGTGGCCGCGTCGGCGGTGCTGATCCGTTCCCGGCCGATCCTGAACGGCTCGTCCCGGTCCACGTCGCCGTAGACGCCGGGCGCGACCTCGACGTTCTTCAGCCGGTAGTGCACGGTCACCTTGGTGTCCGGCTTCCAGTACTTCTCCGGCCGGAAGTCCAGCCGCTGGCTACCGAACCAGTGGCCCTTCACCGTGCTGCCGTCGCTGGTCTCGAACGTGATGTTCTTGACCACGTCGTCCTTGTTCTTGATCGGCTTGTTGAAGTTCACCGAGACGATCATGCCGACGCCGTAGGTGCCGTTGTCCGCGATGTTGTCGGTGGCGGCGGCGGTCTTGGCCGGGGAGAGCGTGGTGAAGCTGCTGGTGGCGGCCGAGACCAGCCCGGCCGAGTCCTTGGCCTGGGCGTTCACGGTGTAGACCGTGCCCACCGCGAGCGCGCTGCCGGGCTTCCAGCTCAGACCGTCGGCGGCGATCTGGCCCTCCACCGCCTTGCCGTTCTTGTCGGTCATCTCGACGGTGGTCAGCTTGCCGCTGGCCACCGTGACCTGGAAGCCGGACGGGGCCACGTTGGTGGCGCCGTCCTTGGCCGAGACCGTCACCACGGCCGCCGAGGTCTTCGGCGCGGCCGAGGCCGGGGCACCGCCGGAGGCGTCGTCCTTGGCCGCCGGACCACCGGAGCTGCAGGCCGCGCCGAGCAGGAGCACGCCGCCCATCACCAGCGCGACGCCGGCCCGTCGGCCCGCCCCGCGGGCGCCGCCTCGCCGGGTCGGCCCCAGGGCCGTCGATATCGCGGCGTCGGCCGTCTGAACGGGCTTCACTACTGCTCCCCTCCCGGTATCCACACCGAATACACGCACCACGAGCCCGGAAAGTTGCACCGGAGCCGGAGACTTCCGTCGCACTCGGCCGTCGGGGCGGAGCCTCGGCCGATGCGGTACGTCAGGATAACTGGAGCATCTGAGTGAATCCTGGGCGGAGGTCGTGCGTACTCAGTGTGCTGCCGGATCGACCATGGCGTGCCACTGGTCCCACGGCAGGTTCCAGCCGCTGAGCCCGTTGTCCGCCGACACCCGGGCCCCCTCGTGACCGTGCACCTCGACCACGTCGCCGACCAGCGAGTGGTCGAACAGCCACCCCGCCGCACTGCCGCCCGAGCCGCCCTTCTCGTCCTCCAGGCCGATGCAGCCGTGGCTGGTGTTGGCGCTGCCGAAGACCTCCCTGGGCGTCCAGTAGTTGCCGTGCAGGAAGGTGCCGGACTGGGTGAGGCGCATGGCGTGCGGCACGTCCTTGATGTCGTACTCGTCGCCCAGGCCGACGGTCTGCGAGTCCATCCGGGTCACCTCGAACTTCTCCGAGATCACCATGGTGCCGCGATAGGTGAGGTGCTCCGAGTCGCCGGCGGAGATCGGCAGGGTGTTGACCACCCGTCTGCCCTGGCGGACGGTCAGGCGGTGGCCGTCCAGGTCGACGGTGCTGATCTGGGAGCGCCCGACGGTGAAGTGGACGTCCTTCTGCTGGGTGCCGTAGTCGCCGGGTGCGCCCTCCACGTCCTTCAGGTGCAGGGACAGGGTCACCCTGGTGCCCGGCGCCCAGTACTTCTCCGGGCGGATGTCCAGCCGCTGGTTGCCGAACCAGCGGGCACGCAGCGGCACCGACGGCCGGGCACTGACCCCGATGCCGTGCTCCACCGTGGCCCGCTCGGTGATCGGGCGGTTGAAGTGCAGCGAGACCGGCATGCCGATGCCGACCGTGCTGCCGTCCTCGGGGGTGAAGAAGGCCGCGAAGGTGTGCTCGGGGGTGACGGTGGTGAAGGCGGTGTGGTTGACCGACCGCAGGCCCTCGCGGTCCTTGGCCACCGCGTTCAGCTGGTAGGGGGTGGTGAGGGCGAGCCTGGCGTCCGGGATCCAGCTGGCCCCGTCGGGGCTGATGTGCCCGGTCAGCTGGTTGCCCCGGTTGTCGGCGAGGCGGACGGAGACCAGCCTGCCCTGCTCGACCGTCACCTTGACCCCGCCGTCCAGCGGGACGTTCTGACTGCCGTCCACCGGACTGGTGGTGATCACCGCGCGGGAGACCGGTGGCGAGGAGTCGCCGGAGGGCGACGGGCTGGAGCACCCGGCGAGCAGCAGCAGCCCGAGCACCCCTGCGCACCGACCCCAGACCCGTACTGCCGGGTGCATGTTCCGGCCCTCCCGGTTTCAGTTGTTTCCATCGGTTCCGCCCGATGCCGGGCATAACGACCGCATCGTCGGGCGGACACGAGGGAACGATTTCAGTCGGCGGACGCCTGCGGGACCAGCGTACGAACAGAATCGTTCACGGTCCGTCACGAGACACGCCGTCACGTGACAGCAGCAGCCGATCAGGGAACAAGAGGGAGGCGGGGAACGGGACTCCCCGCGCTGGGAGGGTGCGGGCATGGTGGCGTGGCAGGAGCTGGGGCAGGAGGCCCTTCGACGTGCGCCCGCCAGAGCCCACCCCAACGGCACCGCCCCGCCCCCCGGCACCGCCGCCCCCTGGCCCGGCAGCTGGCAGCCGCTCGGTGCCCGGTTCCGCACCGGCCCGCAGGGGAGCCGGGGCACCAACTTCGCGCTCTGGGCCGCCGGGGCCGAGGCCGTGGAGCTCTGCCTGTTCGACGAGGAGGGCCGGGAGAGCCGGCACCCGCTCACCGAGCAGAACTTCCAGACCTGGCACGGCTACCTGCCGGGCGTCCTCCCCGGCACCCGCTACGGCTACCGGGTGCACGGCCGGTGGGACCCGTGGACCGGCGCCCGCTGGAACCCCGCGAAACTGCTGCTCGACCCGTACGCCCGCGCCATCGACGGCCACTACACCAGCCACGACGCCGTCTGCACCGCCGTCCGCAACTGGCCCGAGCGCGAGGTCGCCGACACCGTGCGGGACAACCGGGACTCCGCCCCGTACGTGCCCAAGGCGGTGGTGGTCCACGACGACGACGACTGGTACGACGACCAGCGCCCCAAGACCCCCTGGGCCGAGACCGTGCTGTACGAGCTGCACGTCCGGGGCTTCACCATGCGCCACCCCGGCATCCCCGCCGAGCTGCGCGGCACGTACGCCGGACTGGCCCACCCGGCCGCGCTGGAGCACCTGACCGGCCTCGGCGTCACCGCCGTCGAACTGCTGCCGGTCCACCACCACGTCAGCGAGGACCACCTCCAGCAGCGCGGGCTCACCAACTACTGGGGCTACAACACGCTCGGTTACTTCGCCCCGCACGCCGGGTACTCCGCGGGCGGCAGCCGGGGCCAGCAGGTGGGCGAGTTCAAACGGATGGTGCGCGCGCTGCACGCGGCGGGCATCGAGGTGATCCTCGACGTGGTCTACAACCACACCGCCGAGAGCGGCGTGATGGGCCCGGCCCTCTCGCTGCGCGGCATCGACAACGGCGCCTACTACCGCCTGGACCGCAGCCGCCGCGGCTACGCCGACTACACCGGCTGCGGCAACACCCTGGACACCCGGCAGCCGCAGGTGGTCCGGCTGATCACCGACTCGCTGCGCTACTGGGTCACCGAGATGGGCGTGGACGGCTTCCGCTTCGACCTGGCCGCGGCCCTCGCCCGGGGCAGCGACGGCGTCGAGATGCACCACCCCTTCCTGGCCGCGGTCTCCCAGGACCCGGTGCTCAGCCGGGTCAAGCTGATCGCCGAGCCCTGGGACGTCGGCCCCGGCGGCTACCAGGTCGGCGGCTTCCCGCCGCTGTGGGCCGAGTGGAACGACAAGTACCGCGACACCGTCCGCGACTTCTGGCGCGGCGCCCGCCCCGACGTCCGGGAACTCGGCTACCGGCTCTCCGGCTCCTCCGACCTCTACCAGCGCGGCGGGCGCCGGCCGTACGCCTCCGTCAACTTCATCACCGCCCACGACGGCTTCACCCTGCGCGACCTGGTGTCCTACCAGCGCAAGCACAACGAGGCCAACGGCGAGGACAACCGGGACGGCACCGACGACAACCGGTCCTGGAACTGCGGTGCCGAGGGCGAGAGCGCCGAGCCGGGCATCATGGAACTGAGGCACCGCCAACTGCGCAACATGCTCACCACCCTGCTGCTCTCCACCGGCGTCCCCATGCTCACCGCCGGGGACGAGCTCGGCCGCACCCAGGGCGGCAACAACAACGCCTACTGCCAGGACACCGACGCCAGCTGGCTCGACTGGTCGCTGCTGGACGACCCCGAGTGGCGGGCCCTGCACGACCTGACCGCGCGGCTGATCCGGCTCCGGCGCGAGCATCCCGTCCTGCGGCAGCGGGCCTTCTTCTCCGGCCGCGCGGCGGTGCCCGGCGGGCAGCAGGACCTGGCCTGGTTCACCGCGCGCGGACGGGAGATGACCGAGGCCGACTGGTTCGCGCCGACCGCCGTGCTCGGCATGCTGCTCTCCGGCACCGCGATGTCCGAGCGCGACCAGTACGGCCGTGCCCTCACCGACGACAGCTTCCTGCTGGTCCTCAACGCCGGCGCCCAGGCGGTCCCCTTCACCCTCCCGGGCGAACCCTGGGCCGCGGCCTACGAGTCCGTCCTCGACACCGCCCGCCCCGACCTCCCGTCCCGCCACCACCAGGCCCTGGCCGTCGTCCAGCTGGCCGCCCGCTCCTGCCGCCTGTTCCGCTGTTCCGCGTAAGCGGACCGGGGCGCGGGGCTCTGCTCGATCGACCGCGTGTGCGGCCAACCACCCGCCGTCGTAGCGGTCTTGAACGAACCCGGACTCGCACTGTCCGGAGGTGCACCGTGCGCCACCGGGTTCACTGCGGCCCAGGAGCCTCCCGATTCGCGCAGGTCCCCGCGCCCCCGCTGGTGCACCTCAACCCCTCGGCGAAGATGGCCGGTTCGCGTCGTCAGGTCCGTAAAACCAGATGAGAAATGACACGCCCCGGCCCTACCCTCTCCGCGATGGCCACGAACCAAACTCCCGTTCCCGTCCACCGGTCCACGGTGCGCTCACTCCTGCGCCTGTGGCCCTACGCGCGCGAAGTCCGCTGGCGGATCGTCGGCTCGGTCGCCGCCGCGCTGATCGCCTCCGGCAGCGTCCTCGTCGTCCCCCTGGTGCTCCGCGGCATCGTGGACGGCCCGATCGCCGACCACGACCTGCGTGCGCTCTGGCCGCTCGCCGGGCTGCTCCTGCTGCTCGGGCTGGTCGAGGCCGGCCTGTTCGGCGTCCGACGGGTGATCGTGGCCCGCCCGCTCGCCCGGGTGGAACGCGCCATGCGCGGCGACCTCTACGCCAAGCTCCAGCGCCTGCCGGTCTCCTTCCACGACCGCTGGCCCTCGGGGCAGCTGCTCTCCCGGGCCACCTCCGACATGTTCACCATGCGGCTGTTCCTGGCCTTCCCGCTGGTCTTCCTGATCGTCAACTCCCTGGTCTTCCTGACCGGCACGGTGCTGATGTTCACCCTGGACTGGCGCCTCGGACTGATCACCCTGCTGCCCGCCGCACCGCTGATGGTGCTCACCCGCCATTTCGAGTCCAGGTACGCCGAGCTCGCCCGCCGCTCCCAGGACCAGAACGGCGACCTGGCCACCGTGATCGAGGAGTCCATCCTCGGCATCCGCATCCTCAAGGCCTTCGGCCGCCACCGCACCATGGCCGAGCGCTTCAAGCGGCAGACCCGCGAACTGCGCGGCACCGAGCTGGCGAAGGCCGATCAGCTGGCCAACCTGTGGGCCGTGATCGTCGGCCTGCCGGAGTTCGCCCTCGGCTGCGCGCTGGCGGTCGGCGCGATCCGGGTCGCGAACGACGAGCTCACCACCGGCACCCTGGTCGCCTTCCTCTCCACCGCGCTCGCCCTGCGCTGGCCGGTCGAGTCGCTCGGCTGGCTGCTCGCCTACGCCAACGAGGCCGCCACCGCCACGGACCGGTTCTTCGAGGTGATGGACGAGCCCGAGCACCCCGACCAGCCCTCCGGGCACCCGGTCCGGGCCGAGCAGGGCATCCGGTTCAGCGGCGTGCGCTTCCGCTACCCGGACGCCCCCGCCGACTCGCCCGACCTGCTGCGCGGCGTCGACCTGCACATCCGCAGCGGCGAGACGATGGCGCTGGTCGGCGCGACCGGCAGCGGCAAGACCACGCTCACCGCGCTGCTCCCCCGCCTCTACGAGGCGACCGGGGGCCGGATCACCCTGGACGGGACCGACATCCGGGACATCACCCGGCCGCAGCTGCGCGAGCTGGTCTCGGTCGCCTTCGAGGAGCCGACCCTGTTCTCCGCCACGGTCCGGGAGAACGTCCTGATGGGCGCGCCGGACGCCACCGCCGAACAGCTCACCGCCGCACTGGAGACCGCCCAGGCGGGCTTCGTCGAGCGGCTTCCGGCCGGGGTCGAGACCCAGGTCGGCGAGCAGGGGCTGAGTCTCTCCGGCGGCCAGCGGCAGCGCCTCGCGCTGGCCCGCGCGGTGGTCGGCGAGCCGGACTTCCTGGTGCTGGACGACCCGCTCTCCGCCCTGGACGTGCACACCGAGGCCCTGGTCGAGCAGGCGCTCCGCCAGGTGCTCGGCGGCACCACCGCGCTGGTGGTGGCGCACCGGCCGAGCACCGTACTGCTCGCCGACCGGGTCGCGGTCCTGGACCAGGGCCGGATCGCCGCCGTCGGCACCCACCAGGAACTGCTGAAGAGCTCGCCGGTCTACCGCGAGCTGATGTCGGGCGAGGCCGCCACCGGTCCGGCAGCCCCGGCGCTCGAAGGGAGCACCGCCTGATGACCACCACCGTCGAACCGGCCAAGTCCGGGAAGTCCGACGAGTCCGCGAAGTCCGCCAAGCCGGCCGACACCGCGACCGGGGCCGCCGAGGCCGAGGAGCTCCCGCCGCCCGACGAGGGCGAGGACATCCCGGTCCCACCGGGCGCCGCCCGCACCCTGCTGCGCGAACTGCTCGGCCCGCACCGCCGCCCGATCGCCGTCGCGATGCTGGTGGTCATGGTCCAGCAGGCCGCGCTGCAGTCGGGCCCGCTGCTGGTCGCCCTCGCGATGGACCGGGGCATCCCGGCGCTGCGCGACCACGACAGCGGCCCGCTGGTCGCCGTGATCGCCGCCTACCTGGGCTGCGGCCTGCTGAGCACCGTGCTCCAGCGGGCGTTCATCCGCCTCAGCGGCCGGATCAACCAGGACATCCTGCTCGACCTGCGCGGCCGGATCTTCCGGCACGCCCAGCGGCTCAGCCTGGACTTCCACGAGCGCTACACCTCGGGCCGGATCATCTCCCGGGCGACCAGCGACGTGGACGCCCTGCGCGAACTGCTCTCCGAGGGCCTGCAGGAGCTGCTGACGGTCGTCCTGTCGGTCTGCTACATCGCCGTGGTCCTGCTGGTGATGGACTGGCGGCTCGGCCTGGCGGCGCTGGTCTCCTTCCTGCCGATGTACCTGATCGTCCGTTCGTTCCGGCGCCGCTCGCTTCGGGTCTACCGGCGCTCCCGGACGGCGGCGGCCGGGCTGATCGTCAAGTTCAGCGAGACCATGAACGGCATCCGCCCGGTCCAGGCGTTCCGCCGCGAGGCGGCCAACAACGCGGCCTTCGACACCACCAACCGCCAGTCGGCCGCCGCCACCGCGGACGGCCTGCTGGAGATGGCCCGGTACGTCGGCTTCTCCCGGGCCACCGCCAACGTCTGGATCACCGGCGTGGTGGTCCTCGGCGCCTTCCTGGTCAGCGACGGCAGCCTGGAGCTCGGCGTGCTCACCGCCTTCGTGCTCTACCTCCGGCGGCTGTACGACCCGATCGACCAGCTGGCGATGTTCCTGAACAGCTACCAGTCGGCCGCCGCCGCGCTGGAGAAGATGGCCGGTCTGCTCGCCCACGAGCCCACGGTCGCCGAGCCCGCATCGCCCCTCGACCTGCCCGCGAACGCGCTGAAGGGCCGCGAGGTGGGCTTCGAGCAGGTCCGCTTCGCGTACCGGACGGGCAAGGAGGTGCTGCCCTCCTTCGACCTGGTGCTGCCCGCCGGGCAGACCACCGCCGTGGTCGGCGCGACCGGCGCCGGCAAGTCCACGCTGGCCAAGCTGCTCGCCCGGTTCTACGACCCGACCAGCGGCCGGATCACCCTGGACGGCGTGGACCTGCGCGAGCTCTCCACCGCCGAACTCCGGCGCGGGGTGGTCATGGTGACCCAGGAGTCGTTCCTGTTCTCCGGCACGGTCGCCGAGAACATCGCCATCGGCAGGCCCGGCGCCACCCGCGAGGAGGTCGAGCAGGCGGCCCGGGAGATCGGCGCGTACGAGTTCATCGCGGCGCTGCCCGACGGGTTCGACACCGACGTCCGCAAGCGCGGCGGCCGGATCTCCGCGGGCCAGCGGCAGTTGGTGGCCTTCGCCCGGGCCCTGCTCGCCGACCCGGCGGTGCTGATCCTGGACGAGGCCACCTCCTCGCTGGACGTGCCGGGCGAGCAGGCGGTCCAGCGGGCGATGCGGACCGTGCTGGCCGGCCGGACGGCCGTGATCATCGCGCACCGGCTCTCCACCGTGGAGATCGCCGACCGCGTCCTGGTCATGGACCAGGGCCGGATCGTCGAGGACGGCACCCCCACCGAACTGATCGACGGCCGCGGCCGGTTCGCCGACCTCCACCACGCCTGGCGGGAGAGCCTGGTCTGACGATCTCCCTTCCGGCGCAAGGGGGTTCGCTTCCAGGGGCACGGGGCTCCGCTCGATCGACTGCGTGCACGCCCAACCACCCATCGCGGTAAAGCTCTTGAGCGAACCCCCACCTGCACTGTCTGAGGGGCACGGGGAACGGCGCGACCGGCCATGCACGGAGGTGCAAGGTTTCTCGCGCCGTTCCCCGCGCCCCCGAGGAGCCGCCCCGAGCCCCTGAAGGGCTCGCGCCTAGCGGAGCATGCCCGCGTCCATGCCCGCGGTCTCCGCGGGGAGCGCGACCAGGCCCGGCTCGGCCGGTGAGGCCAGCAGGCGGTGGGCGGGCAGGACCCGGACGGTGTAGCCGAACGGGCCGGTGCGGCAGAGTTCGAGCGAACCCTCGTAGCGGTGGCGGCCGTCGAGGTCGGCGCCGCCGGTCGGCTTGAGCAGCAGCACGACGGCGTCCGAGATCGCGTCGGACTCGTCCACCCGCCCGGACACCACCTGCACCTCCACGTCGGCCGGCTCCAGCTGCCCGAGCGAGACCTGGACCCGGAGGGTGAGCGTGGAGCCCAGCTCCTGGGCCTCGGCCAGGCCCTCGGCCTCGACGTGCTCGACCCGGACGGCCGGCCAGCCCTCGCGGACCCTGGCCTTCCACTCCGCCAGCTCCCGTGCCCCGGCGTAGCCGACCTCACCGGGCATCCCGTCGCTGAGCTCCCGCCGGGCCACGGCCGCCGGCGCGTACAGCCGCTCGACGTACTCCCGGACCATCCGTCCGGCCAGCACCTTCGGCCCCAGGGTCACCAGGGTGTGCCGGACCATGGCGATCCAGCGGTGCGGCAGCCCGTCCGCGCCCCGGTCGTAGAACCGGGCGGCGACCTGGTGCTCGATCAGGTCGTAGAGCGCGGCGGCCTCGATGTCGTCCCGGCGGTCGGCCTCGGTGCTGTCGGGGTCGAGCGTGGAGCCGATGCCGTCGGCGGTCGGGATGGCCCAGCCGTTCTGGCCGTCGTACCACTCGTCCCACCAGCCGTCCAGGATGGAGAGGTTGAGGCAGCCGTTGAGCGCCGCCTTCATCCCGGACGTGCCGCAGGCCTCCAGTGGCCGGAGCGGGTTGTTCAGCCAGACGTCGCAGCCGGGGTAGAGGTGCTGGGCCATGGCCATGTCGTAGTCGGGCAGGAAGACGATCCGGTGCCGGACCGCGGGATCGTCGGCGAACGCGACCAGCTGCTGGATCAGCCGCTTTCCGCCGTCGTCGGCCGGGTGGGCCTTGCCCGCGACCACGATCTGCACCGGCCTGGTCGGGTGCAGCAGCAGCTCCCGCAGCCGGGCCCGGTCGCGCAGCATCAGGGTGAGCCGCTTGTACGAGGGGACCCGCCGGGCGAAGCCGATGGTGAGCACGTCCGGGTCGAGGGTGCTGCCGACCCAGCCGAGCTCGGCGTCGCCGGCGCCGCGCTGGCGCCAGGAGGCGCGCACCCGGTGCCTGGCCTCCTCGACCAGCTGGCTGCGCAGGGTGCGGCGCAGCTCCCAGATCTCGGCGTTGCCGATCCGCTCCAGGCCGGTCCAGCGCTTGGCCTCGCCGGTCATCATGGCGTCCTCGGCGCGCTCCAGGCCGATCTCGGTGGCGCCGAGCCGGACCACGGCCGGGTCGATCCAGGTGGGAGCGTGGACGCCGTTGGTGATCGAGGTGATCGGGATCTCGGTGGCGTCGAAGCCGGGCCACAGGCCGTTGAACATCGACCGGCTGACCTCGCCGTGCAGGGTCGAGACGCCGTTGGCCCGCTGGGCCAGCCGCAGGCCCATGGCCGCCATGTTGAACAGCTTGGGGTCGCCGCCCGTCCAGGTCTCGGCGCCGAGCGCGAGCACCTGCTCCACCGGCACTCCGGCGAGTGCGGCGTCGCCGCTGAAGTGCCGGGCGACCAGGTCGCGGTCGAAGCGGTCGATCCCGGCGGGGACGGGGGTGTGGGTGGTGAAGACGGTGCCCGCCCGGACGGCCTCCAGGGCGGCGGCGAAGCCGAGGCCCTGCGCGTCGCCGACGGGCTTCTCCCGCTCGTCGATCAGTTCGCGGATCCGCTCGACGCCGAGGAAGCCCGCGTGGCCCTCGTTGGTGTGGAAGACCTCGGGCTCGGGGTGGCCGGTGAGCCGGCAGTAGGTGCGGACAGCGCGGACGCCGCCGATGCCGAGCAGCATCTCCTGGAGCAGCCGGTGCTCGCTGCCGCCGCCGTAGAGGCGGTCGGTGACATTGCGGTCGGCGGTGCTGTTGGGTTCGATGTCGGAGTCGAGCAGCAGCAGCGGCACCCGCCCGACCTGGGCCTTCCAGACGTGGGCGGCGAGGGTGCGCCCGGCCGGGAGGGCCAGGTCGACCCGGCAGGGGCTGCCGTCGCTCTCCCGGAGCAGGCTGACGGCCAGTTCGTCCGGGTCGAGCAGCGGGTAACGCTCCAGCTGCCAGCCGTCCCGGGAGAGCGACTGGCGGAAGTAGCCGTGCCGGTAGAACAGGCCGACGCCGATGATCGGCACCCCGAGGTCGCTGGCGGCCTTGAGGTGGTCGCCCGCCAGGATGCCGAGTCCGCCGGAGTACTGGGGGAGCGTGGCGGCGATCCCGTACTCGGGCGAGAAGTAGGCGATGGCGGTGGGCAGTGGGCCGCTGCCGTCGCCGGGCGGCTGGGCGGCCTGGTACCAGCGCGGTCCGGTCAGGTAGTCGCGCAGGTCGTCGTGGAGGTCGCCGAGTCTGCGCAGGAAGCGGCGGTCGGCGGCCAGCGCGGCCAGCCGGGTCGCCGGGACCTCGCCGAGCAGCCGCACCGGGTCCTCGCCGACCGCGGCCCACACCTCGGGATCGACGGAGCGGAACAGCTCCCTCGTCTCCGGATGCCAGGACCAGCGGAGATTGAGCGCGAGTTCGTGCAGCGGCTGGAGTTGTTCGGGCAGGACAGTGCGGACGGTGAATCTGCGGATTGCCTTCACGGCGTGAAGCCTAGACCCCTCAAAGGAGGTGATGGGCCGTCAACTATCGTATTGCGCACCCGTTCGGGCTATTGGTGAGATCACATTCGGCGCACACGGCCACACAGACGGCGCGCGGGGGCGCATTCGGTGGCGCATATGCGCTCCTGGCGCGTGAACAGCCGGGAACAGCTACGTTTCCGCTGGCCGATATGCCCCTGCCTACCGTCCGAAATCACGCGCTTACCCATACGCAGGGCTTGCCGGTGGTGCGAGGATGCACAAAGGTCGTTGGTGCTGCGGGGAGTGCGATCCGGGTGGCGCCTCCCTGCTGCCCCACGGCCGGAAACCTCTTGCGTTGACGAACCATCAGTGCCTTCGTAGCCCATTCGGCCTCAGCCGTGGTCCTCACGCGTGTCCTGGTTCTTGATCCACTCGTTCACGAGTGGGTTGGGTCACCCCGGGGCGTGCTCCGAGGGCTGCGCGCCGGGACGCGCGCACGGCGGCGCGGGCAGGTCTTCCGGCCGCACGTCCTCCCTCACCCACGTAGTCCTCCCGGTACTCCCCCGGCCCCGCACCGGCCCGCGGGAGCTGCCGCCGATCTCGGGCAGGAGTTTGGCATGCACGGCGACACACGGGACCAGTCCATCTCGGTGACGGGCGAGCCCGATACACCCTCAGACGTGGAACCGCCACTGCCGGCTCCACGCGCGGCAGCCCGCCGGGCCACTGACCGTCAGACTCCTGATCAGCAGGCTGCCGCCGGCAGCTCGCGCCGGACGTCCACGCCCCGGACGTCGTCCACTCCCCGGAAGTCAACCTCCCGAAGGGCCCCAGCCCGCAAGACGACAGAGAGCGACACCGTGATCGGCCGCATCCCCGTCCTTGACGTCACCCCCCTGATCGACGCCGGGCGCCGTCCGGCCAAGGCCGTGGTCGGCGAGAGCTTCCTGGTCACCGCCACCGTCTTCCGCGAGGGCCACGACGCGGTCAACGCCAACGTGGTGCTGCGCGACCCGCGCGGCCGCAGCGGCCCGTGGGCGCCGATGCGTGAGCTGGCGCCCGGTACCGACCGCTGGGGCGCGTACGTCGCGCCGAGCGCTCCCGGGCGCTGGTCCTACCTGGTGGAGGCCTGGTCCGACCCCGTCGCGAGCTGGCGCAAGACCGCCTCGGTGAAGCTGCCCGCCGGGATCGACACGGCGCTCGTCCTGGAGGAGGGCGCGCACCTGCTCGAACGCGCCGCCGCAGGCGTACCGAAGAAGGAGGGGCGCGCGCAGGTCCTGGCCGCCGTGGACGCGCTGCGCGACCCCGGTCTGCCCCCGCTCAGCCGGCTGGCCGCCGCGCTCGCGCCGGAGGTGACCGAGCTGCTGGCCCGCTACCCGCTGCGCGAGCTGGTCAGCACCTCCCGCCCGCTGCCGCTCCAGGTGGACCGGCCCCGGGCGCTGTTCGGCTCCTGGTACGAGTTCTTCCCGCGCTCCGAGGGCGCGGTGGTGGACCCGGACGGCAACCTTCCGCCGGTCTCCGGCACCTTCCGCACCGCGGCCGAGCGGCTGCCCGCGGTCGCCGCGATGGGGTTCGACGTCGTCTACCTGCCCCCGATTCACCCGATCGGACGCGCCTATCGGAAGGGTCCGGACAACACCCTGACCGCCGGTCAGCACGACGTCGGCTCACCCTGGGCGATCGGCTCCCCCGAGGGCGGCCACGACGCGGTCCATCCCGACCTCGGCACCATCGAGGACTTCGACCACTTCGTCGCCGAGGCGAGCGGACTCGGCCTCGAAGTCGCCCTGGACTTCGCCCTCCAGTGCTCCCCCGACCACCCCTGGGTCAACAAGCACCCCGAGTGGTTCACCCACCGCCTGGACGGCACCATCGCGTACGCCGAGAACCCGCCCAAGAAGTACCAGGACATCTACCCGATCAACTTCGACCAGGACTTCGACGGCCTGGTCAAGGAGACCCTGCGGGTGCTGCGGCACTGGATGGCCCACGGCGTGCGGATCTTCCGGGTCGACAACCCGCACACCAAGCCGGTGGTGTTCTGGGAGCAGGTCCTCGGCGAGATCGCCCGCACCGACCCCGACGTGCTCTTCCTGGCCGAGGCGTTCACCCGGCCCGCGATGATGCACACCCTGGGGAAGGTCGGCTTCCACCAGTCGTACACCTACTTCACCTGGCGCAACACCAAGCAGGAGCTCACCGAGTACCTCACCGAGCTGTCCGGCGACGCGGCCGCGTACATGCGGCCCAACTTCTTCGCCAACACCCCGGACATCCTGCCCGAGTACCTGCAGACCGGCGGCCGGGCCGCGTTCGCCGTCCGGGCCGCGCTCGCCGCCACCCTCGCGCCCACCTGGGGCGTCTACGCGGGCTACGAGCACTGCGAGAACCAGCCGGCCCAGCCCGGGTCGGAGGAGTACCTGCACTCGGAGAAGTACGAGCTGCGGCCGCGGGACTGGACCAGCCCGGACACCCTGGCCCCGCTGATCACCACCCTCAACCGGCTGCGCCGCCGGCATCCCGCCCTCCAGCAGCTGCGGAACATCACCTTCCACAGCACCGACAACGACCGGATCCTCGCGTACTCGAAGAAGGCCACCACCCCCGACGGCCTGGCCGACCACGTGATCACCGTGGTCAACCTCGACCCGCACCACGCCCAGGAGGCCACCGTCACCCTCGACGGCGACCACAGCCTGAGCGTGCACGACGAACTCACCGGCGCCGCGTACAGCTGGGCCAGGCACAACTACGTCCGGCTCGACCCGGCCACCGGTCCGGCCCACATCCTCACGGTTCGGAGGAACCCTCAGTGACAGTCAACGAGCCCGTCGCCGACACCTTCGCCGAAACCTCACCCAGGAACCTGGACCCCGAGTGGTTCAAACGCGCGGTCTTCTACGAGGTCCTGGTGCGCTCCTTCCAGGACAGCAACGGCGACGGGGTCGGCGATCTCCAGGGGCTCACCTCCAAACTGGACTACCTGCAGTGGCTCGGCGTGGACTGCCTCTGGCTGCCGCCGTTCTTCGCCTCCCCGCTGCGCGACGGCGGCTACGACGTGGCCGACTACAAGGCGGTGCTGCCGGAGTTCGGCGACCTGGCCGACTTCGTGGAGTTCGTGGACGCCGCCCACAAGCGCGGCATGCGCGTGATCATCGACTTCGTGATGAACCACACCAGCGACCAGCACCCGTGGTTCCAGGCCTCCCGCAACGACCCCGACGGTCCGTACGGCGACTTCTACGTGTGGGCGGACGACGACAAGCAGTACCCCGACGCCCGGATCATCTTCGTCGACACCGAGACCAGCAACTGGACCTACGACCCGGTCCGCAAGCAGTACTTCTGGCACCGCTTCTTCTCCCACCAGCCCGACCTCAACTACGACAACCCGCGGGTGCAGGAGGAGATGATCGCGGGCCTGCGGTTCTGGCTGGACCTCGGCATCGACGGCTTCCGCCTGGACGCGGTGCCGTACCTGTTCGCCCGTGAGGGCACCAACTGCGAGAACCTGCCGGAGACCCACGAGTTCCTGCAGCGGGTCCGCAAGGAGATCGACGCCGACTACCCGGACACCGTGCTGCTCGCCGAGGCCAACCAGTGGCCCGAGGACGTGGTCGACTACTTCGGCGACTTCGGCTCCGGCGGCGACGAGTGCCACATGGCGTTCCACTTCCCGGTGATGCCGCGGATCTTCATGGCCGTGCGCCGGGAGTCCCGCTACCCGGTCTCGGAGATCCTCGCCAAGACGCCGACCATCCCGTCCGGCTGTCAGTGGGGCATCTTCCTGCGCAACCACGACGAGTTGACCCTGGAGATGGTCACCGACGAGGAGCGCGACTACATGTACGCGGAGTACGCCAAGGACCCGCGGATGCGCGCCAACGTGGGCATCCGGCGGCGGCTCGCCCCGCTGCTGGAGAACGACCGCAACCAGATCGAGCTGTTCACCGCCCTGCTGCTCTCGCTGCCGGGCTCCCCGGTGCTCTACTACGGCGACGAGATCGGGATGGGCGACAACATCTGGCTGGGCGACCGGGACGGTGTTCGAACGCCCATGCAGTGGACGCCCGACCGCAACGCGGGTTTCTCCTCCGCCGACCCGGGCAGGCTCAGTCTGCCGCCCATCATGGACCCGGTGTACGGCTACCAGGTGACCAACGTCGAGGCGCAGCAGAGCAGTTCGTCCTCCCTGCTGCACTGGACGCGTCGCATGATCGAGATCCGCAAGCTCAACCCTGCGTTCGGCCTCGGCAGCTACACCGAGCTGCCCTCCAGCAACCCCGCGGTGCTGGCCTTCGTGCGCGAGTACGAGGGCGACCTGGTCATGTGCGTGAACAACTTCTCGCGGTTCGCGCAGCCGACCGAACTGGACCTGCGGCGGTACGGGGGACGGTACCCGGTCGAGCTGATCGGCGGCGTGCGCTTCCCGTCCATCGGCGAGTGGCCCTACCTGCTCACCCTGGCCGGGCACGGCTTCTACTGGTTCCAACTGCGCAACCCCCGCGCCAAGTAACGCTCGTGGGGTTGCGGCCGCCGAGAGACGGCCGCGAAGTAACGATCCATCAGGTTCCACCCCCCGGGGGCGCGAGAACCACCACCCGCGCCCCCGGGTTCTCTCTGCACCACCGCGTACGGCTAACAGCCCAACGGCCACCCACACTATGGCGTGACACCCGAGCCCGGCTCGCGTGCCGTCGCCGTCGCGCCGCCGAAATCCGGAAGACTGACGGACCCGGCCAGACCCGTCGGGCAGTCGGCCCGCTTCCGGGGAAAGGGAGTCATGTCCGAAACCTCCCGTTCTCAAGCCCATGTGCACAGCGATCCCGCGGAGCCGGTCCCCGGGCCCGTCGGGACACGCAGCACCGGGGTCCGGAGAACCAGCCCCGGGGTCAGCGAACTGGTCCAGGCCGCGCTGCCGCTGATCGCCGCCTGGCTGCCCGGCCAGCGGTGGTACGCGGGCAAGGGGCGCGCGATCACCGGTCTCACGCCGGTTGTCGGCACTCCGCTCCAGGTCGGCGACCCGACGCTGCTGCACCTGCTGCTCAGGGTCGAGCACGCCGGTGACGGGTCCGCCGCCTACGGCGACATCTACCAACTGCTGCTGGGCATCCGCTCGCAGCCGTCGAACGGGATCGCCCCCTCCGCCGTGCTCGGGCGGCTCAGCGGCGGCCAGCACGACGGCGCGGCGGTCTACGACGCGGTGCACGACCCGGAGCTGACCGGGCGGCTGCTGGAGCACATGGCCACCGGCGACCGGTTCGGCTCGCTCTCCTTCCGCCGCACCCCGGGCCCCGGGCTGCCGGGCAACCTGCCGGGCCGGGCCTCCACCGCCGAGCAGTCCAACAGCTCGGTGATCTACGGCACCTCCTTCATCCTCAAGCTGTTCCGCCGGATCAGCCCCGGCACCAACCCGGACCTGGAGCTCTCGCTGGCCCTCTCCCGGGCCGGCTCCACCCGGATCCCCCGGGTCGCCGCCTGGTTCGAGTGCCGCCTGGAGCGATCGGAACCGGCCACCCTCGGACTGCTCCAGCGCTACCTCCCGGACGCCGAGGACGGCTGGGAGCTCGCCCTCGACCAGGTCGCCAGGCTCAAGGGCGACCCGTCCCCCGGCAACTTCGCGATCGAGGCGCACCGGCTCGGCCGGGCCACCGCCGAGGTGCACCGGGTGCTCGCCCGCACCATGCCGGTGGCCCGGCTCGACCGCGCCCAGGTCGGCCTGCTCGCCGGGGCGATGGCCGACCGGCTGGACAGCGCGGTGGCCGCCGTCCCCGGTCTGCTGCGCTACCGGGCCGCGCTGCGCACCGCCTTCCGGCAGCTGACGGCCGACCACCTGGACGGGCTCGCGGTCCAGCGCATCCACGGCGACCTCCACCTCGGCCAGGCGATGCGCACCCCGCACGGCTGGGTCCTGCTCGACTTCGAGGGCGAGCCCGCCAAACCGCTCGCCGAGCGCCGGCTCCCGCAGCCCGCGCTGCGGGACGTCGCCGCGATGCTGCGCTCCTTCGACTACGCCGCCGCCCATCTCCTCGCCGGAGCGCCGCCCGATCCCGAGCTGGCCCACCTCGCGGCGGCCTGGGCGGGGCGCAACCGGACGGCGTACTGCGCGGGTTACACCGCCGGCGGCGGGAGCGATCCGTCCGCCTCGCCTGAGCTGATGCGCGCGCTGGAGATCGACAAGGCGGTCTACGAGGTGGTCTACGAGGCTCGGCACCGGCCCAGCTGGCTGCCGATCCCGCTGGCCGCCATCAACCGCCTGGCCCTGACCGTCTGACTCCCGACCACACCGCCCGGACGGGGTCGGTCCCCCGCTCCGACCCGCCACCGATGCCCAGGAGGACCCAGCCGTGACTCCGCTCGGCCCGAAGCCCGACCGCACCACGCCCCCCGTGCCCGCCACCTTCCTCCCAGGGCGGGGCGGGAGGTCCGGCGAGAGCACGCCGGTACGGTCCGCCGACCCGGCCCGGGCGGAACGGCCCGCGGACCCCGACCCGGACCCTGTTCCCGCCTCCGGCCCCGCCTCCGGCCCCGGTCCTGTTCCGGGATCGGCCGCCGTGCCCGCGCCCTCGTCCGAGCCGGAGCCGGAGCCGGAGCAGCCGGAGTGGAGCGAGCGCTCCGAGGTGGTGCAGGCGGCGCTGCGGCTCCCGGAGGCGCCGCTGCCGCCGGCCGAGATCGAGCGCCTGCTGCGCGGCGAGCACCACGACCCGCACGCGCTGCTCGGCGCCCACCCCACCTCCGAGGGCATCGCGATCCGGGTGCTCCGCCCGTTCGCGGAGCGGGTGGTGGTGGAGACCGAGCACGGCCCGGTCGAACTGACACACCTTCAAGGCGGCCTGTTCACCGGCCTGCTGCCGGGCCGGACCGTCCCCTCGTACCGGCTGCTGGTGACGTACCCGGGCGGCGATCCACTGGTCCAGCACGACGGCTACCGGACCAGGCCCACGCTCGGCGACCTCGACCTGCACCTGATCTCCGAGGGCCGGCACGAGCAGCTCTGGCAGGCGCTCGGCTCGCACGTCCGGGAGGTGGACGGGGTCGTGGGCACCGCCTTCGCGGTCTGGGCGCCGAACGCCGTCGGGGTCCGGCTGATCGGCGACTTCAACCACTGGGACGGCACCGGCCACCCGATGCGCTCGCTCGGCTCCTCCGGCGTCTGGGAGCTCTTCGTCCCGGGCCTGGGCGAGGGCACCCGGTACAAGTACGAGATCCACACCCGCCAGGGCTGGGTGCTCGGCAAGGCCGACCCGCTGGCCCGCGCCGCCCAGTGCCCGCCGGACACCGCCTCGGTGGTGACCGTCTCCCGGCACGAGTGGCAGGACGCCGAGTGGCTGGCCCGGCGCGCGCACACCGTGCACCACCGCACCCCGATGTCGGTGTACGAGCTGCACCTGGCCTCCTGGCGCCCCGAGCTCACCGGCTACCGCGAGATCGCCGAGCAGCTCCCCGGCTACCTCACCGACCTGGGCTTCACCCACGTGGAGTTCATGCCGGTGATGGAGCACCCCTTCGGCGGCTCCTGGGGCTACCAGGTCTCCGGCTTCTACGCGCCCACCGCCCGGCTCGGCACCCCCGACGACTTCAAGTACCTGATCGACACCCTGCACCGGCACGGCATCGGCGTGATCGTCGACTGGGTGCCCGCGCACTTCCCCAAGGACGACTTCGCGCTCGCCCGCTTCGACGGCGAGCCGCTGTACGAGCCCGCCGACCCGCTGCGCGCCGAACACCCCGACTGGGGCACACTGGAGTTCGACTACGGCCGCACCGAGGTCCGCAACTTCCTGGTCGCCAACGCCGTCTACTGGTGCGAGGAGTTCCACATCGACGGCCTGCGGGTGGACGCGGTCGCCTCGATGCTCTACCTCGACTACTCCCGCGAGGGCGGCAACTGGAGCCCCAACCGGTACGGCGGCCGGGAGAACCTGGACGCCGCGTCCTTCCTCCAGGAGATGAACGCAACGGTCTACCGCCGCTGCCCCGGGGTGGTCACCATCGCCGAGGAGTCCACCGCCTGGGACGGTGTCACCCGGCCCACCGACAACGGCGGCCTGGGCTTCGGCCTGAAGTGGAACATGGGCTGGATGCACGACTCGCTGGTCTACATGTCCAAGGAGCCGGTGCACCGCAAGTACCACCACAACGAGATGACCTTCTCGATGGTGTACGCCTACTCGGAGAACTACATCCTGCCGATCTCGCACGACGAGGTGGTGCACGGCAAGCAGGCGCTGGTCGCCAAGATGCCCGGCGACTGGTGGCAGCAGCGCGCCAACCACCGTGCCTACCTCGGCTTCATGTGGGCCCACCCGGGCAAGCAACTCCTGTTCATGGGACAGGAGTTCGCCCAGGGCGCGGAGTGGGACCACGAGCACGGCCCGCAGTGGTGGGTGCTCGACGAGGGCTGGCCGGCCGCCGAGGAGCACCGGGGCGTCCAGCGCCTGGTGCGCGAGCTCAACCACGTCTACCGCGACGCGCCCGCACTCTGGGAGCAGGACAACACCCCCGACGGCTTCCGCTGGCTGGACGGCGGGGCGGCCGACGACAACCTGCTCTCCTTCGTCCGCTACGCCGCCGACGGCACCCCGCTGGTCGCGATCAGCAACTTCTCCCCCGTCGTCCGGCACTGCCACCGCACCGGCCTGCCCTCGCTCCGGGGCACCGACCAGCTCTGGCGCGAGGTACTCAACACCGACGCGCAGGAGTACGGCGGCAGCGGGGTCGCCAACTCCGAGCCGATCAAGGCCGAGGCCACGGTCTGGAACGGCCAGCCCCGCAGCGCCGAACTGATCCTGCCGCCGCTCGCCACCCTGTGGCTGCGCCCGGCCTGACCGGCCCGCCACCCGGCCGGCTGACCGGCTGACCGGCCGGCTGATTGACCGGCTGATGAGCACTCGGTAAACAGTCAGGGAACGACATCCACACGTCTACGGCGCTGTAGTACGTTCGCGACGGACGACCTTCCGAACGCGTGTTTCGGTGCATGGTCGCGCCCGCCGAGAGCCGTACCGCAGAGCCGAGAGTGTGTGATGTCGTCCCTGACCTACGTGGAATCCGTCGGTGTGGGCCTGTTGCAGGGCGTCACCGAGCTCTTCCCGGTGTCCAGCCTCGGCCACAGCATCCTGATACCCGCCCTGATCGGCGGGCAGACCCAAGCCGACCTGGACGTCACCGCGGACGGCTCGCCGTACCTGGCCGTGCTGGTGGGCCTGCACCTGGCCACCGCGCTGGCCCTGGTGGTGTTCTTCCGGCGGGACTGGATCCGGATCATCCGCGGGCTGTTCAGCTCGATCCGCAACCGCGAGGTCAGCTCCCCCGACCAGAAGCTGGCCTGGCTGCTGGTGATCTCCACCATCCCGGTCGGCATCGCCGGACTCGCGCTCGACCACCTGCTGCGCGACGCCCTCGGCAAGCCCACCCCGGCCGCCGCCTTCCTCGCCCTCAACGGCCTGGTGCTGCTCGGCGCCGAGCGGCTCAAGCGCGGCGGCAGCGGACGGCGCAGGGCCGGACAGCACCCCGCGGCGCACGCCTCGGCGCACAGCCCGGACGCCGACCCGGCCCTCGACTCCGACCGCCGGATCGCCGGGCTGAGCTACCGCCAGGGCGCCTGGATCGGCGCCGCGCAGATCCTCGCCCTCTTCCCCGGCATCAGCCGCTCCGGCGTCACCATGAGCACCGGCGTGCTGCGCGGTCTGGGCCACGAGGACGCCGCCCGGTTCTCCTTCCTGCTCGCCACCCCGGTCATCCTGGCCGCGTCCGCGCTCAAGCTGCCGGAGCTGCTCAAGCCGGAGAACGCCGCGGTGCGCGGCCCGCTGCTGGCCGGCAGCCTGGCGGCCTTCGTCGCCGGGTACGTCTCGGTCCGCTTCCTCACCAAGTACTTCGAGACCCGCAGCCTGACGCCGTTCGCGGTCTACTGCACCGTGGCCGGCCTCGGCTGCCTGGTCTGGCTCAACGTCTGAGGTCCGGTGCCGAAGCGCTGCCGGTAGGCGGTGGGGCTCAGTCCGGTCTGCCGGCGCAGCCGGGCCCGCAGGTTGGCGGCGGTGCCCAGGCCGCAGCGCCCGGCCACCGTGTCGAGGCTCAGCCCGCCGCGTTCGATCAACCGGCAGGCCAGCTCGACCCGTTCGGCCGTCAGCCAGGCCAGCGGGGTGCTGCCGAGCTGGGCGGCGAACCGCCGGTGCAGGGTGGCCGGGCTGACCCCGGCGCGCCTGGCCAGGTCCGCGACGGTCAGCGGCCGGTCCAGCCGTTCCTGGGCCCAGGCGAGCACCGGGGCGAGCGAGGTGTCCGGCCGGCGGGGGACCGGCCGCTCGACGAACTGCCGCTGTCCGCCGTCCCGGTGGGCCGCGAACACCAGCCGGCGGCTCACCGTGTTGGCCACCTCGGCACCGTGGTCGCGGCGGATCAGGTGCAGGCCCAGGTCCAGCGCGGCGGCGCTGCCCGCCGCCGTCAGGACGTCGCCGTCGTCCACGAAGAGCACGTCGGCCTCCAGCCGGACCTCGGGGTGGCGGGCGGCGAACGCCTCCGCCCAGCGCCAGTGCGTGGTGGCCCGGCGGCCGTCCAGCACCCCGGCGGCGGCGAGGGTGAAGGCCCCCGTGCAGAAGCTCACCAGCCGGGCGCCCCTGGCGGCAGCGCGGCGGACGGCGTCCAGCACGGCCGGGTCCGGGCCGGACAGCGGGTCCGGCCGGTTGGGCACGATCACGGTGTCGGCGGTCTCGACGGCCGCCAGCGGGGCCACCCCGGTCAGGGTGAACATCCCGGCGTGCATCCGGACCTCGGGGAGCGCGCTGCAGAGCGTGAACTCGTACCAGGGCCGGTCGACTTCGGGGCGGCGCAGGCCGAACAGCTCGGTGGCGACGCCCAGTTCGAACGGGTTCGAGCCCTCGTCGATGATCACCACCACCCGGTGCGGCCGGTCCGGGGCGAACTGCGAGGATCCATGCGACATAGGCGATTCCTAGCACTCACGCCGGCCGGGCACCAGGCGTCACGATGGACCCATGAGCACCGAACCCATCCTCCTGCAGACCGCGCTGGCCTCCTTCGACGCCCTGTGGAGCCCGCGCATCGTCACCCGGGTCAACGACTACGACGTCCGGATCGCCAAGGTGGCCGGCGAGCACATCTGGCACGTCCACGAGGACACCGACGAGTTCTTCCTGGTCCTGGACGGCGAGCTGACCATCGCCCTGCGCCAGGACGGCGTCCGGACGGTCACCCTGGCGAAGGGGGCCGTCTTCGTGGTCCCGCGCGGGGTCGAGCACCGGCCCTCGTCCGCCGCCGGAGCCTCGCTCCTGCTGTTCGAACCGACCGGCACCCCGAGCATCGGCGACCGGCACGACCCGGTCCCCGACCACATCGACGCCACCACCGGGCACGCGCTCTGAGGACCGTACGGTCCGGGCCTTCGGTCCCGCCTGCCAGGGACTGCCGGCCCTTGCCCTGCCCGGTCCTCCGCATGTGCGGGTAAAGATCTTCGGTGCGAATGTATGGTCGATATGTCTTCTTCTTGCTGACCATACCGACGAAACGGAGATTGCCACGTGGCGCGCAGCGTGTACGTGACCGGGATCGACCGGGGGGACGGCCGGCAGGCCGTGGAGCTCGGGGTCATGGAACTGCTCACCCGCCAGGTGGACCGGGTCGGCGTCTTCCGGCCGCTGGTGCACGCGGCCTCCCCCGGCGGGCCCGGGTCGGACCACGTGGTGGAACTGCTCCGCAGCCGGTACCGGCTCGACCTCTCCCCCACCGAGCTGTACGGGCTGACCTACGAGGAGGCCGCGGCGCTGCAGGCCGCCCAGGGCCAGGACGAGCTGGTGTCCGCCCTGGTGGACCGGTTCCGCGCGGTGGAGCGCAAGTGCCAGGCGGTGCTGGTGCTCGGCACGGACTTCGCCGACACCAACATCCCGGACGAGTTGGCCTTCAACGCCCGGCTGGCGAACGAGTTCGGCGCCTGGGTGCTCCCGGTGGTCGGCGGCCACGACGAGGACCCGCAGGCCGTGATCGCCGAGGTCCGCAACGCCCACCGGGCCTACCGCGACCTCGGCTGCTCGACCCTCGCGATGATCGCCAACCGGGTCGCGCCGGGCGCCAAGCAGCAGGTCCAGCGGGTACTCACGGAGAAGCTGTCGATCCCCTCGTACGTGATCCCCGAGGAGACGGCGCTGGCCGCGCCGACCGTGGGGCAGCTGGTCGAGGCGACCGGCGCCGAGGTGCTGCTCGGCGACGCGGCCGGGCTCGCCAGGGACGTCCGGTCCTTCGTCTTCGGCGGCGCGATGCTGCCGACCTTCCTGGACGCGCTGACCGAGGGCGCGCTGGTGGTGACCCCCGGCGACCGCGCCGACCTGATGGTGGGCTCGCTCGCCGCGCACGCCGCCGGCGCCCCGCCGATCGCCGGCGTCCTGCTGACGCTCGGTCAGCACCCGGGCCCGAACGTGATGGCACTGGCCGCCCGGCTCGCCCCCGGCACCCCGGTCGCCGTGGTCCCCGAGGGCAGCTGGCTGACCGCCGCCGCGCTGACCCACCTGGAGGGCAAGCTCGGCCCGGCCAGCCCCCGGAAGGCCGAGATCGCCCTCGGGCTGTTCGAACTCCACGTGGACACCGCCGAGTTGACCAAGCGGATCGAGCTGAGCCGGTCCGAGCGGGTCACCCCGATGATGTTCGAGCACGCACTGCTGGAGCGTGCCCGCGGCGACCGCCGGCACGTCGTGCTGCCCGAGGGCGCCGAGGAGCGGGTGCTGCGCGCCGCCGAGGTCCTGCTGCGCCGCAACATCTGCGACCTCACCCTGCTCGGCGAGCCGGAGGCGATCCGCCGCAAGGCCGCGGGCCTGGGCATCGACCTCCCGCACGAGGACCCCACCGCCCACCGCGCCCAGCTGCACATCGTCGACCCGGCCACCAGCCCGCTGCGCCGGCAGTTCGCCGAGCTGTACGCCAGGCTGCGCGCCCACAAGGACATGACGGTCGAGCTGGCCCTGGACGTGGTCACGGACGTCTCCTACTTCGGCACCCTGATGGTGCAGGAGGGCATCGCCGACGGCATGGTCTCCGGCGCGGTGCACTCCACGGCCGCCACCATCCGTCCCGCCTTCGAGGTGATCAAGACCTCGCCGGGCGCCGCGATCGTCTCCTCGGTCTTCTTCATGTGCCTGGCCGACCGGGTGCTGGTCTACGGCGACTGCGCGGTCAACCCGGACCCGGACGCCCAGCAGCTGGCCGACATCGCCATCCAGTCCGCCGAGACCGCCGCCCAGTTCGGCGTCGAACCGCGGGTCGCGATGCTCTCGTACTCGACCGGCACCTCGGGCTCGGGCGCGGACGTGGACAAGGTCCGCAAGGCCACCGAGATCGTCCGCGAGCTGCGCCCGGACCTCCTGGTCGAGGGCCCGATCCAGTACGACGCCGCGGTGGACGCCCGGGTCGCGGCCACCAAGCTGCCGGGCTCGCCGGTGGCCGGGCGGGCGACCGTGCTGATCTTCCCTGACCTCAACACCGGCAACAACACCTACAAGGCCGTGCAGCGCTCGGCCGGCGCGGTGGCGGTCGGCCCGGTGCTCCAGGGGCTGCGCAAGCCGGTCAACGACCTGTCCCGCGGCGCCCTGGTCCACGACATCGTCAACACCGTCGCGATCACGGCCATCCAGTCCCAGAGCCCTTCGGAAGGAGCCGGACAGTGAGTGCAGGCACCCGGGTTCTCGTCCTCAACGCCGGCTCCTCGTCGGTCAAGTACCAGCTGATCGACATGCTCGACGGCTCCCGGCCGGCCTCCGGTCTGGTGGAGCGGATCGGCGAGTCGGGCGGGCGGCTCGTGCACACCCCGCAGGGCGGCCCCGAGCGGGAGACCCGGCAGGTCTTCCCGGACCACGCCATCGCGCTGAAGGCCGTCGCCGAGGAGCTGGCCGCCGACGGGATGGGCCTGGACTCGCCCGAGCTGGCCGCGATCGGCCACCGCGTGGTGCACGGCGGCAAGCGGTTCACCGCCCCGACGCTGATCACCGACGAGGTGCTCACCGAGATCCGCCGGCTGATCCCGGTCGCCCCGCTGCACAACCCGGCCAACATCACCGGTATCGAGGTGGCCCGCCGCCTGCGCCCGGACCTGCCGCAGGTGGCCGTCTTCGACACCGCCTTCCACGCGGGCATGCCGGAGTACGCGGCCCGCTACGCGATCGACAAGGCGGTGGCCGATGAGCACCGGGTCCGCCGCTACGGCTTCCACGGCACCTCGCACCAGTACGTCTCCCGGGCCACCGCCGCGCTGCTCGGCAAGGACCCGGCCGAGGTGAACGTGATCGTGCTGCACCTGGGCAACGGCGCTTCGGCCTCGGCCGTCTCCGGCGGCGTCTGCCTGGACACCTCGATGGGTCTGACTCCGTTGGAGGGCCTGGTCATGGGCACCCGTTCGGGTGATGTGGATCCGGGCGTGGTCTTCCATCTGCACCGGGTCGGCGGCCTGGGCATCGACGAGATCGACGACCTGCTGAACCGCCGCAGTGGCCTGCTCGGCCTGTGCGGGGACAACGACATGCGCGAGATCATGCGCCGCGCCGACGAGGGCGACGCCGACGCCCGGCTGGCCTTCGACGCGTACATCCACCGGCTGCGCAAGTACATCGGCGGGTACTACGCCGTACTCGGCCGGGTGGACGCGATCGCCTTCACGGCCGGGGTCGGCGAGAACGCCGCCCCGGTGCGGGCCGCGGCCACGGCGGGCCTGGCGGAGCTGGGCATCGCGGTGGACCCCGAGCTGAACTCGGTCCGCTCGCGCGAGGCCCGGGTGATCTCCCCGGAGTACGCCCGGGTGGCGGTGGCCGTGGTGCCGACCGACGAGGAACTGGAGATCGCTCAGCAGGCCTTCGCCCTGGTGCACGCTACGAGCTGAGCCCGTATCAGCCCGACGTCCCACCCATCGAGACGGTTCGTTGGCGATACCTCAGCATTCGCGCCAAATGCGTCTATAACACGAACGGATAGACTGACCGATATGCGCCGAGCGAAAATTGTCTGCACCCTGGGTCCGGCGACGGACTCCTACGAACAGCTGAAGGCCATCGTCGAAGCGGGCATGAACGTCGCCCGACTCAACATGAGCCACGGCTCGCACGCCGAGCACGAGGAGCGGTACCGCAAGGTCCGCCAGGTGTCCGAGGACACCGGCCGCACCATCGGTGTGCTGGCCGACCTCCAGGGCCCGAAGATCCGACTGGCGACCTTCGCCAACGGCCCGGTCACCGTCGACAACGGCGACGAGTTCACCATCACCACCGAGGACGTGCCGGGCGACCAGCACATCTGCGGCACCACCTACAAGGGTCTCCCGGGCGACGTGAAGCCCGGCGACCCGGTTCTGATCAACGACGGCGTCATCGCCCTGGAGGTCGTCAGCGTCGACGGCCCGCGGGTGAAGA
>NZ_JYJF01001010.1 GCF_000955975.1 Saccharothrix sp. ST-888
CACCAGAGGGAGCGCTGGACGCCCACGGGTCGTCGGACGGGCCGGACTGGCCGCCGGAGTTTCCACCCCAGCCGCCGCCCTGCTGGCCGCCGCCGCCGCGGCCGTAGCCGCGACCCTGCTCCCGAAGTCCGTCTCCCACCGCGTCCAGATCCACTCCCGCCGGGTCACCGGCAACTGCACCCATCACCAGCGTCACGTCCCCACGGCCGTGAAGAACAGCCGTGAGATGGCGCTGCTGCCCTACACCTCCACCACGCGCTAAGAGAGGGTGACCGAGTAATGAAGATCATCCTCACGCA
>NZ_JYJF01001011.1 GCF_000955975.1 Saccharothrix sp. ST-888
TGAAGTCCCCCACCACCCGGGCCTCGGCGGGCGGGGCAAGGGCCGGCAGCACGAAAGCGTCCTCGGTGCGGTTCTTGCGGCGGGTGCCTTCCAGCATGGGTGATCGCTCTTAACAGCGTTCGGGGAGTGCATTCATCCGAATCTCGCCCTGGCCAGCCACTCCCGCGCGCAGTGGCAACCCCCCCGGTGCAACTGCCACCCGTCCGGCCCTGCCGTACGGCCCCTCGGCCGAGCCCGGTCCACCTCCAGGAGCTCCCGGAGCTCCCTCGCCGACTTCCTCGGCGCCGAGGACGCGGCCA
>NZ_JYJF01001012.1 GCF_000955975.1 Saccharothrix sp. ST-888
GTGGGTGGCGTTGCGGCCCTCGAAGTTGGTGCCCAGCGTCCAGCCCTTGACGCTCTGCGCCAGGATGACGGTCCGCTGGCCCTCGTGCTCACTGACAGCCTTGAACGCCGCGTAGATCTTCTTGTTGTCGTGGCCACCGCGACCCAGGTGCTGGATCTGCTCGTCGCTCATCGATGCGACCATCCACCGAAGCGGCAGGCTGTCGTCGAAGAAGGGTTCACCGAGGAACGGACCGGTCTCGCTGGCGTAGCTCTGGCCCTGTCGGTCCACCGAACTGTTGAGCTTGTTTACCAGGACCC
>NZ_JYJF01001013.1 GCF_000955975.1 Saccharothrix sp. ST-888
GGGCGGCCAGTTCGGCCCTCAGCTCGTCGGCGCCGGGGGCGTCCGGGCCCCGGCGGCTGGTCAGCACCAGGTGCTCGGCACCGTTGCCGGCCAGCCAGCCGGCGACCTGTCCGCCCAGGGCACCGGTACCGCCGGTGACCAGGACCGTCCCACGCGGCTTCCAGTCGGCGGCGTCGCTCCTGGCCGCCCGCACCAGTCGGCGGACGGACAGGCCGGACGGCCGCAGCGCGAGCTGGTCCTCACCACCGGTGCCGGTCAGGGCCACGGCCAGCAGCTCCCGCGTGCGCTCGTCCAGC
>NZ_JYJF01001014.1 GCF_000955975.1 Saccharothrix sp. ST-888
TCCGCTCCGCGAACACCGCAGAGCACTCCAGCAACTCCACCGCCATCGCAGCCCACTGCGAACCCTGACCCGGGAAGACGAACGCCACCTTCCCCCCAGACCCAGCCAGGCCCTCGATCACCTGCGTGGCAGGACCGCCCTCGACCAACTCCCTCAGAGCGAGGTCGAGTTCCGCAAGACTGTCGCCGAGCACCACAGCCCGGTTCTCCAGCACCGCACGGCCGGTCGCCAGCGAACGGCCGACACCCGACACGTCCAGCCCCGGCTCACCCGCCGCGAACGCCCGCAGCCGCGCC
>NZ_JYJF01001015.1 GCF_000955975.1 Saccharothrix sp. ST-888
CGACCAGTTCGGCATCACCAGCGGACAGCAACCGCTCGGCCTGCGCCCGCAGCGCCACCTCACCCTTCGCCGACAGCACCACCGGAACCACCGGCACCAACGACGGCGAGACCGTCTCCCCGGCAGCCGCAGCCTCAACAGTCGGTGCCTGCTCCAGGATCGTGTGCGCGTTCGTCCCGCTCACGCCGAACGCCGAAATGCCGACCCGGCGGGGCTCGCCGGTCTCCGGCCACTCGGTCGTCTCGGTGAGCAGCGAGACCGCGCCCGCCGACCAGTCCACGTGCGGGGAGGGTTCG
>NZ_JYJF01001016.1 GCF_000955975.1 Saccharothrix sp. ST-888
CCGCCCCGCGAACACCGCCGACTCCGCCCACAGCCCGGCACCCATCGCCGCCCACTGCGAACCCTGACCCGGGAAGACGAACGCCACCTTCCCCCCAGCCCCAGCAACACCCTCGATCACCTCGGCGGCGACACCACCCGCAGCCAACGCGTCCAGGCCACGGCCCAGTTCCTCGGCGCTCCCACCGAGCACCACGGCCCGGTTCTCCAGCACCGCACGGCCGGTCGCCAGCGAACGGCCGACACCCGACACGTCCAGCCCCGGCTCACCCGCCGCGAACGCCCGCAGCCGCGCC
>NZ_JYJF01001017.1 GCF_000955975.1 Saccharothrix sp. ST-888
GCCACAAGACCGTCGAGGTCTTCCGCGGGGCGGTCTGCGACAACGGCGCCCCCATCGCCACCGTCGGGCCCCACAGCACCGCCGACGGCGTGGACCCGCGCTGCGTCGAGGGCGTCTTCATCGAGCACGGAGTGGTGGCCAGCTTCCGGGTGATCCGGCACCACGAGGGCGGAGGCGGCCACGAGGGCGGACGCGACCACGAGGGCGGCGACGACCGTGGGGACGAGCGGGACTGATCAGGCCTTCTCCAGCAGGTCAGAACAGTGATGGTCTTGACGAACGCGGGACGGCGGTC
>NZ_JYJF01001018.1 GCF_000955975.1 Saccharothrix sp. ST-888
CGGCGGTGTGCATCACGGCGGTCAGCGGGTGCTCGGCCGGCACCCGGTCGAGCAGTTCGGCGAGCGCCGAGCGGTCCGACACGTCACAGGACTCGATCGTCACCCGGGCGCCCAGCGCGGTCAGCTCCTCGCGCAGCTCGGCCGCGCCTTCGGCATCCGGGCCGCGACGGCTGGTGAGCAGCAGGTGCTCCGCACCGTTCCGCGCCAGCCAGCGGGCCACCTGCGCGCCCAGCGCACCCGTACCACCGGTCACCAGCACGGTCCCGGACGGGCGCCAGCCCTCCACCGGCGCCGC
>NZ_JYJF01001019.1 GCF_000955975.1 Saccharothrix sp. ST-888
GCTGAGGGTGTCCGGCGTACGTCGGGGCGTTCGGGTGGTACCGAGGGTGGTCTGTCGACGGGTGAGCTGCTGCGGGTGCGGGCGGCGATGAAGCCGATCGCGACGGTTCCGCGGGCGTTGCGGACGCTGGACGTGCGGACGGGTGAGCCGGCGAAGGCGCACCACCAGCGTTCGGATGTCTGTGCCGTTCCGGCGGCGGGGATCGTCGCCGAGGCGATGGTCGCGCTGGTGCTGGCCGACGCGGTGAGTGAGAAGTTCGGCGGCGACAACGTCTCCGAGACCCGCCGCAACGTGC
>NZ_JYJF01000103.1 GCF_000955975.1 Saccharothrix sp. ST-888
CGGACGGCAGGCTCGACGGGCTGATCCACGCGCCCTTCGCGACCTACGCGCACCAGCGGTGGGGCCTGGCGGCGGAGGCCCGGTCGCCGCTGGACGCCGAGGAGTTGCCCGCCCTGCTGGAGGCGGGACGGCTCGCCATGCTCTCCGTGCACCCGTCCATCCGCACCCTCGACCCGCAACCGCCCCGCGCCGGCGGGCACTTGGTGCTGGCCGTCGGCGCGGACGAGGGCCACCTGTTCATCCACAACCCGTCCGGCTTCCCCAACGGCTCGCAGAGCTTCGCCCGGGTGCCGTGGGCCGACCTCGGCCGCTTCTACGCGGGGCGGGGGATCGTGCTGGGGTCGTACGCGGACTGAGCGGGCCGGGCGCCGCGGGGCGTGGACCGGGTGCTGGGTGAGCGGTCATGCTGCCGCAACCCGGTGGCAACGCGGGACGGCTACGGTGCTCTCGGCACGACCCGTACCGAGAGGTTCCGTATGCACGCCGCCGTCATGGCAGCCCTGGTAGCACTGCTCGTGGCCGCCGCACTGGTGGTCCGGAGGCCGCTGGTGCGGCAGACCGGCTGGGCCGGGCGGCCTGCCCTGCTCCTGCTGCTCGCCGCCGCGCTCTGCCTCGGCCTCACCCTGCCGGACCAGGTCGTGGCCGGTGCACCCGGCCGGCTCGGCGACTGCGCCACCGGCCGGGGTACCCGCCATCTCGCCGACGGGCCGGGACACCAGGCGGTCAACGTCCTGCTCTGGCTGCCGCTCGGCCTCTCCGGCGCCCTCGCCACCCGCCGCCCGTTCGTCGTCGCGGCGGCCGCCTCGGCGACCTGGTTCGCCGTCGAGCTGGTGCAGACACTCGACCCGGTGCGGATGTGCAACCCGGTCGACTGGCTCAACAACTCGCTCGGGTCGCTGGCCGGGGCGCTGATCGGGTACGCGGTGCTGCGGCACCGGTCGGCGGGCCGGGAACGGCACCGTCCGTCGCTGTCGTAGCGGCCGCTTCAGCCGGTGCCGCCGTGCAGCCGGGGCCCGCCGTCCGCGCAGCAGCTCCTGCCGCCGTGGATCGCGATGCGGGTCACGTCCGCTGTGGTCGCCGCTCCCCGCAGCATCGGGCGACAGTGCCGGTCGGGTCGGCTGCCGTCGTGTACGGCATGCGCCGAGGCCGTTCCGCAGGTCGCGGCGAGGGTGGCGGCGAGGGCCGCGACGGGCAGGGCGGCCCCGGCCAGAGATCTGCGGAGGTTCGGCACTGCCCGACGCGGGTCGAGTGTTCTGGACGGAGTCATTCGGAGCTCTCCTCAATCTGTGCGGAAGCCGGTATCTGTGCGGAAGCCGGTGCGCCGAAGCGGCGGGCATCGGACCCGTGACACGGTCAGCGCCCAGTCAAACCGGGCGGAGCCGGTGGGCCCCGCACCTCGCCGCCGAGGTGTGCGGGAACCATGCGTTCGGACCTCCCCGCCCCGCCGAATGGAACGCCGTTCCGCCATCCGGGGGGAGACTCCGACAGCAGCCACTCGACTTGATAGAACGTCAAGTCAGCTTTTGGAAAGGCTACTTGAGGCTCCCTGGCCCCACGGACGCACGTGCCGAACCCCTGGCGGGCATCCGATGGCGGCCCGTGTTGAGCCCGGGAGAGCGGATGCCGTCGAATTACCATCAGGAGCCGCGAGGCGCGCCCGGGCGGGGCCGTTCCGGCGTGCCTCCCCCCGTGCTCGATTTCGGAGATCGCAGATCGAGAGGCACCCGTGGTACAGCAGAGTCCGCTCAACCCGCTCGGTCCGGCGTCGTCCATCTGCCTCTGCATGATCGTCAAGGACGAGGCGGCGGTCATCGAACGCTGTCTCGCGTCCGTGTGCGACCTCGTCCACACCTGGGTGATCTCGGACACCGGGTCGACCGACGGTACCCAGGCGCTGATCCGCCGCGCATTCGACGGCATCCCCGGCGAGCTGCACGAGGAGCCCTGGGTGAACTTCGGGCGGAACCGCACACTGAACATCGAGCACGCCCGGGGCAAGGCCGACTACCTGCTGCTCATCGACGCCGACATGGTCGTGCGGCGGGACGGCGCGCTGCCCGCGCTGACCGCCGACTCGTACATGCTGCGGCACGTCGCCGACCAGGAGTGCCGCATCAAGCGGCTGGTCAGGGGCGACATGGCCTGGCGCTACGAGGGCGCTATCCATGAGTACCTGACGAGATCGCTGGAGGTCTGCGACCGGCTGCTGGCGATGCCCGACCTGCCCAAGTCCTACCGCGAACAGACCTTCCGCAACCGGGAGTTCGCGGTGGCCCGGTAAACGGGGGAGGAGCCGGGGAGGTTCAGACCGTAGCCACGCTCTCCGGAGGATCCGCCGTGCTGCTGAACCGCCTCGCCAGTACCTCGCGGGCCACCGCTGCCGAGCCCGCCCGCAACGCCAAGATCACGCTGCTCGCCGACTGCCTGCGCGAACTCGGCCCCGAGCAGATCCCGGCCGCCGTCGCGCTGCTCTCCGGGGAGTCCCGGCGGCTGCGGATCGGCGTCGGCTACGCCGCACTGCGCGAACTCCCGCCCCACGCCGAGAGCGCAACGCTCGGCATCCGCGAGACCGAGGACGCGCTCACCGCTCTCGCGGCCGTCCACGGCAAGGGGGCGCAGGCCGAACGGGCCCGCCTGCTGGCGGAGTTGTTCGGCCGGGCGACGGAGGAGGAACAGGAGTTCCTGCGGGCCGTGCTCGTCGGGGAGTTGCGGCAGGGAGCCCTCGACGCGATCCTCGGCGACGCCGTCGCCAAGGCCGCCGGCGTCCCCGCGACCGCCGTGCGCCGGGCCCTGATGTTCCGGGGATCGGCCCGGGCGGTCGCCGCAGCATCACTCTCCGGCGGCGCCCCCGCACTGCGTGCCTTCGGGCTCGAACTCGGCCGTCCCGTACGGCCGATGCTGGCCGCCTCCGCACCGGATGTCGCCACGGCACTGGAGCGGATCAGCCCCGCCGCGCTGGAGTGGAAGCTGGACGGCATCAGGGTCCAGGTGCACCGTGACGGCGAGCGGATCTCGGTCTTCACCCGCAGCCTGGACGAGATCACCGCGCGGGTGCCCGAAGTGGTCGATGCAGCACGCTCGTTGGCCGTCCGCTCCGTCGTGCTGGACGGCGAGGCCATCGCGCTCGGCCCGGACGGGCGCCCCCGTCCGTTCCAGGTGACCGCCGCCCGTACCGCCTCCCGGCAGGACCCGGACCGGCTGCGCACCGAAGTCCCGCTCCGGGTCTTCTTCTTCGACCTGCTGCACCTCGACGGCCAGGATCTGATCGACCGGCCGGCCGAGCAGCGCTGGGCCCGACTCGCCGAGGTCGTACCGGAACACCTGCGGGTGCCGCACACCGTGACCGGCGGGGCCGAGCCGGCCGGCGTCTTCTTCCGGGATGCCCTGGCCCACGGACACGAGGGCGTGGTGGTCAAGGACCCCGGCGCGCCGTACGCGGCCGGCCGGCGCGGCGCGGGCTGGATCAAGGTGAAGCCCCGGCACACCCTGGACCTGGTCGTGACGGCCGCGGAGTGGGGCAGCGGCCGGCGCCGGGGCCTCCTCAGCAACCTCCACCTCGCCGCCCGGAACGACGGCGAGGCCGACCTCGAACCGTGGGTCATGCTGGGCAAGACCTTCAAGGGGCTCACCGACGAACTGCTCGCCTGGCAGACCGAACAGTTCCTGGCCCGCGAGGTCTCCCGCGACTCGTACACCGTCCACGTCCGCCCCGAACTCGTCGTCGAGATCGCCTTCGACGGCCTCCAGCACAGCCCCCGCTACCCGGCCGGCCTCGCGCTGCGCTTCGCCCGGGTCCTGCGCTACCGCGAGGACAAGCCGGCTGCGGAAGCCGACACCATCACCGCCGTCCGCGGCCTGGCGGCGGAGGGGCTGTAGCGGCGCTCGGGCGGAGCGATTGTGTGACATCCCGTGAGTTCTCCTGAGCCCAGCTGCGACGCTGACCCCGTGGCCGGGGCGGGTGACCGGCATTGAGCTGCATTCCGGCGGAAAGGAGCCAGGCGCGGTGACCCTGATAGTGGATCGCCGGGACGCCGAGTTCGTCCGGGAAGGCGCCAAGTGGGTGGCGGACGACGAAGCCTCCTCCGGCGGCTGATCACCGTGCCTACAGGAGCAGCTCGGACCGCAGCCAGGAGTCGATCACCGGCGCCAGCGAGCGAGCATGTGGCGCTGCTGCGGCCGGGCTTGGCGGCCCGTCGCGCGGCTCCGGCGGAGCACCGCTGTCCGGATACTTCTTGGAGTCATCACCCGCTGGGCTGGTTGCCGCTGACGCTGTCGGACGTGGAAGGACGTCCAGATCTGCCGAGTTACAGCATCCGTGGCAGCAGTCACTCGATGCCGTTCGGACCGTCGGAGGAACGTGAACTGGCGGTGCTCGCTGGCGCGCGTGTCCCGTCGGCGGAGGAGACGACGACAGAAGCCATGGCCATGGCCAGGGCGAACTGGGCCGAAGAGTCCAACGGGCGCATCGAGGCGCGGGTTTTCGACCTCGCAGAACCTCAGGATGCCGCATCGGTCCCGACCGCGCTCCTGACGCTGGGGCTGGAGTGTCTGCACGGAGTGGGGAAGAAGGCCACTCTGTCGGTCGCTGTCCGTCCGCCGGCCCCGGCGTGGCGGGTGCTCTCCGCCGCGGCATCGACGGGAGGGGCGTACAACTCCGTTTCCCACGGCGCCTACGGCCGCCTGGCGGCCCGGCAGTCCCTGGCTGCGCTGGCCGGATGCCCGGAAGGCGCCACCGCCGGCGAGGTCGAAGCACGTGTGGGGGACTGCATCTGGCACGGTTTCGATGCCGACACGAAGTGGTACGGGCAAGTGGCCTGGGACATCGGTCTGGCCGCCCTTGCTCCAGACCGCCGGCGCCCGGCCGTGCTGGCTGCAACGGATACCGACTGAGGTGCCCGTGGTTCGCGTGTCGGGGAGCTGGACCGAGTGAACGGTGCCGGGCACCGCGTGGATCAACGGGTCTCCAGCGGGTCGGCCCGGCCGAGCAGCCCGGCGAGCGGGGTGCCGGTCCGGGCGGCGGCGATGCGGCGGGCGCGCAGCTGGGCGCGGGTGCGGGGGCGGAACTTCGGATCCCGCCCGCAACCGCACGGCTCGAAGCCCTCGTAGCGCAGCCCGGCGTTGAGGACCGCCGCGACGACCGACCATGCCTTCCGATTGCTGCGGCGGGGTGCCGCGAAGTCGTGGCCAGCACACAGCAGCGGCCCGGCGCAGCGCGGGCACATGTGTCCGGTGTCGCCGGGATGCCGCTTGAAGCTGATCCGGCACGACACGCACGCGTAGTGCAGCTTGTAGTGGACGAAGGCGTAGGTACACATGGGCCGACCGTACCGGCGGTGCTTCCGCACCGACCAACGGATTCCGCGTCAGCGGCCCGCGGACGCGCGCCGCTCCGCCTGGGACAGGGCGTACTCCACGTCCCCGTGCCACGATCGTTGACGACACCCCACGTTGAGCCGGTGGCCGGCCTCACCCGGCGGCTGGCGGCTGCGGTTCGCCCGCCCGTTGATCCGGGATGGCGGGGACGGGACCGAGATCGAGACGGCTGTTCATGTCGAGCTCGAACCTGCCGGGGTTCACGTACGTCCGGAACAGCGGTGACAAGGTCCGCCGGTCGGCATCGGTGAGGCGATCGGCCCACTTCGGGTCTGCCAGGGCCTGCTGCATCGGCAGGGTGTCGACGTGGACCTGAGCGGACTGGAGCAGGTGCAGCGCGAGCATGCCGACCTCCTGGCTCTCCTTGTCCGCTCCGGTCAGGTCGCCGTCCTTGCCCTAGCACAGGTCCTGGTCGGCGGAGTTCGAGCTCTCCACGACCTGCAAGCCCTCGTGGACCTCCAGCTTCCGCACCCGCTGGAGCTTGTTCACCTCGGCCAGCAGGCTCTCCAGCCCCGGCGCCCCGGGTCCGTCTTCAGCTCGGTGAAGAACGACCGGCCGCCGCCGACCACCGCCCCTTCGCCGTTCGCCGCCTGGTCGTTCTGGTCACCCGCGACCAGGTCATCCAGCCGCGAGCAGGTCAGGTGCGACAGCCGGTCCACCGTCGTCGGCCAGAACCGCGCGTCGAAGTCCTTCACCGCCCGGGCCACCAGTCGACGCACCTGGCCCGGGGCCGGCGGCTCGATGCCGTCATGGCGGCACCGGGCCGCCACGGCCTCCGGAGGTCGCTGAGGCCCGGTGCCCGAGTTCCTGCGCGCGCGGTTGGCCGAGCGGAGCCCCGCGCGCCGCTGTCGGCGGGGCCGTTGTCGCCGGGTGGCTGATGGAGGCCGGTCAGCTGCTGCCGGGGAGGCCGATCGGGTTGAGCGGGGGGAGTTCGGCGCGGCAGGCGGTCGAGATGGGCTTGAGGGCGGCGGCCAGCTCGTCCAGTTCGGCGCGGTGGAAGCCGGACCAGACGCGGGCGGCGGCCAGGTCGGTGGCGGCCTCCAGGGCCTGGTGGCGATGGCGGCCGTCGGGGGAGATGGTGCCGTCGGGGCTGAGCCAGCCGCGTTCGGTCAGCCGGGCGGTGGCCGCGTCCCACTCCTCGTCGCTCCAGCCCCGGAAGGGCTGGAGCACCTCGCGGCGGACGTCCAGCGCACAGCGCACCACCAGGGCCTCGCACCCGTCGAGCCCCTCGGTGACCAGGGCCGCGACATGCCCGTCGCCCCGGTGCTCGCGCAGGACGGTGGTGGCGTGCCAGAGCCGGGCCAACCGGCCCTCGGGGCGCGGCAGGGCGGCGTTCGCGGCGGCCAGCACGCGCCCGCAACAGTCCAGGCCGTCCACCGCGCGCTCCAGCAGCTGCACCGAACGGTCGATCAGATCCGGCTTGACGGTGGCCAGTACCCGCTCCAGCGCGGCCGACGCGCCCGCCACCCGCGCCTGGAGCGCGGCCTCGGGAGTGGCGCGTCTCCAGACGTCGGGGAGCGCCCGTTCGACCATCCCCGGCGCGAAGTTGAAGAAGGCGGCGACCACCGGAGCGGCCTCCACCGGGCCCAGCGGTGCGGACCGACCCGCGAAGTACCCGCGCCAACTGCCGTGCAGCCCCGCTGTCTCGTACGCCGCCCGACCCTCGGGTGAGAAGTAGGTGAGGGCGTGCACGGGCTCGAAGAGCCACCACAGAGCGCGTGCGGGATGTACCGGCTCGGCCATCGGGACACCTTTCTCGGAGCGGGTTGCGGTGCGGTCCGAAGCGGGCCACGGTGCAGTCCTGAAGCGGGCCACGGCGAATCGGGCACAGCGTACGAGATGCCGGTGCGGAACCGTTGTGATGCGGGTCACGCGCCGATCTCCCGATACGCCCTGCGCAGGTTGCAGGAGGGATGATGGACCCAAGGTGGCCGCTCCCGCCGCCCGCACCGAGTTGTGAAGGTACCCGGAAATGGCGCAGATCAACCCCAGCATCCTGTCCGCCGACTTCGCCCGTCTCGCCCAGGAGGCAGAGGCGGTCCGAGGCGCGGACTGGCTCCATGTGGACGTCATGGACAACCACTTCGTCCCCAACCTCACGCTGGGCGTGCCGATCGTCGAGTCGCTGGCCCGGGCCACCGACATCCCGCTCGACTGCCACCTGATGATCGAGCAGGCCGACCGCTGGGCCCCCCAGTACGTCGAGGCGGGCGCCGGTTCGGTGACCTTCCACGCCGAGGCCGCCGCCGCCCCCGTCCGTCTCGCCCGCGAGATCCGGGCCAAGGGCGCCCGTGCCTCGATGGCCCTCAAGCCGGCCACCCCGATCGAGCCGTACGAGGACCTGCTGCCCGAGCTCGACATGGTGCTGATCATGACCGTGGAACCGGGCTTCGGCGGCCAGGCGTTCCTGGACATCATGCTCCCCAAGATCCGCCGCACCCGTGAACTGATCCACAAGCACGGCCTGGACCTCTGGCTCCAGGTCGACGGCGGTGTCTCCGCCGCCACCATCGAGCGCTGCGCCGAGGCCGGTGCCGACGTCTTCGTGGCCGGTTCGGCGGTGTACGGCGCGGCCGACCCGGCTGAGGCGGTCCGCGCCCTGCGGGCCCAGGCGGAGGCGGCGACGGCCACCGCGTCCTGGGGCTGCTCGCACTGACGGCTTGGTGGCTTCGTGGCTACTCGCCCGGGGCCGGGCGGAGTTGGACGGGACCCTGTCGGCCGGGCGCCGACGGGGTCCCTGCCCCATGGGAGTTGACAGAGCCTCGGTGGTTCGTGCGGACGGCGGGACGGGTGTCGGCCTCGCTGCTGCGGCCGGATCCCGGGTGGCGGGGTGCGGTGTCGGCATCCGTGAGTACGGGGCTGACGCTTCGTGGACCGTACGGTATGACTCGGTACTGCCGTGAACCCCTCTGTCAGCCAGCCCTGGAGTGCGAATGAGCAACCTCGACCTCAAGCCCGCCACGACCCGTTGCGGTGGGGAGGCCAGTACCGGGCCGGTGAAGGAGCTGTTGACCGGCCGTCAGGTGAAGCTGGGCGAGTCCACCGCAGTGCGCCGACTGCTGCCCAACCTCGGGCGGCGGATGGTCGGTGCCTGGTGCTTCGTCGACCACTACGGTCCGGACGACATCGCGGACGAGCCCGGCATGCAGGTGCCCCCGCACCCGCACATGGGCCTGCAGACCGTCAGTTGGCTGCACGAGGGCGAGGTGCTCCATCGCGACAGCCTCGGCAGCCTGCAGGCCGTACGGCCCTTCGAGCTCGGCCTGATGACCTCCGGCCGGGCGATCTCGCACTCGGAGGAGTCCCCGCGCGAGCATGCCCGTCTGCTGCACGGCGCACAGCTCTGGGTCGCGCTCCCCGACGAGCACCGGCACGCCGCCCCCGCCTTCGAGCACCACGCCGACCTGCCGAAGGTCACGGCGGCGGGCCTGGACGCCACCCTGATCCTGGGCTCCCTGGACGGCGCGACCTCGCCCGGCCGGACGTACACGCCGCTGGTCGGCGCCGATCTGACGCTGCGTGAGGGCGCCGAACACCGGCTGCCGCTGGAGCCGGAGTTCGAGTACGCGGTACTCGCGATGGCCGGCAGCGTGGACGTGGACGGCGTCCGGGTCGAGCCCGACTCGATGCTCTACCTGGGCTGCGGGCGCCGCGAACTCCCGCTGCTGGCAAGGACGGACAGTTCGATCCTGCTGATCGGCGGCGAGCCGTTCGACGAGAAGATCGTGATGTGGTGGAACTTCATCGGCCGATCCAGTGAGGAGATCGTACAGGCGCGATCTGACTGGATGGAAGGGTCGAGGTTCGGCGAGGTGCACGGCTACGACGGGGAGCGCTTGGCCGCACCTACGCTGCCCTCGGTGCCGATGAAGCCACGGGGAAGGGCTGGCTGAACTGGGCTTATATGCCTGGAGCTGCGACCCGTGGCGTGCTTCGTGGAGTACCGCTTGGTGCGGCTGGGGGCTCCTCGGGAGCCCCCACCGCGAGGACCTATGAGCCTTCTGGGCGTTGGCCCGCCAGTAGTGCGGGAGTCGCGAGTATGGCCTTCTGTGACAGCCTTTAGTCAGACCAATGCTGACCAATGCTGACTTGCCTGATGATCCGTCAGTTGAATGGGTCTAGGCCAATGCAGGCCCAGTCGTCCTGGCGGAGGCGCTGCGGGCGGGCCCGCCGGCAGCGACTCACTGTAGCTATCAGTCGAGCGTGGGACTGATGCGGCGGTGATCGCGATCGGCCTCTTGCCCAGGCTGGCCGAAATCGCTCACGGCTACGCTGCTGGCGCTCGACAGTGGGCAGTCTGCATTCAAGCGGCGCCGTACGGGTAAACAGGCGCTCCGGACCTGCGGGCGTCGCTTGACGGCCCGGCATGGGAAAGGCCTCTTGACTGTCCGACCGAGCTGCCATGCTTCCGCTATGGCCAGCAAAAGAAGGGCGTCGGGAGGGAAGGGCCGACCCGTTCGGCCCCTGCCGCAGAGCGGCGCGAGTAATGGACCTGTTGAAGCACTGTGGACGGCGACGCGTTCGGGAGCGCGGGCTGTCCGCGGGTTCCACTATCAGGATGCCGTCGGGGCGTGGCTTTGCGGTCGCGTCCTGTCCGGTGCCCTCGTCGCCGATCGCATCGTCCCGGAGGGACTGGAAGACCTGTCGTGTGACGGCACGACTTCCTGGCACGTCCAGGTGAAGTCCCGGCAGGAACGAATCGGTGACTTTACCGTTCCAGGTGTAGCCGATCACCTCGTTGCCATGGCCGAGGCACACGCGAAGCGCGAACAGGCAGGAGCGGTTGGCCGGCCGGTCCTTGTTCTCGAAAGGCCAGTCAACGGTGAGTGGTTCACCGAGTGGGGCCGGCCGCTGAGTGCTCTGCCGGACGATCATTCGTTGCTGCTGGAACTCGACAGGAAGGCTACCGAGGCCGGTCTGAGTGGCAATGAAGTCGACGCCTGGTGTAACGCGGTCAGCCTCTACGTGCTGCCGTGGCGTGTCGCAGCCGAGGACACCTGCACTGCCGTGGTGCAGCGGTTCGGCCTGCTGCCCGCAGGGGCTGAGTCGGTGGTGCTGGCGCTGCGCAACGCAGTGGCAGACCACGCTGATACCAACGCGGTGGCAGGCTTTGCAGGGGCTGTCGGGCTGAGTCGAACGAACATTGCGAGGATCGCGACGGAAGTCGCGGAAACCATCGACCGCGACTCCCTGGAGGAGGCGCTGGCCACGGGCGTCTGCGAGCCAGTGGACTTCGACCGACCGCTACGAGCAGCCGGATTCTACGAGGGCATCAATGTGCAGCCCGGCCACATCGCCGCTGGCCTACCTGCCCCCAGGCCAGCCCTGACCGGCCAGGTCGCGGCGGCAATCGACCGAGGAGGGAGTGTCCTTGTTACCGGCCCGTCCGGAGTTGGCAAGTCGACCGTCATGTGGGCGGCCGCCTACGCGACGAGGCACGTCCTCTGGTACCGGATCAGGCGCCTTCAGGACAAGGACACCGCCGCGCTGGTACGACTCGCCAGAGGCCTGAAGCCGTCGACTCGGTCCCCGGTCGGATTCGTGGTGGACGGCATCGGGATCGGCGCGGCCGAGGCCTGGGACGTCCTCCTGCGTGAACTCGCCCCGGTTCCGGGTGTGATGCTGCTGGGTTCTGTTCGAAGCGAGGATCTGCTGCCCCTCCGAACCCGCGGCGACTGCACTCAGATCTCTGTAGGCCTCGATGAGGAGGTGGCGGAGCAGATCCATACCGGACTGGTTGCGTCCGGTGCCTCGACGGCTCCGCACTGGCGGGAGGCATACGAAGCTGCGGACGGATTGACGCTGGAGTTCACACACCTTCTCACGCGCGGACGACGGCTCTCGGACGTCCTGGCGGATCAGGTCGACCGGCGCGTGGTCGAAGGGCGGCAGACGGAGATCGAGGTCCTGGCCATGCTCTCGGTGGCCCACCGATGGGGCGCCGACCTGTCGGTGCGGGCACTTCAGCAGCAACTGGGGGTGGGAGACGCGGACCTTCGAGTCGCGCTGTCCCGCCTGGTTGACGAGCACCTCGTCCATGAGCAGATGGGTCGGCTGTCCGGGTTGCACCAGCTGCGTTCGGGCCGCTTGGCCGACGCCGTGCATGCGGTGCCGCCACCGATGCTGGACGAGACCGTGATCGCGGTCATGCGGATACTGGAAGACGGACAGCTCCAACCATTCGTGGCCGGCGTCCTCACCGAGCGCCCCGACCTCGATTCCGTCGTCCTTGAGCAGGTCACAGCCGAACTCGCGCGCAGGACCGGCGCGGAGGCGATCATCGGGGTCCTACAGGCGCTGCGATTGGTCGACTTCACCCGCTGTGCCGGCGATTGGGCACGGATTCTCGAGCGGCATCGGGTGTCGCCCGCGCACCGGCGCATCACCCTGAAGCTCGCGCTGACCACCAAGGAACCGCTGCCGAACCTGAAGCCCGAGATCGCCGCGGCCATTGCCGAGATCAAGGCGGCCGGCCAGCTGGGAGCACCTCTGCGCGACGCGCTGGTGGCCCGGCTCGGGATGCCCGAGTTGGGGCGTCGTCTTGCGCAGTGCGGGAGTCAGGAGGTGGCACAGCGGTTCCTGGCGGTACTCGTTGGAACGGATCTGGACCTCACGGGTTGGCCGGCCGTACTCGCTGGGTCACCGTTCGGTCAGCTGGTTGCAGCCTCACCGATCAAGTCGCTGGGAGACATCCTTACGACAGCCCGCGCCGTATCGGTTGCTCTGGCTGAGAGCCTTCTGGACGTGGCCGGCGGAGAGGAGGCCGTCATGAGGGGGCTCAGGGCTCATTCACCTTGGGTCACCGAGGTGTCCGTCATGGAGCAGGACAGTGGCGCGGTAGCCTACGCCCGCCTGCTGCAGATATCTGATCGGATCCAGCCGGATGTGGACAAGGCGACCGTGGAGTTCGGACGGCTCCTATTGCGCTGCCTGCCACGGTGCGAAAGCGTCGACGTCCAGACCCTGCTGCCTGGCGGAATCCCCCTGACCTTCGGAGACCTCACGAGCGGGCTCAGCAAGCTGCAACGCCGCTACGACAGCTCACCGACCCAAGTGGCATGGTTCCGCGCCCAGGCTCTGATCGCCACAGCGGCGGCTGGCACATCCGACTGGACGAGTCGAACGGCCTCCGTAGCCGTCATCATCCCGACGCTGCACCGATACCTGGCGACCCTCACCCGAGTTTGGTGCATGGGCCGCAGTCGGCCCCGGGACATCACCGAACTGGAGACGATGCAGGCCACTTTGCAGGAGCAGGCCGCCGCGCTGACGTTGCCCGCGGACAGCGCCAGCCTGTCCGCACTTCCCGCCGACGACGCCGTTGAGGACGTCTGGGTCGACCGACTGCAACTGCTCGCTGACGGGATCACGGACAGCCTCACCCGAAGGCTTCTCGACCCTCAGGAGCATCGATCGCTGGCCTGTTATGCCCGAGACACTCTGAGTGTGACCGCGCTGCGCGTGCGGGACGAAGAACGCTGGTACCTCATCGGTCAGGAACCGCCGGACTTCCTCAACCAGTTGGCGGGGATGCTCGATGACCTGCACGCCGTTCTCGCGGAACTCGTCTGGGGCGGTCTCGAGCCGAAATCGATCATGACCGAGGCGCGGTCAGGGCCGTCGGCCGAGGCGTTCGCCCGTGCTGCGGCTCTTGCCCGCAGGACCGCGGAAGCACGGGCGAACGCTGTCCAGCACAAGCTCCAGGCCGATGCCGAGGCCATGGGGCTCTCGGTCCGGCTTTACACCCAGCCACTCTCTGATGCCAACGCGACGGAATGGCCGGCTGTGGGGATGGCGGTGGGAGTGGAACTCGGTGACCTCGCCGAGTGGCCAGTGGTGGTGGAACAGCTGAGCGGTCTGCTGCGACATGACTTCGTATCCCAAGGAAACCGCAGGGCAGTCCTCCTCGTCCCCCTCCTCGACGGCAGGCCGGTCAGGCTCCTGGCACAGAAGCTGCAGACCACGCTGTGGCCGGGGACCGACCTTTTCGACACCTGGGGCGCGGAACTTCCTGAGCCGTACCCGACTCCGCTCACCGACGCTGCGATCGGTGCCCACCAGGCTCTCCAATGCCTTTCCGCACTGGCTCACCTGATGACCCTGCGGGATCCCGATCCGCGGCACCAGGAAGTCGCAGACCAGGCCGGGGCTGAGGTCGTGCAGGCGGTCCGCGTCATCACGGAACTCCAGCCCGAGGACCCCATCATCGGTGAGGTCGTGGGATTCCTCAATTCCGTCGCCCGTCGGGTGGCAAGCGAGTTCGCGGCAGATGCCGCGCTGCAGGAGCCTGAGGTACCGAACCTCGCCATCTCGCTCGCTCGTGGCCTGACCGGCAATCCGACAGACGACTTCCTGCAGTTGGATGGCATGATTTCGATCGCCCTGCGATGGGACCTTGATCCAGACCGTAGGGCAAGGCTCCTTGCTGGAGCCGATGATTGATCATCGCCGAGTGGTCTCGGATGCGACACGCACAGACGGGGCGATGCCCCACTCCCGGCTCCAGATCCATGCTGGGAGTTGGGGGTTGTTTTCCGTTACCGCCAGGTCGCGGTTGCCAGGCGTTCGACGCGCGTCGCGAGGTCGGGGTCGCTGGCAGTGCGGCCGAGGCGACACGAAGTGATGGTTCGGACGCCGCTGGCTTCGACCCCGCGCATGCTCATGCAGAGGTGCTCGCCCTCCGCGTAGACGGCTACATCATCCGTGCCGGCGGCCTTGGCGATGGCGGCGGCCACCTGGTCGGTGATGCGCTCTTGGAGCTGGAGGCCGTGCGTGTGGGCTCGAAGTTGACGCACAAGCTTGGACAGACCGAGAACCTTGGCGTGCGGCACGTAGGCGATGGACACGTTTAACCGGAACGGCAGCAGATGATGCTCGCACAGGCTCCATGCTTCGATGCCGCGGAGCAGGACGAGGCCGTCGGCGTCTGTCGTGTGGTTGAAGACGGTGTCGACCGAACCGGCGTCATGGTCGAGGAACTCGGCCCACCAGCGCGCAACTCGGCTGGGGGTGTCGACCAGGCCTTCGCGGTCAGGGTCCTCGCCGATCGCGTCGAGCAGTTGGCGAACGAGGCTGGTGACGCGGACTGTGTCGACGGGCCGGCGGTCGCGGGGAGCGGGACGCAGTATCGCGGCCAGGGTGGTTGTGTCAGCAGGCATGTTGGATCCCTTCGCTGATGGTTGGTTGGGGTCGGGAGGTCACGACGCCTATGGTGCTGGGGGTGTGCGGGGGCCTTGACGCCTTGGAAGCCGCGCCGGCCATGCGCGGGGCGGGTTCTGGGGCTGAGAAGAGCAGAGGCCAGGGGGCAGTCGGTCAGAGCTGGGTGGCTGGGGGGAGACGGCCGAGGACCGGAACGGCGGTGAAGGCCTCGCCGCGGGCGCTCCCGATGCGGGCGCCCCAGAGGCGGCCGAGGTTCTCGGCCATAGGGCCGAAGTGCTCTTCGATCGGCTGGGAGGTGTGCTCGCGTAACGCCTTCATCTTCGTAGCGAAGGTGTGGGTGACATCGACGATCGTGGTGGCGTTGAGCGGACCGTCGAGGGTCAAGGAGTTGTAGGTGTCGCAGGTGTAGAGCCGGCGAGGGAAGCCGGTGGCGATCACGGCTTCAGGAAGGGCCTGCAGCACCTCATTTGCGACGGCGCGGTGCTCCGGGTGCACGTCCCGGAGGGGATGAGTAATTACCAGGTCTGGGCGAACATCCACGAGCAGTTGGTGGATGGCCGAGCTGTCCAGGACGGGGAGCTGCCGCAGTGCGGTGCCGAGGATCTCGGCACCCTTGGTGGCTTCGGCGTCCCGGACGGGATCACGGAAGGGGACGGCTACGGTGACGGGCGCGTGCGCGGCGTGGTGTGCAAGGGTTCCTCCCGCCCATAACTCGGCGTCGTCCGGGTGGGCGAAGAGAGCCAGCACGGAGCCTGGCAGCGCGGCCCTCACCAGAGACCCAGTTTCTCGACGACGTCCGCGGGCTTGGGCAGTGTCGGGCTGACCTCGCCGGTCGGTGCGATCGGCACCGTGAGATCCCGGTGCATCGTGATCATGCCTTCCCAACGCAGGACGTCGTCCCAGGCCGCAGTGACGGCGGCACCCTTGGCTCCGACGAGCCGTCCCGAGTCGGGGAGCTGGTCGAGCGGCATGCCGTCGCGAAGGAGGCCGGCCGCCACCTTGGGCCCGACTCCCCGCACGCCGGGGATGTTGTCTGCGCTGTCGCCAGTCAGCGCGCGGAAGGCCGGCCACTGCTCGGGGGTGACGCCATAGCGCTCGACGACCTCGGCCGGGGTGATTAGGCGCCTGCTGGACTTCCGCGACCGGTTGATGATGCACACCTGGTCGGTGAGCAGCTGGTAGTAGTCGGCGTCTCGCGACATGATCCGCACCGGCCGGGTTGCCGCGGCCCGGGCGGCGAGCGTGGCGATGACGTCGTCGGCCTCGGCGTCGTCGACTTCCACCCAGCGGATGCCGTGCAGATTCAGGCCCTCCTTGACGGGAGCGAGAAACTGCAAGGGCTTGAGGGCCTCCGGCGTCGCTTCGCGGTTCGCCTTGTATTCGCCGTCGGCGGCGACGCGGTCGGCGGTTCCGTGTTCGCCGTCGAAGACAACGAGAACCTCCGGCGTGGTCACATCCAGGTCGTCGCGGATGGTGGCGCGCAGGAGCGCGAAGAAGGCGAAGAGGCCGGTCAGTTCGCGGCTCTTGTCACGGGAGAAGATGGGGGCGGGGAAGCCGAAGGTCCCGGCCCACAGGACGTTGAAGCCGTCAACGAGCAGCAGCGGTGCAGGGGTTACGGAGTTTTCGGGCATCACGAGACCGCCTCAATGAAGAGTTCAGCGATCCGGTGGGACGCGAAGTCTGACGCGCGCCGGTACACGGCCTGTGTAGTCGCGCCGTACAGTATGTCATCTTCCAGGAGGGTCTGCGCGGTCTTGTGCAGCGCCGCCGGGCCAGCCTCGTGATCAACGAGAAGGCGTTGGCCATGGCCGGTCGGCTCGATGAGGGCAGGCAGGTTGCCGACCCGGTAGGCCACCACCGGAGTGCCCACACTCATGGCCTCCAGCGCGACCAGGCCGAAGGTCTCCTGGTGGCTGGGCACGATCACGGCGGCGGCACCGGCGAGCCAGGGCAGGACCTCGCTCCAGGCGAGAGCGCCCCGCAGCGTGATGTTGCGATGCCCGGCGGCCAGAGCCCGGCAGTGTTCGAGCAGGTCCGCCTGGGAGCCGGTGACGCCCTCGAAGCCGGCCTCGGCGAGCGCGACTTCGACGGGCCGGTCCCATCCGTGAGCCGCTTCGAGGAGTTCGGCGACACCCTTCTCGCGGCCGAGCCGGGCCAGCACCCGTACCGGTCCGGCGCGCCGCAGTCCCTCGCGGTGCCGCGGGTCGGGCGGGGTGACGGCGGCGTCCGCCAGCAGCGCGTTGGGGATGACGCGCATGACGCGCGGGCCCCAACCGGCGATCTCGTCGGCGACGGTGGGAGAGGGCACGATGACCCGGGTGGCACGGGCGAGCGCCGGTCCGGCGTCGAGGGTCGCAGGCCGAACGTGCGCGGCCAGGGCCCGGCGGACGTGGCCAGGGAAGTCGCCCCGGAGCCTGCCCAGGCCCCAGAGCGCGTCGGTGAACAGGACGGTGTCCACGCGGTGAAGCGTGATCAGCTCTTGGATCTGCCGGGACAGGGCGGTGTCCTGCCAGGTGACGGCGCGGCGCAGGGTGACGTCGTCGCACGGGAAGGTGACATCGGTGAGCCGGAGGCGCTCGACGGTCACGCCCGGCAGGCCGACATCGGGGGGCTGCGGTGCGGCGGTCGCGATCACCGGACGGTGTCCGGCCTGGGCCAGGCCCACGGCGAGCGCCGCGGTTGCCCGTTCGATGCCGGCAGGCGCGTCGGGTGTCCAGGAGACGAGGACGAGCAGGACGCCCCTGGATGTGGGGGTGACGGTCATCGGGTGATCACCCGCCGGGGCGCCGGCATGGCCCGGACCGGTCCGGAGTGCGGAGCCTCCCAGGGGAAGACCACCCAGTCGTCCACGTCCCAGATCCAGCGGTCGGGGCCGTCGGTGCATCCGGCGTTGCGACACAGCGCCACCGTCTGCAGCACAGCCCCGGCGCTGAGGCGTCCGTGTAGGGCCTGGGCGACGGCCAGGAAGGTCGCGCCGGAGCCTGCGATGTCGTCCACCAGCAGGACGCGCCTGGTGAACAGTGGGGGCAGGTCGTCGGGCAGGGTGACGGTCACCTGGCCGGTGGCCTGCTGCCAGGGCTGGTCGCTGGCGTTGTGCCGAGCGGAGGCCACGTACAGCGGGACCTTGAGGAAGTCCGCCGCGACCGTGGCGGGCTTCACTCCGCCGTTGGCGATGCCGATCACCGCGGTCACGGCCGGCTCGGCTCCGATGGTGGACTCGGCGAGGAGGCGGGCCGCGTCGTAGCACTGGCACAGGGAGGGGGCGTAGGGCGCGGTACGGGCGAAGACCCGCTGCGGACCAGAGGGCTGCTGGGTGGTGGTCATGAGCCGCTCCTGACGGTGGGAAGGCGCAGGTCCTGGGGCCCGGTGACCTGGATGAACGCGGTGATGCCGGTGGCAGCACCGGTGTTGCGCCAGGCGTAGCCGTCGGCGCGCAGCACGGTGAACCCGTCGGCGCTGCCGCGGGTGCGCAGCCGGACCCGGATGCCGTCGGGGATGTCGAGGGCGCTGAAGGTATCGCCGGCCTGGTCGTCGGTGAGCATCTGCTCGGCGGCGATGGAGGCGCCGTCGCCGATGGGCAGCATTTGCAGGAAGGTGACGCCGCCCGCGCCGAGTTGGGCCGCGAGGTCCAGCAGGGACTGGGCCTCGCGGTGGGTGGAGCGCATCAGGACCATCTGGAGCTGGACCCGTAGCCCCGCCCGCACAGCGGCGCGGATGCCGGTGACGGCCCGCTGGAAGCTGCCCTCACCTCGCCAGGTGTCGTGTGTGGCTTCGGTTGCGCCGTCAAGGGAGACCCGGACAGCGTCGAGGGCCCCGGTGAGTTCCTCGGCGCGTCGGGCGAGGTGCCAGCCGTTGGTGGTGCAGCTGACTACGGCTCGGCCGTGTTCGCGGATCGCGCGGGCGAGGTGCGGGAGGTCGCCCAGGAGCAGCGGCTCGCCACCGGAGATGTCCACACCCAGAACGCCGGAGACGGCGATGTGCCCGGCGAGAGTCTGGCGTTCGGTGCTGGTGGACTCGCGGACGGTCTTGTCGTCCAGGCAGTGGGGGCAGGACAGGTTGCACCGCACGATCGGCGACCAGCACATGCTCAGCGGGGCACTGGGCCGAAGCCGCGCCGGGTCGGCCTCGGGCCAGGCCGTGACCTGGCGCTCGTCCAGGGCGACGCGGCCGAGCGGAACCGGCTGGGGCGGCAGGTGGTTGCTGCCCACGGCCGGGTCGTGGACCACGGTGGTGCCGTCGATGGAGGCGGCGGCGAAGAAGCGGATCATCGGGTGATCACCTCGGCGTCGGTCAGGTGCTTGTCGGTGGTGGTGGCGAAGCCGTGCCCGCGTCCCGCAGGAGCCGGGCGGGCGAGCAGCAAGCGGTAGTGCGCGAGAGTCGCGGGCCAGGCGGCGAGCTTGCTCTGCCACTGGGCGCCGGCGTCGGGCGGGTCAAGGTGAAAGCCGACGGCCTGCCGCAGCGGGATGACGAGGCAGCCGTTCGCGATCAGTGCGGCGCCCAGGTGGGTGTCCTCCATCCCCCAGCCGAGGCGGCCGAACTCCTCGTCGAGGCCGCCGACATCCACCAGGCGCTCGCGCGGCACAGCCAGGAGCGCGGTGACGGCCATCCTGGGCAGGTCCCAGTCGTAGTAGAACCGGCCGTAGCCCAGGGCCTGGAAGTCGTCGGTCGCGTCAAGCGGGCGACCGTCCAGCGGCCTGCTCAGCGTGATGCCGGAGTATGGGAGCAGCGTGTCGGCCGGCGGCGTCCATGTCACCCGGTGGTCGGCCTCCAGCCTCGGCGCACCGCTCGGAACCAGTGCACCCTCGCAGGGCGTGCCCTGGTAGGCGACGTTGTGCCGGAAGCCGACCAGCACCGCATCGGGCGTCGCACGGGCGGCTACGTCGGCCAGGACGTGGGCGGGCAGGACCATGTCCGCGTCCAGGAAGAGGACGATGGGCGCACCCGCCAGCCGCGCACCGACGTTGCGAGCCGCAGCCGCGCCGGACCTGACCGCGAGCCGAACCGCGGTGGTGACGACCGGGTGGCGGCGGGCGATCTCGAAGGTCTGGTCGGTCGAGGCGTCGTCGACCACGATGACCTCGACCGCACCCGCGCTCTTCTGGGCGGCGAGGGCGTCCAGGACGGCGGGCAGGGCGTAGGCGGTGTTGCGGGCCGGCAGGACCACGGACAGCGCCCGGCCTTCGGCCGCTTCGGCCGGTGAGGGCTGGTGCCAGCCGAGGCCGGTTCGCCCGGTGAACGCCTCGGTGATGTGCCCGTGGTCGTTCGGGCGCGCCCTGAACGTGTCCGCAAGGGTGGTGCCGCTCACGGCCACCTCCATTCGTCGAGTACGGCGGCGGCCTGGGGCCAGCCGTGCGGGTCGCTGATCCACAGCAGGACCGGGCGGCTCGGAAGGGCCATCAGCTCGGTGAGCGGGATCAGGTATTCGGGTTCGAGGACGAGCAGCACCCGCTCCGGGACACCGCCCGCGAGCAAGTCACGCTCCAACTGCTGGGTGACGACCGGCCGGAGCTCCTCAGCCCGATCGCGCGTCAAGGCCCGGTCGTAAGGGGCGAGCAGGTCGTCGGCCCGGACGAGGCCGTGCTCCGCGGACAGGAAGCGGATGCGGTCCCGGGCTCGCCGGTGGCCGGCGAACCGCTCCCGCAGCTGCGGCGCGACGCCGCCGGTGTACCGCTCCAAGGTCGGCAGCAGCCTGGGCTCGGGGGCCTTGCGGCGGGAACAGCCGGCGATCACGAGGTCGCCGATCACGCTGCCCTCACCACCCGCAGGCCGATACCAGGCGAGCGCAGCTCGGCCGGGGCCGCGTTCAGGAAGGTGCACCGGGCGTACAGGCCGAGCGAGTTGTACGAGCCCCCGCGGACCACGAACCCGGCGCCGATCGTTGGCGAGGCCGTCCACTCCCAGCAGTTGCCAGCCATGTCCCAGAGTCCGCCTGGCGTCACGCCCTGCGGGTGGGAGTCGACGGGAGTCAGCCGCCCGCAGCTGCCGCGCAGGTTCGCGCGAGCCGCGCCCGGCTCCTCCTCACCCCACGGATAGAGCCGGCGCTCCGCCCCGGACGCCGCCCACTCCCACTCCACCGAGCGCGGCAGCCGTCCGCCCAGGTCTGCCGCGCGCTGCGCGGCGCGCGCTTGATCCAGCCCGACCAGCGGCCGACCGTCGTCCTCCCAGCCCACCTGAGCGGGGGTCAGCGGGGTGGCGGTCCACTCAAGATCCCTTACCCGCACCGGGCGCCTGCGGTCGCCGAACAGGCAGGTCCCGCCCGGAACCGGCACCCACGTCACGGGACGCGTACTGATCATCGTTGCCACGATCCGTCCCCCTTCATCCGGCGATCAGGAACAGGTCTTCGGTGTTCACGCCGGACCGGATCTGGCTCTTGTCGGGATGGGGCTCAAGGCCGCATGTGGCCAGTGCCACCGTGACCGCTGCCATGGCCTCCGCAGACTCTGAACTGTCGCGGCAGAACAGGCAGTAGTTGTCGGCGAAGCGCACCACCCGCAGCCCGGCCAGCGCCACGTCGACCCGAGACAGCCGAAGATTGATCAGCAGCGGTGCCAGGGCCGTGCCCGGCACGATCGGATACGGAAGAGGCTTCAGCACCCGATGGAACAGGTCCAGGAAGGTGCCGTCCGCGACGTGCTCCGACAGCCAGTCCGTCACCTCGCTCGCACTCGACCCCGCCGATGCCTGACGCACGTCGGCGTCCGCCACCCACCGGTAGCCGGCTCGCAGGTACTGGTCCGCATCCCGCAGCGCCGTGATCCTGTTGCGCCCGGCGCGGTAGCCGGACACCCAGTCGGCGAACGCCCGTGCCTCCAGCACCGGCTCGATCGCATCGCGCATCGCCCGCTGCACCACCCGGTCCCCCACGGTCGGGATCACAGCCGTGAACTCCTTGCCGGTGTACGAGGTGATCGTCACCTCGCGCACCGGGCTGGGCTCCCAGGTCCCCGCTCGCAGCCGGGCAGCCAGATCGTCGAGACGTCCGCGCATGCCCTGCCGGAAGACCGCCCAGCTCATCCCGTCAGCCCCGGGGGAACCGACCCGGCGCATGCAGGACCTCGCCGCCCGCTTCAGGTGCTTGGCGTCCAGGAGGAACGGCATGAGCGAATGGGCCCGCAGGGGAAGGGAGTTGTGTATGCTGGACGCAGCCTGAGTGGCAGGCAGGATCCCGTTCCCCCTCGGTAAAGCTTGGTCGCTATCCAACACGCGCGGCCTCGGGGAATCGGAACAACCGCGCCACTCAGGCCCTTTGCTGATCTCAGCGACCACGCTGGGCCTCCCAGATCAGGATGTGGAGGCGAGTGCTGAGATTCCAGCCGTACTCCAGCACCGCGTCCGCCAGTTTTCGCATGCCGGCGAGCACCGTGGCGCTGCTCGTCCCCTCGGGCATCACCCACACATCGGTGAGCGAGAACTCATCGACCAGAGCGGCGACTTCGTTAAGCTCGCTCTCGTCCTGCACCACGAACTTGAAGCGTGCCTTGCCGCACGACGCCAGAGCCCGCAGAGCCTGGTTATTGATCCGCCTGTCGCCCGGCGCTGCGAAATCGGCCAGCTTCGGCGACACGTTGAACGCCTCCACCAGGGACACGAGTTCGGGCAGCGGGACGATCGTGCCGTTTGTCTCGACCTCGATTCGGTGCCCCGGCAGCAGCCTGGCCAGGCCGACCAACTGGTCCTGCTGGAGCAGCGGCTCGCCGCCGGTGAGGACGATCCGAGCCAGCGGCCGGCTCGTCACCCAGGCCGCGAGGTCCTCGACGCTGTGGCGGGTGGCGACTTCGCGGGGGTTGTACCGCGACCAGTCCCACGTCTCCGGTGTGTCGCAGCCGGGGCAGTGGAGGTTGCACCGCGACAGCCGGATGAACAGCGCCTGCTGCCCCACGCTCGGCCCCTCGCCCTGGAACGTCGGACCGAAGCTCTCCGCGACGAGCAGCCCCCGACCGGGGCCAGCTTCGACACGCCGGGTCTCGATGGCCGCGCTCACCGCTCGGCCAGCTCGAACTCGGCCCAGCTGCTCGCCGTCTCCGAGACCCGCACTGCGGCGAGGCGGCCGGGCAACGACGGCTCGACGTGCTCGACGAACCACCCGGCCAGGTGAGCGGCGAGGTTCTCCGAGGTCGGCACGACCGGCAGCACCTCGTTCAGGACGGTGTGGTCCAGCGTCTCGTCGATCATCCGCTTCACGGGCGCGAGCTCGCCGAAGTCAGTCACGAACCCGGGGGCGGTCAGATGATCGGCGGTGAGCACGAACTCGACCTCGTAGGAGTGGCCGTGCATCTGCGAGCACTGGTGCCCCTCGGGCAGGCCGGTCAGGAAGTGCGCGGCCTCGAACCGGTAGCGCTTCGCGATGCGGTGACGTCCCTGCAACGAGGTCATCGCGCCACCCCCGGCACGCTGGTGCTGTAGACGGTCGGGTCCACGACGCCCGCCACCTGGAAAGCCTCGCGCCTCTCCGCGCAGGTCCCGCACACGCCGCAGTGCACCTCGCCCCCCTTGTAACAGGACCACGTGTCCTCGAACGGCACCCCGACCTGGCGGCCGATCTCGACGATGCCGGCCTTGGTCAGGCCGATGAACGGCGCCAGCAGCTCGAAGCCCTCGGCGAGGAAGCCCTCGTTGCCCTCCCGCGTCACGGCAGCGAAGAGGTCGAAGAACGAGGTGCGGCAGTCCGGGTAGATCGCGTGGTCGCCGGAGTGCGCCCCGAAGGCCACGGCATCCGCTCCGGATGAGACCGCGGCTGCCACAGCGATGGACAGCATGATGGCGTTGCGGTTGGGCACCACCGTGCTGCGCATGCTCGCTTCGGAGTAATGGCCATCCGGGACCTGCACGCCCGGGTCGGTCAGCGCGGAGCCGGCCAGCAGCCGCCCCAGGTCGCTCAGGTCCACGACCTCGTGGTCGGCCCCGAGGTGGCCGGCGATGCGCTCCGCGTAGTGCAGTTCCTTGCGGTGGCGCTGCCCGTAGTCGAAGGAGAGCAACATCAACTGGCTGCCGCGGTCGGCCAGCCAGTAGGCGACGGTGGAGCTGTCCAGCCCACCGGAAGCGATCACGACCGCGCGATGCGGTGCTTGTCCAGTCATCTCCGTACTGCTTTCTCGTAGTCCTCCGGTTGCGGAGGGCGGAGTGAGTCCCTGCGCGGAGACCGCGCGGGCAATGGACTGCCATGAGCGACCAGCCGGAGCCAGACCCAGGTGGTCTGGTCTCCTACTGGAGCCGCCGAAGCAGTGCAGGGCGCGGCGGCAGGGCTGTTCGATGGATCAGGGGGTGGTTGTAGCGAGGACTTGCCCGCCGATGACGTTCGGCCGGCAGCTGTCGGCCAAGGATGCCGAGTACAGGAGCCGGGCCATCGCCGCCTCGACGCACGCGGCGCGAACCTTCAGCAGGCGAATCGCCGGAGCCCCTCCTCGGAGGAGGTCGGCCTCATGGAGCGAGCGCTCGCAGGACGCCAGGGCTTCGAAAACAAGACCGGCTCGCTGGGAGCCAGTCAGGGTGGACCGGACAGCAGCGAAGCCCTCGGACAGCTCGCCGGGCCCGGGGTCTACCAGTGGATCAGCCCGTGTCCACCAGCAGAGCTCGCCGTCGACGTACATCAAGGCGCGTTCGTACCCGAAGCGGGGCAGCCCGTTCTCGGTGACGGATACGTCCCATCTCAACGGCGCAGGCAGCGAAGTCACGGGAACCATCAGATTGCCGCCGGTACGGCCCCGGCAGCGGCGTCCCTGGACGCCCGCTCTCGGTCCTCGGCGAGCTTCAACCGGGCGTAGACCAGAACTGCAACCAGGCGCTCGGCGTCCTTGCCACTGCAACTTCCCAGGTAAACCTGCGTGTTGCCGTCCAGCTCGTGATCACCTCGAAGCCCCGGCAGTACCAGGGCGTGATCCCGAAGAGCCTCGTCCAATCGTGCTGCCAGTTTCGCGCCGCGAAGAAGTCCCGCGACCTCCGGGGTGAAGACGCTCACGTCGTAGGTTCCTTTCCGTTCTGCCGACCGATACAGCGCTGTAGGTATCCGCTTCGGTGGGCAGATGCGTGGGGGTGGGCCGTACCTAAGGCGAGGGCAAATCGGACGAACCCACCGTGAAGCTGGGGCTCTGCTCGGATCCCTGATCGCCGAGCTGTCCGTTGGCGATCCAGCCCAGGAGCAGGAGAGTGGCGATGTTGCCCAGGGCCCAGGCCGTCCCGAGCGCCGCGCCGACCGGGTCGCGGCGCTGACCACGGTGTCGGGCAGGTTTGTGAGGCGCCTCGTAGATCGACCGACCCGGCTTGGCCTGTTCGGCGTGGCGGGGGCCGACGAGCTGCCACGTCTGTTCGGCAGCGGGGTCCGTTGCTGCGGCGGGCAGTCCCCCGTGGGAGCTGGACCCAGCAGCGGCCTCGACTGATGGGCCCGCAGCTCTCCGAGGCGGCAGGTCCTCCAGAGAGTCGGTGACAGGCGCTGCCCTGATCCGAGCCAAAGCGCTCGTGTGCATGATGTCTCCCGCAGTAGGGCGGAACATGACCAGCTCAGGTGGCAAGTCGCGAGCGGTGAGCTGGCGGACCATCAGAATGCCTGCGAGTGAAGGGACATGATCAGGCCAGGGGTGGACATCTCAGGACGTCGTCAGTACGGTCCAGACGTCCGAGTACGTCCAAAGACGTCCCACCAGGGGAGTGCTGTGGCGAACGAGCGACTGCGATCGGCTCTTGTCAGTCGTGGTGTAACTGAAGAAGACCTGGCCGAGCACGTCGGCGTTGACGCCAGGACGGTGGAGCGCTGGGTCACCAAGGACCGCGAGCCCTACCGTAAGCACCGACAGGCCGCCTCTTCGTATCTGGGCTACGAGGAGGACTACCTCTGGCCCACTGCCAAACCTGAGGCCGAGCGCCTGGACGTGGCCGAGGCGGAGATCGTCCACGTCTACCCGCACAGATCTTCGGTCCCCCCGGACATGTGGCTGAGCTTCGCGGAGCGGGCGACCGCCGAACTGGGCGTGCTCGTCCACGCCGGAGTCCACCTCGCAGAGAACCCGCGCTGGCACCGCATTCTCGTGACGAAGGCGGCAGCCGGAGTCCGCATCCGGATGCTCCTCGGTGACCCGGACAGCCCCGAGGTTGCTCGCAGAGGAGAGGAGGAGGAGATCGGAGAAGGCGTTGCGTACAAGGTCCGCGAGGTGATGAAGCTGTACCGACCGCTATACGACGTCCCGGGCATCGAGTTCCGGGCTCACCGTTCCACGCTGCACAACTCCCTGTACCGCTCGGACGACGAACTGCTGGTGAACACCCAGATCTACGGGGTAAGTGCCCCCTTGACCCCAGTTCTGCATCTTCGTCGGGTGGCCGGGGCCCAGCTTGTGCTGAGCTACCTGGAAAGCTTCGACAAGGTCTGGGCCAAGGCCACCCCCCTACCAAGGCAGGCGACATGAGCCGCAAGGACTACTTCGATGACCCGAACGCGCCCAAGGCGCAAAGGATCGTGCCAGCCGTGACGGCGTTCGTTGTCAACGATCACGGCGACCTGCTCCTCGAGCGCCGGTCGGACAACGGTAAATGGGGCATGCCTGGCGGCACTTTGGAGATCGGCGAGAACCTTGCCAGCGCCGTCGTTCGTGAGGTCCGTGAGGAGACCGGCATCGACGTCGATGTCGTTGGCCTGGTCGGGACGTACAGCAATCCGGGGCACGTGATCGAGTTCTCCGACGGGGAGGTCCGCCAGGAGTTCTCCCTCTGCTTCCGCGCGCGACCTACGGGAGGGATCCTGCGCGCCAGCTCCGAGTCCTTCGAGGTCCGCTGGGTGCCGCGCGGTGAACTCGACGCCCTCGACATCGCTCCAACCACCCGGCTCCGCCTTGATCACGGGTTTCGTGCCGAAGCTGACCCGTTCATCGGCTGATCGGGGAACCGGGTCAGACGCCGCTCGATGCGCTCGGCCATCGCCAGCAGCGTCGGTCGAGCTGCGGAGACGGCCCGATGCACCACATGGTCGGGGCCGTACCGCTGAAGGACCTCGTCAAGACGCGGGCCGGCCTCGACCAAGCTGCCGTCGGGAGCACTGGTGAGGTCGCAGAAGGTGATCGCATCCAGCAAGGGTGGTGGCGGCGGGCGGAAGTCTGCGAGCGCATCCGCCAGGCCCAGCTCCTCTGCTTCCCAGGCGGAAGAGGAGTGATAGGCGACGAGAGAACAGATAGCGGCGTCGGTCCCAAGGCGGGCCAGGTAGCGGGCCCCGTCGATCATGTGTTGCCCGGTGTCGACCGCGGGTTCCGCGTATCCGATGTCGTGCAGGATCGCGCTAACGATCACCAGGTCGCCGTCCGAGCCGAGCATGGGCGCCAGACGTTGGGCTTGCTGTAGAACACGCTGGGAGTGCGCCCAGCGTTGTGGCTGGCCGGCCAGGAGGGCTTCCGCGGTGAGATATGCGAGGTTCAAGTGCATCGGCTCAGAGTAAGTGGCTGACGGTCAATAGAAATGCCCGTGGAGCAGGACGGATCACGCGTCCGTGTGAGCCACTTCGCGGCGCCTGATCAAGCGCATCCCGGGTTCGGGCTACGGCAGGACGGGCAATGCCTCAAGGCCCCGCATCAGCCGCGTGTGCCGCCATTGCAGCTCAGCACTGGGCACAGCTAGGCGAAGCCGGGGGAATCGGGTAACGATGCGCCGGAAGGCGATCTCACCCTCGGCGCGAGCGAGGGGCGCCCCGAGGCACCGGTGGATGCCGTGCCCGAAGACGAGGTGCCCCTTGGCGTCCCGCTCGAGGTCGAGTCGGTCCGGGTCGGGGAAGCGCGCCGGGTCGCGGTTCGCGGCGCCGGGCGCGATGAGTACCGGGGATCCTGCAGGAATCTCGGTGCCGCCGAGGCTGATGGCTTCGGTGGCGAACCGGAAGGTGGCCATGCTCACCGGGGAATCGAACCGGAGAAGCTCGTCCACGGCAGCGTCGACCAGGTCAGGCTCGTCGCGCAGGCGGTGCAACGAATCCGGCGTCCGCAGCAGGGCCAGGAGACCGTTGCCGATCAGGTTCGTGGTGGTCTCGTGCCCGGCCACCAAGATGAGTACAGCGAGGGAGACGAGCTCGTCCTCGCTGAGCCGGTCTTCGCCGTCGCGGGCACGGATCAAGTCGCTGAGCAGGCTGTCGTCGGGGGCGCGGCGCTTGGCCGTGATGAGGTCAGCCATGTAGCCGGCGACGGCATGCGAGGCCGCGTCGATCCGTGCGGGCTGGCCGGCCGCGAAGAG
>NZ_JYJF01001020.1 GCF_000955975.1 Saccharothrix sp. ST-888
GACCGCCGTCCCGCGTTCGTCAAGACCATCACTGTTCTGACCTGCTGGAGAAGGCCTGATCAGTCCCGCTCGTCCCCACGGTCGTCGCCGCCCTCGTGGCCGCGTCCGCCCTCGTGGCCGCCTCCGCCCTCGTAGTGCCGGATCACCCGGAAGCTGGCCAGCACTCCGTCCTTGACGAAGACGCCCTCGACGCAGTGCGGGTCCACGCCGTCGGCGGTGCTGTGGGGCCCGACGGTGGCGATGGGGGCGCCGTTGTCGCAGACCGCCCCGCGGAAGACCTCGACGGTCTTGTGGC
>NZ_JYJF01001021.1 GCF_000955975.1 Saccharothrix sp. ST-888
CCGGGTGGCACGGGCCGGTTCGGCCGGCGGCTCGGAGCTGGCCGCTCGCCTGCTCGCGCTGCCTGCGGCCGAGCGGGAGCAGGCGGTGCTCGACCTGGTCCGGACCCGCATCGCCTCGGTGCTTGGCTACCCGGACACCACTGCCGTGGAGGCGGGCCGGGCGTTCAAGGAGCTCGGTTTCGACTCGCTGACGCCGGTCGAGCTGCGCAACGAGCTCAACGGCGCGACGGGTCTCCGACTGCCGGCGACGCTGGTGTTCGACTACCCGAGCCCGGTCGCCCTGGCGGCCTTCC
>NZ_JYJF01001022.1 GCF_000955975.1 Saccharothrix sp. ST-888
GTCCTGGTTGACGGCGGAACCACGGACCACGGCGAGCACCGGGTGTCCGTTGCGCTGGGCGTCGGAGAGGCGCTCGACGAGCAGCATGCCCGCGCCCTCCCCCCAGCCCGTGCCGTCCGCGGCACCCGCGAACGCCTTGCACCGGCCGTCCACCGACAGCCCGCGCTGACGGCTGAACTCCACGAACAGGTCCCGCGTCGACATGATCGTCACACCACCGGCCAGCGCCAGCGAGCACTCGCCGTTGCGCAGTGCCTGCACCGCCAGGTGCAGCGCCACCAACGACGCCGAAC
>NZ_JYJF01001023.1 GCF_000955975.1 Saccharothrix sp. ST-888
GGTGCCGTAGCCGAGGACGGCGGCGACCTCCGTGCGGACCAGGTCCAGCAGGGCGGTGTCGCGCTCGGCCTCCGACAGGCCGGTGAGGCGCTGGGTGAGCGGGCCGTGCTGAGCCGGTCCCTCGGGTGCGGCCGCCTTGGTGCCGACCGCGTCAAGGGCCTTGCGGGCCTCGGGAATCTCGTCGAACAGGGGGGTGGCGCGGGGCGAGGCACCCGGGTCGGCCAGCAGCACGTCCCAGGCGATGTCGGCGACCGCGAGTGCGGCCTCACCGCTTTCGAGGGCCCGGTGGAG
>NZ_JYJF01001024.1 GCF_000955975.1 Saccharothrix sp. ST-888
ACGGCCCGGCGAACCGGCGTCCTGACCAGTCCGCGCAGCAGCGGCGGCAGGGTGCCCGCCCGGGCTTCGGCGCGCAGCGCCACCAGGTCGAGCTGCATCTGCACCAGCATCGGGTCGTCCGCAGCGCACGCCGCGTCGAACAGCGCCAGGCCCTCGGCCGCGAGCATGCCCTGCACGCCGCCACGGTTCATCCGTCGCACGTCCGCCTCGGCCAGGCTGCCGACCATCCCGCCGTCCGCCCAGGCACCCCAGGCGAGCGAGGTCGCGGGCAGTCCGGCGGCGCGGCGCCA
>NZ_JYJF01001025.1 GCF_000955975.1 Saccharothrix sp. ST-888
CAAACTTACCGGCGGGTAATCTGGCTACACCGTGCCTGCCCAGGAGTGGGTGCCGAGCAGCGTCTTGATGTCCGAGGCGAGCCCGTTGTCCGGGTTCACCTGGAAGCCGAGCTCGTACAGGGTGTTCTTGTCCCAGTTCGTCGTGAGCAGGCGTACCGGCACGTCTCCCGGGTGCGCCTGGAGGGACCGCCTGAGTTCGGCCACCAGCGCCGGGGTGATCTTCCCGGTCGGCACGGTGATCTGCACGGGCGGTTTCCGGCCGAGTTCGGCGGAGGAGACGTCCAGGGTGG
>NZ_JYJF01001026.1 GCF_000955975.1 Saccharothrix sp. ST-888
GCTCCGCACTTCGAACGTGTCAGGTTTCGTTGCTGTCGAGGGCAATGTCGATGAGGCTCGCCACGTCCATCGTGTCGATCAGGTCCAACTCATCGCCGCCGCTGGGGATCGAGCTGTCGTCGCCGGGACTGGCGAGCTGCAGCAGGGTTTCCAGGAGTCCCACCTCCCGGAACCGGGCCAGCGAGATGCGATCCAGCGCCGCTCGCAACTCGGCCTCCTGGGGATCGAGGGCCGCCGCCCGGACGCTGTCCGGGAAGAGTTCGTCCCGCACGTGCTCGGCGAGGGCGGCA
>NZ_JYJF01001027.1 GCF_000955975.1 Saccharothrix sp. ST-888
GAACACCACTCCGTCAGAATCCGGCAGCTCCACACTCGCACCCAGCAACGGATGCCCCGCCGCACCGAGCCCGATCGACGCGACATCACCGACCGAGCCCCCGCCTTCGAGCCAGTAGCGCTGGCGCTGGAAGGCGTAGGTGGGCAGATCCACCCGGCGGGCGCCCTGGCCGGCGAAGACCGCCTGCCATTCGACGGCCACGCCACGCACGTACGCCTGGGCGAGCGCGGTGGTCACCGTCTGCGCCTCGGGGCGTCCCGTGCGCAGGACCGGCGCGAAGACGGCCTCC
>NZ_JYJF01001028.1 GCF_000955975.1 Saccharothrix sp. ST-888
GCACCCGGCACTGCTCGACGCCGCGCTGCACGCGGTGGGCATCGGCAACCTGCTGGAGGCGAACGGCGGCGGACGTCTCCCGTTCGCCTGGAACGGTGTTACCCTGCACGCGGCTGGTGCGTCGGCGGTGCGGGTGCGAATGTCCCCGGCGGGCAGCCGGGACACGGTCTCGCTGGTGCTGGCGGACGGGTCCGGTCAGCCGGTCGCGTCGGTCGAGTCGCTGGCGATGCGCGAGGTGTCCGAGGAGCAGGTGCGGGCCGCCCGTGCGGGCTTCGTGGACTCGCTGTT
>NZ_JYJF01001029.1 GCF_000955975.1 Saccharothrix sp. ST-888
CAGCGCCACCAGGTCGAGCTGCATCGGCACCAGCATCGGGTCGTCCGCAGCGCACGCCGCGTCGAACAGCGCCAGGCCCTCGGCCGCGAGCATGCCCTGGACGCCGCCACGGTTCAGCCGTCGCACGTCCGCCTCGGCCAGGCTGCCGACCATCCCGCCGTCCGCCCAGGCACCCCAGGCGAGCGAGGGCGCGGGCAGTCCGGCGGCGCGGCGCCAGGTGGCCAGAGCATCCAGGAAGACGTTGGCCGCAGCGTAGTTGCCCTGCCCCAGCCCGCCGAAGGTGCCGGC
>NZ_JYJF01000104.1 GCF_000955975.1 Saccharothrix sp. ST-888
CGGGCCGCGGCCGCCGGCCAGCTTGAGGAAGCTGCGGTAGGCGGCGGGCAGCGGGTGGCCGAGCCGCTGCTCGGCCCGCTGGACCAGGTCCTCGGTGACGCTGAGCGGGTCGCCGCCGTCCAGGGCCAGCGGGAAGTGCGCGGGGCGGTGCTCCTGGAGCGGGCGGGTGCCCCGGCGGCTGTGGTCGGCGCGGGAGCAGGCCAGCCCGCCATGGTGCCGCAGCAGGGCCTTGACCTCGACCGGGACCAGCTCCATCCGCCGCCAGCCGGGTGCCGCCCGGCCGGGGACGTGGTGCCAGGTCCAGCCGGGCGGGGTGGCGACGGCGGTGTCCAGGTCGGCCCAGAGCTCGTGGCCCTGGGTGAAGAGCGCGGCATTGGCCGACACGTAGTCGGTGAGCCGCAGTTCGTCCACGCCGAGGCCCTCGGGCGGGTCGGCGACCTCGGCGGCGGCGACCGCGTACTGGCTGAAGTCCGGGTAGCCGTACTCGTCCACCCGCACCCCGGCCGGGTGGTTCGCGGACCGGACCGGGTCCGGGAAGTACACCACCTGGCCCGCGTACGCCGCGTTCGGCGCTGCGGCGACGCCGGGCCGACCTGTCGTCATCTGGTTGCCCCCACTGGCTGCTGCGACGGTTGTCCATGCCGATTGCTGGACTCCAGCCTAGGGGGTACGGGCCGGCGCCTCCTCAGGGCAACCGGGTATGCGGTTGGGGGCGCGGGGAACTGCGCGAATCGGAAGGCACCGACGCCGCACGTACCTGCGGACAGCAAGGTGCACCTCCCGATCAGTGCGCTCGGGGCGCAACGAGCCCAGCGGGCGCCACTGACCGCGGTCGCCTTCCGTCTCGCGCACTCGGTTGATCAAGCAGGAGCCCCGCGCCCCTAACCGCATATCCGGTCGCGTCGAGGGAGTCAGCTCCGGGTCAGGGCCTTGGCCAGCGCCTCGGCGACCCGCATCTGCTGGTCCTCGGTGATCTGCGGGAAGAGCGGCAGGGTGAGGATCTCCCCGGCGGCGCGCTCGGTGACCGGGAAGCTGCCCTCGGCGTAGCCGAGTCCGCGGAAGGCCGGCTGGAGGTGGACCGGAACGGGGTAGTGGATCCCGGCGCCGATCCCGTTCGCCTGGAGCTCCGCGAGCACCTCGTCCCGTCCGCGCTCCACCCGGACCGCGTACAGGTGCCAGACGTGCTCGTTCCCGGGCAGGGTGCGCGGCAGGGAGATCCCGTCGAGCCCCCCGAGCAGCTCGTCGTAGCGGGCGGCGGCGGCCCGGCGGGCCTCGTTCCAGCCGGGCAGGCGGCGCAGCTTGGCCCGCAGCACCACGGCCTGGAGGGTGTCCAGACGGGAGTTGAAGCCGAAGGTCTCGTGCACGTACTTGCGGCCCGAGCCGTGGTCGCCGATCAGCCGTACGGCGGCGGCGAGTTCCTCGTCGTCGGTGACGACGGCACCCGCGTCGCCGTACGCGCCGAGGTTCTTGCCCGGGTAGAAGCTGGTGGCGGAGATCCGGCCCCAGGAACCGGAGACCCGGCCGTGCTGGCGGGCGCCCTGGGACTGGGCGCCGTCCTCGATCACGGGGCGGCCGTCGGCGAGGTCCAGCAGCGGCTGCATGGGCGCGAGTTGGCCGTTCAGGTGGACCGGGATCAGCGCGGCGGAGCCGGGCAGCGCCTCGGCGGCCTGGGCCGGGTCGATCAGCAGGTGCTCGGGGTCGACGTCGACCAGGACCGGCCGCAGGCCCGCGCGGACCACGGCCTCGGCGGTGGCCACGAAGGTGTTGGCGGGCAGCACCACGCCCGCGCCGGGCGCCAGCCGCAGCGCGCGGAGCGCCAGTTCCAGGGCGTCGGTGCCGTTGGCGGTGCCGACCGCGTGCCGGACCCCGGAGAACTCGGCGTACTCGGCCTCGAAGGCGGCGACGTCCGGGCCCTTGATGTAGGCGCCGGTGGCGAGCACCCGGTCGAAGCCCTCGCGCACCTCCTCCGCCACCTCGGCGTGCGCGGCTTGCAGGTCGACGAGCGGAATGGCGGTCATACCGGGCCCCCTCGGGCAGCTCTGGGATTACGACGTTCGGTCAGCAGTGCACGTGGAAAACCGAGCACGCCCGCAGGGGCGCGGCCCGGCAGATCACTCGCCCACAGCGGAGCGCACCGCGGCGGCCACCCGGCCCTGCTGCTCCTCGGTCAGCGCGTGGAAGAGCGGCAGGATCAGCGAACGCCGGGTGAGCAGCTCGGTCGCGGGCAGCGGCACGCGTTCGGTGCCCTTGTAGGGGGCCTCCAGGTGGGAGGCCATGATGCCCCGGCGGGCCGAGACCCCGGCGGCGGCGAGCCGGTCGAGCACCTCGACGCGGCCGGGTGCGCCGTCGGGCAGCAGCAGCCAGCAGCTCTGGTAGTTGCCGGCGCCGTGCTCCGGGTCGGCCACCAGCCGCATCCCGAGCGGGCCGAGCAGCCGGCGGTAGCGGTCGGCGAGTTCACGGCGGCGGCGGACGAGTTCGGGCAGCTTGCGCAGCTGGACCAGGCCGATCGCGGCCTGGATGTCCGTCATCCGGTAGTTGAAGCCGATCTCGTCGTAGGTCTCCAGCACGGCCGCTCCGCCCCCGGCGTGCCGGTCGGCGGCCGAGACGCTCATCCCGTGCTCGCGCAGGCGCCGCAGCCGGGCGGCGAGTTCGCCGTCCTGGCAGGTGACCATGCCGCCCTCGCCGGTGGTGAGCAGCTTGCGCGGGTGGAAGGAGTACGCGGCGATCTCGGCCGTGCGGCCGGCCGGGCGGCCGCGCAGCAGCGCTCCTGCGGCGCAGGCGGCGTCCTCGATCACGGTGATGCCGCGGGGGCGGACCAGTGCCTCGACGGCGTCCAGGTCGACCGGCACGCCGCCCTGGTCCACCGCGACGACGGCCTTCGTACGGTCGGTGAGCAGCGGGGCGACGGTCTCGGCGGTGAGGTTGCCGCTGGCCGGGTCGACGTCCGCGAAGACCGGCGTGGCGCCGACGTAGGTGACGGCGTTGGCAGTGGCGATGAAGGAGAGCGAGGGCACCACGACCTCGTCCCCGGGGCCGACGCCCGCGCCGACGAGCGCCAGGTGCAGGGCGGTGGTGCAGGAGGAGACCGCGACGGCGTGCGGGACGCCGAGGTGTTCGGCGAAGGCCCGCTCGAACGCGGCGACCCGGGGGCCCTGGGCCACCCAGCCGGAGCGGACGGCCTCGGCGGCGGCCTGGGCCTCCTCCTCGCCGAGCCAGGGCACCATGACGGGGATCGTGGGCAGGACAGGGACGGTGGACACAGAGGTACTCCGAACTGGTCGTCAGGTACGGGGAGTTACTGCTCGCGCCACCAGGCGACCAGCTTGCGCAGGCCCTCGTCCAGGCCGAGCTCCGGCTTCCAGGCGAGGTCGCGCTGGGCGGCCGAGATGTCGGCGAGCCGCCGGACCACACCGCCGGCCGTGCCCCGGGCCGGGCCGTGCTCGACGTCCAGGTCGGAGCGGTCCATCGCGGCCAGCAGGGCGTCGGCGAGGCCGCGCAGCGAGACCTCGGTGGCGCTGGCGATGTTGTAGACCCGGTCGGTGACGGGGGCGGCGGCGGCCAGCAGGTTGGCGCGGGCGATGTCCTCGGTGTAGACGAAGTCCATGGTCTGGGCGCCGTCGCCGAAGATGAGCGGCGGCTGTCCGGCGGCGATCCGCTCCATCCAGCGGATGAACACCTCGGTGTACTTGCCGTGCACGTCCATCCGGGGCCCGTACACGTTGAAGTAGCGCAGTGCGACGTAGTCCAGGCCGTGCATGGCGTGGAAGCTGCGCAGCAGGCCCTCGTTGAAGACCTTGGCGGCGCCGTAGAGGGTGTCGTTGTGGTACGGGTGCTGGGTCTCGGGGGTCGGGAAGGTGTCGGCGAGGCCGTAGACCGAGGCGGTGGAGGAGGCGATCACCTTGCCGACGCCCTTCTCGGCGGCGGCCTCGACCACGTCGAAGGTGCCGTCCACCATGATCTCCAGGGCGAGCCGGGGCTCGCTGGCGCACTGGGTGATCCGGATCGCGGCGAGGTGGAAGAGCAGGTCGGTGCCGGGGTCGAGCAGGTCGCGCAGCAGCGTACGGTCGCGGATGTCGCCGTCCACCACCCGCAGCTGCCCGGGGGCCGCGATCGACTCGGCGTGCGCGAGGTTGGCCATCCGGCCCCGGACGAAGTTGTCCAGCACGACGACCTCGCGGGCGCCGGCCGCTATCAGCTGGTCCACCACGGTGGAGCCGATGGTGCCCGCTCCCCCGGTGACCAGGCAGCGGGAGCCCTCAATGGCGACAGCGTTCATCGGGCGGCGGCCCTCTCCTGAGTGGTGGTCACATGGTCGGCGTCCACCGGCACGGTGGCGCCCTTGAGTTCGAGGCTGCGGGCGGCGGCGTGCAGCAGGCGCAGCACCCGCAGCCCGGCCCGGCCGTCGGTGAGCGGGGCCCGGCCCGTCGTGACGGCGTCGGCGAACTCGGCCATCACGGTACGCAGCGCCTCCTGTTCGGACAGCGCGGGCGCGACCATGTCGCCGACCCGGTAGGAGATCTGCGCCTGGTGGCGGATCGCCTCGGTCAGCTGCTCGGGCGGGGTGAGGTCGACACCGCGGTCGTGCACGGCGAGCCGGGCCTGCGGGTTGAGGTCGTCCCAGACCAGGGTGCGCCGGGAGCCGCCGATCAGGGTGGTCCGCACCTTGGTCGGGGAGAGCCAGTTGACGTGGCAGTGGGCGAGGGCGCCGTTGCTGAGCCGCACCGTCAGGTACGCCACGCAGGCGCGCCCGGCCCCGATCGGATCGGCGGCCTGGGCGCTGACCCCCACCGGGACGACGCCCGGTGGCAGGACGAAGTCGAGGATGGACAGATCGTGCGGTGCCAGGTCCCACAGGACGTCCACGTCGGGCTGGACCAGGCCGAGGTTGATCCGGACCGAGTCGAAGAACTGGAGGTCGCCGAGCTCGCCCCCGTGCACCAGCTCGCGGATCCGACGGACCACCGGGGTGTAGCAGAAGGTGTGGTCGCACATCAGCACCAGGCCGCTGCGCTCGGCCAGCTCGACCAGTTCGGCGGCCTCGTCGGCGGTGGTGGTGATCGGCTTCTCGACCAGGACGTGCTTCCCGGCCTCCAACGCGGCCCGTACCAGCCGGTAGTGCGTGGCGGCGGGGGTGGCGACGGCGACGGCCTGCACCCGCTCGTCGGCCAGCACCTCGTCGAAGGAGGTGGTCACCCCGACCGTGCTGTACCGCCCGAGCACCCGGCGCGCACGTTCCTCGTCCAGGTCGCAGAGCCAGTGCAGGCGCAGCGCCGCGGTCTGCTGGGCGTTGCGGACCAGGTTCGGCCCCCAGTACCCGGCGCCGACCACGGCCAGGCCGATCCGCTGCGGCGCCGCCGCTTTCTCGTTCGGCGCTGTCGTGACAGCCGCTCCCGCGGCCGGCGCGTCGGGCTCCGGGTGCGCCCCCTGCTGCGGGTGTGCTCCGTCCACCTGCCGCGTCCGACCGGATTCGCCCGCAGGCGCGTACGTCATCGCAAGACCCCCCTTGCCCGGCGCCGGGACTCCTCCGCCCGGCAGCCCCCACTGCCCCAGTACGGAACCGGCCCGACCTGCTCTCCCCCCGGCCGAAGACCGGGAGTGTGCCCCCACCGCAGTTCGTACGGCCCTGCCCCGCAGCCCGAACGCTACCGGCCACCGCCACCGGCCGGGGTCCGAATCCGGAAACCGGCGACGGCACTTACGGGCCGGTCTTACGGGCCGTCGGAACAGCTCCGCGGCAGCGGTCGTTCCACCCCGAGTCGGCGATTGTCGTGGACGTTTGGCAGTCTTGGATCCCTACCCTGAGGTGTCACCCACCGTCAGCAGACCTCCGGCAGCCCGAGACTGCCGGCCAGTGGAGAGCGAGGAGCAGCCGTGCAGCACCCGGAACAGCCAGGCGCGGCCCCGGTGTTGCGCCACCACCGGGACAGCCTGCTGCCCGCCGTGGCCGCCGCGCTCTCGCTCAGAACCGGCGAGGTGCACACCCTGGCCGGGGACAAGCCGGACGCCCGGCCCCAGCTGCACCCCCTGGTCGGCGACTTCCTCGCCACCCTGCCGATGGAGCACCGGGAGCGCTTCCTCGGCCGCTGCCCGGAGGCGGTGCTGCTCTCCCGGTACCTGGCCAAGGTGGACGCGGGGCGCTCCAAGCGCGCCGCCCGCAAGCCGCTCACCCTGCAGGACGCCCGCAAGGCGCTCAAGGGGGCCCGGCTGACCACCGTCCGGATCCGCGAGGAGGGCGACCCGGCGCACGGTACGCACGCGCCGCCGTGCCGCTCCTGCGCCCCGCTGCTCGAGCACCTGACCGTCGCGAGCGTCGCCGTCGGACCGACCGACCGGTGACCCGTCCGTCCGAGCGCCGAGCCCTGCCCGTCATGTCACCGTGGGCCCCGCCCGCCACCGTCCCTGTCCCCAGCCACCGGAGCACGTCCTGAACGCGTCCGCCGTCCGCACCCAGCCCCGCTTCCCCGCCGATGTCGCGGCCGCACTCAAGCAGGCCGGCTGGCACCCGGGCCGCTGGGAGATCCGCCAGGCCGAGGAGTGGGCGGACCGACTGGCCGGCCACGGCGGCCCGGCCGAACCCCGGCACGCCGTCTTCCCCGCAGCCGTCGAGGCCTGGGCCGAGTTCGGCGGACTGCACCTCGACCAGTCCGGGGCCGGGCGGCTGATGGCCCGCACGCCGTTCCTGATCGACCCGCTCTGCGGGCTGCACCAGCCGCGCACCCTGGCCGACCTCGGCCGGGCGCTGGGCCGGCAGGTCGCACCGCTGGGCGAGGAGCAGTACGGGCTGGCGCTGCTGGCCATCGACGAGGACGGCCGCGTCTACAGCCTGGACCACACCGGCGAGTGGTTCCTCGGGCCGACCATCGACCACGCGGTCACCGCCCTGGTCCTCGGCCTCCTCCCGGAACGCCTCCTCCCGGAACGCCCCGCCGCCCAGCGCTGACCGACTCCCCAGGGGGGCGCGCGGCCCCCGCCACGGGAGTGCAGCGCGGCCCCCGCGCCCCGCGGTGCCCCACTCCGCCCCCGGGAGTCGGCTCAGGCCAGGCGTTCGGCGGGGACCGCGAGCCGGGACGGCAGCACCGCCTCCACCCGGAAGCCCCCGTCCTCCTCGGGCCCGGCCGAGAAACTGCCGCCGAGCGCGAGCACCCGCTCGCGCATCCCGACCAGCCCGTTGCCGCCGCTGGGCAGCGCCACCCGGCTCCCGCCGCCGTCCGCACGGTCGTTGACCACCGCCACCCGGACCCCGTTCGGCACGTACGCCAGCACCACCGCGACCTGCGCCCCGGCGGCGTGCTTGTGCGCGTTGGTCAGCCCCTCCTGCACCACCCGGTACGCGGTCTGCTCCGCCTGGGTGCTGAACGGCCTGCGGGTACCGCTGACCGTCAGCGTCACCGCCATGCCGGCCGCCTCGGACTGCTCGACCAGCTGCGGCAGGTCCTCCAGACCGTCCTGGATCTCCACCACCGCCTCGGACATCCGCAGCACCCCGAGGATCTCGCGCAGCTCGTTCAGGGCCTGGCGCCCGACCTCGCCCATCAGCCTGGCGCTCTGCTGCGCCTTGTCCGGATCCTTGGCGACGATACGTTCCAGCGCCGAGGCGTGCACCACCATCAGGCTGACCCGGTGCGCCACCACGTCGTGCATCTCGCGGGCGATCCGGGTGCGCTCCTCCAGCCGTGCCCGGCGGGCGCGCTCCCTGGCCTGCTCGGCCAGCAGGTCCAGCTCGGTCTCCAGGCCCTGCGCGCGGTCCTTGAGCGACTCCACCAGGCGGCGGCGCGCGCCCATGTACAGCCCGGTGACCACCGGAAGCACGGTCAGGCCGACCGCCACCAGCACCGCCAGCAGGACGAACACCCAGGTCGGCGGGATCTGCTCGGGTGCGGGGCTCGGATCGGGCACCGGGGTGAAGATGGCGAACAGCACCATCCCGAAGGTCTCCACCAGCGCCACCGCGGAGAGCCCCAGCACCCGCCCCCGCCGTGAGGGCCACTCCCAGGTCCCCGCCAGCGTGTACAGCGAGACCACCAGCAGCACGACCCCGAACAGACCGGGGACGAAGACCAGCGCCATCAGCACCGGCACGGCCGGCCAGCGCCGCCGTACCACCAGGCTGGCCCCGGCCAGTGCCCCCAGCACCGCCGCGACCGCCCCCAGCTGGGCACTCTGGCCCAGCCGGTCGTGCACCGTCCCGTACGCCCCGAAGGCGCACTCCAGCCCGGCCAGCGCGGCCAGACCGATGTCCAGCAGCGCGCTACGGCGCCGACGCCACCACCACAGTGAGTGGACCGGCCCGCCCCCCTCAGCCGACTTGCTCATGGGGGACAGCCTACGGTGGCCCCTCCGACGGCAGCCACGCACTTCCCGCGCGGGCGACGGCCCGGCCCGCGAGGTTCCGCTGTCCGCCATCCGGTTATGTCGCGGGCGCGGCACCCGGTGCCACCTATGCTGGTCGCGTCGGACAGCGCGGTCCGCACACGTCGCCTCGACTCCGGTGACGAGAGCCGTTGCCGAACCCCACCACATCAGGGAGCCAGCCGTGACCGCTCCGGTCCCCACCTCGGCGGACAACTCCACCCAGCCCGCCGACCCGGTCGCCGACAACGCGGCCCTGCGCGCGGACATCCGCCGCCTCGGCGACCTGCTCGGCGAGACCCTGGTCCGCCAGGAGGGCCCCGAACTGCTGGGCCTGGTCGAGCAGGTGCGCCTGCTGAGCCGCACCGACGGCGAGGCCACCGCCGAACTGCTCTCCGGCATCGACCTGGAGACCGCCGCGAAGCTGGTGCGGGCCTTCTCCACCTACTTCCACCTGGCGAACGTCACCGAACAGGTGCACCGGGGCCAGGAGTTCGCCGCCCGCCGCGCCCGCGAGGGCTCCCCGCTGGCGCAGACCGCCGACCAGCTCTCCGACGCCGACCCCAAGCACCTCGCCGACACCCTGGCCAACCTGGCGGTCCGTCCGGTCTTCACCGCCCACCCGACCGAGGCCGCCCGCCGCAGCGTGCTCAACAAGCTGCGCCGGATCGGCGAGTTGCTGGAGCGCATCCACCGCGAGCACGCCGCCTCGGGCCTGGCCACCGCGGACCCGGCCCGCCACACCTCCGCGCGCCGCAGCGCCGACCGCCGGCTGGCCGAGGTCATCGACCTGCTCTGGCAGACCGACGAGCTGCGGATCGCCCGCCCCGAGCCCGCCGACGAGGCCCGCAACGCCGTCTACTACCTGGACGAGCTCTACCGCGACGCCGTCCCCGAGGTGCTGGAGGAGCTGCACGAGGAGCTGGCCCGGGTGGGCCTGAACCTCCCCGAGGGCGTCCGTCCGCTGACCTTCGGCACCTGGATCGGCGGCGACCGCGACGGCAACCCGAACGTCACCCCGGCCGTCACCTGGGACGTGCTCAACCTCCAGCACGAGTACGGCATCAAGGACGCCCTGGCCACCATCGACGACCTGCGCGCCTCGCTCTCCACCTCGGTCCGCCTGGCCGGCGCCTCCGACGAACTGCTCGCCTCGCTGGACGCCGACCTCAGACTGCTGCCCGAACTCAGCCCGCGCTACAAGCGGATGAACGCCGAGGAGCCGTACCGCCTCAAGGCCACCTGCGTCCGCCTCAAGCTGGAGAACACCCGCGAGCGCCTGGCCGCCGGCACCCCGCACGTCAACGGCCGCGACTACCTCGGCACCCGCGAGCTGACCGCCGACCTGAAGCTCATCCAGGACTCGCTGCGCGCCCACCGCGGCGAGCTGATCGCCGACGGCCGCCTGGCCCGCGCGATCCGCACCATCGAGGCCTTCGGCCTCCAGCTCGCCACCATGGACGTGCGCGAGCACGCCGAGGCCCACCACCACGCCCTCGGCCAGCTCTTCGACCGGCTCGGCGAGGAAGCCTGGCGCTACAACGACATGCCCCGCGAGTACCGGCAGAAGCTGCTCGCCAAGGAGCTGCGCTCGCGCCGCCCGCTGGCTCCGACCCCGGCCCCGCTGGACGCCGCCGGGACCAAGACCCTGGGCGTCTTCAACACCATCCGCGAGGGCTTCGAGCGGTTCGGCGACGAGATCGTCGAGAGCTACATCATCTCGATGTGCCAGGGCGCGGACGACGTCTTCGCGGCGACCGTACTGGCGCGCGAGGCGGGTCTGATCGACCTGCACTCCGGGATCGCCAAGATCGGCATCGTGCCGCTCCTGGAGACCACCGACGAACTCCAGCAGGCCGACCGGATCCTGGAGGAGATGCTCTCCGACCCCTCCTACCGGCTGCTGGTCTCGCTGCGCGGCGATGTCCAGGAGGTCATGCTCGGCTACTCCGACTCCTCCAAGTTCGGCGGCATCACCACCTCCCAGTGGGAGATCCACCGCGCCCAGCGCCGGCTGCGCGACGTCGCCCACCGGTACGGCATCCGGCTGCGGCTGTTCCACGGCCGCGGCGGCACCGTCGGCCGCGGCGGCGGCCCCTCGCACGAGGCCATCCTGGCCCAGCCCTGGGGCACCCTGGAGGGCGAGATCAAGGTCACCGAGCAGGGCGAGGTCATCTCCGACAAGTACCTGCTGCCCTCGCTCGCCCGGGAGAACCTGGAGCTGACCCTGTCGGCCACCCTGGCCGCGTCCGCGCTGCACACCTCCCCGCGCCAGGCCCCCGAGGAACTCGCCCGCTGGGACGCCGCGATGGACCAGGTCTCCGAGGCCGCCCACACCGCGTACCGCGCCCTGGTCGAGCAGGACGACCTGCCCAAGTACTTCTTCGCGGCCACCCCGGTCGACCAGCTCGCCTCGCTGCACCTGGGCTCCCGTCCGTCCCGCCGCCCCGACTCCGGCGCCGGCCTGGACGGACTGCGCGCCATCCCGTGGGTCTTCGGCTGGACCCAGTCCCGGCAGATCGTCCCCGGCTGGTACGGCGTCGGCTCGGGCCTGGCCGCCGCCCGCGAGGCCGGACTCGGCGATGTGCTCGGCGAGATGTACGGGCAGTGGCACTTCTTCCGCAACTTCCTGTCCAACGTCGCGATGACGCTGGCCAAGACCGATCTGCGGATCGCCCGCCACTACGTCGAGCAGCTCGTCCCGGCCGAACTGCACCACGTCTTCGACCAGATCGTGGCCGAGCACGAACTGACCCTGCGTGAGGTGCTCCGCCTCACCGGCGAGAGTGAACTCCTGGAGCACAACGAGGTGCTGAAGCAGACCTTCACCGTCCGCGACGCCTACCTCGACCCGATCTCCTACCTGCAGGTCGCCCTGCTGCGCCGCCAGCGCGAGGAGGTCGCCACCGGCCGGCCGGAGGACCCGCTGCGGGCCCGCGCCCTGCTGCTGACCGTCAACGGCATCGCCGCCGGCCTGCGCAACACCGGCTGACGGAACCGAAGGGGCGCGGGGAGCCGCGCGGGCGCCACTTGCGAAGGTGGCCACCCGCGCGGCTCCCCGCGCCCCGACCGGTCGACCGGCGAACCCTTCTGACGCGGCGTCAGTGGATGGTGATCTGACCCGCGCGCTTGCGCTTCACCCAGAGCGTCGCGCCGCCCGCGACCATCACCAGACCCCCGCCGACCGCGTACAGCCCGGCCGAGCCGCCCACCTTCCCGGAGGACGGCGGCGTCAGCTGCGCGGCCGCCGGCTCGGGCGTGTCCGTGCCGCCCGAGGAGTCGGCGGCCTGCGCCGCCGGTGCACCCAGTGCGGTGAGACCGAGGAGCATCACCACTCCGCCGACCGCACGCCCCACCCGGACGCGTTGTGACCGAACCACGGTCCTTACCCCCAGAATCCTGCGCTCAATCCTGCGCGTACTAGGGCACGACCGTATCCGATCGGACATGACGTTCCCATACCGATCAGGCCCCCTCGCCGCAAGCGTTGCACGACCGTTGTGCAAGGAGGCGCGCCAGGTTGACATCACGTCAGGAGCTGAACGCCGCTTCAGGAGTTGTAGCTGCCCTGCGCTCGTTCGAGCCCCTCGGAGAGCAGCGCCTCGACCGCGTCGGCGGAGCGGTCCACGAACCAGTCGAGCTCCTTGCGCTCGGCGGACGAGAAGTCCTTGAGCACGAAGTCCGCGACCTCCATCCGGCCCGGCGGGCGGCCGATGCCGCAGCGCACCCGGTGGTAGCCGGGGCCGAGCGACTTGGTGATGGACTTCAGGCCGTTGTGGCCGTTGTCGCCGCCGCCCAGCTTGAGCCGCAGGGTGGCGTAGTCGATGTCCAGCTCGTCGTGGACCGCCACGACGGCCGAGGCGGGTGCCTTGTAGAAGTCGCGCAGCGCGGTGGTCGGCCCACCGGAGAGGTTCATGAAGGTCATCGGCTTGGCCAGGACCACCCGCTGCCCGCACAGGCGGCCCTCGGCGACCTGGGCCCGGCTCTTGTGGGCCTTGAACCTGGCCCCGATCCGCTCGGCCAGCAGATCGACCACCATGAAGCCGATGTTGTGCCGGTTCCGGGCGAAGCCCTCGCCCGGGTTGCCGAGACCGACGATCAGCCAGGGACCCTCGTACGCTTCGTCACTCATGAACCGCTCCTCACTCGATTCCCCCATCATCCCGGACATGCCGCTGCCCCGGCCGCTCCTGGGGAGCGGCCGGGGCAGCGGTCGGACCAGCCTTCAGGCTCAGGCCTCGACGGTCTCGCCCTCGGCGGACTCCTCGGCGGCCTCGGGGGCCTGGGCACCGATGATCTGCAGCACGACGGCGTCGGCGTCGACGGCCAGCGTGACGCCCTGCGGCAGGGTGATGTCCTTGGCGTGGACGGAGGCACCGGCCTCCAGGCCCTCGACCGAGACGGTGACCGACTCGGGCAGGTGGGTGGCCTCGGCCTCGATCGACAGGGTGTTCAGCACGTGCTCGACCAGGTTGCCACCGGGGGCCAGCTCGCCCTCGACGTTGACCGGGATCTCGACGGTGACCTTCTCGCCACGCTTGACCAGCAGCAGGTCGACGTGCTCGATGGTGCGCTTGATGGCCTCACGCTGGACGGCCTTCGGCAGCACGTACTCGTCCTTGCCCTCGATCGGCACGACCAGCAGGGCGTTCGGGGTCTTCAGGGCCATCATCAGGTCGTGGCTGGGCAGGTTCAGGTGAACCGGGGTGTGGCCGTGGCCGTAGACGACACCGGGAACGAAGCCGGCGCGACGAGCGCGACGGGCGGCACCCTTGCCGAACTCGGTACGGGCTTCGGCGGCAAGGCGGATCTCGGACACGACTGCACTCCTCGTGAGAACTGGCGCGGGGTGCGGGCGACAGACGAAAAACCGCCGGGGCACACCCTCAAGTACGTTGGGGGGCCACTCGGCGGCGGACGGATCTGCAATCGGCCAAACCACGGCCGAGGCAGCGCGTCGATCACGGATCAGGCACCCGTACGGGCACACGACATCCCTCGCCGAGCAGTCTCAAGAGTCTAACCGCACCCCCCATCGAGCACGAAATCGGCCCCGGCACCTCGCGGTACCGGGGCCGTTCGTACGAACAACTACCTGGGTCAGTGCACGCCCTCGAACAGGCTGGTGACCGAGCCCTCCTCGAAGACCTCGCGGATCGCGGCGGCGATCGACGGGGCGATGGAGAGCGTGGTCACCTTGTCGAGCTGGAGCTCGGCCGGGGTCGGCAGGGTGTTGGTGAAGACGAACTCGCTGACCCGCGAGTTCTTCAGGCGGTCGGCGGCCGGGCCGGACAGCACACCGTGGGTGGCGGCCACGATGACGTCGGCGGCACCGTTGTCGAACAGCGCGTCGGCGGCGGCGCAGATGGTGCCGGCGGTGTCGATCATGTCGTCGACCAGGACGCAGACCCGGCCCCGGACGTCACCGACCACCTCGGCCGACAGGATGGTGTTGGCCTGCGTCATGTCGCGGCGCTTGTGGATGATCGCCAGCGGGGCGTCCAGGCGGTCGCACCACTGGTCGGCCACCTTCACCCGGCCGGCGTCCGGCGAGACGACGGTCAGCTTGTCGTTGGCCACCTTGTCGCCGATGTAGTCGGCCAGCAGCGGCAGCGCGAACAGGTGGTCCACCGGGCCGTCGAAGAAGCCCTGGATCTGCGCGGTGTGCAGGTCCACCGCCATCAGGCGGTCGGCACCGGCCTGGCGCAGCAGGTCGGCGATCAGCCGGGCCGAGATCGGCTCGCGGCCCAGGTGCTTCTTGTCCTGACGGGCGTAGCCGTAGAACGGGAGGATCGCGGTGATGCTCTTGGCGGAGGCCCGCTTCAGAGCATCGATCATGATCAGCTGCTCCATGATCCACTGGTTGATGGGAGCCGTGTGGCTCTGCATCACAAAGCAGTCCGCACCACGGGCGGAGTCCAGGAAGCGGACGTAGATCTCGCCGTTGGCGAAGTCCAAGGCCTTGGTCGGGACGAGTTCGGTGCCCAGGGCCTCGGCAACCTCCTTCGCCAGCTCCGGGTGGGCACGGCCGGAGAAGAGCTTGAGCTTCTTCTCACCCGACGTCGTGATCCCGCTCACTGCACCGTCTCCTCGCGTTGCTGCCGCACATGAACCCGCCGCGCCGCGCCAGGCCGGGGCCTGGCCGGTGGTCAACGGGGGACTGGGAGTACGCCCAGGAACGGGCAGTCAGCCCAGTGGCGCACGTATGTACACCAGGTTACGCGCCCCGGCCGGAAGCGTCCGCCACGGGACCACTCCTCAAGATCCCCCGTAGGCCGTTCAGTCCTCGACCGTCCCGGCGGTCCCGTCCGTGGCGGCCGCGGCCGCGCGCGCCGAGTCGGTGCCGGGGCGCTTGCGCTCCACCCAGCCCGCGATGTTGCGCTGCTGCGCCCGGGAGACGCCCAGCGCACCGGCCGGGACGTCGTTGGTGATCACCGATCCGGCCGCCGTGTAGGCGCCGTCCCCGACCGTCACCGGGGCGATGAACATGTTGTCCGAACCCGTGCGGCAGTAGGAGCCGATCGTGGTGCGGTGCTTGTTCACGCCGTCGTAGTTGACGGTGACGGAGGCCGCGCCGACGTTGCTGCCCCGGCCGATCGTGGTGTCGCCGATGTACGAGAGGTGCGGGACCTTGGAGCCCTCGCCGACCTCGGAGTTCTTGATCTCCACATAGGTGCCGGCCTTGGCCTTGCGGGCCAGCCTGGTCCCCGGGCGCAGGTACGCGTACGGGCCGACCGAGGCCGCCTCGCCGATCTCGGCACCGAGTGTGGTGGCGTTGCTCACATGCGCGTCGGGGCCGACCAGGGTGTCGGTCAGGGTGCAGTTCGGACCGACCTCGCTGCCCTCGCCCAGGTGGGTGGTGCCGTGCAGCTGGGTGTTGGGCAGCACCACCGCGTCCGGCTCGAACGTCACCTGGACGTCGATCCAGGTGGACGCCGGGTCCACCACGGTGACGCCGGCCCGCATCGCGCGCTCGACCAGCCGGGCGTTCAGGATCCGCCGGGCGTCGGCCAGCTGGACCCGGTCGTTGATGCCGAGGATGTCGCGGAAGTCGCCCGCGACGACCGCGCCGACCCGGTGGCCCAGGGTGCGCAGGATCTGCAGGGTGTCGGTGAGGTACTCCTCACCCTGCGAGTTGTCGGTGTTCAGGCGGCCGAGCGCCTCGGCCAGCAGCTTGGCGTCGAAGGCGAAGACACCCGAGTTGATCTCGTCGATCGCCCGCTGGTCCTCGGTCGCGTCCTTCTCCTCGACGATCGCGGCCACCGAGCCGTCGCCCTCGCTGCGCAGGATCCGGCCGTAGCCGAAGGAGTCGGGGACGACCGCGGTGAGGACCGTCACGCCGTTGCCCTGCTCGGCGTGCGCCTCCACCAGTGCGGCCAGCGTCGCACCGGTCAGCAGCGGGGCGTCGCCGGTGGTGACCACCACGGTGCCGTCCAGCTCCACGCCGTCGGCGGCCAGCGAGTCCAGCGCGGTGCGCACCGCGTGACCGGTGCCGTTCTGCTCCACCTGGACGGCGGTGCGCACGCCCTCGTACCGCTCCGCCAGGTGCTGCTGGACCAGCTCGCGCATGTGTCCGACCACCACGACCAGGTGCTCGGGCGTCAACTCCTCGGCGGCGGCGACCGCGTGACCGACCAGCGTGCGCCCGCAGATCTCGTGCAGCACCTTGGGCAGGCGCTTCGACTTCATCCGAGTGCCGCCACCGGCGGCGAGCACGATAACGGCGGCAGGGTTGTTGGCGCTCACGCGGGAGGCTCCTCGGTCGGTTCGTGGGGGAGGGTTCTTGGTAGGGAGCCCGAGCCTCGGATCCGCACATCCATGCCCGGGCAGCACCGAGAATAATGCGGTCACGGCCGACGGAACGTCGACCCCCGGCCCGCTCTGCGCTCGGCCGGGGGCTGCACAGCGTGCTCCCGGAGGAGGATTCGAACCCCCATAAGCTGGACCAAAACCAGCTGTCCTGCCCTTAGACGATCCGGGACGGACGGTACCTCGCCGTCCACCGCGGGACAGCGCGGTCCACAGCCTACGGGGTTCGGGCCCGGGCATCCACCACCATTCGCAAAGAGCCCGGCACTCCCCGTGCCCACTCCGGCCCCGGCTCGCGCCGCGACACGTCGCCGATCGCCGGACCGCGCTACCTACGATGCCGTAGGTTACGGTCACGTAGGTTTTGCTGCTCCCACAAGGACCGCACCCATGACCATGCAGGCCAGCGAGGCACCCCCGGAACCGACCGAGGCCGCCGCCACCCGGCTCTCGGCCACCAGAGGCGGCGAGCGGCAGGGACCCGCCGAGCGGATCGCGCTCGCGCTCTTCATCGGAGTACCGTTCCTGGCCCTGGTCGCGGCCGCGCCGGTCGCCTGGGGCCACGGGCTCGGCTGGCGGGACCTGGCGATCACCACGGTGATGTACTTCCTCACCTGCCACGGCGTCACCGTCGGCTACCACCGCTACTTCACCCACAGCTCCTTCAAGGCCAACCGCCCGCTCCGGATCGCCCTGGCCGTCGCCGGGAGCCTGGCCGTCGAGGGCCCGCTGGTCCGCTGGGTGGCCGACCACCGCCGCCACCACCGCTTCAGCGACAAGGAGGGCGACCCGCACTCGCCCTGGCGCTTCGGCGAGACCGTCCCGGCCCTGCTCAAGGGCCTGTGGTGGGCGCACACCGGCTGGCTGTTCGACCAGGAGCAGACCCCGCAGCTCAAGTACGCGCCCGACCTGGTCCGCGACCCGGTCATGCGGCGGATCTCCCGGCTGTTCTGGCTCTGGACCACCGTCTCCGTGCTGCTTCCCCCGCTGGTCGGCGGGCTGCTCTCGCTGTCCTGGCAGGGCGCGCTGACCGCCTTCTTCTGGGGCTCGCTGGTCCGGATCGCCCTGCTGCACCACGTCACCTGGTCGATCAACTCCATCTGCCACGCGATCGGCGCCCGCCCGTTCAGGTCCCGCGACCGCTCCGGGAACGTCTGGTGGCTGGCCGTGCTCTCCTGCGGCGAGTCGTGGCACAACCTGCACCACGCCGACCCCACCTCCGCCCGGCACGGCGTGCTGCGCGGCCAGATCGACTCCTCGGCCCGGCTGATCCGCTGGTTCGAGCAGGCCGGTTGGGCCCGTGACGTGCGCTGGCCCGCCCCGGAGCGGATCGCCGCCCGCCGTGCCGCGTGAGCGGGCGCGGCGGAAGGGGCCGACGAATCGAGCTGGGGCATGAGCCGCTCCCTGCAGCATGATGTAGGGGTGAACGGGAGCAACGGAGACAGCGCAGGCGGCCACCACCGGACCTCAGGAGCGGGGGCCGCCCGCCCCGAGGCCACCCGTACGCGCTCCGCTGCACCCGCCCGCACGGCGAAGGGCCGGGTCCGGATGACCGGCAAGCAGCGCCGCGAGCAGTTGCTGGACATCGGCCGTTCGGTCTTCGCGGAACGCGGCTACGACGGCACCTCGGTCGAGGAGATCGCCGAACGGGCCGGAGTCTCCAAGCCCGTGGTCTACGAGCACTTCGGGGGCAAGGAAGGGCTGTACGCGGTCGTGGTCGACCGCGAGATGCAGCTGCTGCTCGACATGGTCACCGGGGCACTCACCGGGGGGCACTCGCGCGAGCTGCTGGAACAGGCCGCCTTCGCCCTGATGGACTACATCGACACCTCCACCGACGGCTTCAAGATCCTGGTCCGGGACTCCCCGGTGGCCCAGTCCACCGGCACCTTCGCCTCGCTGATCAGCGACATCGCCACCCAGGTCGAGGACATCCTGGGCCTGGAGTTCAAGGCCCGCGGCTTCGACCCTCGGCTGGCCCCGATGTACTCCCAGATGCTGGTCGGCATGGTCGCGCTGACCGGCCAGTGGTGGCTGGAGGTCCGCAAGCCGGGGAAGGCCGAGGTCGCCGCCCACCTGGTCAACCTCGCCTGGCACGGCCTGGAGGGCCTGGAACGCCACCCCAAGCTGGTCGGCGACCGCAAGCAGTAGGGCACCCGGCGGACCGGGTACGGCGGGTGTCATCGGCGCCGGTTCGAGGCTTCCCGATGTCGGGAATGTTCATCTTGATGTCAAGAGGCTTCATATCGACACACCCACCGATACACTGATCCACATGGAGGACGAGGTCGACCGCCTGGTCGCAGCATGGCGCCGTGAACGGCCCGACCTCGACGTCGGGCCGCTGGAGGTGCTCAGCCGGGTCAGCCGGCTCGCGCGGCACCTCGACCGCGCCCGCCGCACCGCCTTCGCCGAGCACGGTCTCGAACCGTGGGAGTTCGACGTCCTGACCGCGCTCCGCCGAGCCGGCGCCCCGTACCAGCTCTCCCCCGGCCAGCTGCTCACCCAGACCCTGGTGACCTCCGGCACGATGACCAACCGGATCGACCGGCTGACCGGAAAGGGCCTGGTCAAGCGCCTGCCCGACCCGGACGACCGACGCGGCGTCCTGGTCCGGCTCACCGACGACGGCCGCGACCGCGCCGACCAGGCGCTCGCCGGGCTCCTCGCCCACGAGCGCGCCCTGCTCGCCGAACTCAGCAGCGGCCAGCAGCACGACCTCGCCACTCTGCTGCGGCAACTGGTCGCCCCCTTCGACAGTGCGGGGTAGCCTCCGGCAAGGTCCGGGGCAACCCCTCAGGGGCAAGGGGTGACCCGTCAGGGGCGCGGGGAACTCCGCGAGTCGGAAGGCACCGACGCCGCACTGTCCCCCGGACGGGAAGCTGCACCGCCCCATCCCGAGGTCACGAGGTGCACCTGGCCCTCCTGGCCCGGCTGAAGGCAGTCACCTCCCGTTTCGCGCAGTTCCCCGCGCCCCTGAATGAGTTGCCCCTTGCCCCTGAGGTCGCGGCGGGTCTAGAGGTTGGCGGCGGGGAGGGGCGGTTCGGAGGGGCTGACGCCTGCTCGGCGGGCGACCGCCACGGCGGCGAGGGTGGAGTGGACGCCCAGTTTGCCCAGGACGTTCTGCATGTGGGTGCGGACGGTGTGCGGCGAGAGGTAGAGCCGCTCCGCCACCGCCTGGCGGCCGAGCCCGGCCACCATGCACCGGAGCACCTCCTCCTCCCTGGGCGTCAGCGTCTCCACCAGCCGCTCGCTCTCCGTCCGGTCGCGCCGCGCGGAGGTCAACTCCCTTACCACCCCGGTCAGCAGAGCCGGCGGCAGATGGGTCTCGTCCCGCAGGACGCCCCGGATCACCGCCATCAGCCGAGGCAGCGAACTGTCTTTGGCGACCCAGCCGCAGGCCCCGGACTGCAGCGCGCGCACCGCCCGGCTCGGATCGTCCTCGGTGGCGAGCACGATCGCCCGGAGCGCGGGGTGGGTGCGGCAGGCACGGGCGAGCAGGGCCAGCCCGTCACCGGCCAGGGTGGCCGGTCCGTGGCCGCCGCCCGAGGGGAGCGGGACGCGGTGCGGTGTGCTCGGCGGCAGCCCGGGCGGGCGTCGGCTGGCCGCGACGGCGGGCAGCCGTCTGGCGCCCGGCGGCGGCTCGGGCTCGGTGAGCGGACGCGGCCGGCGCGGCGGTGGGCCGACCGGTGCCAGGTCGGCGTCGATCAGGACGACGTCGAAGGCCCGGCCCTCGGCGGCGGCACGCTCCAGGGCGCGCTCGGCCGCGACCGTGCTGCCGGCCGCGCCGACCTCGACGTCCGGTTCGGCGGCGAGCGTGGCCGCCAGCGCTTCGGCGAAGATGCGGTGGTCGTCGACCACCAGGACCCGGATCCGCCCCATCGTCGTACCCCCCTGCTCAGGCGCCCGACCCCCACCGGTACCGCACTCAGCGTACGGCGTGGGGAGCGGCTCGGCGGAAGTTTGGTGAAGTTTCGGCCCTGCCCTTGCCCGACGTCCGAATGTACTGAACCAGAGCCGGTTCCGGGGCCGCTGACCAAGTGTCAGGTCACCCCGCGACGGCCCGAGACCCGGGCTCACCCGAGCCGGCGGGCCCCGGGGACGGCGTGGCGGCGAAGGTGCGGGGGCGGGCTAACCCCGCGCCGGCGAAGGCGGTAAGTCGTCCCGGGGGGAGGCGTGTCCGGCGGTGAGCACCGGGCCGAGACCGGCCAGGCCGCCCCCTCCAGCGGGGTGGCGGCCTGCCCGACCCGGGCGTTCTCGGTGACCACGCGCCTGACCTGCGGCCGGAGTTCGGTGGGCAGCCGGTCCGGGGCGGGCCCCAGCCCGGCGTACGGAAGGTCGCGCAGGGCGCGCAGTTCTGCATACGCGCTGGCACCGAGGTCGTGCTCGACCCGCCCGGGCGCCGCCCGGACCCCGGTCGGGGCGGCGGCGTAGACGGAGTGGCAGCCGGTCGCAGCGGGGCGGCCGGTCACGGTGTCGAGGTCGGTCACGATTCCCCTCGTCCACCGGCTGCGGTCATGCGCCCGCGCCCTCCTGCGCCAGTGCGAAGGACCAGGCGTCGGCGACGATGTCGTCCAGCTGCGGGCGGCTGGGGCGCCAGCCCAGCAGCCGGTGCGCCCGCTCCGCGGAGGCGACCAGTACGGCGGGGTCGCCGGGGCGGCGGTCGGCGGTGACGACCGGGATCTCGCGGCCGGTCACCCGGCGGACCGACTCGATCACCTCGCGGACCGAGAAGCCGCTGCCGTTGCCGAGGTTGCAGATCAGGTGCTCGCCCGGTGCGGCGGCTTCGAGGGCCAGCAGGTGGGCCTCGGCGAGGTCGGCGACGTGGATGTAGTCGCGGATGCAGGTGCCGTCGGGGGTCGGGTAGTCGTCGCCGTAGACGGCGATGTGCGGGCGCCGGCCGAGGGCGGCCTGGAAGACCAGCGGGATCAGGTGCGACTCGGGCTCGTGCCGCTCGCCGTAGGAGCCGTACGCCCCGGCCACGTTGAAGTAGCGCAGGCTGACGGCGGCCAGGCCGTGTGCGGCGCACTCGCTGGCGATCAGGTGGTCCACGGCGAGCTTGGTGGCGCCGTAGGTGTTGGTCGGGGAGGTGCGGCTGGTCTCGGCGATCGGGACGGCCTCGGGTTCGCCGTAGACGGCGGCGGTGGAGGAGAAGACCAGCTTGCGGACGCCCGCCTTGCGCATCGCGCTGACCAGTTCGAGCGAACCGGCCACGTTGTTGCGCCAGTACTTCTCCGGGTCCGCGACCGACTCGCCGACCTGCGAGGAGGCGGCGAAGTGCAGCACCGCGTCGTACGAACCGTCCAGCACCTCGGCGGCGTCCTGGATCCGGCCCCGGACGAACTCGGCGCCGGACGGCACGCCGCCCAGGAACCCGGTGGAGAGGTCGTCGAGCACGGTGACCTGGTGGCCTGCCTCCAGCAGGTGGCAGGCGACCACGCTGCCGACATACCCTGCCCCACCCGTCACCAGGTACTTGCTCACGATGCGACCTCCCGCAGGCGCTGTGCCGCCGCCTCGGGCGACACGTCGTTGATGAACGTGTCCATGCCGGATTCGACCCCGGCCAGGAACTTGAGTTTGCCCACCGTACGCCGGATCGTGAACAGCTCCAGGTGAAGCGCCAGTTCGCCACCCCCAAGGGTGGGTGCCTGGTGCCAGGCCGCGATGTACGGCGTCGGTGCAACCGGGGCAGTCTGGCCCCCCTGGATGAAGAGCCGGTCAAAACGACGCAGCAATTCGAGGTAAAGCTGGGGAAACTCTGAGCGTTCGGGCCCGGTCAGGCGGGTCAGATCGGCGACCCTGCGGTTGGGGTAGAGGTGGCACTCGTACGGCCAGCGGGCGGCGTACGGGACGAAGGCCGTCCAGTGCTCGCCCGCGAGGACCACCCGTACGGGGTCGGCGAGTTCGGCGGCCAGCAGGTCCTCGAAGAGGTTACGGCCGGTGCGGGCACGGTGGGCGGCGGCCCGTCCGGCCATCTTGGCGGTGCGCGCGGTGGTGAACGGGAAGGCGTAGATCTGGCCGTGCGGGTGGGCCAGGGTGACGCCGATCTCGGCACCCCGGTTCTCGAAGCAGAAGACCTGCCGGACGCCGGGGAGGGCGGCGAGTTCGGCGGTGCGGTCGATCCAGGCGTCCAGGACCAGGCCGGCCTTGGCCTCGCCGAGGTCGGCGAATGAGAGGTCGTGGTCGGCGGTGAAGCAGACCACCTCGCAGCGGCCGGTGCCGGGCGACGAGACGTGCAGCGGGCCGGCGCCGCCACCGGCGGTCCCGGCGCCGAGAGCCAGCGCGGGGAACCGGTTCTCGAACACCACGACGTCGTAGTCGGCGGCGGGGATCTCGCCCAGCCGGCCGTCCCGGGACGGGCAGAGCGGGCACTCGTCGGCCGGGGGGTGGTGGATGCGGCCCTGGCGGTGGGCGGCGATGGTGACCCGGTCACCGGTGGCGGGGTCGAGGCGGACCTCGGAGTGCGCGGTGGTGCTCTCCAGCGGGCGCAGGTCGGTGGAGTCCCGGGGGGCGGCGTCGTCCGCGTCGAAGTAGATGAGCTCGCGGCCGTCCGCGAGCTTGGCCGTGGTCTTCCTCACGCCCTCACCCTCCTGTCGCAGGATGGGAACACATTCCAACAGAATCCACCATGAGTCAACATGCGTGCAGCCACCCAGGGGAGCGCGGAACCGGGCGCGCGGCGCGCCCGCGGGGCTGCGCCCCGCCGGGGCTCAGGCCCGGGGAGCCCGGTCGAGGAGGCCGGTGCGGGCGGCGACGGCGGTGGCTTCGAGGCGGGTGCGGGCGCCGAGCTTCATCAGGACCCGCTGGACGTGGGTGCGGGCGGTGCTGGGGGCGATGCCCATCCCGGCGGCGATGGCGGCGGTGTCCTCGCCCTCGGCGATCCGCAGCAGCACCTGGACCTCACGGCGGGTCAGCAGCCGCAGCAGCCGCAGCGCGTCGTCGTCCGGTTCCGCCGTCGGCCGGAGCAGCCGCTCGAAGGCCCCCTGCAGGACGTCCACGGCCACCGCCGCCTCGCCCGCCCTGACCCGGGTGATGGCCCGCTCGACGACCTCGATCCGCTCGTCGCTGCGGACGTACCCGGCGGCTCCGGCGGCGAACGCGGTGGCGACCCGGCCCGGTTCACCGACCGGCCCGAGGACCACCACGGAGATCTCGGGGCGCTCCCGGCGCAGCCGTCGCACCGGCTCGAAGGCGTCCGGCTCGCCCGGCCCCGCCACGCCGAGCAGGCAGACCTCGGGACGGCGCCCGACGATCAGTTCACCGACCGTCCGGGACGGCGAGCCGATCGCGAGCACGCGGTGCCCGCGCAGTTGCAGGGCCGTCGCCAGCGCCTCCGCCAGCAGCCGGTGGTCGTCGACCACTACGAGCCGAACGCCCATGGCGCCCTCCCAGTCCCCGTCCGGCCCGCCCGCGGAACCGCCCGCACGGCCGACCGCCAATGACGCACCATCACAGCGCATACCCCGTCGGGACCGCTAGGCCGCCTGCCTGCCGCGGGCAACGCGGGCATCGTGGAACGACGAAGGCCCCCGCCTTGCGGCGGGGGCCTTCGTTCTCTGCTGAGCCCCCATGCGGAATCGAACCGCAGACCTTCTCCTTACCATGGAGACGCTCTACCGACTGAGCTATAGGGGCCTGTCCCGCGGGCTCTTGCATCCCGCTCGAACGAGGAAGACATTACCCGGTCATCGGCCGGAAAGTGAAATCGGCCGTGGCCCGCACGGCCCGGCGGGGGCCTCAGCAGCCGGACGAGGGGCAGCGGGTGCGGTCGAACTCCGCGCGGGCCTCCAGCACGGATCCGCTGTGGTCCTCCACCCACTCGGCGACCGGCGCCACCCGCTCGGCGAGCGAGTGCCCCAGCGGCAGCAGGCCGTAGATCACCCTCGGCGGCGTCTCGGGCTGGACGGTGCGGCGCACCAGCCCGTTCCGTTCGAGCTCGCGCAGGGTTTGGGTGAGCATCTTGCGGCTCACCCCGACCACCGACCGCTGCAGTTCGGAGAACCGCTGTTCGCCCAACTTGTGCAGGCTGAGCAGGAGAAGCAGCGACCACTTGTCCGCGAGTTCGGCGAAGACGTTCCGGCTCGGACAGAAGGCGGCGAAGACGTCGTGCTCGGGATGCTGCTGCTCAGGGGCCATGCGGTCCAGGGTACGCCGTCGGCCTCCAAATCAGACTTGGTAACCAACAGAGACCTGGTCTATGTTGGAGACCGTCAGCTCGGGGGACGGCACCACGTCCCTCCGGCCCTCCCGCCCCGACGCCACAGGAGTCACCCCGCCATGACCACCATCGCCATCGCCTACCACTCCGGCTACGGCCACACCGCCGTGCTCGCCGAGGCCGTTGCCCGCGGTGCCGCCGCCGGTGGGGCCGAGGTCGTCCGGATAGCCGTGGACACCATCACCGACGAGCAGTGGGCCCAGCTGGACGCCGCCGACGCGATCGTCTTCGGCTCGCCGACCTACATGGGCACCGCCTCGGGCGCCTTCCACACCTTCGCCGAGGCCACCTCCAAGCGCTGGTTCACCCTGGCCTGGAAGGACAAGCTGGCGGCCGGCTTCACCAACTCCGCCTCCAAGAGCGGCGACAAGCTGCACACCCTGCAGTTCTTCACCGTCCTCGCCGCCCAGCACGGAATGCAGTGGATCGGCCTCGACCTGCACCCGGGCTGGAACAGCACCACCGCCTCCGAGGACGACATCAACCGTCTCGGCTTCTTCCTCGGCGCCGCCGCCCAGAGCAACAACGACCAGGGCCCGGAGGGCGTTCACAAGGCCGACATCGCCACCGCCGAGCACCTGGGCGAGCGCGTCGCCAAGCAGGCTGCCGTCCAGGTCGCCGGCCGCGCCGCGCTGGGTCTCTGACAGCACGTCGGCAGCCCCGGCCCCGCGCGGCCCGCGCGGGGCCGGCCGTCAGCCCGGCAGCAGGCGGCGGCTGGGCGCGCGCAGATCGCCGCCGCGCGTCTCCACCAGCGCGTACAGGCAGAGCAGTGACGCCAGCCCGATCCCGGCCAGGTACCAGCCGACCGGCTCCGCCGTGCCGTACACCCCGGTGAGCCGGGTCGCCACCAGGGGCGCCGTCGCCCCGCCGACCACCCCGCCGATGTTGTACGCGAGCGAGACCCCGGTGTACCGCACCCGGGTCGGGAAGAGCTCCGGCAGGTACGCCGCCACCGGCCCGAACAGGCAGCCGAGCACCACCATCGCGCCGACCACACCCAGCGCCAGCAGCGGCGTGCGCGCCGTCTCCAGCAGCGGGAAGAGCAGCAGCGACCAGCCGACCGCCAGCACGGTGGCCAGTAGCAGCATCCGGCGCCGGCCCCAGCGGTCACTGCGCCCGGCGCAGTACCAGGCCGCCCCGCCCTTGAGCACCGAACCCGCCAGCAGCAGGGTCAGCATCAGGCCCCGGTCGATGCCCAACTGCTCGGTGGCGTAGGCCAGCGAGTAGGTGGTGGCCAGGTAGAACAGCGCGTACCCGACCATGATCGAGCCGCCCGCGAGCAGCACCGTGCGGCCGTGTTCGCGCAGCACCTCGACAGCCGGCGCCTTGGCGCGCTCGGCCTCCTGGGCGAAGACCGGCGTCTCGGTGATCCGCAGCCGGACGAACAGGCCGACCGCGACCAGCCCGATCGACGCGAGGAACGGCACCCGCCAGCCCCAGCTCTCGAACGCCTGGTCGCTCAGCCCCTCCGAGAGCAGCAGGAACACCCCGGTGGCGGCGAAGAAGCCCAGGCAGGGCCCGAGTTGCAGGTACGCGCCGTACCGTCCGCGCCGCTCGGGCGGGGCGTTCTCGGCGAGCAGCAGGGCCGCCCCGCCCCACTCCCCGCCCAGACCCACGCCCTGGCACGCCCGCAGCAGCACCAGCACCGCCGGCGCCCAGATCCCCCACGTCCCGTACCCGGGCAGCACGCCGACGGCCACCGTAGAGACACCCATCAGCAGCAGCGAGGCCACCAGCGTCGCCTTGCGGCCCAGCCGGTCGCCGAAGTGGCCGAACAGCAGCGCCCCCAGCGGACGCCCGACGAAGGCCACCGAGTACACCGAGAAGGACGCCATCAGCCCAGCGGTGGGCCCGAGTCCGGGGAAGAAGACCTTTCCGAAGACCAGCGCGACGGCCGTGCCGTAGATGAAGAAGTCGTAGTACTCGATCGTGGTACCGATCAGGGCGGAGACCGCGACCGGGCGCAGGTTCGCGGTCGCGGTCGGCACCCGCTCGGACGGTGCGTCAGGAGTGCTCTCTGGTACAGGAGTCATGCGACCCACAGTGGCAACCCGCTGATCTGCGACAACAGCACGCACATGGGTGATTCGGGAGCGCGCGGACCGCCGCCCGCCGGGGTGGTGCGCCGCCTGCCCACCCGCCCGGCGCGGGCTGCCGTGGGAGCTACCGGATGTTCAGAGCAGGCCGTCCCAGTGCTGCTCGACCACCACCGCCCACCAGTTCTCCGGATCACCGAACACCGTCCCGTCCAGCGCGGCGAGTTCCCGCTGGAG
>NZ_JYJF01001030.1 GCF_000955975.1 Saccharothrix sp. ST-888
CGCCACCATCCTGACCATGAGCGGCGACACCGCGCGGGCCACCGTCGCCGAGGTCGCCGCCGCCGTCGAGCGCGCCGCCGAGGCCGAGCCCGACGGCCAGTTCGCCGGATACGCCTACGCGGCACGGGAGTTCCCGGGCGACACCGGGCTGCTGGCCGCGCTGCTGCTGAACTACGTACGGCTTCAGCCCGGCGAGGCGCTGTACCTCGGCGCGGGCGTCCCGCACGCCTATCTGCGCGGGCTCGGCATCGAGATCCTGGCCAACTCCGACAACGTGCTGCGCGGCG
>NZ_JYJF01001031.1 GCF_000955975.1 Saccharothrix sp. ST-888
GTCGCCATCGGCGCCGCCCTGCAGGCCGGTGTCCTCAAGGGTGAGGTCAAGGACGTCCTGCTGCTCGACGTCACCCCGCTGTCCCTCGGCATCGAGACCAAGGGCGGCATCATGACCAAGCTGATCGAGCGCAACACCACGATCCCGACCAAGCGCTCGGAGATCTTCACCACGGCCGAGGACAACCAGCCGTCCGTGCAGATCCAGGTCTACCAGGGCGAGCGCGAGATCGCCGCGTACAACAAGAAGCTCGGCATGTTCGAGCTGACCGGCCTGCCGCCGGCCCC
>NZ_JYJF01001032.1 GCF_000955975.1 Saccharothrix sp. ST-888
ACCCCAACGCTCCGGATGCTCCAGCCCCACCACCCGGCCCAGACCCCACACCTGCGCCTGAACCGCACTCACCAGACGGTCCGAACGACCCGTCGACACAGCACCCCGCGTCACACACCACAGCGGAGCAGCAACACCACAGTCGCCCAGCGCCTGCACCAGCGCCAACGTCCCACCGAGCCCGGCCGACACACCCGACTCAAGCACGGTCCCGTCCAGCGCCAGCAGCGACAGGACGCCTTCGACGGACTCACCATCGGAGACCGCCTCACGCAACTGCTCGGCG
>NZ_JYJF01001033.1 GCF_000955975.1 Saccharothrix sp. ST-888
GGCGCTTCGGTTCCAGACCATGGGGTGGGTCGTGAAGGACATCGAGGGCACGTACGAACACGTGACGCCAGTGATGCGGAAGCGCCGCCTCGACGGCCTGGAGGCCAGGTGGAAGCAGGCGCGGCGCGGCGCCTGGGCGCCCCTCAGGAGTGTCTCCTAAGTGATCTCCCAAAATTCTCCCATTGGATCATGAAAAGAGCCCCGGACCGATCTTGGTCCGGGGCTTTTCGCAGGTCAGACGCGAGCCCCCTGTCGGGTTCGAACCGACGACCCCCGCTTTACAAGA
>NZ_JYJF01001034.1 GCF_000955975.1 Saccharothrix sp. ST-888
CGGCACCGGTGCTCGCCGAACTCGACGCGCTGGACCGGACGCTCTCCGCCATCTCCCCCGACCACGCCGAACGCGCCCGCGTCACGGCCCGACTCCAGGGCCTCCTGACGAAGTGGAACGCGGGCGACGGGCCCGCCGACAGCGCCGACGACGACGAGTTGGACAACGCGTCGGCCGACGACCTCCTCGACATCATCAACAAGGAATTCGGCAGGTCCTGACGTGACGACCGCAACCCAGCACCCGACGACAGCAACGGCCGGCCCGACAACCACCGGCGTGACG
>NZ_JYJF01001035.1 GCF_000955975.1 Saccharothrix sp. ST-888
GAACGCCGTACGTCCCTCAACCACCGAACCCTGCACCAGATTCGCAGCCGACTCGCCCTCGGCCAGCGCACCAAGCCCCCGCAGGAACTCCTCACGCCCCCCCGCCACGACGACCGCACGGTGCTCCAGCCCCGCCCGACCCGTCGCCAACGAGTACGCCACATCGACCAGTTCGGCATCACCATCGGACAGCAACCGCTCGGCCTGCGCCCGCAGCGCCACCTCACCCTTCGCCGACAGCACCACCGGAACCACCGGCACCACCGACGGCGAGACCGTCTCCC
>NZ_JYJF01001036.1 GCF_000955975.1 Saccharothrix sp. ST-888
CTCGGCGGCCAGCAGCTCCCGGACCTCGGGCAGTTCGCCGATCAGCGGACGGGGACGGGCGGCGGTGAAGGACGGTACGAACCGCTCCCAGTCGACGTCCGCGACGACGCCGGTGGGCTCACCGCTCTCCAGTGCCCGCTGGAGTCCGACCAGCGCGGAGCCCGGTGCCATCACGGGCAGCCCGGACCGGCGCAGGTGCTCCTCCGCCGCCTCGCCGGCCGCCATTCCGGCCTCGGCCCACGGGCCCCAGGCCACCGAGGTCCCGGCCAGGCCACGGGCCCGGC
>NZ_JYJF01001037.1 GCF_000955975.1 Saccharothrix sp. ST-888
AGGCCGGCCATCGGGTCGGCGCGGAGCCAGCCCTGGGTGCGCCACCAGGCCACGGCGCCGCGCAGGATGGACAGTTCGCGGTTGAGCGTGCGCGGATCGGCGTCCGCGGCGCGCCGCGCGAGCGCGTCCGCGAGCCGGCCGGCGGCCTCCGGACGGTCGAGCAGGGCCAGCGGGACGACCGGCGGCCGCGCCCGGCGCCGCTCGCGGCCGACCGGGACCCCTCGCTCCACCAGCAGCCAGGCCCAGCTGGTCAGGGCGATCCGGTAGATCCGTCGGGAGCCC
>NZ_JYJF01001038.1 GCF_000955975.1 Saccharothrix sp. ST-888
GCTGGGTGGCCGAGGCGCTCCGCGCCCTCACCGGGAGCGGCGCCGAGGTCCGACGGATCACCGTCGACACCACGGCGTGCGACCGTGACACCCTCGCGGCCGAGCTGCGTGCCGCGTACGCGGGGACGGCGGACCTGGCCGGGGTGCTGTCGCTGCTGGCCCTGGACGAGCAGGTGCACCCGCTGCACCCGGCCCTCTCCGCCGGGCTCGCCGCGACCGCGCTGCTCACCCAGGCCCTGGGCGACGCCGCGATCGACGCACCGCTGTGGTGCGCGACGCGCG
>NZ_JYJF01001039.1 GCF_000955975.1 Saccharothrix sp. ST-888
CACCTCCACCGCCGACCGGTCGGCGACGTCGCAGGCCTCCAGGGTGACCTGGATTCCCGACCCGGCCAGCTCGGCGCGGAGTTCGGCCGCACCCGGGGCCTCGGCGCCACGGCGTCCGGTGAGCACCAGGTGCTCGGCTCCGTTACGGGCCAGCCAGCGCGCGACCTCGGCGCCCAGGGCAGCGGTGCCGCCCGTGATCAGGACCGTGCCGCGCGGCTTCCAGGCCGTGCCGGACGCCTTCGCCCGGGTGGCCCGGACCAGTCGGCGGACGAACACGCCCG
>NZ_JYJF01000105.1 GCF_000955975.1 Saccharothrix sp. ST-888
AACAACAACAACAATAACAACAACAACGGTGGTGGCGGGGCGAACAACAACAACAATAACAACAACGGTGGTGGCGGGGCGAACAACAACAACAATAACAACAACGCTGGCGGCGGGGCGAACAACAACAATAACAACAATGGCTGAATTTCCGGGTCCGACGGTCGGGTGTTCTAAAGTCACCCGGCCGCCGGACTGTCACGTGCGCGCCTTGCGGTGGGCGGAGGCCGGTTGCCCCTCGCCCTATGCCTGTAGGTCCTCGAGATCGGCTGGCTCGGACAGCCCGGAGGCCGTACGGCCCCGTGCCCGGGCGCGCAGGTCCCGTGGAGTGTTCCAGACGCAGTCCACAGTGCCCCGGGGCCCACGCCGCCTTGGAGAGGGCAGCCGGACAGTTGCCGGCCCGGCCGGATTTCCCCGGCTGTTCGGGGGCTTGGCGGCGCCGCTGATGAGGAGGTCTGGAATTCAGATGTCCCCATCGGGGCATGGTCGGTGCCCTGGAGGCACTGCGCGAGGCGCGGCTCGCCGCGCAGGGCATCGGCGCCCTGTCCTTCGGCGACGTGCCGTGGGCCTGCCTGAGCACACTGTCGCTGAGTGCGGGGGACTGGTGCGTGCGAGCTGGGTCGGATGATGGTGAGGTTGCCGCGGGAGCGTATCGCCGGCGCCCGGATTCCAGGCTCAGGTGCGCCTCGTCCCGGCAGCAGCGATGCCCAGGGTGCGAGTGCGTCGGCAGGTAACTGCTTGGTGGTCAGCGGGGGATGAGACCGAGGGCGCGACGGCGGCCGTGAGTCGATGCCGAGTCCGGTGCAGATGCGGGCAAGGTGGGATTTTGACGGTTCCCTCGGTGAGGCGGATTCGGCCGGCGATGGAGGACCCGCAAAGCGAACAAGAGCCACGACCAGGGGGAGGCGGAGGTCGAGCGGGCCGATGCCGCACTGCGAACCCGTGCCAGGCGCTTGATGACGACCCTCGTCTGCCCACGGGATCACGGCGTTCACGCGGTCCCAGTCACGGACAGGCTGAACTTGCTCTTCAGTCGCCGGCCGGTGAGCAGAGGCCGACTCGGTCGGCGGGTTCTGCATCGGAGGGGAAGGGCACACCACCTTTCGTCAGAATTGCAAAAGGGACGCCCGGCGGTCAGCGCAAGCAGCCGACCGCCTTGTCTGTGCACTGCCGTACATCTGCCGTGGCGAGTGCCGACGGGTGGCAGTGCGGCCGACCTCGTCCCACGAAAGCGAATGGCCGGAAAGCTGGTGGATTCGTGAGGCTGTGGCCGGGGATCCGTACGGCCCGGCCGACCTCTTGGAACAGTTGAGCCGCGACTCTGACCCGCACGTGCGAATAGTTGCTCCAGCGGCAGGAGAGCGACTTCGAGGACATCGGGCGGGTCGTTGCGGAGGCCGCCGCGGCGAGTTCGGAGCCGTGCGGGGGTGTCCGGCAGGCCCTGATCAACCAGATCAAGGCGGTCAGGGACAGAGTCCTCATCCCGCACGGAGTGAACATTGCTGGCCTGGCGGGCCGGGGGAACGAGGTGCTCGGCCCGTCGGCGGAGGGGTGGGGTGCGAAGCAGATCGCCGGGAAGCTCGGTTACTCGGAGTGGACCGCCAAGGGCATCGTGCGCGGTGTCGTCGCACGGCTCGGCCTCCGCAGCCGCACCCGGGCCGTCGGCCACACGCTGTGTACCGGAGGGCTCCGAGCCGAAGGGCGTTGCAGTGTCGTTGTCTTGACGCCAGGTCAGGAAAACGACACTGCGAATTGCCGCTCAGCTGATGTTCGTTGAGCTCAGGATCTGCTGCGACGAGGGGAAGCAGGCGGTGGGCACCTGGACGGTGAAGAAGCCGAGCGGGACGGTTGCCGTGAAGGTCAGGCCGGGGGACGCGTAGCTGGTGCCGCCGAGCGCGGTCTGCACGGTGCTGCCGGCGGCGCCGGCCGTCAGGTCCAGGGTGAGGGCGGGCAGCGTGAAGGTACTCCCGCCGGCTATCGAACTGTTCACCGTGACGATGACGTCGGAGCCGCTGACGGCGACGCTCGCGCTGCCCGGGTTGGTGCCGCCCGTGATCGACTCGCCGACCAGGGTGGCGTTCGCAGGCACCGGGACGGTGAGCCGGATGCCGCTGATGGACTTCAGGGTGTACCCGCTCACCGAGGTGGGGACCGTGAGCGGGTCGGGAGCCAGGGTGACGGAGAACCGGCTGCCGGCGGCCACCGAGTCCGGCGCGGTGGCGTTGACCCCGGCGTGCAGGTCGAAGGTCTGCGCGGAGCCGATCGGCGGCGTCGCCTGGCAGGCCAGGTCGACCGGGGTATCGGCGGCCGACGCCGGGGGTGCGACCAGCCCGGCCGTGACCAGCCCGCCGATCAGTACCAGTGCGACGCGTGGGAGGACGGACGTGAATCTCATCTGCTTCTCCTGCCCTGCCTGTGGGTTGAGCCCCTGGGGGGGTTTCCCTGGCCATGCCAAGGGGTTTCAGGATGGGCGCCGCCCTCGACCGCAACAAGCCTTTCAGTCAAGGAATCTGAGCTAGTTTCAGCCATTCCCGCCACTGTCGACTCCGGACGTGATATGGGACCTCCGGCCGGTTCCACGGGCCGGGCGTGGCCCGGTGAGGCCGATCGGTACGATCACCGGATGACCGATCCGAGTGTGCCGCAGCCGGTGCTGACCGAACGCCTTGAGCTGCGGGCCGTCGGCCCGGCTGACCTGGCGGCCCTCTACGCCATCACCTCCGACTCCGCCACCTGGCGCCATGACCCGGAGGGCCGTCACACCGCCCCGGGGGTCACCGCGCGGTGGATCGAACGTTGCACCGCGCACCGGGAGTCGACCGGTGTCAGCTACTGGATGGCCCGGCTCCGCAGCAGCGGCACCGTGGTCGGCGTCGGGGGCGCCCAGCGCCAGAACCCGGGTTTCTGGAACCTCTACTACCGCCTGGCCCCCGCCCACTGGGGCAACGGCTACGCCACGGAGCTCTGCCGGGCCGCGATCCGCACGGCCGTCCGGCAGGACCCCGACCTCCCCGTGGTCGCCTGGATCCACGCGCACAACACCGCCTCACGGGCGGTCGCCGCCCGCCTCGGCCTGCGCGACCTCGGCCTGCGGCCGGAGCCCTGGAAGCGCCAGCCCATGCACGCCTACGCCGACCGCGAGCTGACCTTCGGCTGACCCGGGCCCCGGGCGGCGCTCACCGCGGTGGCGCCACCCGGGCCGGGCCGACCCAGTAGACCGTCTCCCGGCGGACCGGGACGAAGCCTGCTGCCTCGGCCAGGGCGCGGCTGGGGCCGTTGGAGCCGGGCACCGTCCAGGTCGGGATCCGGCCGCGGCGGCGGACGGCGCCGGTGACCGTGCCGACGCAGGCCAGGCCGAGCCCCGCCCGGCGGAACTCCGGGACGGTCACCACGGCGACGTCCTCGTAGCAGCGGCCGCGCAGATAGGTGGCCGCGACCGAGACCAGCCGACCGTGGGCGAAGGCGCCCCAGGCGCCGGCCGCAGCGGCCGGCGCACGGTCCGGGCCCCAGGTCTCGGTGATCCAGCGCAGCCCCGGGTCCAGCTCGGCGAGCTGGGCCGCCGCGTCCGCCGTGGTCAGCGGGCGCAGCCGGACGCCGGGCGGAAGGTCGGGCAGGCGAGGCGGGTGCTGCTGGGTGCAGATCACCCGCACCCAGGGCATGACCGAGGCGAAGGTCCGGCCGAGCAGCGGCAGGAAGCGGTCGGGCGCGCTGAACTGGCCGCGTCCGAGCGGGGCGAGCTGCTCCGCCGCGATGAACCGCGGGTCGCCGCGCACGACGCGGTGCGGACCGCACTGCACCAGCACGGTGCGCGGCGAGTGCGGCCGGTCGGCCCAGTACGCACCGTTCCCGGTGAGCAGGACGTGCGCGGCCAGGACGCCGGGACCGGGTGTCTCCGGCAGGAACCAGGGGTCGAGCAGCGGCTGGCGGCTCGCGCCGTGGACCACCGGACGCGGAAGCACGGCGGCGGCCACAGAGGACCTCGCAAGAGGACGGTTGGGCACCTGTCCAGTGAACTCCCTTCTCCGGGAAATGCATGCGACGTTGACGTGTTTCTGGCGGCGCGCCGCGGGTTGCTGACGGACCCTTGGCGGGGGATCAGTTCGACTTGGGGCGGCGGTCGGCCGGCCGGCGGGGCGGGATCGGGGTGGCGGGGAAGTCGCGCGGGCCGGACCAGAGGGCGGGGACGGCGTCGCAGCGCCGGGCCAGCTCGTAGGCCAGCGCCTCGTAGTTGACCCGCCAGCCCCGGAAGTGCGGCCAGGCGTCGGCGACTTCACGCTCCTTGGTGATCCCGCTGGCGACGATCATGGCGACCGCCGCGTCGAACTCCTCGTAGCTGAGCCGGATCGGGGCGTCCGGCTCGGGGTCGGCGTCGAAGTCGATCCGCAGGGTCCGGGCGATGTCGCGCATGGCGGTGAACCCGGCGCGCAGCACCAGCCGGGCCTCCGGCGGGGCGGAGCGTGGGCAGATGGCGAGCTGGATCGCCGCCGCGTCCAGCACGGCGATCAGGGCGACCACCCAGTTGCGGTTGGGCTGCGGGGAGCGGAAGGAGAGCAGCACCGGGTAGTTGGAGTGCCCCTCGCCGATGTCGGCGGCCAGCCGCTCCCAGTCGCGGTAGAGCTGCGGCAGCGCGGTCTCGGTGTCCACCAGCGACTGACGGGCCAGCAGCTCGGGACCCCAGGCCGGCTCGCCCGCCCGGGACTCCAGCAGGGTCACCTCCACCTCGCGCCGGTTGTAGGAGCCGTAGAGGGTCGGCAGGTATCCGATCAGCAGGGCGATGGTCAGCGGGCCGCTCGCGGCCGCGATGAAGTCCAGGGTGCTCAGCCGCAGCCGGTCGCTGCTGGCGAAGCCCAGGGTGAACAGGCTGGACCCGGCCTCGCGGAAGGAGATCCCCCAGGACAGCTCCGAAGTGCCGTGCAGCAGCAGGGTGTAGGCGCAGAGCATGCCGATCAGCCAGGTGCTGAGCATGCCGACCAGTATCAGCGGGGCGAGCCAGGTCTGTGCCCGGTCGTGCGCCTGGTAGTCGCTGCCGAACGGCGCCGCCAGCTGCCTGAGCGCACCGCGCAGTACGGCCCAGAGCCGGTAGACCAGGGCCGAGTAGAGTCCGCGCGGTACCACCAGGGTGCGCAGGATGCTCGCCACTGTGATCACCAGGAGGACCAGTCCGGCCAGGGTGTAGATCAACGTCATGGCGACATTGTGACCCGGTGGCCGGCCCGCGCCGTTCGATGGGCGCCGGCCACCGGGTGGGTCGTGGCGCCGGGCGGAGTCCGGGGTCCGTGGGGTCTGTGGGGTGAGGGGCCGTCAGCCGGTGGCGAGGGCCCTGAGGCGGTCGTACCCGCCGTTGAAGTAGTCCTGGTCGCCCGGCAGGGGGCCGGAGTCGGAGTACTGCCAGATGGTCTGGTAGGCCCAGCCGGCCGGTAGCGCGCCGACGCTGCCGGCGTAGTGGGCCAGCCAGAGCGGGTCGGTGCCGCCGAAGCCGCTGTAGTCGCCGGTGCAGGCGGTCCACCAGCTCGTGGTGGTGTAGATGACGGGGTAGCGTCCGGTGCGGTTCAGCACCGTGGTGCTGAAGTCGCGGATCCAGCCGACCATCGCGCTCCGGCTGAGCCCGTAGCAGTCCGCGCCGTACGGGTTGTACTCGAGGTCGACGGCGGGCGGCATGGTCTTGCCGTCGTTCGACCAGCCGCCGCCGTGGCCGACGAACCAGTCGGCCTGGGCGGTGCCGCCGGAGGCGTCCGGCAGCGCGAAGTGGTAGGCGCCCCGGATCAGGCCCGCGGTGTAGGAGCCGTTGTACTGCTGGGTGAAGTACGGGTTGGTGTAGCCGGTGCCCTCGGTGGCCTTGGTGTAGGCGAAGGCGGCGCCGCCCGCCGCCGCGCCCGGCCAGTCGACACCGCCCTGCCAGCCGGCCACGTCCATGCCGGGGGTCTGGGTGACCAGCGGCCCGGCGGGGCCGCTCGATCTGCCCTCGTGCGCGGCGACGGTCGAACCGGCGTGGTCGAGGTCGAAGTGGTGGCGGACCGGTGCGCCCTGGGGCGCCGGGCTGGCGGCCTGCGCGGGTACGGCTGCTGCGCCGAGCAGCAGGGCGCCTGCCGCGCAGGCCAGGGCGGTGCGCCGCAGCAGGCGGTGGACGGTGTGGACGGTGGTGTCGGTGGAGCGGTGAAGTGCGGGTGCATGGCTGGGCATGGGCACTCCTTCGGACCGGGAACGGGCCGGTGCCGCGGTCGGCACCGCCGCACACGAAGGAGGTTAGGCATGGACCCGTCAGCGGCGCCATGGCCCTGATCCCGTCTCGGCAGTCCGTCGGAAGGTGCTGGGGTCGCATTGGGCCGGCATTCGCCCGCGCAACGCCGTTCGTTCAGGCGGCGATCGGCACGGCCGGGAGCGGAGGCCGGTCCGCCCGGCAGGCGGAGGCTGGAGACGGGCCTTCGCGGACTTCGAGGACCGCGAGGCGGTGGGCACCGGGAATCGGGAAGGACGGTGCCCGGAGGACCGCTTGCGGGTGTGGCACGATGCAGTCGGGCCGCTCGGAGACCGGCGGTCCGGGGAGCAGGCGGAGGAGAGGGAGGGGCGCGTGTCGTCCGAGGGTGCTGAGCTGACGTTCCGTCCGGCCGGGGCGGCGGATGTGCCCGCGCTGGTGGCGCTGGTCGAATCCGCCTACCGGGGTGACGCCAGCCGGGTCGGCTGGACCACCGAGGCCGACCTGCTGGACGGCCGCCGAACCGACGCCGAGGGCGTCACCGAGGCCATCGAGCACCCGCACGGCCTGGTCCTGGTCGTCGAACGGGCCGGTGAGCTGCTCGCCTGCTGTCAGCTCGAACGACGGGACAACGTCGCCTACTTCGGCATGTTCTCGGTCCGCCCCGAGAGCCAGGGCGGCGGACTCGGCCGGGCCGTACTCGAACACGCCGAGCAGGTCGCCCGGGAGCAGTGGGGCGCCGCCGAGCTGGAGATGACCGTCATCGAGCAGCGGGCCGACCTGATCGCCTGGTACGAGCGCCGGGGCTTCCGCCGGACCGGCGTCTACCTGCCGTTCCCCTACGGCGACGAGCGCTTCGGCATACCGCGCCGACCTGACCTGCGCTTCGAGAAGCTGGTCAAGGACCTCTGACGGCCGCGCCGCCGACGGGTGGGGGTTGCAGTGACGAGTGGGGGAGACGCAGTGACGGACCGGGGGCTGGACTCCGACGGGTACATCGCCCGCGAGGGTGCGCTGAGCCGCGTTACGGACGCCTTCGCGCCCGTGGTGGGCGCGGCCCGCACCCGGATCGCCGAGTCCTTCGGCCCCGCGCTGCTGCACAGTGCCTACCTCTACGGAAGCATCCCGCGCGGCACCGCCGTCCCCGGCCGCTCCGACCTGGACCTGCTGCTGGCGCTGCGCCGCGAGCCCACCGCCGCCGACCGGACGGCGGCCACGGCGCTCGGGGCGGCACTCGACGCTGAGTTCCCGCAGATCGTGGGTGGCGGAGTGCTGCTGTCCAGCGAGGCCGCCGTGCTGAGCGAGCTCGAACGGTACGACCTCGGCTGGTTCCTCGCCTGTCTGTGCACGCCGCTACTCGGTGAGGACCTGGCCGGCCGGCTGCCCCGCTACCGCCCGACCTCGCTGCTGGCCCGGGAGACCAACGGCGACCTGGCAGCGGCGATCCCGGGCTGGCGCGAGCGGCTGGCAAGCGGTGCCGACGCCGGGTCGAGGGCACTCGCCCGGGGTGTCTCGCGCCGCCTGGTCCGTAGCGGGTTCACCCTGGTCATGCCGCGCTGGGGCGGCTGGACCAGCGATCTGACCGCCTCCGCCGAGATCTTCGCGCGCTACTACCCCGAGCGGGCCGGGCAGATGCGTACTGCCGCAGCGGTGGCCCGGACCTCCGCCGCCGAGCCGGCGGTGCTGGCCCTGCTGATCGAGGACCTGGCGCCGTGGCTGGCCGCCGAGTACACCGCCGTCCACGGGGAGAAGACGCCGCGCGGGTGAGCCGTCGGCACCCGTCCGGCGGACCCGGGTGGCGGGTCGGGATCAGCCGCCGTAGAGGCTGCAGAGCCTGGCCTGTTCCGAACCCGGCGCCCACTCACCGAGCCGCTCGGCCTCGGAGCACACCTTCAGGGACGGGAACAGACCGGTCGGGGTCCCGTTCGAGGGCCGCGCGGGGTGCGGCCTCGGGTGCGGCGGTGCGGCTGGTCCGGGCCGACCGTGCTGACGGGGCGTCCGCGCCTGTTCGGACTGCCGATCGGACTCGTCCCCGGACGCGGCGGCCGCCGTGCCCGGGTCCGTGCCCGGGCCCGCGTCCCGGGCCGTCGACGGCGAGGGGGACGGCGAGGGGGAGGACGAGGCCGACGGGCTCACGGAGCCCGTGGTCGTGGCGGCGGTCGGGTCGAGGGCGGCACTCGCCTCGCCGCTCGGGCTCGGACTGCCCGAGACGGGCGCGGTGACCAGCACACCCGTGCTGCGGCCGGACGGCCCGCAGGTGGCCAGCAGCGCGCCCAGCAGCGCGAAGCCGGTGAGGCCGCCGACCACCATCGCCACCCGGCGGGCCCGGCGTCCCGGCGGCGGCGGGGGAGTGACCGGCGGCTCCCACGGTGTCGGCGGCGGCACCAGCGGCCTCGGCGGTGCGGGCGGTGACGTCTGGAACGGGGCATCCGGCTGCCGCTCCCACTCGTACTGCCACGGTGCCTGCCACTTCTCTTCCACGCGTCCTCCCGCACACTCCGGGCCCGCGAGCGGCGGGCCGCCGTGTTCAACGAGCCAGGACCGTGCGGCGGAACGCCCGTCCCCGCGGCGTGTCGGCGCGCGCTGCGCCCCGTGCAGGGCCGTCGGCCGGGCGCGGTTCCGAGGGGTGTCACCAGGGCTGTGGCACGGCATCCGCACGGCGGTCGTGCGGGTGCGCGAACCTGCGGCCCCGCCGATCCTGAGGACATGAGCAGCAACAAGGACGACGCGTCCGAGACGACGCCGTTGGTGGAGATCGCCGAGTTCCGTACCGACAGCCGCTACCGGCTGGTGCACTTCCACGGGACGGGCTGGGAGCCGCTGGCCCCCGAGGAGTTCGAGCCACGGATCAAGCAGCTCTTCCCGGACCTGGACCCGCACGACGCCGTCCGGGTGCACTGGGCGGACCGCCCCTGGGAGTGGCCGGCCTGGCACCCCGGCGAGGCTTAGCCCGACCGGCACACGGGGGGCGGTGTCCCGTGTGCCGGAAGCGGTCCCGGCGGGACGGCCGGGACCGTACGCTCGGACGATGCGAGCCGCATCGTGGCAGGACGCCTGGACGGGCGGCCGACGAGCCGTTCACCTCGGCAACGTCGCCGACTTCAACGCGCAGTTCCTCCCGCAGGGTCCGGAACTTCGCAGGCTGGGCCACCACTACTCCTGCCTGGCCGCGTTCTACACCCCGCACCCCGCCCTGCTGGTCCTCCCGCACCAGGCCGAGGAGGGCTGGCTCCGCAGACTGGCCGAGGTGCTGGCCTGGGAGCCGGTGGAGGTGCACAGCGGGATCGCGGACGAGCACTCCACGCTCGCCGAGGGGCTCGCGGCCCGTCCCGCGCTGCGGCGGCGGATCGAGGAGCTCGGGCTGCCGGTCCGCCCCTGGGGTGCGACCGCCGGGCCGGCCGCGACGCCGGGCGGGCCGCAGCACGCGGTGCTCGAAGCCGTCCGCCGCTTCGAGTCCAAGGCCGAGTCGCATGCGCTGTTCAGCCGGCTCGCTCCGCACCACCCCGCGGTCCGGGTGCCTGGCCAGCGGGCGGTGGAGTCGCCGCGCCGGCTGGTCCGGCTGGTGCGGGAGCACGCCGCGCTCGGGCGGACCGTCGTCCTCAAGGCGCCGCACGGCGTCGGCGGTTACGGCACCGTCGTCCTGACGGCCGACCAGGTCGGTGCGGCGGGCGGTCCCCGGGCGGCGCTGCGCGCGCTGCGGGCCGCCCGGATCCTCCCCGCGCAGAGCGGGATCCTGCTGGAGGAGCACATCGCCGCCCACCGCAGCCTCCCCGACCTCACCTTCGACGGCGTGATCGCCGAGGACGGCAGTGTCCACCCCGTGGGCGTGGCGGCGATGGACGTGGACGAGGTCCACTACCGGGGCGCCACGGTCGGTCCCGGGGTGGTGGCCGAGGCGCTCGCGGCCCCGGCCACCACCTTCGGTACCGCGGTGGGCCGGGAGCTGGCCGAGGTGGGCCACCGGGGCTGGTACGACATCGACTTCGTGGTGGACCGCACCGGCCGGCTCGCCCCGACCGAGACCAACCTGCGGCTGACCGGTCCGGCGGTGGCCTTCATGCTGAAGGCCCGGCTCGACGCCGTACGCGACCGGGGCGGCCACTGCGTACGCACCATCGACCAGGTTCCGGTCGGGGTCCGCCTCCCGCAGCGGGCCCTGCTCGACCAGCTGGAACGGGTCGCCGTCCGCTGCGCCCGGCTCGGGGCGACGCTCCTGCCGACCATCCCGACCGCCGGGTTCGAGGAACTCCCCACCGTGGGGGTCGCGTTGGCCGCCCGGTCGACCGACGTGCTCACCGCGGCCGAGGCGGTGCTGCGCACTGCGCTCCGTGCTGCCGGGGACTGCTGGGAGTGACCGGGGGCGTGGCGGAAGCGGCCTGTATGCGTCGGTGGCTACAGCGGGTGTGCGGGTGAACGCGCGGGGGAATTACTGCGGTTGGGACACCGATCCGCGCGGTCGAGGCGCCCCGGTGCGGTGAACCGAGGTGTCCCGGGGCTGTCCGAACGGTGCCACAACCCCGTAACGCGCGGGTATCCGGGGTTCCAGCGGGCAGGTTGGAAGTGTCAGGGCTCGCAGGATCAGTGCCGTTGCAAGGGGTACAGCCAATGCGCATCAGGTCTGTTCATCGGATGGGCGCCGAGCGGCGCGCGATCGCGGTGCCGGCCGCCGTCCTCGCCGCTGTGGCGCTGACGGCCACGGCGTGCTCGTCGTCCTCGGGCGGGGCGTCGGCCGGCTCGTCGGCCGCGGCGCCACCGGCCGCGGCGGCCTCGGGGAGCGGGTCGGCGGGAGCCCCGGGAGGCACCGGAGGCACCGGGTCGGCAAGTGCGGGCGCGGGAGGCGGCGGCGGGCAGTCGCAGTCGTCCGGGGCCACCGCGGTGCGCGTCGGTACCGCTTCGACGCGGGCGTGCACCAGCAGCCAGCTGTCGGTCGTGCAGAAGGATCCCAGCGTCGGCGCGGGTCAGTACTACGCGACCCTGGTGTTCACCAACACCTCGGCCGCCAGCTGCACGCTGACCGGCTACCCGGGCCTCTCCTACGTCGCCACCAACGGTGTGCAGTCCGGCAATGCCGCCGCGCGCGCCGCGGGCAGCGTCGGCACCGTGACGCTCAAGCCGGGCGGGACGGCGAAGGCGACCCTGCACGACAGCAACGGCGTCGGCGGCTACGACCCGGCGGAGTGCCAGCTCGCGCCCGCCCAGGGGCTGCGGATCTACCCGCCGAACGAGCAGGCCGCCCTCTTCCTGCCCTGGAAGACCGACCACTGCGCGGGGCCGACCATCCACGCCCTCACCATCGGCCCGGTCGAGCAGGGCTGAACGCAGGGCCCGTCTTCAAACTCCCGCCTGCCGGGCGACGTTGGGGCACGCACCTCGCCGCGTTGTCGTCGGTCGCCGATGGCCCCCAGCCTCCGGCCGGGCGGTGCCCCCACCGCATGGACTCTCCCCCAGCCTCCGGCCGGGAGGTACCCCCATCCTCCGCCTTGCGATGCACACACCCCAACGCCGCCCGGCCCGCCCTCCGGGCGGACGACGGGAATTCGAAGACGGGCCTCGGGGGCCGAAGCCGAGTTGGCGAGGTCTCAGGGCGCCACCGAGGTCTCAGGGCACCACGGTGACCGGCCAGCGTGCGGCCTTGACCAGGCGGACGGCGAGTGAGCCCATCACCCGGTGGCCGGCCTGCTCGGAGGCGCCGACCACCACGGCGTCGGCGCGCAGGCCGTCCGCCGTGTCGGCGAGACCGGTGAACGGGTCGCCGACCAGGGTGTGGAACTCCCAGTGGACGCTGAAGGTCGAGCCGAGCCGTTCGGCGGCCTCGCGGGCCTGCTGCACGATCTCCTCGGCGACGCTCTCGGTGGTGCCGCCGAGCTCGCCGCCGAAGCCGGTCATCGCCAGCATGGCGGACACCGGCTGGACGTACACCAGCGCGAGCTTCGAGCCCTGTCGGCGAGCCAGTCCGGCGGCGTAGGCGGCGGCTCGCCAGGACGAGTCCGAGCCGTCCACCCCGACGACGATCACCTTGGGGCCGTCCGTGCCGCGTTCGAACATCGCCGCGCCTTCCCTGGGGAACGTATGACCCCAGTCTACGGACGGCCTGCCGGGGCGGCGGGCGCAGGGCGGCGGGCGCAGGGCGGGGGAGCAGGGCGGAAGCAGGGCGCGGGGTGGAGGGAGCGGGGTGGCGGTGACCCGGTGGCCGCGCGACAGGGCCTCGGCCACCGCTCGGCCTCCCGTGCTTCCGTCTGCCCCGAGGACGGTGACGCGCACGGTGCCCGGCTCCTCCACCGGGTGGCCGTGACGGCCTGCCTGTCACTTAGCGCTAAGGCATGCCCACTACACTGGGCCGATGGCAGATCACGTCGACCGCGTAGTGGAGCAGTGGGCAGCGGAGCGCCCCGACCTGGATGTGTCGCCGATGGCGGTGATCGGGCGGCTGAAGCGGCTCTCCCGGCTGGTCGAGTCCGAACTGCGGCGGACCTTCAGCGCGCACGGGCTCGACGCCGCGTCCTTCGACGTCCTCGCCACGCTGCGCCGCAGCGGCCCGCCCTACCGGCTCACCCCGACCGGGCTGATGCACGCGTCGATGGTCACCTCGGGGGCGGTCACCCAGCGGCTCGACCGGCTGGAGGCGCGCGGTCTGGTGGCGCGCGTCTCCAGCGAGTCGGACGGCCGCAGCGTGCTCGTCGCGCTCACCGACGAGGGCCGCGAACTCATCGACCGGGCCCTGCCCGACCATCTCGACACCGAGCACCGCCTGCTCGCCGGGCTCACCGGGCCGCAGCGGGCGGCCCTGGCCGAGTCGCTCCGGACCCTCCTGGAGTCGCTCGGGGACAGTGCGGACTGACCTCCGGTGGTCCGCTCAGTCGAGGGCCAGGGCCGCGAGGTCGTACCGCTCCGGGACGGGCCAGGGGGCGGAGGCCGGTTCGGACGCCGCGTCACGTGCCAGGCGGCGCAGGCCGGTCTCGAACTCCGCCGTCGTCAGATAGCTGAACTTCGACTGCGGCCGGGTGCTCATCCGCTCGTGGTAGGCACGCAGAGCCGGGGTGACCGGCTGGGCGAAGGAGGTGACCTCCCGGACGGTGAAGCCCGCCCGGGTGAAGTCCGCGAGGACCTCCTGGCGGCCGGGGAACCGCTGCTCGTCCACGGCCCGCAGCTGGGGCCAGTAGTCGTAGACGAGCGCGTCCAGCCGTTCCCGGAACGTCGTACGGATCACCACGACCCCGCCGGGCCGCAGGACGCGCGTCAACTCCCGGGCGCACGCCGGGCGGTCGGGCAGATGGTGCACCACCCGGGAGAGCAGCGCGAGGTCGAAGCTCTCCGCGCGGGTCGGCACCGCCTCCGCGCTGCCGACCACGTAGTGGACGCCGGGGTGCGCGTTGTGCCGCCGTGCCTGCTCCAGCATCGGCACCGAGGGATCGACCCCCACCACGGGAGACGCCCGCTGCCATCGGGCCAGCGCCGCACAGAACATGCCCGTGCCCGCGCCGATCTCCAGCACGGCGGGAGCCGGGCACGGCGCGAACGAAGCGATCAGCTCCGCCCAGGCGCGGAGCGAGGACTCCGGCATCGCGTTGCCCGGCTGGTAGGCGCCGGCCAGACGTACGTCGTCGTGTAGTCGCGTCATCACGCGATCCTCGCGGGTAACCCCGCTCTGCGGCAAGGGCGTTGGGCATGTGCCGACGGCGGCTTCGGCAGGCTGCTCCCGGTCGGGAAACCGTTGGACAGGTCGACGGCGTCGTCCTCTACTGTGCTCTGCGGCAGATCGGCGGGTCGGGCGGGAGGGCGCGGCATGTGGTCGAAGGTTCCGTTCGGGGACGGCCTGCGGGCCGAACCGGGCGCGCCCGGCGGTCCCGGCGGCTGGGCAGCAGTCCGCGCTCCCGGGTCTGGCGGGCGAAGCTCGCCGGGGTGCCCGTGGTGGTGAAGCAGCTGGTGGAGGGGCCGGGCGCCGAGGAGCGGTACGCCGGCGAGGTGGCCGCGCTGCGGATCGCCGCCCGGGCGCGGACACCGGTGGTGCCCGTCCTGCTCGGCACCGACCCCGACGAGCGGGTCCTGGTCCTGGAACACCTGGAACACCTGGAGCACCGGCGCCCGTTTGGCGACTGGATCGTCGGCTACGCCGAGGCGCTGGCCCGGCCGCACGCCACGGCAGGCCCGCAGGACGCACCGCTGGCTGATCCGGGGCGACGCGCTGGTCCAGCGGGCCCTGCGCGGAACCACCGACCAGCTGGCCCGGATTCCGGAACGGGACTGGAAGTGGGGCACCGTGACCGCCCGGCAGCGACCGGCCCACCGCCTCGGCGTGGTGGGCCGGATGGCTGCGGAGCGCCCGGAGCTCCGTGGCCTGGGCCGGCTCGGCACGGACCTGCGCCACCGGATGCTCACCCGCTGGCCCGGGCTCCGGCCCGTGCCGTCAGAGCGGCCGTGACCGCCGGCGTGCTCCGGTGTTCCGCCAGGCCGGGGCCGGGCCGCTCCGGCCGGTCAGCGGGTGTCCGCGCGGGTACTGATGGGGGTGTCGGCGGGGATGTCGGAGGGGGTGCCGGCGGACTTCGGCGGATGCCAGGCGAAGAAACGCACGACGACCAGGGCGGCGATGATCAGGGTCACGTTGAAGCCGTAGACCAGGGCGGCCTGGCGGGGCCAGTCGGTGGCACGGCTGGTGCGGTACCAGTTGTCCTGCGGCCACCAGGCGATCAGCAGCCAGGCGACGGCAACGAGCGTCGAGGTGGTCAGCAGTGGCGGCCGGGCCGGCTGCTGGCGCTCCAGGACCGGTCGGCCGAGGACGAGGAAGGCCACGCCTGCGCCGAACCCCAACCACTCGGCGATGTAGAGCAGTTCGAAGAGCAGGGCCCAGGGCGATGGTACGGCGGAGAGATCGGTCGAGCCCGGCCAGAAGAGATCGGTGCCGGCGAAGGCCAGGGAGGCGACGAACAGCGTGATCAGCGCGCCCGCCGTCCCCAGGCCGGACGAAGTCCCGCCGCGCGCGGCGCGGACCGGCCGGTAGCCCGCCTTGGCGCTGCCGAGCGGGCGCACCCCGGCCTTGGCCGAGCCCGGACGGGTGGCGGAGGCCGGTCGCGACCCGGGTGCGGCGGTGTGGCCGCGCGGGGCCGGCAGCGGCAGGCTGCGGTGGTCCAGCTTGCCCGCCCGGGTGCGCGGCAGGGTGGGCAGCGGCACCACCGCGTCCGGTATCAGCCGGTCCGGCAGCCGCTCGGCGAGGTACGCGCGCAGGGCCCAGCCCTCGGCCACGCCGTCCGCGTCGCTGCCGCCCGTATCTGTGCCGTCCGCATGTGTCCCGTCCGCCGGGGAGCCGGCTCCGGCGTCCGGGGCCGGGCCGGCGGTCACCACGTAGGCGACCAGCCGGGGTTGCTCCGATGCCGTCCGGACCCGGGCGACCGCGCTCTCCCGGACACCCGGGTGGCCGCGCAGCACCGCCTCGACCTCGGCGAGTTCGGCGAGCTCGGTGACGGTGCCGGCCTCGCCCGCGGCCGGTCCGTCGGTGCCCCGGCCCAGGTACTCCAACCGGCCGTCGGCGCGCAGCCGTCCGATGTCGCCGGTGCGGTAGACCCGGCCGTCCTGGTCGAGGTCGGTGGCCCGGAAGCGGGCCGCGGTGAGATCGGGCCGGTTCAGGTAGCCGCGGCCGACGCCGGGACCGGCGAGGCAGATCTCGCCCGGCTGCCCCGGCGGCACCGGCCGCCCGGCCGGATCCAGCAGGTGGATGCGGGTGCCCGGGAACGGCCGTCCGATCAGCGAGATCAGCTCGGCCTGCTCCGGGGCCTCGGCCAGCGTCGAGCTGTCGAAGTAGGTGCTGTCGACGGCCGCCTCGGCGACACCGTACACATTGATGTGGCGGACCGCGGGGCCGAGGTAGCGCTGGAGGCGCAGCTGCTCGTCCAGGTACCACTTCTCCGCGCCCACCGAGAGCAGCCGGACCTCGCCCAACTCCAGTCCGCGCGGCCGGAGATGGGCGAACAGGCGCCTGAGCGTGTGGACGTTGGTCTCCATCACCGTCACCTCCTCGCGCAGCACCAGCTCGTGCAGCTCGGAGATCTCCGCGGTGCGGTCCAGGGTGAAGTTCCGCCGCGCCATCACCAGCGTGCCGCCGCTGCCCAGCGCGCGGATCCAGTCGGCGGTGAAGACGTCGAACTCCAGCGTCGCCGTCTGCAGGAAGCGGTCGGTGGCGGAGAGCCGGTAGACCGACTGCCAACCCCGGTACGCGTGCAGCAGGTTGCGGTGCTCGATCAGCGTTCCCTTGGGCGCCCCGGTGGAGCCCGAGGTGTAGAACACGCAGGCCAGGTCGGACGGTTGGACCCGGACGCCGAGCGGAGTCGCCGGCTGGGCGGCGATCGCGGCGGCGGTGGTGTCCACGCACAGCACGGTGCGGCTGCTGGCGTCCGTGAGCCTGACCCGGTACGCCTCCTCGGTGACCAGCACCAGCGGGTCCGCCTCCGAGAGCACATGGCGGACGGTGGGGTCGGGGCCCGTCGGCTCCAACGGGACGTATGCGGCACCCGACTTGAGCACCGCCAGCAGCGCCGTCAGCAGTCCGGGGCCGCGGCTGAGCGCGACCGCCGCCAGGCCGCCGGGGCCGAGGCCCAGATCGGCGAGCTGATGGGCCAGCCGCTCCGCCCCGGCATCCAGCTCCGCGTAGCTGAGCCGCTCCGCGCCGCAGATCACGGCGACCGCCTCGGGCGTCCGCCGGGCGTGCTCCTCGAACAGCTGGTGGACGGCCTGCGCCTCCCCGAGCGCATCGGTCTCAGTGGCCATTGCTCGTTCCCTCCCTTTTCGGTGGCACCGATCGGATCCTCCCCATCCCCACTGACAGTGTGCGGCCAGATCGGCTGAGTGATCCTCCTCGGGTACGGAGTAGTTGCACACCTGTCACCGCTTCGGGACGGAGCGGGTGGTAGCGGCCCGGGATCGGGGTCGACCGGGGTCCGGGTCGGTCGGCACGTGACCGGTGGCTGGACGGTCCGGCCGCCGGTCCGGCCGCGCTGTTAGCCTGGCGCAAGATCGTTCGTACCGAGGAGGACCGGCATGGCGAGCGCCGAAGTACCGTCCGGGGGGCCGCTGCTGCGCACCCGCGAGGTGGACGTCGTCCGCGACGGCCGCTACCTGCTGCGATCGATCTCGCTGACGGTCGAACCGGGCCAGCACTGGGCCCTGCTCGGCGCCAACGGGGCGGGCAAGAGCACGCTGCTCGGCCTGCTGGGCGCGGTCTCCCATCCCACCCACGGCGAAGTCCACGTCCTCGGCAGGAAGTTGGGCACGGTGGACATCCGGTCGCTGCGCACCCACCTCGGGCACGTCAATCCGCGGCACCCGCTGCGCACCCCGCGCAGCGTCCGCGAGGTGGTGCTCACCGGCCTCACCAACAGCATCGAACCCGAGCTCCGCTGGCAGCCCACCGTCGAGCAGAGCGCCCACGCCGAGCGGCTGATGGACACCATGGGCCTGGCCAGGATCGCCGACTCGCCCTGGACCACGCTCTCGCAGGGCGAACGCGGCCGGGTCCTGATCGCCCGCGCCCTGATGCCCAGGCCCAGGCTGCTCCTGCTCGACGAGCCCGCCACCGGACTCGACCTCACCGCCCGCGAACTCCTGCTCGGCAGCCTGGACCTGCTCCGCTCCCAGCACCCCGAGCTCGCCACCGTGCTGGTCACCCACCACCTGGAGGAACTCCCGGAGACCACCACGCACGCCCTGCTGCTGCGCGAGGGCGAGTGCGTGGCGGCCGGTCCGGTGGACCGGGTGATGACCACCGAGCTGATCAGCGCCTGCTTCGGCCACCCGATCCGGATCAGCCGGGTGGACGGTCGCTGGAGCGCCCGCGCGCAACCCCGCCGCCCGACGGACGTCTGAGGCCGCCGAGCCGCGGTGGTTCTTACGGCCGGAGGGGCGACTCGGCGGGCGGTCTCACGGAACGGGCCGGCCCGCGCACTCGGCCTGGAACTCCTCGCGGCCGGCTTCCAGTTGCGCCTCGGTTTCGTCGAGGTGGGCCTGCAGCTGAGCCAGCCGCTGCCGAAGCAGCTGGACCGTCGTCCCGTTCCCGTCCGGATTCGCCGTCAGGGCGTCCAGCTGGGCCTGGGTGCCGGAGATCGACTGCTTCGTCTTCTCGATGTCGGTCAGGCATCCTTTGACGAAGTCTCGCAGGATGTCGCAGGGGCCGTGCATGCGCTGCCTCCGATGAAGTGGTGGACGGGCGCCCCCGGGCTCACCGGGGACGCCCATTGCACTGTGCCCTCGGCGCCGTCCGGGTGCAGCCTCAGCGGGCCGTTCGGGGTGCCGCGTCGGCATCGGTGCGAGCCGGTGCGGGCCTGGTCCCGATGACGACGGTGGCGTCCAGATCGTCGCAGGTGGCCACCCGTACGGTCAGGCCGCCGGCGGTGCAGGCCGCCGCGGTCCGCGGGACCTGGCGTTCGCTCGTCTCGATCAGCAGGTGGCCGCCGGGGGCCAGCCAGCGGGCGGCCTCCGCGGCCACCCGGCGCTGGATGTCGAGGCCGTCCGCGCCGCCGTCGAGCGTCACCAGCGGCTCGTGCTCACGCGCCTCCGGCGGCAGGAACCGGATCTCGTCGGTGGGTACGTACGGCGCGTTGGCGATCAGGACGTCGACGCGGCCCCGGAGCGTGCCGGGCAGCGGCTCGTAGAGGTCGCCCTGGTACACCCGGCCGTCGGCGGCGGCGATGTTGCGACGGGCGCACCGCACCGCGGCGGGCTCGATGTCGGCGGCGTGCAGCTCGATCCCGTCCAGGGACGAGAGCAGGGCGGCACCCACCGCACCCGAACCGCAGCAGAGGTCGACCACCACGGCACGCGGCCCGGCCAGCGCGGCGGCCTGCCGGGCCAGGAACTCGGTACGGCGGCGGGGGACGAAGACCCCGGGGTCGACACGGACCCGCAGGCCGCAGAACTCGGCCCAGCCCAGGACGTGTTCGAGGGGCAGGCCGACGACCCGGCGGTCCACCATGCCGATGAGCTCGACCGGTGTACGGGCGGTGGAGATGATCAGCCGCGCCTCGTCCTCGGCGAAGACACAGCCGGCGGCGCGCAGCCTGGCAACGATGGTGGAGCGAAGGAGAGATGACGGGAAGACCGGCACGGGAACCTTTCGGGAAGCCTGTGGGCACTCCCGCGGTCGCCAGCTATGCCGGAGTGACCGCACGGTCGTCAGAGGGGAGCACCCGACCTGATACAGCGGTAATTGGTCCCACCTCCTCGATTCGTCAACTGCGTCCACTGGTGGACATGTGAAACAGTACATGATCCCCGTCTTGCCGTGAGTCGGCCCCGACGGCCCGGCCCGGAGACGGAACTCCGGGCCGGGCCGTGCGGGTGTGCCGGGCGTACGGGCGTACGGGCGTGCGGTCAGGACGGCAGGTGCGCCTCGATCGCGGCGATCAGCTCGGCCGACTCGGGCTCGGTGCGCGGGCGGAAGCGGCCCGCCACGGTGCCGTCGGGAGCGAGCAGGAACTTCTCGAAGTTCCAGGTGATGTCCCCGGCCTCGCCCTCGGCGTCGGCGGCCTTGGTGAGCTCGGCGTACAGCGGGTGCCGGTCCTCCCCGTTGACCTCGATCTTCTCGAAGAGCGGGAAGGACACGCCGTAGGTGGTCGAGCAGAAGGTCTGGATCTCCTCGGCGCTGCCCGGCTCCTGGCCCATGAACTGGTTGCACGGGAACCCGAGCACGGTGAACCCGCGCTCGGCGTAGCGCTGCTGCAGCTGCTCCAGGCCCGCGTACTGCGGCGTCAGACCGCACTTCGACGCCACGTTGACCAGCAGCAGGGCCTTGCCCTTGTGGTCGGCCAGTGAGGCGGGCTGCCCGGTCAGGGTGTTCAGCGGGATGTCGTACAGGCTCACGGGGTGTCCCTTCGGTAGGTGTTCGCCGGAGCGGACAACTGCCGGTCCGGCCCCGGTGTTCCCGGCCAGCTTGCCATCCCGGGGCCGGTCAGCGGGTCCGACGGCCTTGTGCGCTCGCCCGGCCCTCGGTGCGCCGCACCCTCTCAGGGCAACTTGGCGGCCAGGACGTCCACGGGACGGATGTCGGGAGCACCTACCAGCATGGTGGGGGCGTTCTCCAGCAGTGCGGCGGCGATGGCTCCCTCCAGGTGGGCCCGGCGCCCCGACTCGTCGTCGAAGGTGTCGAAGATCCCGAAGCCGGTCGGGCCCTCGCGGAAGGCGAACCAGGTGACGGTGGCCTCCTCCTGCTGTGCCAGTCGGAGTGCGTCCCGCAGCATGGCCGCGATCTGCTCGGCGTACTCGGGCTTGGCTTCGAAACGGGCCAGCAGGCCGATCTTCGTCATGGGTGGCTCCTTGCCGTCTGTGGTGTGTGCTGCTGCCTTGCGATCACGACGCTACGGCCCGGCGGTGATCACCGACGAGTGTCGTGACCGACACGATTGATACGGTTTCCGCCATGGAAATCGCGATACTCGTGGTCGACGGCGTCTTCGACTCGGGCCTGGCCGCCGTCCTCGACGTGCTCCGCACCGCCGACGAGCTGCGCGACGAAATTCCCAACCCGCCGTACTGGCGGGCCCGTACGGTCGGTATCGACGGTCCGGTCACCACCGCCGCAGGGCACCAAGTCCCGGTTCTCCCGGCGGACGAGGCCATCGACCGGGCCGACCTCGTGGTGCTGCCCGGCCTGTCCGGGCGTACTCCGCAGGCGCTGGTCTCGCACGTCGCGTCGGCGGAGTGCGAGCCGGTCCGACGGCTGCTCGCGGACGCGCACGCCCGAGGCCGCCGGATCGCCTCGGCCTGCTCGGGGACCGTGCTGCTCGCCGAGACGGGCATCCTCAACGGCCGGCACGCCACCACCAGTTGGTGGCTGGCGCCGACGTTCCGTGAGCGCTACCCGGAGGTGCTGCTGGACGACACCCGGATGGTGGTCGAGTCGGGCAGCACCATCACGGCCGGTGCCGCGTTCGGGCATGTGGACCTCGCCCTGGCGATCGTCCGGATGCTCAGCCCGGCCCTGGCGGAACTGGTCTCCCGCTACCTGGTGGTGGACGACCGCCCCTCCCAGGCCACCTACGCCGTCCCGAGCATCCTCGCCAAGCACGATCCCACCGTCGCCGCCTTCGAGTCCTGGATCCGCGCCCACCTGGCCGAGCCGCTGTGCCTCCCGGACGCCGCCCGGGCGCTCGGCATCAGCGAACGCACCCTCCAGCGCGCCGTGCGCCGGACCCTGGACACCACCCCGGTCCGCTTCGCCCAGGACATCCGGGCCGAACAGGCCAGCCACCTGCTGCGCACCACCGACCTCCCGGTCGAGGCCGTCGCCCGCCGGGTCGGCTACGAGAACGGCAACACCCTCAGGATCCTGCTGCGCGAGCGTCGCGGGGTCACCGTCGGCATGCTGCGCCGACACTGACGGGCCGCCGGATCCGTACTCGGTCATAAAACTCCCGAGTCGGGCGAACCACGGCGAACCGTGTTGATGGCGGACTCGCCACAATTCCAGGGTCGCCCATCTGCATCCAGGCGTTGGCCCGTTCCGAACTGCCCGGCCCCCTGGGGGCCGGGCAGTCGGGCCGATCCGCCGCGTCAGCGGGCGGCCGCCTGGGCGGCCAGGCCGTTGGCCCACAGCGAGTCCACCCGGCGCTTCTCGGTGGCGTTCGGGTAGGGGTTGGTGCAGGACGGGCCGGGGCCGCCACCGGACATCAACTCACTGCACGGGCCCGAGTAGTGGTCCGGCAGGCCGAGCACGTGCCCGGTCTCGTGCGCGACGATCCGGACCGGGCTGTACTGCTGGGCCTGGCTGTAGTCGAGGAAGACGTAGCCCCGGCCGTGGCCGTCCGTGCTGGCGTACGAGCCGCGCGAGTCGTTGCCCTCGTAGTAGTCGAAGTCCGCGTTGCTGCCCGCCCGGAGCTGGATGTTGCGCTCCGAGCTGTTCCAGATCTGGGCGCTGCTGGCTATCTGACCGGCGAAGGACGGCGCGTTGCTCGGGTCGTAGGTGACGACGACGGCCTTGACCCACGGGTTCGCCGCCTGCTTGGCCAGGGCGGACTTCATCACGGCCTGGTAGAAGGCCTTGTTGTTCGCCTGCTCGGTGGCCGAACCGGTGTACGAGGACGCGGTGTACCCCTGGAGCGGAGCGGTGTCGGCGGTCGCCGCGGCGGCGGGTACGGCGGCCAGACCGCCCGCCAGGGCAAGCCCGAGGGTCGCGGACAGGGCAAGTATCGAGAGCTTCATGTGGGGGAACTCCATTCGCGAGTTCCACGATCGCTGTGGGGCAACGACGTGGAACATCGGATGAACCGGTGTTGCACAGAGCTTCGTTCAGTCCTCCGAGCGAGCGGATGATGTCAACCGGCGATAGCTCGACCCAATACCCCCTGTTGGTGATTCAATGGTGAAACGTTTCACTATCTGGCATGTCCCTGGCGGATAATCTGACCCATCGTTATGCTCCGTTCGTGGAGCTAGATGTGAGGCATCTCCGGGTGGTGTGCGCCGTTGCGGACACCGGCAGCGTACGAAAGGCCGCGCTGCAGCTCGGCATGACCCAGCCCTCCCTCACCACCCAGCTGCACCGGATCGAACGGACCATCGGCGGCGCCCTGTTCACCCGCGAGCAGACCGGCAGCAGACCCACCGCCCTCGGCCACTCCGTGGTCTCCCGCGCCCGGCCGATCCTCACCGAGATGGCCGCCCTGGTCGCCGCCGCCCGGCAGGAGGCGGCCGGCGGCGAACGGAGACGGCTGCGGATCGGCAGCGTCGGCAGCCGCGCGGTCGCGGGCTGGCTGCGCCGGGTCCGCGACCGCTGCGCCGAGACCGACCCCACCATCCACATCGACATCTCCGCCATCGCACTGCTGCGCATGGTCGCCGCCGACCAGCTCGACATCGCCTTCGTCCACGAGAGCGAGGGCTTCCCGCTGCACGTCCCGGCCGGGGCGGAGCACCGCGTCCTGGTCGCCCGCGAACCGCAGTTCGTCGCGCTGTCCGACGGGCACCCGGCCGCCGCGCGGTCCGTGGTGCACCTCGCGGACCTCGCCGACGACACCTGGATGGTCGACCCGACGGCGGACCACGAGTACGCGGCGATGCGCCGGGTGTTCAGCGAGGCCGGACTCGACCCGCGCGTGGTGCAGGTGCGCGACCACGCCACCGCCACCGAACTCATCGCTTCCGGCGAGGCCGTACGCCCCTGCCAGCCCACCTCGGTGGCCGGGCCCGGCACCGCCGTCCGCCCCGTCCACGGCGACCCCCTCGCCGTCCGGCTGCTGCTGATCTGGAGATCCAGAGCGCTCAGCACAGGCACCCTCGACGCCCTCTACGCCGACCTCCGCTCCGCCTACATCGACCTCGCCCGCGTCAACCCCGCCTACTTCTCCTGGCTGCTCCAGCACAACCGCACCCTGCTCCCGGCGGAAGCCCGCGCCCGCAAACCTCGGCATGCCACCGGCTGATCGACCGTCAAAAAGAGACTGAGGCTGAGACCGAGAGCGGGCGTCGGACGCGGCTCCGCCGCCTGGCTGCAGGACTGGCCCTCGAAGCCCTCGGAGTGCTGCTGATCGCCGCGGTGGCGTTCGACCGGCTCCCGCTGGGGGAGAATCCGCTGCTCAGGCACGGACCCCAGCTGGTCGGCGTCCTCCTGATCGGACAGGGCGCCTACCTGGTGGCCGGGTCGCGCCGGGCTCCCCGCTGAGGCCAATGCCCGCCGCCGGGGCCGGTGCACGGCCGGGCTGGGCCAATGAGGTGATCTCTCCCCGTCGGGCGAAACGGATCTGCTACGGACACGTTCTCTCAGGACGTGTCCCGTTCGCACAGCGGTGCGGGCGGGGCATGGTCCGTGTCGCCTGCTGGAAGGATGAGATCGTGGTCCCGATGACCGCTCGGCGTGAACCGGCTGTTCCCGTGGCACCGGGGAGCGTTCCGGGTCTGGGACATGTCCCGGCGTTGCTGCGGGATCCGCTGGGATTCCTCGGGTCGCTCTCCCACCTCGGTGGAGTGGTGCAGATCCGGCTGGGGCCGCGCGTGGTCTGCGTGGTCACCGACGCGACCCTGGTGCACACGCTGCTGGTCGCGCTCGCCCACGACTGCCCGCGCGGCGCGGTGCAGTCCACGCTGAAGACGGCGTTCGGGGACGGCCTGCTGATGTCCGAGGGACAGGCGCACCGGAACCGCCGCCGGACGATCCAGCCGGTCTTCGGCCCCGACCGGATGGCCGCGTACGTACCCGTGATGCAGCAGGTGGCCGAGGAGCGGGTCGGACGCTGGCAGGCCGGCCAACCCCTGGACGTCGCCAAGGAGATGAACCACCTCGCACTGGAGATCGTCACCCGGGCCCTGTTCGGTGCCCGTCTGGAGGAGGAGGCGACGCTCGCCTTCCACCGGGCACTGCCCGACATGGTGAAGGGACAGATCGTCCAGTCGCTGTATCCGCACCCGGCGTTCGCCCGGGTACCGCTGCCGGTCAACCGCCGCTTCGACGCCGCGGTCCGGGTCCTCAACCGGGTCGTGGACCAGGCCGTCGGCAGCACCGGTGGACAGGCCGCCGCCGACGGCACCCTGACGGCCCTGCTGCGCGGCGCCGTCGACCCGGTCTCCGGACTCCCGCTCACCGAGGCGGACGTGCGCTCCGAGGCCATCACCATGTTCGGTGCGGGCACCGAGACCGTCTCCTCCACCCTCACCTGGCTGATCCAGGAACTCCTCGACCACCCCGAGGCGGCGGCCCGGGTACTGGCCGAGCTCGACGAGCAGTTGGAGCCGGACGCCGACCTGACCCCGGAGGCCCTCGACCGCCTCACCTACACCCGCAGCGTGGCCCAGGAGGTGCTGCGGCTGCACACGCCCAACGCCTTCCTGATGCGCACCGCGACCAAGCAGGTCGAGCTCGGCCCGTACACCGTCCCGGCCGGAACCGAACTCCTCTACAGCCTCACCGCCCTGCACCGCGATCCGGCCCTGTACCCCGACCCGCTGCGCTTCGACCCCGAGCGCGGACAGCCGGGTTCCGCAGCCGGAGTCGGACGGCACGCGTTCCTGCCGTTCGGTGCGGGCAAGCACAAGTGCATCGGCGAGGCCTTCGCCTGGGCGGAGTTGGCGGTGGCTGCAGCAACGATCCTGCGGCGCTGGCGGCTGTCTCCCATCCCCGGCGAGCGCGCCCGCGAGGTGGTGTGGACCGCCGTCCAGGCCCAGGGGCTGCAGATCCGGATCGAGCCCCGCACCGATGACCGGCGCCCCGCCCTGCCTGCCCTCGCGGCCCTGTCCGCACCGGCCGGTGTGGGACTCGTCGTACCTGCCGGACCTGTTGTACCTGTCGGAGCGGCGGAGGTCTCGCGGTGAACCTCCCCGCACCCGGCCCGGTGTTAGCTCCGGCGAACCGGCCCCGCACCGGCCAGACCCCGCGTACGCCCGAGGAGTTCGCCGCTGCCGTCGTCCGCCACACCGGATGGGTGGTCGCCCGTGGCCTCCTCCCGGCGCAGGACGTGCCCCGCTACCAGGTCTTCGCGCTCCACGAACTGATCGGCCACTCCTACCCCCGGGCCCGGGGAGCCGAACTCGACCTGCTGCTGGACATCCTCGGCTGGTTCACCCTCCTCGACGACCGGTTCGACGGACCGACCGGCTACCGCCCGGCCGAGGCCCACGCCCTCATCGACCCGCTGCTCGCCGTCCTCCGCAGCCCCCGACCCGACGTCCCCGCACCGGACTTCCCCACATCCGGCCTCCCCGCCGCCGCACCGGATGCGGCACCGGATGCCGCGCTGATCGCCGCCTGGCAGGACCTCTGGCACCGTCAGGCCGGTCCGATGACCGACACCTGGCGCCGCCGGGCCGCCGCGGACTGGCGGGCCTGCCTGACCACCTTCGTCACCGAGACCCTCCACCGCGCCCGGGGTACCCTCCCCGGCCTGTCCGAGACGGCGCTGCTGCGCCGGCACGCCAGCTGCCTGTACCCGTTCATGAACATGCTCGAACGCGTGCATGGCACCGGGGCCGCGGCACAGCTGCACGCAGAACCGTCCCTGCACCGGCTGCGGGCGCAGACCGCCGACGCGGCGACGCTGATCAACGACCTCTTCTCGCTGGAACGCGAGGAGCGGCAGTCGGCGGCGCAGTTCAACATGGTGATGACCCTTCAGCGCACCTGCGGCTACCGCCGGGACGAGGCCATCACGGCGGTCCGCACCAAGGTGCGGCGGATCCAGGACGACAGCGATGCCCTGCGCAGACAGCTCGTCCGCCGGCACCCGGCCGGCCACTGGTACCTCCACGGCACCCGTGAACTGGTCGACGGTGTCTACACCTGGACCAGTACGTCCCACCGCTACCACGGCCACTGACGGTGAACTCCCCGGTCTGCGGGCGGAGTCCGGCGGGCGGCCCCCG
>NZ_JYJF01001040.1 GCF_000955975.1 Saccharothrix sp. ST-888
TCCAGCTGGTCCTGCGAGTTGGCGGCAAGGGTGAGGTAGTCCTGGCCGTTGGTACCGACGAACACCCCGGCCTGGCTTCCGCGCAGCGCGGCCGGGTCGCTCCCCGCCCGCTCGAACGCCTCCCAGGACGTCTCCAGCAGCAGCCGCTGCTGCGGGTCCATCGCCAACGCCTCGCGCGGCGTGATGCCGAAGAAGGTCGGGTCGAACTCGGCTGCCTCGTAGAGGAATCCGCCCTCGCGGGTGTACGCCGTGTTCGCCTGCTCGACGTCACTGCTGTACAG
>NZ_JYJF01001041.1 GCF_000955975.1 Saccharothrix sp. ST-888
CGTACTCCAGGATCGTGTGCGCGTTGGTCCCGCTGATACCGAACGAGGACACCGCCGCCCGGCGCGGACGGCCCGTCTCCGGCCACGGCCGCGACTCCGACAACAGCTCCACCGCCCCGGCGGACCAGTCCACCTTCGGCGACGGCTCGTTCACATGCAGCGTCTGCGGCAGCACACCCTGACGCATCGCCATCACCATCTTGATGATCCCGCCGACACCCGCCGCCGCCTGCGTGTGACCGATGTTCGACTTCAGCGAACCCAGCCACAGCGGCGCCGAC
>NZ_JYJF01001042.1 GCF_000955975.1 Saccharothrix sp. ST-888
CTGACCTGGTAGCGCCAGGCGTCCACCACCGACTGCTCGCGCTGCTGGCGCCGCCAGGCGGAGAGCACCGGCAGCACGGGCGAGAGCGCGTTCAGCGGGCACTGCGCGTCCGTGGCGTCCATCTCCAGGGTCGCGGCCAGGGCGGCCAGGTCCTCGCTCTCGACGGCCTCCCAGAAGCGGGGGTCCGTCGGGTCCGCCCCCGGCCCGTTGCCAATAGCCGCAGTGGCGGCCGGCAGTGCCTCCGGCCAGTAGTGCTGGCGCTGGAAGGCGTAGGTGGGCAG
>NZ_JYJF01001043.1 GCF_000955975.1 Saccharothrix sp. ST-888
CAGCGCGACCGACACCATGCCGCCCCGGCCCGCCAGACCACCGGCAATCGCCTTGCTGCGCAGCGCAACCACCCTCGCGCCGTCCTCCAACGACAGCGCCCCAGCCACCACAGCAGCCGCGATCTCACCCTGCGAATGACCCACCACCGCAGCCGGACGGACCCCCGCCGAACGCCACACCCCCGCCAGCGACACCATCACCGCCCACAGCACCGGCTGGACCACATCCACCCGCTCCAGCCACGCCTCACCGGCCCGGCCGAGCAGCACATCCTCCAACG
>NZ_JYJF01001044.1 GCF_000955975.1 Saccharothrix sp. ST-888
CCGGGCAGTTGTTGCTGACGAGCCGTCGTGGTCTGGATGCGCCGGGTGCTGCCGAACTGCGTGATGAGCTGGCCGGGTTGGGTGCGACCGTCACGGTGGACGCGTGTGATGTGGCCGACCGGGAGGCGCTGGCCGGTCTGCTCGACTCGGTCGAGCTGTCGGCGGTGTTCCACACGGCCGGGGTGCTGGACGACGGTGTCGTCGACGGCCTGACGGTGGAGCGGTTCGCCACGGTGGCGCGTCCGAAGGTGGATGCGGCGCTCAACCTGCACGAGCTGACG
>NZ_JYJF01001045.1 GCF_000955975.1 Saccharothrix sp. ST-888
TCGGTACCAACGGCCAGGACTACCTCACCCTTGCCGCCAACTCGCAGGACCAGCTGGAGGGCCAGCTCGGCACGGGCACAGCGGCCAGCGTGGTCTCTGCCCGCCTCTCCTACACCTTCGGCCTGGAGGGCCCGGCGGTCACCGTCGACACGGCCTGCTCCTCCTCGCTGGTCGCCCTGCAGCTCGCCGTGCAGGCGCTGCGCAACGGCGAGTGCTCGATGGCCCTGGCCGGCGGTGTGACGGTGATGTCCACACCGGGGGCCTTCATCGAGTTCAGCCGC
>NZ_JYJF01001046.1 GCF_000955975.1 Saccharothrix sp. ST-888
TGTCCACCGTCACCGCCGGGCCCTCGAACCCGAAGGTGTACGAGAGGCGGCCGGAGACCACGGCGGCCGCGTTGCCGGTGAGCATGTAGCCCTCGACGCAGTCCGGCAGCTCGTCCGCCACCGCACTGTAGCCCGAGGCGGAGGCACCGACGAAGACCCCGACCGCTCTGCCGCGCAGGGGTCCCGAGTCGATGCCCGCCCGCTCGAACGCCTCCCAGGACGTCTCCAGCAGCAGCCGCTGCTGCGGGTCCATGGCCAGCGCCTCGCGCGGGCTGATCTC
>NZ_JYJF01001047.1 GCF_000955975.1 Saccharothrix sp. ST-888
ACCGCGCTCCGTACGGTGGCGCTCTCGGCCTGCCCGGCCGCGACCGCCACCAGCCAGGTTCCCGAGAGCACGGCCGAGGCGGCGTCGGTCACCGGCTTCAAGCTCACCCGGTAGCGCCAGCCGTCCACCGTGGACTGCTCGCGGCTCTGCCGACGCCACGCCGACAGGGCGGGCAGCAGCTCGCCCAGCTCGTCGCCGTCCTCGACCTGGAGCGTCGCGGCCAGGCCCGCCAGGTCCTCGCGCTCGACGGCCTCCCAGAAGCGGGCGTCCGCCGCGTCGA
>NZ_JYJF01001048.1 GCF_000955975.1 Saccharothrix sp. ST-888
CTGGCTGGTGCGTAACGGTGCCGGGCAGTTGTTGCTGACGAGCCGTCGTGGTCTGGATGCGCCGGGTGCTGCCGAACTGCGTGATGAGCTGGCCGGGTTCGGTGCGACCGTCACGGTGGCCGCGTGTGATGTGGCCGACCGTGCGGCGCTGGCCGGTCTGCTCGACTCGGTCGAGCTGTCCGCGGTGTTCCACACGGCCGGTGTGCTGGACGACGGTGTCGTCGACGGCCTGACGGTGGAGCGGTTCGCCACGGTGGCGCGTCCGAAGGTGGATGCGGCG
>NZ_JYJF01001049.1 GCF_000955975.1 Saccharothrix sp. ST-888
CCAGGAAGTCCGGCCGCACACCCCACGACTCGGTGAGGCGGAACAGCGCCACCTCGATCGCGAACAGCGCGGGCTGCGTGTAGCCGGTCCGGTCGAGGACCTCGCTGTCGTCCGCGCACATCACCTCGCGCAGCGGACGCTCCAAGTGCTGGTCCAGGTGCGCGAACACCTCGTCCAGCCCATCCGCGAACACCGGGAACGCCCCATACAGCTCGGCGCCCATCCCGGCCCGCTGGCTGCCCTGACCGGTGAACAGGAACGCCGTACGTCCCTCAACCA
>NZ_JYJF01000106.1 GCF_000955975.1 Saccharothrix sp. ST-888
CCGGAGGTGGCCAGGACGGCCGTCGACACGCAGGCGGCCAGCCAGAGCCCGCCCCGGCGCCGGGCGGGCCCGGACCGAGCGGGGACCGAGCCGCGCGGAGCGGGAGGTCGGTGGGCTGAGGAGGCCATCTCTCGGATGGTAGGCGCGCCGCCGCACGGCCGGTCGGGGGCGCGCCGAGGCGGGCGGACGGGGCGGCGGAACGTTCCGCCGTGGCGCCGTAGGCCACCGGGCCGGCCGGTACGGACCGGCCGGGACGATCGCCCGGGCCAACCCGAACCTGACAACGCAGGTGGGCCGCCGGTACGGTTGGCCACGATGAACACCAAGGCTGCTGAGGAGCTGCCGGCGGTCTCCGTGATCATGCCGGTGCTCAACGAGGAACGTCACCTGCGCACCGCTGTCCGGCACATCCTGGAGCAGGAGTATGCCGGCGACCTGGAGGTGGTGATCGCTCTGGGCCCCTCGTCCGACCGTACGGACGAGATCGCCGCCGAGCTGGTCGCCGAGGACCCCCGGGTCCGTACCGTGCCCAACCCCACCGGTCGCACCCCCGCCGGGCTGAACGCGGCGATCCGCGGCTCCCGCCACCCGATAGTGGTGCGCGTGGACGGCCACGGGCTGCTCACCCCTGGGTACGTCGACACCGCCGTCCGCCTGCTCGGCGAGATGGAGGCGGCCAACGTCGGCGGCATCATGCACGCCGAGGGCGAGACCGAGTGGGAGAACGCGGTCGCCGCCGCCATGACCTCCAAGATCGGGGTCGGCAACGCGGCCTTCCACACCGGCGGCCTGGCCGGCCCGGCCGAGACCGTCTACCTGGGCGTCTTCCGCCGTGAGGTGCTGGAGAAGCAGGGCGGCTACAACGAGGAGTTCATCCGCGCCCAGGACTGGGAGCTCAACTACCGCATCCGCCAGGACGGCGGGCTGATCTGGTTCACCCCGCAGCTGCGGGTGACCTACCGGCCCCGGCCCAGCGTGCGGGCGCTCGCCAAGCAGTACAAGGACTACGGCCGGTGGCGCCGGGTGGTCACCCGCTACCACAAGGGCTCGGTCAACCTGCGCTACCTGGCCCCGCCGGCCGCGCTGTTCGGCGTCGTCGCCGGCCTGGTGCTGGGGGCGGCCGTCCACCCCGCCTTCCTGGTGGTGCCCGGCGGCTACCTGCTGGGCATACTCGGCGGTTCGGTGGTCGAGGGGCGCGGGCTCTCCGCCAAGGCCCGGATCCAGCTGCCGGTGGCACTCGCCACCATGCACATGAGCTGGGGCTTCGGCTTCCTCACCTCGCCGCGCTCGCTGGCCCGCCGGGTCATCGACAGCAAGCGCCCGACGCCGATGGACAGCGCCGCGGCCAACCCGAAGTAGTCCGCACCCGGGGTCACCCCCAGGGGCGCGGGGAAGTGCGCGAGCAGCCTGCCGAGGAAGTCGCAGGTCCGGCCGCGCAGTTCCCCGCGCCCTTCGCCATGTCCGGTCCGCCGTCCCCGCTCCGCCAGGTCCGGCCGGTGCGCACCGCTCGGGACATGAACTGCCCGATATCGCCCTCCGGTTGGGCCGTGGCCCGCTATGTTCGGCGGCATGGCGATTTCTGATGGATCATCAGTGCGGATCGAGCCCAGCGCCGACGTGGACGAGCGGGCCGCGATCGGCCCCGGCAGTACGGTGTGGCACCTGGCACAGGTCCGCGAAGGCGCCGAGATCGGTGCCGACTGCATCATCGGACGCGGTGCCTACGTCGGCCCCGGTGTCCGGATCGGCGACCGGGTCAAGTTGCAGAACCACGCCCTGGTCTACGAGCCGGCCGTGGTCGAGGACGGCGTCTTCATCGGCCCCGCGGCCGTGCTGACCAACGACATGTACCCGCGCTCGGTCGACCCGGACGGCAAGCTGAAGCGCGGCGAGGACTGGCACGCCCAGGGGGTGACGCTCCGCCGGGGCTGCTCGGTCGGCGGCCGGGCGGTGCTGGTCGCCGGGGTGACGGTGGGGCGTTGGGCGCTGGTGGCGGCCGGTGCGGTGGTGCACCGCGACGTCCCGGACTTCGCCCTGGTGGCCGGCGTCCCGGCCCGCCGGATCAAGTGGGTCGGCCGGGCCGGCGAGCCGCTGACGGACGCCGGCGGCGGGCGCTGGCGCTGCCCGCGCACCGGCGAGGAGTACGTCGAGACCGACGGGCTGCTGACCGAGGCACCCTAGGGCCAGCCCCGGCCGTTCTCAGGCGTCGCGGCCCGTCGGCCCCGGCTCAGTAGGTGTAGATGTGGCCCTGCGGGTTGACGGTCATGCAGCTCTTGTCGTCGTCCGCGGTGGTGGACTCCACCGACTTCGGCAGCTTGTTCGGCGCCGGCTTGGCACTGCCGGAGGCGCCGCCCGAGGCCGGGTAGCTGGTGCCGCTGGTCCAGTCGGAGCCGATCACCAGGCTGAGCGTCCTGCTGCTGCCGGACTCCTTGAGCGCGTCGGCGGGCAGGTCCAGCGCCGTGGCGATCGCCTGGGCCTGGGCGCTCTGGCCGCTGCCGTAGGTGAGCACGGTGCTCTCCTCCGAGCCGCCGCCGCCGATCGCCGTCGCCTTGCCGAAGCCCGCCTCGATCAGGGCGTCCTTGATCTCGGTGGCGCGGGCGGTGGCGCCGGAGGCGTTCTGGACGGTGACCGCGACCGAGCCCTTGTTGATCTCGCGGGCCGGCGCGGCGGCCGTGGTGCCGCTGGGGGACGGGCCGGCCGAGGCGCCACCCGAGGCACCGTCACCGCCCTTGAGCGACTTGCCGTCGATCGGGGTGTCGGCCAGCAGCATCTTCCAGATCTGGTCGGTGTCCTGCTTGTGGAGCACCAGCCGGTCCGGATCGCTCGGCGCGGTGTCCACCGGCACGGTCAGGCTGGTGGTCCGCTCGGTGGGCACCGAGCGGAGGTCGCTGCCCAGGTCGTAGAGCTTCTTGATGTCGGCGATCGGCTTGTCCACGGTCAACGACTTGGTGGCGGCCTCGGCCAGCGACATCAGCCGGCCCGGGTCGCTCAGCGAACCGTTCTTCTTCAACTGGCGGATCATCGCGCTGAGGTAGAGGTGCTGCGCCTTGGTGCGGCCGATGTCGTCGCCCCAGGCGTCGCGCATCCGCAGCCACTGCAGGGCCTGCTCGCCCTTGATGTAGCTGGTGCCCTTGGGCAGCTTGAGGTCGGTGCCGCCGACACCGGGCTGGTAGCGGTCGTAGAGGTTCATGTTGACGCAGACCGGGACACCGCCGACCGCGTCGGCCATGCTCACCACCCCGGCGAAGTCGACCATCATGTAGTGGTCGATGTCCAGGCCGGTCAGCTTGACCCAGGTGCCGAGCACGCAGCCGGGGCCGCCGCGCGGCAGCGCCTCGTTGATCATCGTGTGCTTGGTGGCGGGGTAGGTGGTCTTGCCGTCCTCGCTGTGACAGGTCGGGATGTCCACCAGGGTGTCGCGGGGGATGCTGATCATCGAGGCGTTGGTGCGGTCGGCCGAGACGTGCAGCAGCATCTGGACGTCCGCCAGGCCGGGTCGGCCCGCGTCGTCGGCGGCTCCGCCGAGTGCGACGTTCGCGGCGGAGCCGCGGCTGTCGGTGCCTATCAGCAGGATGTTCAGCGGGGTCTGCCCGGCGGCGTTGGGCGCGGTCTTGGAGCCCTTGGCGTCACTGAGGTTCTTGCTGCCGGACTGGATGTTGCCGTTGAGGTGCTGGTAGTAGAGGTACGCGGCGCCGCAGCCCGCCACCAGGGTCAGCCCGAGGGCGGCCGCGGTGATCCGTATCCAGCGGCGGCCGCCCTTGCGCCCGCCTTGTCGGGCCGCCGCCTGCCGGGCGGAAGTGCGTCCGCCCAGCTCGGGTATGCCGGAGTCGGCTGAGGACTCGCCGGACATCGGCTCGACGTTGGTCATGACTGGTCAGCTGCCTCTCGTGAATCGGGCCCCCGTCGGCCGCCTCACGGGAACCTACCGGACATCACGAGCTGGACTGAATTTTGTTACATGATCAGAACGTCACTCTTATTCAAGTTTGACTGTGGGTAGAGCACTTCGTTACTTGGCGCACACATCGGTGTCGTCGCCCTGCACCCGCTGGAGGTTCTTCGGGGCTTCGGCCGGTGCCGATGCGGTTCCGACCGCCTTGGTGAAGTCTTTGCCGAGCACCAGTACCAGTGGATCAGCCGTCCCGTACTGGGCGTTCTCCCGTACGGCGCCCGAGGGCAGCCCGAGCGCCGCCGCCAGTGCGGCGGCCTGGTCGGCCCGGCCCGGCGGGTGGGAGATCGTACTGGCCGCCGTCACGTCGGTGTCCCGTCCTGCGGCGGCCCGGTCGAAGCCCCTGTCCTGAAGTGCGGTGACGGCCTTTGCGGCCTGGCCCGCCTGCCCGGTGCCGTTCCGCACCGTGAGCCCGACCTCGGCCGGGTCGACCTGCGGGGTGCCGGGAGAGGCGCCCGAGGGGCTCGCCGCCGAAGGGCCGGCGGACGGCGAGTCCGTGGTGGTGAGCGGGCGGTCGGCCGCGACCAGTGCGAAGAGGCGGTCCGCGTCGGGCTTGAGGAGCGTCAACCGGCCCTCCTGCTCGGGATCGTCGATCACCGGCACGGTGGTGAAGGTGATGTTCCCCGGGTCCACCCGCCGCAGGTCCAGGGCCAGGTTCTTGAGCTTGTCGATGCCCTTGATCTGAGAGTCCACGGTGAGCGCCCTGGTGCCGGCCTCGGCCAGCCGCCAGAGCTTGGCGGGGCTGGTCAGGGTGTCGCTGCTCTTCATCCTGCGGATCATCGAGCCGATGAACTGCTGCTGCAACGGGATCCGGGTCAGATCGCCGCCCAGGCCGACCGAGTGCCGGGTGCGGACGAAGGCCAACGCCTCCTCGCCCTGCACGGTGTGCCGCCCCTTGGCCATCCTCAGATGCGAGCCCGGGTCGTCGATGTCCTTCGCCGCGCAGACCTCGACCCCGCCCACGGCGCTCGAAAGGGTCTTCACCGCTTCGAAGTTGACCATCACGAAGTGGTCGACCCGGATGTTCGTCAGCTTCTCGACGGTCAGCCAGGTGCAGCCGGGGTCACGCCCCGCCTGGCCCAGGCTGGTGTTGAACATCGCCCGGCTCTCGCCCGGGATCTTCTTGGTGCCGTTCCGGCAGTCCGGGATCCGCACCAGCAGGTCGCGCGGGATGCTGATCACCGTCGCGTTGCTGCGGTCCTTGGCGATGTGGAACAGCAGGGTGGTGTCGGCGTGCCCGGCACTGCCCTCGTCGCCGTAGTCGCGGCCGAGGCCCTCGCGGCTGTCGGTGCCGATCACCAGGATGTTCAGCGCGTCCGTGGCGCCGGCCGGCCGGTCGGCCTCGTCGCCGAGGTTCACCTCGACCGCGGAGACGTTCCGGTTGAAGTGCTGGTACGCCAGATAGGCGCCGCCGCAGCCGGCCACCAGGACCAGCGAACCGGCGCCCGCCGTCCACTTGAGGGCGCGCCGGTTGCCGCGCGAGCCTGCCCGGGAGCGGCGGCGGGTGGCTCTGCCGCCGGGCGGGCCGTCACCGGACCGTCGGCCCGCAGTCTCGGCGGACTCCCCGGTCCGGGGGCGCGGCACGGTGGCCGGACGGCGCTCCAGGTCCAGCCGGAACTCTCCGGTGGCCGGGTCGAGCACCCACTGGTCGGCGGGGTCGACCTCGTGCGGAGTTTCGTTCGAAATGCCGCGGCTGTACCGGTTTCCGCTGTTCATCTGGCACACCCTAGACGAGCGGCCACAGCCGAACGCCCTTGGCGGCAAAGGCAGTCCGGGTTGATATCAACCGAAGTCGGACAGAACTACCATACGCCGGAATCGGGTTGTCTTCGGCGGACGTGCCCGTCGGGGCGTCAGTGCATGCTGCACAGGTCCCGGTCGGCGGTGTTGCCCGGCAGGGTCGGACCCGTTTCGGGGACAGCGCTGCCCGATGCTGACGGCGCATTGGAGGATCCGGGGAGCGCGGAGGGCGAGCCGCCCGCCGTCGGCCCGGGGACGGCGCTTGATTCCGTGCCGTCCTCGTTGCCTGCGACCTGGTTCGCGCCGGGGGTCACCGGGCCGCTCGCGGAACTGCTCGGACGGACGCTCGCGCCGGGGACGGCCCCGAGGCTCGGTCCGGGGTTCGTCCGGGGGCCGACGCCGCCGTTCGCTCCGTTGCCCAGGGGGAGGCCGCCCCCGGTGGTGACGGTGGCCCCGGGGCCGGCGTCGGCGGTGGGGGCCGTGGTGGCACCGGGGGCCACACCGGCGGTGCTCGTCGGCGCGAGCGCGTACGGACTCACCGCCACCCTGCGGTCCTCGCGCAGCGCGGCGAACAGCTGGTCGGTCTGCGGCTGGACGAACTGGTCCCGGTCCGCGTTGCCGGGGTACGGGCGGCGCGGGGTGGTGAGCAGCGCCAGGTTCGCCGGCGGGATGTTGCGCAGGTCCTCCGCCAGGTCGTAGAGCGCGCTCAGCTTGCTCAGCCCGGGGTCGGCGGTGATCGAGGAGGTCGCGGCGTCCAGCAGCGGCCAGAGGCGGACCGGGTTGAGCAGCACCCCCTGGGACTGCACCTTGCGGACCAGCGAGGCCAGGAACTGCTGCTGACGCGCCATCCGCTCGGTGTCGCTGCCGTTGCCCAGGCTCTCGCGGACCCGGACGTAGCCCAGTGCCTGTTCGCCGTGCAGGGTCTGCCGTCCGGCCGCCAGGTCCAGCTTGGCGTCCCGGTCGTGGATCGGACTCGGCACGCAGACCTCCACGCCGTCGACGGCGTCCACCATCTTCTTGAAGCCGGTGAAGTCCACGATCAGGTGGTGGTCGATGCGGATGCCGCTGAACTTCTCCACGGCCCGGATGGTGCAGGCCGGGCCGCCCAGCTCGAAGGCCCAGTTGAACTGCATGAACCGGGTGCCCGAGCGGCTGCCGTCGGGCAGCTGGCAGGGCGGCACCGTCACCATCGCGTCGCGCGGGACGCTCACCGCCGTGGCGTGCTGCCGGTCACCCGAGAGGTGCAGCAGGATCGTGGTGTCCGAGCGCTGCCCGCCGTCCGAGCCCGGGGTGCCGTCCGATCCGTACGAGGCGTTGGCACCGGACCGGGAGTCGCTGCCGATCAGCAGGATGTTCAGCGCCTGCCCGGCCCGGGTGTCCCGGCCGGGCCGGTTCGGCTCGTCGCTCTGCAGCCGCCGGCCGGTGACGTCGTCCGTCCCGATGTTGCCGTCCAGCTTGCGGTACGCCAGCCAGGCCAGCGCTCCTGCGCTGACCAGCAGGAAGGCCAGGGCACCGGACATGACCAGCAGAAATCGGCGGCGCCCCCCGCCTTTCGAGGTCGGGGGGCGCTCGCCGGAGTCATCCGTACCGGGGTCGTCCCTGGGGTGATCCGCTGCCATGTCGGGGATGCCTACCCACGTGGCCGGGCGGGCGGGGTCAGCCCAGACGCAGAGTCACCCGTTCGGATTCGATCCGCTTGTCCCACTGGGCTGCCGTCAGATCGCCGGAGTTCCGGCAGAGCACCACCGAGGCGCCGACCGACAGCGGCGCCAGCAGTCCGGCCTCGAGGCCGGCCCAGTCCTGGTACGAGTGGGTGCTGAGCACCCGGCTGCCGGGGCCCAGGCCGAGCCGCAGCGCGCCCTCGCGGGCGAGCTGGACGGTCTGGTCGCCGGTCAGCTTGAGCGGCAGGCCGTCGACGGTGGTCTCCAGCGCCGGGCTGTCCGGGTCGACGGGGGAGTACGGGGCGAAGCGATCGCCCTGTCCGGGCACCTCGGCGGCGTAGTCGAGGAAGCCGTCCGGGCGCTGCGGGAAGCGGCCGCCCAGCGGGCGCAGGGCGAGGGCGACCCGTTCACCGGTGCACGCCTGGGCGGCCTCCAGGCCGTCCGGGCCGCTGATGACCAGGTCGGCGGCGGCCGGGTCGCCGCCGGGTACCGCCGTGACACCGACCGACCAGCAGGCCAGCAGCCAGACGGCGCTCTGCCAGTGCGCGGGCAGCAGCAGGGCGGCCCGGTCGCCGGGCCCGGCGTTGAGTTCGTCCTGAAGGAGGTTGGAGGTTTTGGCCACCCAGTTGTCGAAGGTCTTGGCGGAGAGCTCGACTCTCTCGCCGGTGGCGTCGTCGTAGAAGGTGACCAGGGGACGGGAGGGATCCGCATCGGAGGCCCCGGCGCGCAGGTAAGCGTGCAGCAGCTCGGCGGGGGTGCGGGCGTCGGCAGCGAAAGGCGCAGTCATGGTGCCGTCCAGCCTACGACCTTCCGATAAGCCCCCGAGAGGGGAGGCGCCACCTTGACCAGTGGCATGGCGTCAGAAGTGATTTGCCCTCAATATCCCCTTTATGCGTATCTCTCTCCTCGCAGCCCTCGGTGCGACCGCCGCCGCCCTGCTCGCCCCGCCCGCTGCCGCGGTCCCGGTCGCGGCCAACCCGGTACCGGGGAGCATCACCACCCTGCCACTGGTGCCGTCCCGGCCGGGGGCACAGGCCCGGCCCGCGACACCGGCCGGACCGAGGTCGGCCGACCCGTCCGGAGCAGGCGAGACACGCGAGATCCAGGCCCACGGGACCGGCTCCTTCGCCCTGGTCGGCGTCAGCTGGGACGACCCACAGGTCACTCTTGCGGGTAGCGTCGAGGTCCGGACCCGCAGCGCGGCGACCGGCGCGTGGAGCGACTGGTACCGGCTCGCCGCCGACTCCGAGGACGGGCCCGACCCCGCCGAGCACCCAAGCCGGGGTGCCACCGCCCCGTTCTGGGTCGGACCCAGCGACGGCATCGCCGTCCGCGTGGCCGCCGCCGACGGCCCGCTGCCGGCCGGACTGCGGGCCGAACTCGTCGACCCCGGAACCGACCCCGGTAGTGCCGCGACCCCGCAGTCAGGAGCTCCCGCAGGCCGGGCGGCGCACGGCGCACCCCGCCCGGGGATCGTCACCCGCTCCGGCTGGGGCGCCGACGAGTCGCTGCGCCAGGCCGGGTTCGTGTACACGGGCAACGCCAGGACGGTCTTCGTCCACCACACCGACACCGCCAACGGGTACACCTGTGCGGACTCCCCGAAGCTGATCAGGGCGATGTACCAGTACCACGTGAAGACCAACGGCTGGCGCGACATCGGCTACAACTTCCTGGTCGACAAGTGCGGCACCGTCTACGAGGGCCGGGCGGGCGGGGTCGACCAGCCGGTCCTCGGCGCGCACACCCTCGGCTTCAACGCGAACAGCTCCGGGGTCGCCGCGATCGGTACCTACACCGACGCGTCCGTCCCGCAGGACCAGCTCGACGGCATCGCCAAGATCGCCGCCTGGAAGCTCGGCCTGACCGACGTCGACGCCAAGGGCACCACCAACCTGGTCTCCGCCTCCGACGGCAGCCGCTACCCCAAGGGCCAGTCCGTCGGCTTCAACACCATCTCCGGCCACCGGGACGCCTTCGTCACCGACTGCCCCGGCAACGAGCTCTACACCCGCCTCCCCGGCATCCGGTCCACCGCCGCCCGCCTCCAGGGCAGGTGAGCCGCCGCTCCCTCGTTCCTCCGCCACCCTCGGCCGCCTCCGAGTGGCCGCCGTGTTTCCCCGTCCGGAGGCGGCCGCTGGAACCGCCCGGCTTCGCGCGTATCGTTCAGAACCCCGGACCATGAGCTCCTGCAGGCCGGGAGCGGTCGGAACAGGTCGATGGCGGTCGGACGAGAGGTGGTGGACGGGCATGCCGGGAACGGAACGGCGCTGGCAGCCGGGCTATCCGCTCGACCTGGCCCGCACCCTGCTCCCGCTGCGCCGAGGACCGGCCGACCCCGCGTACCGGAGCAGCGGCGACGGTGCGATCTGGCGGGCCTCCCGTACGCCTGCCGGGCCCGGCACCCTGCGGATCGCCGCCCGCGCGGGCGAAGTGACGGCACAGGCCTGGGGGCCGGGCGCCGACTGGCTGCTCGACCGGGTGCCCGCCCTGCTCGGCGCCGAGGACGAGCCGTCCGGGCTGGTGCTGCCGCCGGGTCCGCTGCGCGAGGCGCAGCGCCGCCACGCCGGGGTGCGGCTGGGGCGGACCGGCCTGGTGCTGGAGTCCCTGGTGCCCGCGATCCTGGAGCAGAAGGTCACCACCGACGAGGCGTACCGGGCCTGGCGTACGCTGCTGCGCGACTTCGGCACGCCCGCGCCGGGGCCGGTGGAGGGGATGCGGGTGACGCCGTCGGCCGGCGAGTGGGCGCGGATCCCGAGCTGGGAGTGGCACCGCGCGGGAGTGGACCCCAAGCGCTCGGCGACGATCCTGCGGGCCGTCAGACTGGCGCCCCGGCTGGAGGAGGCGTCCGCCTTCGGCCACCCCGACGCGCTCGCCCGGCTCACCGCCGTCCCCGGGATCGGCCTCTGGACGGCGGCCGAGACCCTGCAACGTAGCAACGGCGACCCCGACGCGGTCTCGGTCGGCGACTACCACCTCCCCAACCTGGTCGGCTGGGCCCTCGCCGGACGTCCGCGCAGCACCGACGAGCAGATGCTCGACCTCCTGGCCCCCTACGCGGGCCACCGCTACCGCCTGTGCCGCCTACTCCTGCTCACCACCACCCACGCCCCCCGCTACGGCCCCCGCCTCACCCCGAACGACCACCGCCACCACTGACCAGCGCTCAAGGTGCACCCCCCCAGGGGCGCGGGGAACTGCGCGAAACGGAAGGCAGCAAGGCGCACTCGGCCCCGGCAGCGTCAGTTGCACCACCCACCGGGGCCCTCGCGCAGTTCCCCGCGCCCCCGAGAGTTGCCCTCAGGCCCCGAGAGTCGCCTCCTCGAGCCCCGGAGCCCCCGGCGGGCCCACTCAGCGGACGGTGACGAACGCCTCCGCCGTGCGGCCCGGCCGCGTCCTCGGGGCCTCGGCCGGCCGGCCGACGGCGACGGCGCCCATCGGGTCCCACCCGACGGGGAGGTCGAGGACGGTGCGGACGGTGTCCCGGCAGAACATGGTGGACGAGACCCAGGCCGAGCCGTACCCCTCGCCGGTCAGGGCCACCAGCAGGTTCTGCACGGCAGCCCCGATCGCGACGGTGAACATCTCGCGTTCGGCGGCGGCCCGGCGCCCGTCCGGGTAGGCGTGCGAGCCGTCCATCACCAGGCAGGGGACGACCAGGTAGGGAGCGTCGCGCAGCACGTTCCCCCGGGCGGTCCGGCGGGCGATCCTCTCCGCGTCCCAGCCGTCGAGTTCGCGCAGGTCGCGCTGCCAGGCGGCGAGCATCGCGTCCAGCAGCCGGGTCCGGACCTCGGGCGTCTCCAGCAGGACGAACCGCCAGGGCGTGGTGTGGTGCGGCGCGGGTGCGGTGACGGCGGCGGCCACCGCGCGGCGGACCGCGCCGGGATCGACGGGCTCGGCGGTGAACGAGCGGATGGTCCTGCGCAGCGTCACGGCCTCGCGGACGGCTTCGGAGGTGCCGAGCCGGAACATGTCGTCCGCGGCCGAGCGGATCAGCGGGCGGGTGCCGGCGCCGTCCTCGGCGGTGACCAGGTGGCCGAGGCCGCGGACGACCGCGACCGGAGTGCCGGTGGCCTTGCCCTTCACCAGGTCGGCGGCGGCGGCGAGTTCGTCGGCGGTCGCGGTGACGGTCATCGCGAGCTCGTTGCCGTGGCTGTCGGTGCGGCCCCGGTGGTCGTCCAGGACGGGCAGTCCGGCGGCGCCGATGGCGACGTCGGTGAGTCCGTTGCGCCAGGGGCGGCCGAAGGTGTCGGTGATCAGCACGGCGACCCGGTGGCCGGTCAGCTGCTGGATCCTGGCGCGCAGCCGGCGGGCCGAGGCGTCCGGGTCCACGGGCAGCAGCAGGACCGTGCCGGGCGCGGTGTTGGAGGCGTCCACCCCGGCGGCGGCCATCACCAGGCCGTTGCGGTTCTCCACGATCCGGACCGGACCGCGCCGGGCGACCACCCGGACGGTCTCCGCGTCGATCGCGGCCTCCCGGTCGGCGGCCTGCAGGATCCGGCCCTCGGCCTTGCTGACCACCTTGGAGGTGACCACCAGGATGTCGCCGTCCTCGAACTCGCCCGCCTTGGCGATCAGCTCGGCGAGGTCGCAGTCGGCGTCGATCTCGGGCAGCCCGGCGACCGGCAGCAGCCGGATCACCTGCGGACCTGCTCGGCCAGTTCCAGCGCGGCGCGGGCCATCGCGGCCGTCGCTTCGACGTCGGTCATCAGCAGCGGGACCGCCCGGCAGGTGATCCCGGCTGCCTCCACGGCCGGGACGGCGGCTTCGTCCGCGGTGTCCACCAGCCACCCGTCGAGCAGGCCCGCCGGGCGTCCGCCGTCGGGGTCCGAGGCGCTGCCGACCGCACCCCTGGGGCCGTAGTGCCTGGCCACCGCCTCCGCGGTGGTCTCCACGCCGACGGCGGCGAGCACCTTGTCGGCCATCCCGCGCACCGGTGCCCCGCCGATGATCGGGGAGAGCCCGACCACCGGCGCGGCGGCCGCGGCGACGGCCTCCCGGATGCCGGGGACGGCCAGGATGGTGCCGATGCTGACCACCGGGTTGGACGGTGGGAAGAGGATCACGTCCGCCGCGGCGATGGCGTCGAGCACCCCGGGGGCGGGCTTGGCGGTGTCCGCGCCGACCGGCACGATCGCCTCGGCGTCGACGGCGGCGTGCAGCCTGACCCAGTACTCCTGGAAGTGGACCGCCCGGGTACCGGCCTCGTCGGTGATCTTCACATGGGTCTCGACCCGGTCGTCGCTCATCGGCAGCAGCCGGACGCCCGGCTGCCAGCGCACGCAGAGCGCCTCGGTGACCTGGCTCAGGGTGTATCCGGCGGTGAGCATCTGACTGCGCACCAGGTGGGTGGCGAAGTCCCGGTCGCCGAGGCCGAACCACTCGGGTCCGACGCCGTACTCCTTCATCTCCGCCTTGATGGACCAGGTCTCGTCGGTCCGGCCCCAGCCCTGTTCCTCGTGGATGCCACCGCCGAGGGTGTACATCACGGTGTCGAGGTCGGGGCAGACCTTCAGACCGTAGAGGTGGATGTCGTCGCCGGTGTTGCCGATGACGGTGATCTCGTCCCCGGGGGCGACGGCCGCCTTCAGCCCGCGCAGAAAGCGCGCCCCGCCGATCCCGCCTGCCAGTGCCACGATGCGCATGGCCCCATCCTGCCAGGACCTCTGACGCTCCACCGCATCCGCACGACGTCCCGGGGGCGGGGAGGTGACGGTTCGGCGACCTTCCCGGTTCCCCGCGGTCGGCCGGGGTCAGTGGATCTCGGGCTGCCGCTCCGGGACCGGGGTGTCGGCGTACTGGTTCATCTCGACCAGCCCGGGGGAGTAGAGGTGGATGCTGACGGCGGGTTCGAGGGAGGCGTTGACGACCTCGTGCAGGTAGCCGGCGGAGAAGACGCGCTGACCGCCGGGGCGGAGGGTGCGGACGCCCTCGCCGGCGGGGGCGGCCTCGGTCGCGGGCTTGGGGAGGGTGAGGGAGCGCTCGACCAGTTCGCCCTGGACGACCGTCATCACGCCGGAGGACCGGCCGTGGTCGTGGAAGCCGCTGCCCTGACCCGGCAGCCAGCTGAGCAGCCAGACCTCGTACCCGGGCCCGGTCTCCAGCCGGGCGTACCAGCGGGTGAGCGCGTCGTACCTGACCAGCGGTGCCCAGCGGTCGCGGTCGGCGGCGAGCTCGCGGACGAGCTGCGCGTACCCGGCCACGGTGGTGGGGTGCCGGGGCAGGTCGGTGCGGGCGAGGTGGGGGAAGGCGAGCGGGTCGCCGGCGATGGAGACGTCGCTCAGGCCGTCGGCCCAGCCGGGGAGGGTGGACCCGGTCCGGTGCGCGGTGTCGGCGCGGCGCGGCGGGGCGATCCGGGCCAGGTGGTGGCGGGCGAGCTTGCTGCGGTCGCGGTTGCGCTTGCGGATGCGCGGCATTCGCATGGTGATTCCTCGGGCGGCTGGTCGTGGACTGGGGATCAGCCGGATCCGCGGAGAAAGCAGGGGGACTGTCGTCGCGGGCGGCCTCGATGCTCGTGCTGGGCGGCGCGCGGTGGGACGCGGGCGCCTAGATACAGCAGGAACAGAGGCGACAACAGAGCGAGTTCGCGGCACGGCGGAGCGACGCCTGGCGGGCGCTCCGGAGAGTGGCGAACTGCGACATGGAGGCAAGGAGACCGTAAGAAGGTCGACAGTGTCAACCCGAGCCATCCGACATATGGGACAGACTCGCAATGAACCACCAGATGGAGTGATAAATCACCCTCTATGTTTCGATGCGAAGATCGTCGGGAAGGCAGCCGAATGACCTGGCAACCAGGTGGTTGTGCCCGGCGTCCCCCCCTTGAGGGGGTGGTCAGGTTCGCGGTGCTCCGTGTTGACTGCAAGTCAGCGGGCGGACAGTTCCGGGCGATTGATGGCGATCGGAGCAGTAGGTTCCGAATGTCCGGATATGTACACTTGTCGTAGCGCCTTGGTTCCGGGGAGTGAATCCTGGGCCCAATACCAGAGCTCGGCTTGACTGGGCCAGAGTGACGCACATGTAATTTCACTCGTGTCGTTCCGCCGCTCCAGGCAACGGCAACACCACGGGGACGCCAAAAGGGGCAGAGGAGGCGCGCCAAATGAGCGAGCTCTTTGAGCTGTTGATCGGTGCGGGCATCGAAGAGGAAGAAGAGGAACTCGGCTGGCAGGAGCGGGCGTTGTGTGCCCAGACCGACCCGGAGTCGTTCTTTCCGGAGAAGGGCGGATCCACCCGCGAGGCCAAGAAGGTCTGCCTTGCCTGCGAAGTCCGTTCGGAATGCCTCGAATACGCGCTCGCTAATGACGAGCGTTTCGGAATCTGGGGCGGCCTCTCCGAGCGCGAGCGCCGGCGGCTGAAGAAGAGCGCGGTCTGACGCACACCGCCACCGCAGTACTCCGGGCCGACTGCCACGGGGCACGGCCGCCGCCACGACCGACGCTGTACCGGCCGGGTCCATCACAGCAGTTCTGCCAGCGCCTCACCGGGACGGTGGGGCGCTTTCGCATTCCCGAACACCGTCTGGACGGACTCCGGGAGCAATCCCGCCATCGGGAGCCGTTAGTGTGGTGGGCCACCCGGATGCCTGGCATCCGGGCCGCGCGCCGCCGCCCGGCCCGTACTCCACGGCCCATCAGGACGGCATCGCACACCACCCGCCGTCCACCGGCTGCGTCCACTGGCTGCGTCCACTGAGAACTTGGGGCCCGCGCACTCGATGACCGTCTACAGCCACCAGAGCGGTTTCTCCGCCGCCAGGCCGCCCGCGTACCCGCGCCATCTGGTCACCGCCGTGATCGTCTCGCACGACGGAGCCCGCTGGCTCCCGCAGGCGACGGCGGGTCTGCTCGGCCAGGACCGGCAGGTCCAGCGCATCCTCGCCGTCGACACCGGCTCGACCGACACCTCGCCGCAGCTGCTGCAGGACACCCTCGGCGACTGGCTGCCCGACAGCGGTCCGCTGATCCTCGGCCGGCGCGCCGGATTCGGCACCGCCGTGGGACAGGCCGTCGCGAGCGCGCCCCCGCTGCGGCCCGAGGACCTGCCCTACAGCCTCGACCCGTCCGGCTACGACCCGGTCACCGGGGGCTGGGACGACTTCGGCGACCCGCTCGGCGCCCAGGACGACCTCGGCCGGGGCGGCCCCCGCGAAACTCGCCCGATCGAGTGGCTCTGGCTGCTGCACGACGACTGCGAGCCGCAGACAGACGCCCTGCGCCGCCTGCTCCAGGTCGCCGACTCCACCCCCAGCGCCGCCGTGGTCGGACCCAAGCTGCGAAGCTGGTACGACCGCAGGCAGCTGCTGGAGGTCGGCGTCAGCATCGCCCGCTCCGGCCGGCGCTGGACCGGCCTCGACCGCCGCGAGCAGGACCAGGGGCAGCACGACCAGGTCCGCCCGGTGCTCGCCGTCTCCACCGCCGGCATGCTGGTCCGGCGGGACGTCTTCGAGGAGCTCGGCGGCTTCGACAAGGCCCTGCCGCTGATGCGCGACGACACCGACTTCTGCTGGCGGGTCAACGCCGCCGGCCACCGGGTGGTCATCGCCCCCGACGCGGTCCTGCGGCACGCCGAGGCCGCCAGCCGCGAACGGCGCGCCATCGACTGCGGACCGGCCCACCCGCACCGCGTCGACAAGGCCGGCGCCGTCTACACCCTGCTCGCCAACTCCAAGGGCGTGCTGCTGCCGTACGTCCTGCTCCGGCTGGTGATCGGCACCCTGCTGCGGGTGATCGCCAACCTGGTCGGCAAGGACCCGCGCCAGGCCTTCGACGAACTCGCCGGCCTCGGCCACGAACTGGTCCGGCTGCCGCGGCTGCTGGTCGCCCGTAAAAAGCGCAAACGGACCAGGGGCGCGGACTCCCTCGACGACCGCACCCTCTTCCCGGCCCCCGGCGCCACCGCCCGCCTCGCCGTCGAACAGGCCATCAGCTCCCTCGGCATCGGCACCACCGACGGCTCCGGCGCGGGCCGCCACGGCTCCGTCGAGTCGGGACCGGGCGACGACGACAACGACGACCTGGTGGTCGAGCAGTTCGCGCTGATCAAGAAGCTGGCCAGGCGCCCCGCGCCGCTGCTCTTCACCGCCCTGCTGCTGTTCGCCCTGGTCGCCTGCCGCAGCCTGCTCGGCAGCACCGGCAGCCTGCTCGGCGGCGCCCTGCTGCCCGCGGCCGACGGCGCGTCGGGCCTGTGGAACATGTACGCCGACTCCTGGCACCCCATCGGGACCGGCTCCACCGCCACCGCACCGCCGTACCTCGCCGTGCTCTCGGTGCTCTCCTGGCTGCTGTTCGACCACGCCGACCTGGCGATCACCCTGCTCGTGGTGCTCTCCGTCCCGCTCGCCGCGGTCAGCGCCTACCTGGTCTCCCGGCCGCTGATCGGCTCCAAGCTGGTCCGCGCCTGGGCCAGCGCCAGCTACGCCCTGCTGCCCGCCGCCACCGGCGCACTCGCCCAGGGCCGGATCGGCACCGCCGTCCTCGCCGTCGTGCTCCCGCCGCTGGCCCGCGCCGCCGCCGTCACCGCCGGACTCGGCATCCGTACCGAGACCGCCGCCCGCGGCGGCCGCCCCGGCTGGCGCAGCGCCTGGACCACGGTGCTGATGCTCACCATCGCCACCGCGTTCGTCCCGCTCACCTGGGCCATCGCCGTCCCGCTCAGCCTCGCCGCACTGCTGTTCGCGGTGGTGCGCGGCGGCGCCTTCGGCTCCGGCCTCAGCGCGGTGCGGCTGCTCGGGCTGCGCGTCCTGGTGATCCTCGGGGTGCCCGTACTGGTGCTCGCCCCCTGGTCGGTCCAGGTGCTCACGCACCCGTCCAGGCTGCTGCTGGAGGCCGGACTGCCCGGCTTCAACGGGCACGCCGCCACTCCGCTGGGACTGATCCTGGTCAACCCGGGCGGCAGCGGCGTCCCACCGGTCTGGCTCTCCACCGGTGTGGTGCTCGCCGCCCTCGCCGCCCTGCTGCGCGCCGACCGCCGCCGCGCGGTGCTCGCCGCCTGGGGCGCGGCCGGCGCCGGGCTGCTGTTCAGCGTCGCCGTGGCCGGGACCACCGTCACTCCCGCCTCGGGCGGGCCCGGCACCGCCGCCTGGGCCGGACCGGCCACCCTGCTCACCGGGGTCGGCCTGCTCGCCGCCGCCGCGATCGGTGCGGACGGCGCCAACGCCCGCGTCTCCGGCATCGCCTTCGGCTGGCGCCAGCCGGTCGCCGCGCTGGTGCTGGCCACCGCCGTCCTCGCCCCGCTGGGTACCGCCCTCTGGTGGTCCGTGGTCGGCGCGGACTGGCCGCTGCGCCGCGGCGACGCCACCCAGGTCCCCGCCTTCGTCGCGGAGGAGGCATCCACCAGCGACCGCTCCCGCACCCTGGTCCTCGACGGCGACCGGCGCGGGGTCGACATCCGCTACAGCCTGGTCCGGGGCGCCGGACTGAGCCTCGGCCAGGCCGAGTCCACCGTGAACAGCGACGACGCCGCCCGGAATAGCCTGACCAAGCTGGTCGGCAGCCTGCTCGCGGGCTCCGGCGGCGACCAGGCCAAGGTCCTGGCCGGGTACGGCATCGGGTACGTCGAGACCAAGGACCCGCTGACCGACAAGGCCAAGGACGTCCTGGACACCACCCCGGGCCTGACCAGGCTCAGCGAGGAGAACGGCACCGCGCTCTGGCAGGTCAGCGGGGCGGTGGCCACCCGGGCGGTCATCACCAGCCCCAAGGGCGCGCCGGTCTCCGTGCCGGCCGGTGAGCACGACATCTCCACCACGATCCCAGCCGGTCCGGCCGACCGGGTGCTGCGCCTGGCCGAGAGCGCCGACCCCGACTGGCAGGCCACCCTCGACGGCACCGCCCTCGAACGCGTCACCGTGGACGGCTGGGCCCAGGGCTTCAAGCTCCCGGCCGCCGGCGGCCGCCTGGACGTCACCCGCGACAGCAGCCTGCTGCACAGCGGCTGGATCTGGGTCCAGCTGCTGCTCGGCACCACCGTCCTGGTGCTCGCCCTGCCCGGACGCCGCAACCACAACGACGACGACCTGCCCGACGAGGTGGTCGCCGCCCAGGCGCTGCCCGCCGCCCAGGCACCCCCGCCGGCGCCCGGCAGCCGCCGTGCCCGCCGCCTCGCCGAGCGCGGCGAGGGCGAGGGCGACGAGCCGGAGACCGGCGTGTACGCAGCGTCGGTCCCGGCCCAGCCCTCCGGCGAGCCGACGACCGCCGCACCCGCCGCCGACCCGGGCCAGTACACCCAGGAGCAGTTCCAGCAGGAGCGGTTCCAGGACCAGTACCAGCAGGCCGACCCGTACAGCCAGGCCGATCCCTACACCTGGGACCAGTACAACCAGCCGGTGGAGCAGCAGTACGGACAGCAGCCCTACCCCGACCAGCCCGCCGCCCAGCCGCAGTACGGGCAGCAGCAGCCGCACCAGGACCAGTACGGCGGCCAGTACGGCTACGAGCCCTACCAGGGCTACCCGGAGGCCGAGCAGCCGCAGCAGGCCTGGGCGCCGGGGCAGCAGCCCGAGACCTACTACGACCCCAACGACCCCTACGGCACCGGTGGTCACCCGCACCACAACGGAACGGGGAGCTGACCCGAGCTCATGAAGAAGCCCAGCCTCAAGGCCCCCGGCCTGAAGAAGCCGTCCTTCGGCAAGCCCGGCACGTCCGGCGAGCCCGGGGAGAGCGCCGCGGAACCGGTGGCGGCGAAGCCCGCCGCGAGCCGGCCGTCACCCGGCGTCGGTCCGCGCACCGGCATCTCGCTGCTCGCGGCGGCGGCCGTACTCGCCGCCGCCTTCGGGATCGCCGAGCTGCGCTCGCCGGCCGCCCCGGTCGGCACCGCGAACGCGGGCGGCACGACCTCCGAGCAGGTCGAGCGGACCTCGCTGGTCTGCCCGGCACCGTTCCAGGGCGTCACCGGCAGCACGGACCTGACCCTGTTCACCCCGGCGGGCGGCTCGGCGAGCGGCGGCAGCGCCTCGCTCACGGACATCGGCAGCCAGTCGGCCGCGCCGTCGGACTCGGCCTCCGCCCCGGCCACGCCCTCGGGCTCCCCGTCGGCGAGCCCGTCCGCCTCGGCCGCCGCCTCCGCCCCGGGCGGATCCGGCAGTGCCAGGCTCTCGCTGAGCAAGGTCGGCGTCCCGGCGACCGGCAGTGCGGCCTCCGGCGACACCCCGCCCGCCGCCACCGCCGTGGCCGGCGGCGCCTACGCGCCGGGCTTCACCGTCAGCGAGACCACCACCGTCACCGACTCCCGCACGGCCGGCCTGTCCGGCGTCGGCTGCGCCCCGGCGGGAACGGACTTCTGGTTCGCCGGCGCCAGTACGGCGAGCTCCAGGACCGACTACGTCAACCTGGTCAACGCCGACCCCACCGCCCCGGCCGTGGTGGACCTCAAGTTCTACGGTGACAAGGGCCAGATCGAGGTGGACGCCGCGACCGGCCTCACCGTCGCCCCCGGCAGCACGCAGTCGCTGCGGCTCTCCTCACTGGTCAAGGACCCGGTCACGGACCTCGCGGTGGAGGTCGTCGCCCGCAGCGGCCGGGTCGGCGCCGCCCTGCACGCCATCGACGAGGGCAAGGGCGCCGACTACCTCCCCGCGTCCGCCGCCCCCGCCCCCACCCAGGTGCTGCCGGGCCTGCCCGCCGACACCGCCTCGGCCCGCCTGGTGGTCGCCGCGCCCGGGGACGACGACGCCGACCTGAAGATCCAGGTCTCCGGCAAGAACGGCTGGTTCACCCCGGCCGGGCACGAGACCATCCACGTGAAGGCCGGGATGATCGCCGCCGTCGACCTGCAGCAGGTCACCCGCGGCGAGGTCGGCGCACTGCGGCTGAGCCCGAGCGACCCGGCGCACCCGACGCCGGTGGTGGCCGGACTGCGGGTCGACCGCACCCAGAACGGCAAGTCCGACGCCGCCTGGATCAGCGGTAGCGCCCCGGTCGGCAAGCGGGCGAGCATCGCCGACAACCGGGCCGGCGCGTCGACCCTCTACCTCACCTCGACGGGTGACGCGGCCACCGTCCGGGTGACCTCCTCGGCGGGCAGCGGCGGAGGCACCCCGGTGACCAAGGAGATCCAGGTCCCGGCCGGTGCGACGGTCGGTCTCGCGGCGCCCGAACCCGGCGGCCTGAACGGCGTCTTCGGCCTCACCGTGGAGACCGTCTCGGGCGGTCCCGTGGTGGCCGCCCGGATGCTCGCGGTGAACACCAAGGACATCCCGATGTTCACCGTCCAGGCACTCACCGACGACCGCAGCACCGTCCAGGTCCCGCACGCGGTCCAGGACCCGGCCGTCCTGAACCGCCCCTGAGCGGCCCCTCCAGGGGCACGTCCGAAGCGGCCGGGAGCCGATCGGAGCACCGCGCGGGGACCCCGCCACGAAGCAACCGGGTCCCCCGCGCGGTCTCCCGTGCCCGCAACCCGCCCGTACTCGCAGCTCGCCCGGTCGCGGGCGGAACCGGTTCAGTCCTCGTCGTAGCGGGGGTCGATCGCGTCGGGGGAGAGCCCGAGGAGGTCGGCCACCTGCTCGATGAGGACCTCGTGCACCAGCGCGGCCCGCTCGTCCCGCCCCTTGGCGCGGATCTCCACCGGCCTGCGGTAGACCACGATCCGGCTCTTGTTCCCCTGCTTCGCCGGGATCAGCCGGCCGAGCGGCACGGCGTCCGGCTCCGGCGCGCCCGGCTCCGGCAGCGGCACCTCCTGGACGGCGAACTCCACGTCCACCAGCTGCGGCCAGCGCCGCTCCAGCCGCTCCACCGACTCGCGCACGTAGTCGTCGAACAGCTCGGAGCGGGTCAGCGAGATCGGCACCTGAGGCGGTGCCAGCGGCCCGCGCAGGCCGCGGCCGTGTCGGTCGCGGTGCCCTGAGCGCCGTGACGGACCTGTCGGCTCTGCCGATGAACGGTGTGCGGAGCTGTCCATATCAGTACCGAGCGTAGTCCTCCGGCGCCCGGAAGTGGACCACCCCGACGGCCCTGCGTCGGCGACACACGACACTCGGCAGGGGGAGGGTCTTCGCGGCCCGGTCAAGAGTGCTGTACCGTCCACCCTCGTGAGCTCTGTACGCCGTTGTTCGCGGACCGCGTGCGGCCGACCGGCCGTCGCGACGCTGACGTACGTCTACGCGGACTCCACCGCCGTCCTCGGGCCGCTCGCCACCTACGCCGAGCCGCACTGCTACGACCTGTGCGCCGAGCACGCCGAGCGCCTCACCGCCCCGCGCGGCTGGGAGGTGGTCCGCCTCGCTCCCGACGCCGGGCCGCTGCGCCGCACCAGCGACGACCTCGAAGCGCTCGCCAACGCCGTCCGTGAGGCCGCCAGGCCGCAGGAGCGCACGCCCCGTCAGGGCCGCAGCCCCGAGGGCGATCCGACCGAGGTCGGCCGCCGGGGGCACCTGCGGGTGCTCCGTTCTCCGGACAACTGAAGGTCTACCGCCTCCGGTCTTGCGGAGTTCACCTGGACCGCACCACGGCCCGGTACGCTGCGCTACGTCCTAGTTCCCAACATTCTGGTGGAGCGGTTGTGCGTGACCTGACGCAGCTGGTGAAGGCGTACGACGTCCGGGGTGTGGTGCCGGATCAGTGGGACGAGTCCCTGTCACGGGCGTTCGGCGCGGCCTTCGTACAGGTGACGGGCGCTTCGGCCGTGGTGGTCGGTCACGACATGCGGCCCTCCTCGCCGTCGCTGTCGCGGGCCTTCGCCGAGGGCGCGGCCTCCTACGGGGCGGACGTGGTCGAGATCGGCCTTTGCTCGACCGACCAGCTGTACTACGCGTCGGGATCGATGGACCTGCCCGGCGCGATGTTCACCGCCTCGCACAACCCGGCCCAGTACAACGGGATCAAGATGTGCCGGGCGGGCGCCGCCCCGGTGGGGCAGGACACCGGCCTGTCCGAGATCCGGGAACTGGTGGAGTCCTGGACCGGCGCCGACGGTGCCCTCGCCATCCCGCCGGCCGAGGTGAAGCCGGGCGAGCTGTCCGCCGTGGACACCCTGCGCGGCTACGCCGACCACCTGCTTTCGCTGGTCGACCTGACCGCGATCCGGCCGCTCAAGGTGGTCGTGGACGCGGGCAACGGCATGGGCGGACACACCGTGCCGACCGTGTTCGACGGGCTGCCGCTCGACCTGGTTCCGCTCTACTTCGAGCTGGACGGCACCTTCCCCAACCATGAGGCGAACCCGCTCGACCCGAAGAACCTGGTCGACCTCCAGGCCAAGGTGGTCGAGGTCGGCGCAGACCTGGGCCTGGCCTTCGACGGTGACGCCGACCGCTGCTTCGTGATCGACGAGCGCGGCGAGCCGGTCTCCCCGTCCGCGATCACCGCGCTGGTCGCCGCCCGGGAGATCGCCCGCGCCAAGGCGGCGGGCGAGGAGCAGCCGACGATCATCCACAACCTGATCACCTCCTGGACCGTGCCCGAGGTCGTCAGCGCCCTCGGCGGCAAGCCGGTCCGCACCCGGGTCGGCCACTCCTTCATCAAGCAGGAGATGGCCGCCACCGACGCGGTCTTCGGCGGCGAGCACTCGGCGCACTACTACTTCCGCGACTTCTGGCGGGCCGACACCGGCATGCTCGCCGCCCTGCACGTGCTGGCCGCGCTCGGCGGGCAGGACGGCGCCCTGTCGGGGCTGACGGCCGAGTACGACCGCTACGCGGCCTCCGGAGAGATCAACTCCACCGTCGCCGACCAGGCGGACCGTGCCGCAGCCGTCCGGGCCGCCTACGCGGACCTGGAGGGCGTGAGCGTGGACGAGCTCGACGGGCTGACCATCGCCGGTGCCGACTGGTGGTTCAACCTGCGGGCCTCCAACACCGAGCCGCTGCTGCGCCTGAACGTCGAGGCCAAGGACCCGGCGAAGATGGCCGAGGTCCGGGACGCCGTCCTCGCCATCGTGCGCGGCTGAGCCCGCCCGGGAACCCGGTGAGCGCGAGGCTATGACCTTGCGGGTGCCCCGGCCGGTAGGGTTGCCACCGGCCGGGGCACACCGCTGTTCCGACCCTGCACGACCGGGTTCCGGAGAACCGCCACGACCGGGTTCCCGGGAAACCGCCATGTACCGCCATGTACCGCCAAGATTTGCCGAGATCCGCCGAGAACCGTGGAGCAGAACGTCCATGAGCCTGCCGTCCTTCCTGCTGGAGATCCTGGTCTGCCCCGAGTGCCATTCCGCCCTCGCCGAGTCCGGCCAGGACGACGAGCACGAGCTCCGTTGCACCGGTGAGACCTGCGGCCTGATCTACCCGGTCCGCGAGGGCATTCCGGTGCTGCTGGTGGACGAGGCCCGCCGCCCCTCCTGACACCCCGTCCGATGTGAGGCCCACTGGGAGGCCAGCCGCATGTTCGACGACACCCTGCTCGACGATCCGGCCGCCCTCCAGCGCGCCGACCGCGACCACGCCCTGCTCGCGCTGGCCGGGACCGGAGCCCGGGTCCGTACCGCCCTGCGGCTGGCCGACGTGGCCGGTCTCGCCCGACTGCGCCCCGACGGCCGCCCGCGCACCGTCCTGGTGGCCGGCCACGGCAGCACCCTGGCGGCGGGGACGGCGGCGGCCGCGCTGGCCGTCACCGGCTGCCAGGTGCTCCTGCTGGCGCCCGGCGACGCGGTACCGGTCGAGCGCGGCGAGCTCGGGCCGGCGGCCTTCACCAGCGGCATGGTCTGGCAACTGCCGGGCTGGGCAGGCCCGTTCGACCTGGTGGTGATCGGCTCCGCGCAGGGTGGCGAGCAGGGTCTGATCAGCCTCGCCGAGCAGGCGTACGCGCGTGGCTGCGCCGTCGTGGTGATCACCCCGGAAGGCAGTCTGCTGGCCGAGGCCGCGCTCCAGGTGCGCGGCCTGCCACTGCCCTACGTCCCGTCGGCCTCGTTCGGCCTCCCCGAAGACGAGCCGCGCGCGGCCGGGGACGAGCCCGACCTCCCCGCCGAGGACCCGGGGGCGCTCTGGGCGCTGCTGGCACCGCTGCTCGCGCTGACCGAGAAGGTCGGGGTCACCCAGCTGCCCCCGGGTTCGCTGGAGGCCGCCGCCGACCGGCTGGACGAGGTCGCCGTGCGCTGCCGCCCGGACGCCGCCGGCTACCTCAACCCGGCCAAGGAGCTGGCCGGCCGGATCGCCGGTACCGTCCCGCTGGTCTGGGCCGAGGGCGCGGTGGCAGGCGCGGCGGCCGAGCGCTTCGCCGCGATGCTGGCCGAGCGGGCGGGCCGTCCGGCGCTCACCGGGCTGCTGCCCGGCGCGATCACGGCCCACCGGGGCATGTTCGTCGGCCAGTTGGCCTCGGCCGCCGCCGATCCGGACGACTTCTTCCGGGACCGGGTCGAGGAGCCCGACCCGCTCCAGCTCCAGGTGCTGCTGCTCCGGACTCCGGGGGAGAACGACGGGGAGAACGGCGGGGAGAACGGCGGGGGGAACAACGGCGGGAACGGCGGCGGGAACGGTCGGGAGGGCGAGCAGAGAGCAGCCGGGCGGCCGGGCGGCCACAGCGTCCTGCGGGCCCACCGGCTCGCCGAGGCGCACGAGGTGCGGCTCACCGAGTACAGCAGCGGCCGCCCCGACCCGCTCCAGGCGCTGGCCGAGCTGATCGGTCTGACCGACTTCGCCGCCGTCTACCTGGGCCTGGCCTCCTCCTCGGGCTGAGAGCCGGGTCGACCGCGAGCCCGGGGCACCGGTCGGGTCATCTGACGTGCGGCCGGGGGAGCGTCCTCATCGCGGTCGCCGCCGCCCCCTGACACCGCCTCGGGATACTGTGTGCGGTCATCAGACCGAGCGAGGGGCCGGGGCAACGGCCCGGTCGGAGGGAGAGCGGAACCGGGTATGAGTACCGAAGGCGGTACCAAGGCACTGGTCGCGGCGCTGTCCGCGAACCTGGCGATCGCGGCGGGCAAGTTCACCGCCTTCGCCTTCACGGGATCCTCGTCGATGCTCGCCGAGGGCGTCCACTCGGTGGCCGACTCCGGCAACCAGGTGCTGCTGCTGGTCGGTGGCAAGCGGGCAGCCCGTGCCGCGGACCAGGAGCACCCCTTCGGGTACGGCCGCGAGCGGTACATCTACGGCTTCCTGGTCGCGATCGTGCTGTTCACCGTCGGTGGCCTGTTCGCCTGCTTCGAGGGCTACGAGAAGATCAGGGAGCCGCACGAGCTGGAGGGCTGGCCCTGGGCCGTCGGGGTGCTGGTCTTCGCCATCCTGATGGAGGGCTGGTCCTTCCGTACGGCCTACCGGGAGGCCTCGGCGATCAGGGGGGCGCAGAGCTGGCCCGAGTACATCCGCCGGGCCAAGGCGCCCGAGCTGCCCGTCGTGCTGCTGGAGGACACCGGCGCGCTGATCGGCCTGGTGCTCGCCCTGTTCGGCGTCGGCCTGACCGTCCTCACCGGCAACGGGATCTGGGACGGCATCGGCACCCTGAGCATCGGCGTCCTGCTGGTGGTGATCGCGGTCGTGCTGGCCCTGGAGACCAAGTCGCTGCTGATCGGCGAGTCCGCCGACAAGACGGTGGTCCGGCAGATCCGTGACGCGCTGGTCGACCACGACTCCGTCACCGGGGTGATCCACATGCGCACCCTGCACCTGGGGCCGGAGGAACTGCTGGTCGCCGCCAAGATCGGGGTCAACGCGGAGGACAGCGCGGCCCAGGTCGCCCAGGCGATCGACGCCGCCGAGGTGCGGGTCCGCCGGGCCGTGCCGATCGCGCGCGTGATCTACCTGGAGCCGGACATCTACAGCGAGGAGAAGGCCGCTGCCGGCCCCGACCCGGAGGCCACTCCCGGTGGTCCGGGCCCGGACCGCCACGCCGACGGCGAGACGGACGGCCACTGACCGAATCCGCTCGTACCGATCCGCCCGCGCGGGCCGTCGGTGTAGATTCGTCACCAGAGCCAAACGTCGCTGCTGATGGCGGTCGATTCGGTGACACGGTCGTCGTACCGTGCGTACCGGTCGAGGGAGAGAGGTCCTCCGACGGATTGTGCCGCAGCAGAGCGCCGAGCCGTCGGGCACTCTGCCGCCGAGCACACCCGAAACCAGAGACCTACGCGCAACCCCACGCAGCGAGGAGCTGACGCATGTCGTCGAACACCACCGGTGACTTCAAGGTCGCCGATCTGTCCCTCGCGTCCTTCGGGCGCAAGGAGATCCAGCTGGCCGAGCACGAGATGCCCGGTCTGATGTCCATCCGCGAGGAGTACGCCGCC
>NZ_JYJF01001050.1 GCF_000955975.1 Saccharothrix sp. ST-888
CGTCGGTATGAGCTGCCGCTACCCCGGCGGCGTGGAGTCGCCCGAGGACCTGTGGCGACTGGTGTCCGAGGCCGGAGACGCGATCTCCGGCTTCCCGACGGGCCGCGGCTGGGACCTCGACGGCCTCTACCACCCGGACCCGGACCACCAGGGCACGACCTACGCCCGCGAGGGCGGTGTCCTGCACGACGCCGGGCTGTTCGACCCGGACTTCTTCGGCATCTCGCCGCGCGAGGCGCTGGCCATGGACCCGCAGCAGCGTCTGCTGCTGGAGACGT
>NZ_JYJF01001051.1 GCF_000955975.1 Saccharothrix sp. ST-888
CGATCTGGTCGGCGGTGAGTCCGGCCGAGGCCAGCGCCTGGCGGATCACCCGCTGCTGGGACGGACCGTTCGGCGCGGTCAGGCCGTTGCTCGCACCGTTCTGGTTGACGGCGGAACCACGGACCACGGCGAGCACCGGGTGTCCGTTGCGCTGGGCGTCGGAGAGGCGCTCGACGAGGAGCATGCCCGCGCCCTCGCCCCAGCCCGTGCCGTCCGCGGCACCCGCGAACGCCTTGCACCGGCCGTCCACCGACAGCCCGCGCTGACGGCTGAACTCC
>NZ_JYJF01001052.1 GCF_000955975.1 Saccharothrix sp. ST-888
GTGATCCGTCAGGCGCTGGCGAATGCGGGTCTGTCGGCCGATGAGGTCGATGCGGTGGAGGCGCACGGCACGGGTACGACGCTGGGTGACCCGATCGAGCCGCAGGCGCTGCTGGCCACGTACGGTCGGGAGCGGGACGAGTCGGCGCCGCTGTGGCTGGGTTCGCTGAAGTCGAACCTCGGTCACACGCAGGCGGCGGCGGGTGTCGGCGGGATCATCAAGATGGTGATGGCGATGCGGCAGGGTGTGCTGCCGCAGACGCTGCATGTGAACGAGC
>NZ_JYJF01001053.1 GCF_000955975.1 Saccharothrix sp. ST-888
GATCGAGGTGGCGGCCAGGCCGTCGGCCCGGCGCTGCTCGGCCAGAGCGTCCAGGAAGGCGTTCGCCGCCGCGTAGTTGCCCTGGCCCGCGTTGCCGATCGAACCGGCGATGGAGGAGAAGAGCACGAACGCGGACAGGTCGAGACCGGCCGTCAGCTCGTGCAGGTTGAGCGCCGCGTCCACCTTCGGACGCGCCACCGTGGCGAACCGCTCCACCGTCAGGCCGTCGACGACACCGTCGTCCAGCACACCGGCCGTGTGGAACACCGCCGACAGC
>NZ_JYJF01001054.1 GCF_000955975.1 Saccharothrix sp. ST-888
CAGCGAGACACCGCCCGCCGTCCAGTCGACGTGCGGGGTCGGCGCATCGACGTGCAGGGTCTGCGGCAGCACACCGTGCCGCATCGCCATCACCATCTTTATCACACCCGCCACACCGGCAGCCGCCTGCGTGTGACCGATGTTCGACTTCACCGAGCCCAGCCACAGCGGCCGTTCCTCCGACCGCTCCTGGCCGTAGGTGGCCAGCAGCGCCTGCGCCTCGATCGGGTCGCCCAGTCGCGTACCCGTACCGTGCGCCTCGACCGCGTCGATC
>NZ_JYJF01001055.1 GCF_000955975.1 Saccharothrix sp. ST-888
CTTGAGGGCGAGGGCGTCCGCACTTACGTGGAGCTGGGTCCCGACGGCACCCTCTCGGCGATGGGCCAGGAAGGCGCGTCGGAGGAGGCCGTCTTCGCGGCGGTCCTGCGCACGGGACGCCCCGAGGCGCAGACGGTGACCACCGCGCTCGCCCAGGCGTACGTGCGTGGCGTGTCCGTCGACTGGCAGGCGGTCTTCGCCGGCCAGGGCGCCCGCCGGGTGGATCTGCCCACCTACGCCTTCCAGCGCCAGCGCTACTGGCTCGAAGGCGGTG
>NZ_JYJF01001056.1 GCF_000955975.1 Saccharothrix sp. ST-888
GTCGAGCTGCGCAACGAGCTCAACGGCGCGACGGGTCTCCGACTGCCGGCGACGCTGGTGTTCGACTACCCGAGCCCGGTCGCCCTGGCGGCCTTCCTGCTCGCCGAGCTGCTGGGCGACGAGACCGACGCGATCGGCACCGCGCCGGTGCAGTCGGCCGGATCCCTGGACGACCAGCCGATCGCGATCGTCGGTATGAGCTGCCGCTACCCCGGCGGCGTGGAGTCGCCCGAGGACCTGTGGCGACTGGTGTCCGAGGCCGGAGACGCGATCT
>NZ_JYJF01001057.1 GCF_000955975.1 Saccharothrix sp. ST-888
CTCTGCGACAAGGCCGGCGTCCCCCGCATCGCCCTGCACGACCTGCGCCACCTCGCCGCCAGCTTCGCCCTGGCCGCCGGCACACCACTACCGGTCGTCTCCAAGACGCTGCGTCACCGCACCCTGTCGACCACCGCGAACATCTACGCCGAACTCACCCATCTCGCAGCCCGTGCGGCCGTCGACGCCATCGCCTGGATGCTCAACACCGCCGACCGCGCCATCCTGGGCCAGCCCGCCTGCCGCGCCCGGCGGCCCTGGCACCAACAGCCG
>NZ_JYJF01001058.1 GCF_000955975.1 Saccharothrix sp. ST-888
CGGTCCGTCGTCGGTGGTGGTTTCGGGTGAGCCGGCTGCGCTGGAGGAGTTGCTGGCGTCGTGTGAGGCGGATGGTGTCCGGGCTCGTCGGGTGCCGGTTGACTACGCCTCGCACTCGGCGCAGGTCGAGTCGATCCGCACCGAACTGCTGGACGTCCTGAAGGACGTCACCCAGCAGGCGGGCCGGGTGCCGCTGCTGTCCACGGTGACGGGCGAGCTGGTCGACGGTTCCGGCATGGACGCCGAGTACTGGTACACCAACCTCCGTACCAC
>NZ_JYJF01001059.1 GCF_000955975.1 Saccharothrix sp. ST-888
GCCAGCTGGTCCTCGCCGCCGGCGTCCGCGAGGACGCCCACCAGGCGGGCGGAGACGCGCTCGTCCACGGTCTCCGGGAGATCGACCAGACCACCCCAGAGCTCCGGGTGCTCCAGGGCCACCGCTCGGCCCAGACCCCAGATCTGGGCCTGTGCCGGGCTTTCGAGGCGGTCGGTACGGCCCGTCGAGACCGCGCCGCGCGTCGCGCACCACAGCGGTGCGTCGATCGCGGCGTCGCCCAGGGCCTGGGTGAGCAGCGCGGTCGCGGCGAGC
>NZ_JYJF01000107.1 GCF_000955975.1 Saccharothrix sp. ST-888
GCCAACCCCAGTCAGGTGGCTCACCCGGGCCAGGTGGCCAACCCCAGTCAGGTGGCTCACCCGGGCCAGGTGGCCAACCCCAGTCAGGTGGCTCACCCGAGCCAGGCAGCCAACCCCAGCGCTATCGGCGGCGGCAGCGGTACCGGCACCGGCAGCGCCACCGCCAAGCCGATGGCCAACCCCACTCAGGACTCCAGCGCCACTGCCAGCGGCAGTGCCAAGGCCAGCGGTAGCGCCAACCAGACGGCCACCCCCACCGAGATTGCGGACCCCACCTCCACCCAGACCAACAACCTCAACCAGGCGACCAATCAGACGCAGGGAATCCAGGCCTTCACGGTCTTGATCTCGAACGACAACCACCCGAACGTGACGGTCACGGGCAACAATGCGCCTTCATTCCAGAATGTGAATGGTAGCCAGCTGACCAACAACAACAACAACAACAATAACAACAACAACAACAACTCGAGCTCGGCGAGCTCGGTGAACAAGGAGCGCGGTCTGGCCGGCGGGCACCACTCGTCCGGCCAGGAGCACCACCACCACGGCGAGTTGGCCCACACGGGCTCGGCGCAGACCCCGCTGATGCTGCTCTCCGCGCTGCTCGCGACGCTCGGGGCGCTGCTGCTCGTACTCCGCCGGGCCACCCGGGACTGAGCTGTTCTCGACCCGGGCCGGTGGCTTCGGGCGGGCTGAACAGGCTGGACGGGTTTGCACCCGGACAGAGCAAGAGGGAGAAGGAGTAGAGCGGAAGCAGCAGGCGATCACCGCGTGCGCCGGACCGGTTGACCCCCGGACCGGCGCACGCGGTGTGCCGTGCCCGGGGTGGTTGCCTCGGCCTGCCTGCGGCAGGTGCCGGATGTCCCCGGGTGTAAGGTCCGTCGGGTCCTCTAGGCTCGAAGGGTCCGAGACCTGGATGGCGGTGGCGATGGCGGCGGTGAAGCCATGGCCCCAGTACAACTACGGGGGGAACTTCTATGAGTAGACGGCTGGTGGTCGGAGCAGCGGTTGCGGTGGGGCTGGTCCTGTCGGTGAGTGCCTGCGGGCCGGAGGACGACGGCCGGGCGACGGGGGCGGCCGGGACGGCGTCGGTCTCACCGGACGGTAGGGGAGCCGCCGGCGGCGCCCGGCCCTCCGGGCCCGTCTCGCCGTCCGCCGCCGGTACGGCGGGTGTCGGCCCGAACGCCTCCGCTGGTGCGGCCCTGCCCTCGGGCGGCGGCGTGCCCGCGAGCCGGTCGGCGGAACCGGGTTCGGCGTCGCCCATGGCCTTGGTGTCGCCGACGGGGACCGGGCCGGTCCCGTCCGGTTCCGCCTCGCAGCCGGCGCCGGACAAGGCGGCCAACTGCACGTCCGCACAGCTGCGTTGGACTCTCGCGCACCTGGAGCACGTGCCGACGACACCCGGTGATCCGGTCCCGGCGCGGCTGACCGCGCAGAACGCCGGAGCCGAGGCGTGTGCCTTCGACGGCTACCCGTGGTTCCGGGTGCACGTGGGCAAGGGGCCCGAGGTGGTCGCGGTCGGGGCCAGGACGGTGCCGCTGCGGCTGGTGGTGGCGCCGGGGCGTTCCGTGGTCGTGGACCTGCACTACAGCGAGGTCCCGGACACCAGCGGTGTCTGCTACTTCCCGTCGGACGACCTTGCGCAGGGTCAGGTGCTGCCGCCGCACGCCGGGCGGCACGAGATCGGTCAGGGTCTGAAGATGACCGACGCCCATGGGAAGCGGGTGCCGATCGTGGTCTGCGACAAGCACATGTGGATGAGCGCACCCGTCCTGAAGTGAGCTCACGCACCGCCGTCCGGGCTGCGGGGAATCGGGCTGCGCGGTCAGCGCGCGCTCAGACCTCGCGGCGGATCCGTACCAGCGAGGGAGAGCCGTCGGTCGGGGTGACGCCCTCGGCCTGGCGGTCGCCGGACGCAACGGGGGCAAAGCCGAGCCTGGTGAAGAGCCCGATGGCCGGGTCCCTGCTGCCGTACACCCCGACCCACTGCTCGGTGGCCCCGCGAGCCCGCTGCTGCTCGGTCGCGGCTGTGACCAGCGCGGTGGCGATGCCCTTTCCGCTGTGCGCGGCGGCGACGCAGAGGGTGTAGATCTCGCCCGAGCCGATGGTGGTGATTCCGCCGGCGGCGGCGCCGACGAGTTCGCCGTCGGTACGGGCGACGAGCCAGCCGAGCCAGCCGTCACCGGCGCGGGCGGCGCTTATCTCGGCGGAAATGCGCCCTACTCCGCAGTATTCTCCGATCAGGAGCTCGGTGCGGTATCCACCGAGCAGTTCCGCGTAGTTCTCGCGCCAGGAAGTGGCGAGAAGGGCGGCGATCTCGGCGGCCTCGTCCGCGACGGCCGCTCTCAGCTCCAGCTTGTCATCCATCTCTCATCCCCTGGTCGGCGCCGTGCCCAGTGGGTCGGCGGCAGTGGCTGCCGACCCCGAGGGAGGGGTGGTCGTTGCCCGGTGGTCGTCGGGAGCCAGTCAAGTCATTCTCCTGACGGAAATCAAGACCGGCCTGGAGGTCGGAGTATTCACCATTCGGCCGATGTGACGGATCGGTTCTGCCGGGTTCCGCGGGGTTCCGGCGGGACAGATCCGACTGTTTCTCCGTCATGTCGCCGCTCGGCGTTTCTGCGAAATTACTAAGGAATGTGGTAGTAGCCGGAGGCATTTCCCGGTGGCGGAAGCCGTGAGGCCGCCGGACCAGTGGTCGGGCGGCCTCACGGTGACGGTTCGTCAGGCGGTCGGTTCGGTGGCGCGGTTGTCGGGCAGGGCGGCGAAGCGGCGCAGCCGCAGGCTGTTGGAGACGACGAACACCGAGGAGAACGCCATCGCCGCACCGGCGATCATCGGGTTCAGCAGGCCGGCGGCGGCCAGCGGCAGCGCGGCCACGTTGTAGGCGAAGGCCCAGAACAGGTTGGTCTTGATGGTGGCCAGGGTGCGCCGGGCGAGGCGGATGGCGTCCGCCGCGATGCGCAGGTCACCGCGGACCAGGGTCAGGTCGGCCGCCTCGATCGCGGCGTCGGTGCCGGTGCCCATGGCGAGCCCGAGGTCCGCCTGGGCGAGTGCCGCCGCGTCGTTGACGCCGTCGCCGACCATCGCCACCCGGCGGCCCTCCGCCTGGAGGCGCTTGACCACGTCCACCTTGTCAGCGGGCATCACCTCGGCGATCACCTCCTCGATGCCGACCTCGTCGGCCACCGCGCGGGCCGCCGAGGCGTTGTCACCGGTGAGCAGCACCGGCCGCAGGCCGAGGGCGCGCAGCTGGCGGATGGCGGCGGCCGAGGTGGGCTTCACCGCATCGGCGACCACCACGATCCCGCGTGCTTTGCCGTCCCAGCCGACTGCGACGGCGGTGCGGCCCTTGGCCTCCGCCTCGGCCTTGGCCTGCTCCAGTGCGGGGGGCAGGTGCTGGCTCCATTCGTCGAGCAGACGGGTCCGGCCGACCAGGACGGCGTGGCTGGTGCCGTCGCCGGCCACCACGCCCTGCACGCCCAGGCCCTCCAGGTTGGCGAAGTCCTCGACCTGCGGCAGGGTGCCGACCCGCTGGGTGGCGCCCTTGGCGATCGCCTGGGCGATCGGGTGCTCGGAGGCGTCCTCCAGCGCACCGGCCAGGCGCAGGATCTGCGCCGGGTCCTCGCCCTCGGCCGGGACGACCTCGACCAGGGTCATCTGACCGGTCGTCACCGTGCCGGTCTTGTCCAGCACCACGGTATCCACGCCCGTGGTGGACTCCAGCACCTCGGGGCCCTTGATCAGGATGCCGAGCTGCGCACCGCGTCCGGTGCCGACCATCAGCGCGGTCGGTGTGGCGAGCCCCAGGGCGCAGGGGCAGGCGATGATCAGTACCGCGACCGCCGCCGTGAACGCCGAGCTGATGCCCGCGCCGGTGCCCAGCCAGAAGCCGAGGGTGGCGACGGCCAGGGTGATGACCGCGGGCACGAAGATCCCGGAGACCTTGTCCGCGAGCCGCTGGACCTCGGCCTTGCCGTTCTGTGCGTCCTCCACCAGCCGTGCCATCTGGGCGAGTTGGGTGTCCGCGCCGACCTTCGCCGCACGGACCATCAGCCGGCCGCCCGCGTTGACCGTCGCGCCCACCACGGTGTCGCCGGGGGAGACCTCGACCGGGACGGACTCACCCGTCAGCATGCTGGCGTCGATCGCCGAGGTGCCCTCGACGATCACGCCGTCGGTGGCCACCTTCTCGCCCGGACGGACCACGAAGACGTCGCCGACCGCCAACTGCCCGATCGGGATGCGCTCCTCGCGGCCGTCCCGGATCACCGCGACGTCCTTGGAGCCGAGCTCCAGCAGTGCCCGCAGCGCCGATCCGGCCCGTCGCTTGGAGCGGACCTCGAAGTAGCGTCCGGCCAGCAGGAAGGTGGTGACCCCGGCGGCGGCCTCCAGGTAGATGTTGCCCGCGCCGTCGCTGCGGCCGATGGTCAGCTCGAACGGGTGCGTCATGCCGGGGGTCCCGGCGGTACCCCAGAAGAGCGCGTACAGCGACCAGCCCATGGCGGCCAGCGTGCCGACCGAGATCAGGGTGTCCATGGTGGCCGCGCCGTGCCTGAGGTTGGTCCACGCGGCGCGGTGGAACGGCCAGGCGCCGTACGCGACGACCGGGGCGGCGAGGGTGAGCGAGAGCCACTGCCAGAAGGTGAACTGGATCGCCGGGATCATCGCCATGGCGATCACCGGGGCGGTCAGCACCGCCGAGATCAGCAGCCGCTGACGCAGCGCCCGGACCCGCTCGTCGGCCGCCGAGGGGCCGGCCTCCTCCGTGCTCTCCGCGTTCTCGGCGGCCGGCGGCTTCGGCAGTGCGGCGGTGTAGCCGGCCTTCTCCACCTCGGCGACCAGGGCCTGCGGCTCGATCGAGTCGAGGAAGGTGACCTTGGCCTTCTCGGTGGCGTAGTTGACGGTGGCGGTGACGCCCTCCATCTTGTTCAGCCGCTTCTCGATCCGGGCGGCGCACGAGGCGCAGGTCATGCCGCCGATCTCGAGTTCGATCTGCTCACTGCCGGCGGGCCGGGTCCTGTCTTGGGTTGCGGAGCTCATCACCCCTCCTCGGGGGTACTGCTGTCGGGCGCGTTCGGGGTACGGGTAGGGGGTATCGACCGGCGTGGGGTCAGTGCCGGTGGCCGCCGTGGTCGCCGTGGCCGTCGCCATCCCCGCCCGCCTCGGCCTGGCCGCTGCCGGCCTCGGCGTGGGCGGTGAAGGCGGCGGTGTGCACGGTGTCGCCGTGCTTGAAGTCGAGGAAGAGCCGGTAGTCGCCGGCGCTCGGCACGGTGGCGTAGAAGGTGATGCCGGGGCCGGGCGCGGTACGGCCGTCGCCGGGGCTGCCGTCCGGGTGCACGTGCAGGTAGGCGAGGTCGCCGGAACGCAGGGCCACCAGGTGGCCGTACGCGGCGAGGTAGGGCTGGAGGTCGGTGACCGGCTTGCCGTCCCGGCTGACGGTGAGGGTCAGCTTCGAGGTCTTCCCGGCCTCCAGCGTGCCGTCCAAGGTGACGGAGTAGCCGTCGGTTTGGACGGTGGCGGCCGGGGCGGGGAGCGGCTGCGGGGTGAAGTTCCCGGCGGCCGAGAGGTCGGCGCCGAGGGTGAGGCCCTGGCCGCCCGCCGGGGCGAAGTCGGTGAACATCCGGTACTCGCCGGCGGTCGGCAGGGTCAGCGGGATGCTCCAGGTTCCGGCGGCGTCCCGGGTCGGGTGCAGGTGCTGGAAGTCCGTCAGGTCGCGGCGGACCACGATCAGGTGCAGGTCCATCTCGTGGGTCGGGGTGTAACCGGTGACGGGCTTGCCGTCCGGTCCGCGGACGACGAAGGACAGGGTCTGCGACGTACCGGCGGTGAGGCTGCGGGCGGCGGGTTCCAGGGTGTAGCCGTGCTGCGAGACCATCAGTCCTCCAGGAGTTTCCTCGGTCGCGGTGCCGGTCGCGGCGCTCGATCCGGCCTCGCCCATGTCGTGGTTTCCGTGTCCGGCGGCGGAGCCGGGCTGCTCCGCGCCGCTCGCGGCGGTGTGGTGCATCGGGGCGGGGGCCGGGCCGCCGATCGGTCCGACGGCGTGGCCGATGCCGGCCGCCCCGCCGAGGGCGACCGCCAGGCCCAGGGCGAAGCCGGCGAGTTTGGTCGGGGTGTTCAAGGGGTGTCTCCTTCGGGCGGAGGTCGGTTCAGGAGCGCAGCAGTCGCGCGATGGCCGCCGAAGCCTCCTGGAGCTTGGCGTCGGCCTCCGCGCCGCCGGCTCCGGCCGCCGCGACCAGGCAGTGGTTCATGTGCTCGTCGAGCAGTCCCAGGGCGACCGCCTGCAGTGCCTTGGTGGTCGCCGAGACCTGGGTCAGGATGTCGATGCAGTAGGTGTCGGTCTCGACCATCCGCTGGAGGCCGCGAATCTGGCCCTCGACGCGGCGCAGGCGTTTGGTGAACTCGCTCTTGGACCCGATGTACCCGGCCATGCCGTGACCTCCCGTCTGTTCGTCTTGGCGGTGTAGACGGTACCCCCCTAGGGTATGGCTGAGCAAGTACCCCCCGGGGGTTTGTTTCGGACCCAACCCCCGTTCGGACATCCACCGTCCCGGCTATGTCGCTCCCGGTCGAGCGGTGCTATGTTCCTCCCAATATACCCCCAACCGGTATGGAGTATCTGCGATGTCCGCACCCGGAACCTCGCCCAACTCGAGCCGCGGGAAGGCCCTCTGGCTGATCGCGGCGGCCCAGTTCATGGTCATCATGGACACGTCGATCATCGGCGTCGCGCTGCCCAAGATGCAGGGCGACCTCGGCTTCACCCAGGAGAACCTGTCCTGGGTCTTCAACGCCTACGTGGTCGCCTTCGGCGGACTGCTGCTCCTCGGCGGCCGCCTCTCGGACCTCTTCGGCGCACGCAAGCTGTTCAGCACCGGCTGGGCCGTCCTGGCCGTCGGCTCGCTGACCGCCGGACTGGCGAACAACGTCACCGTCGAGCTGATCAGCCGCGCGGTGCAGGGCGCGGGTGCGGCACTGATCGCCCCCTCCGCGCTCACCCTGCTGATGATGCTCTTCGGTCACGACCCCAAGGAGCTCACCAAGGCCTTCGCCCTCTACGGCGCCGCGGCCCCGGCCGGCGGCACCGCCGGCGTGTTCCTCGGCGGAGCGATCACCCAGTACATCAGCTGGCCCTGGGTCTTCTGGATCAACATCCCGGTCGCCGTCGTCGCGCTGGTCGCGACGCACAGGCTGATGCCCGCCACCGGCCGCCGCAGCGGTCAGATCGACCTGCTCGGCGCGCTCACCGTCACCGTCGGCCTGGCCGCCGCCGTCTACGCCATCGTCCGCGCCCCCGAGGCCGGTTGGGGCTCCGCATCCACCCTGCTGGTGCTGGCCGCCGCCGTCGTCCTGATCGCCGTCTTCCTGGTCATCCAGTCCAAGCGCCGCGAGCCGCTGATGCGCCTGGACATCTTCAGGGCGCCCAACCTGGCCGCCGCCAACATCGCCCAGTTCCTGCTCGCCGCCGCCTGGGTGCCGATGTGGTTCTTCCTCAACCTCTACCTGCAGCAGGTCCTCGGCCTGAGCGCCTTTCCGAGCGGCGCCGCGCTGCTCCCGATGACCGTGGCCATCATGCTCATCATGATCACCACCGCGCCGCGCCTGATCGCCAGGTTCGGCCCCAAGCCGCTGGTGGTGGCCGGCCTCTTCCTGCTGGCGGTCGGCCTGTTCTGGCTCTCCCTGGTCCGCCCGGACGGCAACTTCTGGGTGGACGTCCTGCCCGCCTCGCTGGTCTCCGCGATCGGCATGGCGCTCGCCTTCATCCCCTCGCTCGGCACCGCCATCTCCAGCGCCCGCCCGGAGGAGGGCGGACTGGCCTCGGGCATCGTCAACACCAGCTACCAGGTGGGCTCCGCCCTCGGCCTGGCGGCGATGACCGCGCTCGCCGCCGCCAAGGGCGCGGGCCGGCTCGGTGACGCCAAGGCGCTCACCGACGGCTTCTCCGCCGCCTTCATCGGCGCGGCCGTGATCGCCGTCGTCGGCGGTGTGCTCGCGATCGCCATGCTCAGGACGCCGAAGCCGCAGCAGCAGAGCGCGCCGGTCGAGCTGGCCGAGCCCGCACACAGCGTGTGAGTGGCAGACCCGACGGACCGACGGTACGTCGCCCAGAACTCCCGGCCGGGTCCCCGTCCCGGCCGGGACACCACCTCACCAGCACGGCACCGGGCCGGTACGCACCGACGTACCGGCCCGGCGCCGCGTCCGCTCCGCAGCGTCCCGCCGCGCCAAAGCACCCCCGCCGACCCCGGCGCGCGGACCGTCGGTTCCGGCCGGTCGGACCCCTCCGACCAGGGCAGATGCGGCATGAACGAGGCAACCGGTAATCGGACACAAGATGGCAACGATCGAACGATTTGAGCTTGATATGAGCATTTAGTCCGAGTTGGTCGCCTATTCTGCTCCGCGTTGCCTGGCTGAGGTTCGACGTCGTTTCCTGGCCGGTGCCGACCAGGACAGGAGTCTCATCCGGAGGCCCTGGCGACCATCCCGAAGGGGCGACACCTTGAGCGCGCCTGAGCCGACAACGCGGTCAGACCATAACTACCGCCGCTCACTCGGAACCATCAGCCTCACCGCGGTCGGCCTCGGCTCGATCATCGGTTCCGGCTGGCTGTTCGGTGCCGAGAGAGCCGCCAAGCTGGCCGGCCCGGCCGCGACGATGGCCTGGGTGATCGGTGCGGCCGTCGCACTGGTGATCGCTCTCACGTACAGCGAACTCGGATCGATGTTCCCCAAGGCCGGCGGCATGGTCCGCTACGGCCAGTACTCGCACGGTTCGCTGGCCGGCTACCTGGCCGCCTGGGCGAACTGGATCGCCATCGTCTCGGTCATCCCGGGTGAGGCGACCGCCTCCGTCCAGTACATGAGTTCCTGGCACTTCGGCTGGGCCAAGGGCCTGTACGACGGCACGGAGCTCACCGTCAGCGGTGTGGCCCTGGCCAGCGTGCTGCTGATCGGGTACTTCGTACTGAACTGGTTCGCGATCTCGCTGTTCGCCAAGACCAACACGGCGATCACCGTCTTCAAGGTGGTCGTGCCCACCATCACCGCGGGCGCCCTGCTGCTGTCGCACTTCGACACCCACAACCTCCAGGACCACGGCGGCTTCGCCCCCAACGGCTGGAGCGCGGTGTTCACGGCGGTCGCCACCTCCGGCATCGTCTGGGCCTACAACGGCTTCCAGTCGCCGCTGAACCTGGCCGGTGAGGCCCGCAACCCGGGCAAGTCGCTGCCCAAGGCCGTGATCAGCTCGATCCTGATCGCCCTGGTGATCTACATCGCCCTCCAGCTGGCCTTCCTGCTCGCCGTCCCGTCCGGCGACCTGGCCAACGGCTGGGGCAGCCTGAGCTACAAGTCCCCGCTCGCCGACCTGGCGCTGGCCTGGGGCCTGAACTGGCTCGCCATGCTGCTCTACGCGGACGCTTTCATCTCCCCGAGCGGTACCGGCATGATCTACGCCGCCACCACCTCGCGCATGATCCACGGTGTCCAGGAGAACGGCCACCTGCCGTCGATCTTCGGTCGGATCGACCGCAAGACCGGCATCCCGCGCCCGGCGCTGCTGCTCAACCTGGTGATCGCCTTCCTGTTCCTCGCGGTCTTCCGCGGCTGGGGCTCGCTTGCCTCGATCGTCTCGGTGGCCACCGTGATCTCCTACATCACCGGCCCGGTCGCCGTGATGTCGCTGCGCCGCCTGGCGCCGGACCTGCCGCGCCCGGTCAAGCTGCGGGCCATGCCGATCATCGCGCCGGTCGCCATGGTCTTCGGCTCGCTGGTGCTCTACTGGGCCAAGTGGCCGCTCACCGGCAAGGTCATCCTGCTGATGGCCGCCGGTCTGCCGATCTGGGCCTGGTACGAGCTGCGCAAGCCGTGGGCCGTGCTCAAGCCGCACCTGCTCGCCGGGTGCTGGATGGTCGGCTACCTGCTGGTGATGTCGGCCGTCTCCTGGGCGGGCAGCGCGGACTTCGGCGGCCACGGCTACCTGCCCGAGGGCTGGGACCTGCTGATCGTCGCCGCGCTCGGCCTGGCCTTCTACTACTGGGGCGTCCGCAGCTCCTGGCAGAACCCGTCGCTCGCCCAGGTGCGCGAGGAGCTCGCCGCCGCCGCAGCAGCCGAGGCCGAGCCGGCGAAGTCGGACGAGGCCAAGAGCGCAGTCTGAGCCAGGTCCACCGGCGGTAGCCGGGCAGACGCTCCGCAGGCGCGAGGTACTGTGCGGGCCGGCCCTCCACGGAGGTGCGGGTCCGCGCATACCTCGCGCCTCTTGCGTTCGGGCTCCCGACGGGTGCCGCGGTCAGGTCGGGCGGGACAGCACTGAGCCCCCGGGAGAGTCTGCTCGGGTTCCCGGGGGCTCAGGCGGAGTCGGGGCTCAGTGCTGCTGCGGTGACGGTGACGGTGCCGGAGTCACCGAGGGCGAGGCGGAGCCGCTCGGAGAGGGTGACCCGGTCGGGGTCGGAGTCGGGCAGCCCGGCAGGTGCTGGGCGTCCCCCGAGGGGCTCGGGGACGGAGTGCCGGACGGGGTGCCCGACGGGGTCGGAGTCGGAGTCGGACTCGCAGACGGCGACGGCGAGGCGCTGCCGGTCGGCGTGGGCGACGGAGTCGCGGTCGGGCAGCTGGAACCCGAGGGAGACGGGCTCGGGCTCGGGCTCGCGGACGAACTGGGTGACGGGCTCGGGCTGGCGCTCGGGCTGGCGCTCGGGCTGGGGCTCGCGCTCGCACTCGCACTCGGGCTCGGCTTCGGGCTGGTCGGCGAGGCCGACGGGCTCGGGGAGGCCGACGGCGACGAGCTCGGCCGCGGGGAGGGCGACGGGCTCGGCGAGGCCGGGCCGCCGGGAGTGGCGGGCGTCCGCTCGGGCGTCGGCGTCGGCGTCGGCAGCGGGATCGGCTTCGGCGCCGTCCACGGGTCACCGGGCCGGTCGGGCGTCACCGCGGCGCCGGACTCGAAGTGGCGCATCCAGTTCTCGACGGTGTTGAGGTAGTCCGTCGAGAAGTTGTAGCTGAGGATGGCCCGGTCGAGCTGCGCCGGGTCGCTGAGGTCGCGTCCGCCCGCGCACAGGTAGCGGCCGGCTGTGAGTGCGGCGTCGAAGACGTTGTTGGGGTCGGCCTTGCCGTCGTGGTTGCCGTCCGCGCCCCAGCTCGCCCAGGTGGAGGGGATGAACTGCATCGGTCCGACGGCCCGGTCCCAGATCGAACTGCCGTCCAGCGCACCGCCGTCGGTGTCCGGGATGGCGGCGAAGCCGTTGCCGTCCAGGGCCGGGCCGAGGATCGGGGTGTAGGTGGTGCCGTTGGCGTCCACCTGGCCGCCGTTGGCCTGGCCGGACTCCACCTGGCCGATGCCCGCGAGCAGTTGCCACTTGAGGTGGCACCCGGGGGTGGTGGAGGCCAGGGTGCTCTCCGCGTTGCGGTAGGCGGTGAAGACCGTGTCGGGCAGCGAGGCGCCGGTGAGGTCGGTCCCCGCCGAGCCGGTTCCCGGCAGGGCGCTGCCCGGCGGGACGGCCGGCTGGGCCGGGGGCTGCGGGAGGAGCCGAGGGGCTCCGCCGTCGGCCGGGTGGCCCGGTATGCCGGCGGCCGAGGCCTCGTTCGCGGCTGTGTCGGAGGCTGCCGCGCTGGACAGCTGCAGAGTCTGCGAACCCGTCAGGGCAGCGGCTGCGGTCAGGGCCGCCAAGGCCCAGGTGGCCCGTTTCGGTGCCCTTGTCCGGTTGAATGCGATCATCCGATTCCCCCCTTGATGTCCATTAAGTCCCTCTATGTGGGCCGATGGGATGTCAACGCCCGGTCAGCTTAGCCCGGCTGTCCGAACGTTCGATGAGCGGCGACGGAAGTCCGGAAGACGCCGGCAGGACGCCGGGTCAGGGCCGGACGGCACCCATGTACGGCATGACGTCCATCGGGACGATCTGGACGTTCTTCCCCGCGCGCGGAGCGTGCAGCACCTTGCCGTCGCCCACGTAGATCCCGACGTGGTGCAGGTCGTCGAAGTAGAAGACCAGGTCGCCGGGTTGGAGGTCGGACTTCGACACATGGCGGCCGGCGTCCCACTGGTCCCAGGTGGTCCGGGGCAGGGACACCCCGGCCGCGTGCCAGGCGGACTGGGTGAGCCCGGAGCAGTCGAACGAGTTGGGGCCCTCGGCGCCCATCTCGTACGGCTTGCCTATCTGCGCGTACGCGAAGTCGAGCGCGGACTTGGCCCGGCCGCTCGCCGGGCCGGTGTACGAGCCACCGCCGCCGGAGTCTGACGAGCCGCCGGAGTCCGACGAGCCGCCGGGCGAGGTGCGGGAGGAACCGCGAGAGGCGGCCTGGTCGTTCTGGTCGGCCAGGACCTTGGCCCGGTCGGCGGCCTGGAGGCCGTCGAGTACGGACTGGGCCTCGGCCAGCTTGGACTTGGCCTCCGCCTTCTTCTCGTTCAGGGTCTGCCGGGCGCGCTCGAGTTCGGCCAGCTTGGCGGCGGCCTCGGTGCGGGTCTGGTCGATCGAGCGCTGCAACTGCCGGGCGAGGCGCAGCGCGGACACCTGCTGCTCGTTCGCCTGGTCCTGGAGCCCGGCCCGCTGGAGGTACTCCTCGGGGGAGGCGTCGAACATCAGCTGGACCGAGGGGTCCACCCCGCCGGAGCGGTACTGGTCGGCGGCCACGGCGCCGAGGGTGGTCTGCAGTTCGTTGATTTTCGCCTGCTGCGCGGCGAGCCGGTCCTGGAGCTTCGAGGTCTCGGCCAGGAGCTGCTGCTGCTGTTCGTCGGCCTTGTTGTACTGCTCCGTGGTGACTTCGGCGTCCTCGTAGAGCTTGTCCACCTGGGCCTTGACCTGGTCGATGTTCTTTCCGGGCTCGGCATGGGCGGCGGCGACCGGGAGGATGGTGGCGGCTCCGGCCGTTGCCACCAGCATGGTCGTCCGGGTGCGCCCGGCAGGTTTGGGACGGCGGTGGTTCCCCATCGGGGCGTCACTCCTCGGCTTGTTGTCAACGTGCGTGCGGTCAGGTGCGTTCACGGCGGGTGCGGTCAAGACGCCGGTGGGCGGCGGCGGTTGGCTGTGGTCACTGCGACTAGAAAAATTAGTATTTACTATGTCTTGATGCAAGCGTTATCTGATGGGATGTGTACTCACCGGCGGTCGGGGGCAGCACCCGGCGAACCACCCATCATCCGCAGCATGGCGACTCCGCCGGTCCGTACGAAGCGGACCGCCAGCAGGGCGGCGAGCAGCAGGAAGGCGATGTTCAGCCAGGTCGTGTAGTTCCAACGGACCCCGCCCATGGGGACCCTGGCCGTCGCGTGGTCGGGGATGATGCCCAGCCCGCCGAAGAGGATCTCCACGGTGAAGCCCGCCAGCACCGTCGCGGCGTAGAAGGTGCCGAGGAGGAAGAGCGCCATCCGGACGCCGTAGTACTTCCGGTAGATGTTCAGGATCGGCAGGATCAGCAGGTCGGCGAAGACGAACGCGACGACCCCGCCGAAACTGATACCGCCCTTCCAGAGCACCACCGCCAGCGGCACGTTGCCGATCGAGCAGACGAAGGATGCGATCGCGACCAGCGGGCCGATCAGCGGACCCCAGATCTTCGACGCGAGCGGGTGGTCGTCCAGGAACAGCGCCTGCCAGAAGGCATCCGGCACCCAGGCGGCGATGGCACCGGCGATCAGCAGCCCGCCGACGAGGTCCTTCCAGATCGCCGCCCACTCCATGACGAAGACGTGGGCGGTCGCGGTCACGCCGCCCCGGGAGAGCAACCGACGCCGGAACGAGCCCTCCCCGGGGGCCGACATGTCCATCGCGGCATGGCCCTCCATCGATCCGGGGAGCCCGCGGTCGGCCTGTGCCCTGGCCTGTTCCAGCAGGCGGCTGCCGAGGAGGAGCCGGAACATCACCGCCAGCAGGACGATCATGACCGGCCCGCCGACGAACTCCGCCGCCGTGAACTGCCATCCCATCAACAGTGCCAGGATCACACCGAGTTCGATGACCAGATTGGTGGAGGCGATCTCGAAGGCCATCGCCGCGGTGAAGTCCGCGCCCTTGCGGAAGAGCGAACGGGCCAGCGCCACGGCCGCGTACGAGCAGGACGAGGAGGCCGCGCCGAGCAGCGAGGAGACCGCGAGCGTACGCGGCCGGTCGTCGCCCATCAGCCCGGAGATGGTCGACTTGCGCACCACCGCCTGGACGACGGCGGAGAGCAGGAATCCGAGGATCAGCGCCCAGGTGATCTCCCAGGTCATCGACCCGGTGATCGACAGGGCGTGCAGCACCGCAGCTACGGCGGACATGGCAGACGGAACTCCCTTGCGTGAGCCTTGCGTGGGACGGTGATGCGCGGATGCGCGGATGCGCGGGTGTCGCGGGTGAGGCTGCTTCGCGGGTGCCGCGGGGTGGGACACCGGTGAGTACGCCGATGCCCCACCCTGCTGCTGTTACCGCTGGTGCCGCTACTACCGCCGTACTACTGCCGTCGCTGCTCAGCCTGCGGCGAGGAGCTTCTTCATCTCGGCGATCTCGGCCGTCTGCGAGGTGCTGATCGAGTCGGCCAGCGCCTTGGCGGGCTGGAAGGCGCCCTTGGCGAGTTCGTTCTTGGCCATCGTCACGGCGCCCTCGTGGTGGGCGGCCATCATGGTGAGGAACGCCTTGTCGAAGTCCGCGCCGGACGCCGACTTCAGCTTCGCCATTTCGTCGTCACCCATCATCCCGGGCATCGAGTGGCCGGAGCCGGTCGTACCGGTCGTGCCGGCCGAGCCGGTGGCGCCGCCCGTCGAGTGGTCCATGCCGGGCATCACCGAGGACATGTCGGCACCGGGTACCTGCTGGCCCCAGCCGGTCAGCCAGCCGCTCATCAGGGCGATCTCCGGGTCCTGGGCGCCCTTGATCTTCGCGGCCAGTTCCTTGACCTGGGCGGACGAAGCGCGTTCGGCGGCCAGTTCGGCCATCGCGACCGCCTGGCGGTGGTGGGGGACCATCCCCTGCGCGAAGGAGACGTCGGCGGAGTTGTGCTCACCGGCAGCCGCCGAACCCGGCCCACCGGTCGGAGCGGTCGAGGTGCTCGCGGAAGCCGCCACCGATGCGGACGGGGCTGCGGACGAACCGGCCTGGTCCGAGCCGGGCTTGCTGCTGGAGCAGGCGGCGAGGGCGAGCGCCGCGAGGCCGGCTGCGCCGATCAGGGCGGCCCGGCGGATGTGCGTACGGCCAATACGGCTCGTGCGGTTCATGCGGTTCGTACGGTTCATGCGCGAAGACGCGGACATGCTGAAGGACTCCTGCGTGGCTGAAGTTCCGAAGGAACGAGGACGTGGGCATGCGTGCACGCGAGGGTGCAACGGCCCGGCCTATATGCGCAGGAGTTGGAGGGCGGCGAGGGAAGGCGGTCCGCGCCCGGCCGTGAGCTGGGCCGGTGCGTCGGCGATGGACGGAACGGGCCCGCTGAAGGAGGTGTCGAGCACCGGCCGGAGCGGCGGCACGACGGGTGCCGAACCGAGGCCGGACGCCTGGCAGATGCTCCCGGCGTGTGCCTGGTGGTGGCCGTCGCAGTCGCACGGGCCGTCACCGGCCCCGAGCATCGGCGCGGACTCGTTCACCGGCATCGGGTCGGCCCGGTGAGCCCCGGACCGCTGCGAGGTCGATTGCTGAGACACCGCCGAGTGTCGGGCGTGTGCTTCCGGATGCGCCATGATGCCGCCGCCGGGATCGGCCAGTGCATGCATCCCGAGCAGTCCGAGCAGCAGCGCCAGCACGGCCAACGCCCGAACTCCGGCCCGCCAGCGGCTGCCGGTCACCTGGTTCCGGGGCGTGAGCGTGTCCATCGCACTCACTCTAGGCCAGCCCGACGGCCCGTTGTGCAACCGACTCCCCACCTGGCTCAGGGGCCTGCTTCGGCCGAACAGGGCCGACCCGTCAAGGTGTCGTCAAGGCCGACCGGATTCGCGTAGTCCGAGTGTCAAGGTCGGATGCAAACGGGCCAGAGTGGGGCTGCACTGGAGAGGTGGGCGGCAGGCCCACCAGAGCCGGCACATCCGGAAGGAAGCGAACCGCCATGATCGAGGGCAATCGACTCGCCGTCGTCGTCAATGGATCGCCGAACGGGCACGGGGTCAGCCGACCGTCGGTGGTACCAGCACGGGGACGGTTCGACCTGCTGCCGCGGGGCTTCACGGTGGCTGCCCCGGAGGCCGACGAGGAGGAGCGGCTCCCGGCTTCGGGCGCGCGCTGCCGACTGGCCATGGCGTACGTCGACTGACCAGCCGTCAGTCCATCCTCTGCGGCTGCTCGCTGCCGACATCGCCCGGGAGCCGTCCGCGTCGTTGAGCCCGTCCGGCCGTTACGACCCGGGGCCCACGCCGAGCCGGGCGATCGTGCCACCCGCGAGACCGTCGTGTTCATGCGTGCCGTGTGCCGCAACGCTGTTGCGGCACACGGCTTCTCCGGACCGGCCGGTCCTAGGCGGCGTACGGGCGGATGCTCCTGGCGTCGCGCAGGGCGTGGGCCCACCATGCCAGCTGGTTCAGCATGGAATCGGCCGCGGCGTCCTCGGCCGGGTCGACCGCCTTGCCGTCCGCGTCGAACTTGTCGCCGTAGTTGTGGAAGCTGACGGTGTTGCGGATGGTGACGGCGTGCAGCTCGGCCATCACCACCCGGAGCTGCTCGACCGCACGCAGGCCGCCGGAGAGGCCGCCGTAGGAGACGAAGCCGATCGGCTTGGCGTGCCACTGCTGGTTGTGCCAGTCGATGGCGTTCTTCAGCGGTGCCGGGAAGCTGTGGTTGTACTCGGGCGTGACGATGACGAAGGCGTCGGCCGCCGCGAGCCTCGGCGACACCGCGGCGAGCAGCTCCTCGGTGCCCTCGGCAGGCGGCTGGCCGAACGCCGGGAAGACCGTGGGCAGCGGGGTCTCGGTCAGGTCGACGAGATCGACGTCCATGTCCTCGCGCTGGGTGGTGTGGCCGAGCAGCCAGTTGGTCACGGTCGGGCCGAAGCGCCCGTCCCGCGTGCTGCCGATGATGACCGCGACCTTCAGACGGTTGTCGGTGCTTGCGTCCATGAGAGCCCCCTTGGTGTGTACGGCGCTGCGTACGACGTATCTGGCTGGATACAACGTACACAGCGACGTGTACGGCGTCCACTCTCTTGATACGTTGTACACACGCAGCCGCCGGAAGGAGTCAGTACGCATGCCCGCTGAGGAGGAACGGAGAGGGAAGTCGGCCAAGCAGGAGAAGGCTCAGGTCTCGCTCTGGGAGCGGATCGAGCGCCCGGCGCCGCCCCCCCGGGCGACCCTGAGCGCCCATCGGATCGCTGCGGTCGCGGTCGCGATCGCCGACGCCGAGGGCATCGACGCCGTCACCATGCGACGCCTGGCCACCGAACTGGGTGTCGCCCCCATGGCCACCTACCGCCATGTGTCGGGGAAGGGCGAACTCCTCGAGCTGATGGTCGACTTTGTTTATGGCGAGCTGGCCCTGCCCGATCCGGCCGTCGGCTGGCGGGACGCCATGCGGACCCTTGCCGAGCGGACCAGGGCCATGCTGCTGGACCACCCCTGGATGAGCCGGGGCGACGTGCTGGCACTGACCCCGAATCAACTGGCCCTGACTGAAAGCGGGTTGGCCGTACTCGACGGCCTGGGGCTGGACACCGACACGATGATGGCCGTCTTCCGCACCGTCGCCGCGTATGTGCACGGGTCCGTCACCGCCGAGATCAACCTGCTCCGGCTGATGCAGGACCAGGGCTGGTCCAACGGCGACGAGACGAGGGCCGGACTGGCGTCCCGGATGACGTGGCTGATGGACACCGGGCGCTACCCCGCCTACCGCCGCTACGCAGGCGAGGCCACCCGCAAGGACGACCGGGAGTGGCAGTTCGGGGTCGGGCTGGACTGTGTCCTCGACGGTATCGCCGCCCGGATGGGCATCTGACCGCTACGGGGTGGCGGCGTCCTGGTCGGTGGTGTCCGGGCAGGCGGTGTCCAGTTCGGCGGCGTCGAGGGCGGCCGTGACGCGGCGCAGCAGGGTCTGGAGGGTGGAGATCTCCGCGAGCGGGAGCCCGGTGGCGGCGACGATCCGGTGCGGGACGCGCAGCGCCTGCGCGCGCAGGTCGGCGCCGGCGTCCGTGAGGTGGACGGTGACGGACCGCTCGTCCTCGCTGCTGCGCTCGCGGCGGACCAGTCCGCCGGCTTCGAGGCGCTTGAGCAGTGGGGAGAGCGTGCCGGAGTCCAACCGCAGGTGCTCGCCGATCTGCTTGACGGGCAGCTCCCCGTGCTCCCAGAGCACCAGCATGACCAGGTACTGCGGGTAGGTGAGCCCGAGGCCCTTGAGGACGACCCGGTAGACGCCGCCGAAGGCGCGCGAGGCGGCGTGCAGCGAGAAGCAGATCTGGCTGTCCAGGCGCAGCAGCTGGTCCGCCGACATCTGCGACAGGTCGACGGGCACCTGCGACAGGTCGGTGGGCGGATCCGGCAGGGCGATCGGATCGGTGGTGGGCTCGGCGCTCATGCTCCCAGGATATCCGCACCGCGCACATTTCAGTTGTGCGCAATTTAGTTGTGTGCTCTACTTGAGTCATCGGGCAGCCCGGCAGTCGGGCTGCCGTTCGGATGAGTCCGTTACGGGCTCTGACGAGCTCGGATGAGGAGAGGGGCGAATCCCATGGACGCGCTGTACACCGCTGTTGCCACCGCCAACGGTCGCGAGGGTCGGGCCGTGAGCTCGGACGGCCGGCTGGACCTGCCGCTCGCGATGCCGACCGCGCTCGGCGGCAGCGGCGAGGGCACCAACCCGGAGCAGCTGTTCGCAGCGGGCTACGCCGCCTGCTTCGCCAGCGCGCTCGGCCTGGTCGGCCGCCAGGCGAAGGTGGACACCAGCGACGTCTCGGTCACCGCCGAGGTCGCCATCGGCAAGGACGAGACCAGCTTCGGCCTCGCCGTCACCCTGCGGATCGAGCTGCCGGAGGCCCTCCAGAACGAGACCGGCGAGCTGCTGATCAAGCAGGCCCACCAGGTCTGCCCCTACTCCAAGGCCACCCGCGGCAACATCCCGGTCGAGCTCGTCGTCGAGTAACCCGCACACAGGCCCGCCCCGGCCAGCGCCGCCACCTGCGCGAAGGGCGCGTCGGCCCGGGCCCCGGCGAGCGCGGCCCGGCAGCCGCCCGCAGCGGTCGTCCGAAGTCGGCGGCCTTGGTGGTGGGGAGGAGGAGCGGCAGGCTCGCCAGGTGTCCGGTGCGCAGGCCTTCGGGATCGGCGAGGCTCGAACCGCTGCGCGGCGGCAGGCAGTTCCTTGCCTTCCTCGTGCTTCCAGAGTTCCTTCTGTGGGGCGCGGCACGCCCCGGCCCACTTGCGCGGCATGCCTTCAACCGCCTTGACTAGCAGTGCTAGTCAAGGCGGTCGGTCGTTGGGCCGGCTGCGGCCGAGCGTGGCCGATCAGGTGTGCCGGACCGTGGGTGCGGGCCGGCCGGTGGTGGACGAGAGGGCGGACCGGTGCAGGAGTACTCGGATCAGTACATCGGCGGCGAGTGGCGGACCGCTCTGACTGCGGAGACCATCGCCGTGCTCAACCCGGCGACCGAGCAGGTCATCGCGACCGTCCCGGCCGGTGGGGCCGAGGACGTCGACGCCGCCGTACGTGCCGCCAGGGCCGCGGCCCGCGCCTGGGGCGCGACCGGCCGGGAGGAGCGCCTGGCGCCGCTGACCCGTCTGCGGGACGGCCTGGTGGCCCGGCAGCAGGAGATCGCCGAGACGGTGGTCGCCGAGCTGGGGGCGCCGATCGGGTTCGCGACCGCCGTGCAGGCCGCGCTGCCGCTCGCGGTCGCCGGTTCGTACCTGGAGATCCTGGCCGGGTACGAGTTCGAGGAGCAGGTCGGCGGCTCCCGGGTGTTCGCCGAGCCCGTCGGTGTCGTCGCGGCGATCACGCCGTGGAACTACCCGCTGCACCAGATCGTGGCCAAGGTGGTCCCGGCGCTCGCCGCCGGGTGCCCGGTGGTCCTGAAGCCCGCCGAGGACACGCCGCTGGTGGCCCGGCTGTTCGCGCGGCTGGTCGACGAGGCGGATTTCCCGCCGGGTGTGTTCAACCTGGTGACCGGCCGTGGACCGGTCGCCGGGGCCGCCCTGGCCGAGCACCCCGAGGTGGACCTGGTCTCGTTCACCGGTTCGACCGCCGTCGGCCGCCGGATCGCCGAGGTGGCGGGACGCGGCATCAAGCGGGTCGCGCTGGAGCTCGGCGGCAAGTCCGCCAACGTGGTGCTGCCCGGCGCCGATCTGGTCCGTGCGGTGAACGTCAACCTGGCCAACGTCTTCGCCAACTCGGGCCAGACGTGCAGTGCCTGGACCAGGCTGCTGGTGCACGAGGACCAGTACGAGGAGGCCGTGGCCATCGCCGCCAAGGGCGCCGAGAAGTACGTCCCCGGTGACCCCGCCGACTCCGCCACCCGGCTCGGTCCGGTGGTCAACGCCAAACAGCGTGAGCGCGTCCGGGGGTACATCACCGGCGCACTCGCCGAGGGCGCACGCCTGGTGGTGGGTGGCGCGGAGGCGCCCGAGGAGCTCGCCCAGGGCTACTACGTGCGCCCGACGGTGCTCGCGGACGTCACCCCCGGGATGACGGTCGCCCAGGAGGAGGTCTTCGGGCCGGTGCTCTCGATCCTCGCCTACCGCGATGAGGAGCACGCCCTGGAGATCGCCAACGGCACCGAGTACGGCCTGGCCGGCGGTGTCTGGGCGGCCGACAACGAGACCGCCGCCGCCTTCGCCCGCCGGATGGACACCGGCCAGGTCGACATCAACGGCGGCCGCTTCAACCCGCTGGCCCCGTTCGGCGGGTACAAGAGCTCCGGGGTGGGACGGGAGCTCGGACGGCACGGGCTGGCGGAGTTCCTGCAGACCAAGTCGCTGCAGTACTGAGCCGCCGGCTGCGGTGACCGCAGTACTCTCGCGGTCCCGACCGACCGCCCGTTCGCTTGCCCGTCCGACCAACCGCCTGAAGGAGCACCATGGTCCGCGCTGCCCTGCTCACCGCCGTCGGAGCCCCGCTGGAGCTCACCGAGATCGAGCTGCCCGAGCCCGGACCGGGCCAGGTCCGGGTCAGGCTGGCCGCCGCCGGGGTCTGCCACTCCGACCTCTCGCTCTCCAACGGGACCCTGCGCACCGCGACACCGACCGTCCTCGGCCACGAGGGCGCGGGCACCGTGACCGCCGTCGGCGAGGGCGTGAACTCCGTCCGGCCCGGCGATGCGGTGGTGCTCAACTGGGCGCCCGCCTGCGGGGCGTGCCACCTGTGCGGGCTCGGCGAACCGTGGCTCTGCGAGCGCGCCGCCGACGCCTCGACGGCCACCTACGGTTCGCTCGCCGACGGCACCGGCGTCTATCCGGGACTCGGCGTGGCGGCGTTCGCGGAGGAGACCGTGGTCGCCGAACGGGCGCTGGTCCCGCTGCCTGCGGGCGTACCGCTGACCTCGGCCGCCCTGCTCGGCTGCGCCGTGCTCACCGGCTACGGCGCGGTGCACAACGCCGCCCGGGTCAGGGCGGGCGAGTCGGTGGTCGTCTACGGGCTGGGCGGCGTCGGCCTGGCCACGCTCCAGGCGGCCAGGATCGCGGGGGCCGGTCCGATCATCGCCGTCGACGTCAGCCCCGAGAAGGAGGAGCTCGCCCTGCGCCACGGGGCGACCGACTTCCTGCTCGCCGACGACCGGACGACCGGGAAGGCCGTACGGAAGCTGACCGGCGGCCACGGCGCGGACCACGCCTTCGAGTGCGTCGGGCGCGCCGACACCATCCGCGCGGCCTGGTCGGCGACCCGGCGCGGCGGCCGGACCACGGTGGTCGGCATCGGCGGCAAGGAGGAGATGGTCTCCTTCTCCGCCCTGGAGATCTTCTACTTCGCGCGCACCCTAACGGCCTGCGTCTACGGCAACAGCGACCCGGCGAAGGACATCCCGGTGCTCGCGGAACACGTCCGGGCCGGGCGGCTGGACCTGGAGGCGCTGATCACCGACCGGATCGCCCTGGAGGAGATCCCGGACGCCTTCGCACGGATGGCGCAGGGGCGTGGCGGCCGGTCGCTGGTGGTCTTCTGACCGTCGGCCGTCCGGGAGTCGTGTGTTCTGGCCGTATGTTCTTCGGATCAATTCCAGTAGGCGTTACCCACGGATGAGGGACATTTTCCCTCGAACGAGTGATCGTTGATCTGTTCGATAGCCGTACATGGGCCCACTGTCCTAGCGTCTGGCCGTACCGGAAGGCGCTGTGGACACTGGGGGAGAACATGACTGACGGGGTGTTCGAGGACAACCGGCGGAGCGGGTCGAAGGCTGCGCCGGGTGGCGGCGGGGGGCTGACGAGACGAGGGATGCTCGCAGCCTCCGCCGCGCTCGGCGGGGTCGGCTGGCTGCTGCGCGGCACCGTGGGGGCGGACAGCGCCGAGGCGGTCGGGAGCGCACCGCCCGGCCTCCCGGCCGGAGTCACCCCCTACCAGCGGGTCTTCGAGAACTGGGCCGGCGAGATCCGCACCGACCAGCTCTGGACGTGCACACCGAGCACTCCGCAGCAGATAGCCGAACTCGCCGACTGGGCGCGGTCGGCGGGCTGGCGGCTGCGGGCCCAGGGCCACCGGCACGGCTGGGCGCCGCTCACCGTCGCCGACGGCACGCCGGCCTCGGCCCGGGTGCTGCTGGTGGACACCAGCCAGTACCTCACCGGGATGTCCCTGGTGGACTCCTCGACGATCCGGGTGCAGGCGGGCGCCGGGATGGAGGAGCTGCTCGCCTTCCTCGGGCAGCGCGGCCTCGGAGTGGCGGCCTGCCCCGCACCGGGGGATCTGACCGTCGGCGGGGTGCTCGCCATCGGCGGTCACGGCACCGCCGTCCCGGCCACCGGCGAGACGCCCCAACCCGGCCACGGCTACGGCTCGTTGAGCAACCAGGTCACCTCGCTCACCGCCGTCGTCCACGACGCTGCCACCGACCGGTACGTGCTGCGCACCTTCGACCGTTCGGAGGCCGACAGTGCGGCCTTCCTGGTCAGCCTCGGCCGGGCCTTCGTCACCGAGGTGCAGCTGCGCGTCGGCGCCGACCAGCAGCTGCGCTGCACCAGCCGGCTGGACATCCCCGCCACCGAACTCTTCGCCGCACCCGGCAGCCCCGCCGCCGCCGGCGGCCGTACCTTCGCCGACTTCGTCGCCCGGGACGGCAGGGCCGAGGCGATCTGGTTCGCCTACACCGCCAACCCCTGGCTGAAGACCTGGCGCGTCACCCCGAACCGGCCGTTCGCCGCCCGCGCGGTCAGCGAGCCCTACAACTACCCGTTCTCGGACAACATCCCGCAGCCGGTCGCCGAGCTGGCGGGCCAACTGGTCGGAGGCTCCTGGGCGCTGGCCCCGCTGTTCGGGCAACTCCAGTACCTGGTCGCCTCGATCGGCCTCACCGGGGACCTCACCGACGTCCTGCTCTCCGGCGGGCTGCTGCGCGACCTGCTCACCGGCGACATCCTCACCCACCTGCTGGCCGACGGCCTGCGCTCGGACCTCTGGGGAGCCTCCCGCCACCTGCTCCAGTACGTCCGGCCGACCACCCTGCGGGTGACCGCCAACGGCTACGCGGTGCTCACCCGGCGGGCCGACCTGCAGTGGGTGGTCAGCGAGTTCAGCCGGTACTACAAGCAACTGGTCGCGGAGTACCAGGCCCGCGGCGAGTACCCGGTCAACGGCGCGGTCGAGATCCGGACGACCGGCCTCGACGACCCGGCGCACTCGGGTGTGCCCGGGGCCCGTCCGCCGCTGCTCTCGGCACTGCGGCCCCGCCAGGACCGGCCCGAGTGGGACACCGCGGTCTGGCTGGACATCCTCAGCTTCCCGAACACGCCCGGGCTGCACCGCTTCTGCCGGGATTTGGAGGGCTTCCTGCAACGGACCTTCGACGGCAGCCGGGCCGGGCTGCGGGTGGAGTGGTCCAAGGGCTGGGCCTACACCGCCGACGCCGCCTGGGCGGACCCGGACGTCCTGGGCCGGGTCATCCCCGACAGCCTCCGCGCAGGCGGCGGCCCCGGCTGGGACGAGGCCGTCGCCACCCTGGACCGCTACGACCCGTACCGGGTGTTCGGAAACCCCTTCCTGGACGGTCTGCTCAAGTGAGTGCCCCGCCCGAGTGGCTGTTGTCGTCACGATCTTGAGGGGTGATGGTCGAGCGGGAGTCTCGATCGCGTGACTCCGGCGGGTGCCGCGCACGAGAACAGGGCCTCTTGGCAGCTTGAACGGTGTTTACGCCAACAAGCTGTCCAGGGGCCCTGTTGTCGCAGTTGTACAGCATCGCGGAGGCGGAGCCCACCTCGGCCACCCTCGCGTGTGACTGCCTGGCTCACTGGTACGGGAACGCGGCCGACCACGGGTTTCGCGAGCGCCGCTACCCGAGGGTCTGTACTTTGATCGGCCCTGTCCCGTCATCGGTGGTAGCGCCGTGTAGTGATCACGGGAGGAGGATGCGGTGGCGGAGCAGGGGGAACCCGGCTCGGCCGTGCATCTGCCTCGTGATCCGCTTGGTTCGCGTGTTGACGCCCTCGGTGCGGCCGTTGTGGTAGGGGAGGGTGAGTCCGGCGTCGACGGCGGCGCGGTCGAGTTCGAGGCCGTTCGCGAAGGAGTGCAGGTGGGGCAGGTCGGCGGCGTGAACCGTGGTGATCCAGTCGGTGAGCTTGGCGTCGTTGTCCTCCAATGGGGTCAGGAGCTGAGCGAACTCGCCAGCGAGGCGGGCGAGTTCGCTCAGCTCCGGGCAGGTTTCGGTGAGTTCCCGCAGTAGTGCGGTGTCCTTGTCGCGCAGGTTCTCGGGGCGGGTGAGCAGGAGGCGGGCGAAGCGCTGCGGGGTGGTGACCGGCTTGTCGCCCTCGGCGCGGCCCTGGGTGATGTAGCGGTAGAGCAGGGTGAGGCTCCCGGTGTAGCCCGACTCATTGATCTCCCGGAAGAGTTGGAGGACGGGGGCGGCCGGGTCTTCCGCGCGGCGGGTGCGCAGGTGGTGGCGGTAGGGGTCGACGAGCGTGGGCCTGTAGCGGGGTGCGCGGCGGTCGCCGGTGGGTTCCTTCATGCGGGCGTACCGCTTGACGGTGTTCAGGGCGACGTCGAGGCGGCGGGCGCATTCGAGCAGGCTGACGCCTTGGTCGAGCAGATTGTGGACCCGCTGCCAGCGCTCGCGGGTGGTCTGCTCGCGTACGCCCCCGGGCCGGGCGGGGTTCACGGCGGTGGCCCAGCAGGCGGCGTGGGAGCGGACCTCTGCCAGGACCTTGCCGCACAGGTTGCGCCACAGCTGCCACCTGTCGCTGACCTGCACCGCTTCGGGGAGGGCCTGGCGGATCGCCTCGCCATAGGAGTCGGAGCCGTCGCGGCATTCTTGTGGCCCATGTCGGCCCATGCCTTGCGGAGCGTGGGGTACTCGGCGGCGACCTGGGTCAGCAGCTGTCGGCCGGCGGTGCCGTCCTGGATGCTCGCAGCGGTGACCAGCACTGCCGGCAGCAGGCCGATCGTGTCGGTGGCGATGCTCGGCTTCCTGTCCGCGATCTTCTTGCCGACGTCGACGCCCTGGCCGGCGGTGGGGACGTTCGTGGAGGTCTTGACGTTCTGGGAGTCGATGATGCAGGCCGCCGGTTCGGGATTGCGGCGCTCGGAGGTGCGGGCGAGGCGCCGTAGCAGGCCGTTGAGCTGCTCGAACACGCCGTCCTTCTGCCACTTGGCGAAGTAGGCGTACGTCGTCTCCCGGGGCGGGTAGTCGTGCGGGAGGTAGCGCCAGGGGATCCCGGTGCGGTCCACGTACAGGATCGCGTCGAGGAGGTCGCGCAGGTCGTGCTCGGGCGGGTGGCCGAAGGGCAAGGTGCGTGCTGTGCGCTCTCGGCGCCAGGCGGTCAGGGTGGGCTCCACCAAGGCCCGGCGGGCGTCGGACAGGTCACTCGGATCTGGTCGACGATCCGTCATGATGACGGCACACTGCGGGATCCCCATGCTGCGCAGAGGCCGCGAAACCTGGCGGACGAACATACTCCAGCCCGGCTTCCTGGGATGAGACAGGACGAAGAGTGCAGTTCCGGCGGTCTTTGGTGTGCAGGCCGCGCTCCTGTCGCAGCAGCCTCTGCAGCTGCCGGACGCAGACCGGCCGCGCGGCCTGAAAAGCGGCACCAACCAGTGCGTTCAGCGGCGAAACGCCCAGTGAGAGGGCGTTTACCGCGGACACGATCCGTGCTGCCGCCAGGCGCATGAAAGCGGGCAACCAGGTTCGGCGGCGTCTTCGGGTCGTCAGCTCCGTCGTCGGGCCACTAGCGCCTCCTTCAGCCGGGGAAGCCGGGTGCTCAGCAGCTGTACGAGCACCCGGCGGACCGTCACCCGGACGGCGCGGGCGGCGGCGAACGGCGCGAGGCGGCCCGGCCCCAGCACCAGCCGCTGGTTGAACAGCTGGTCCGGTCGCCAGCGCTGCTTGTACGGCTCCT
>NZ_JYJF01001060.1 GCF_000955975.1 Saccharothrix sp. ST-888
CGGCGGATTTGCCTACCGTTCGTCCTACACCCTTACCCCGGGACAACCACCGCCCGGGCTGGACTACCTTCCTGCGTCACCCCATCGCTCACCTACTACCCCATCGGGTCACCGGCTCCACCACGTCCCATCATCCGAAGACTCCGGGCCGGCTTCACGGGCTTAGCATCAAGAGGTTCAGCGTTGGCGCTTCAAAGCGGGTACGGGAATATCAACCCGTTGTCCATCGACTACGCCTGTCGGCCTCGCCTTAGGTCCCGACTTACCCTGGGC
>NZ_JYJF01001061.1 GCF_000955975.1 Saccharothrix sp. ST-888
CGGCGGATTTGCCTACCGTTCGTCCTACACCCTTACCCCGGGACAACCACCGCCCGGGCTGGACTACCTTCCTGCGTCACCCCATCGCTCACCTACTACAGACTTGGGCCGGCGGCTCCACCACTCCCCTAAACCCGAAGGTCGCAGGGCGGCTTCACGGCCTTAGCATCACCTGGTTCAGCGTTGGCGCTTCAAAGCGGGTACGGGAATATCAACCCGTTGTCCATCGACTACGCCTGTCGGCCTCGCCTTAGGTCCCGACTTACCCTGGGC
>NZ_JYJF01001062.1 GCF_000955975.1 Saccharothrix sp. ST-888
GGGACGGCCTGCGCGCAAGGTTGGCGCGAAGAGCGCCGCCGCCTCGGTCACGCAGTCCTGGCCCATCGCGGACAGGACACCGTCCGGACCCAACTCCAGCAACGTACGGACGCCCTCGCCCTCCAGCGTCTGCACGGCGTCGTGGAAGCGAACGGCCTCACGGACGTGCCGCATCCAGTACTCCGGGGTGACCAGCTCGTCGGTGAGCTCGCCGGTGAGGGTGGAGACGACCGGGATCCGGGGCTCGTGGAAGCTCACACCCTCGGCCACCGC
>NZ_JYJF01001063.1 GCF_000955975.1 Saccharothrix sp. ST-888
GGTGCTGGAGGAGCTGACGCTGGAGGCGCCGCTCGTCCTGCCCGAGCAGGGCGGCGTCCAGGTGCAGCTCTCCGTGGAGGCGGCCGACGAGTCCGGACGCCGTCCGGTCAGCCTGCACTCCCGTCCGGAGGATGCCTCCGGCGAGGAGCTGTGGACGCGGCACGCCACCGGTCTGCTCGCCCCGAGCGCGGTTGCCGGATCCCCGGCTTCGTTCGAGCTGGGGGAGTGGCCTCCGGCCGGTGCGGTCGAGGTTGCGGTCGACGACCTGTACG
>NZ_JYJF01001064.1 GCF_000955975.1 Saccharothrix sp. ST-888
GTTCCTGAACCCCGAGCGCATCAACCCCCCGGACGTCGACATCGACTTCGACGACCGCCAGCGCGACCAGATGGTGCGCTACGTCACCGAGAAGTACGGGTCCGCGTACACCGCCCAGGTGAACACCTTCGGCACCATCAAGGCCAAGGCCGCCGTCAAGGACGCCAACCGCATCCTCGGCTACCCCTTCGCCATGGGCGACCGGATCACCAAGGCGATGCCCCCGGACGTCATGGGCAAGGGCGTCCCGCTCGCCGATCTCTTCAACGAGA
>NZ_JYJF01001065.1 GCF_000955975.1 Saccharothrix sp. ST-888
GTTCGACTACCCGACGCCTGCCGCGCTGGCCGGGTTCCTGCGGTCGGAGCTGGTGGGCGAGCAGCCCGCAGCCGCGGCGGTGACCGGTCCGGTGGTGGCCCTGGATGACGACCCGATCGCGATCGTCGGTATGAGCTGCCGCTACCCGGGCGGCGTGGAGTCGCCCGAGGACGTGTGGCGACTGGTGTCCCAGGCCCAGGATGCGATCTCCGGTTTCCCGGCGGGCCGTGGCTGGGATATCGAGAACCTCTACCACCCGGACCCGGACCATC
>NZ_JYJF01001066.1 GCF_000955975.1 Saccharothrix sp. ST-888
GAGAGGAGGGAGAGCAGTCGAGCCGCCTGACCCGCCAGCGCCTTGTCACTCTTGGCGGACAGCAGCAGCGGCACAACGCCGTCATCTGCTGTCCGCCCGACGGCGGTGTCGGGGACGTACTCCAGGATCGTGTGCGCGTTGGTCCCGCTGATACCGAACGAGGACACCGCCCCCCGGCGCGGACGGCCCGTCTCCGGCCACGGCCGCGACTCCGTCAACAGCTCCACCGCCCCGGCGGACCAGTCCACCTTCGGCGACGGCTCGTTCACAT
>NZ_JYJF01001067.1 GCF_000955975.1 Saccharothrix sp. ST-888
CTCGGCGAGACCGGTGAACGTCTCAGCCCCGGTCCCGATCGGGTCGCTGCCCAGTACCGCCCAACGGCCTGCGGAAGCCGCCGGCACCGGCAGCGCGGTACACTCCACCCGGAACAGCGAGTCCACGAAGCCCGCACGGGCGGCCCGCACCTGCTCCTCGGACACCTCGCGAATCGCCAGCGACTCGACCGACGCGACCGGCTGACCGGACTCGTCCGCCAGCACCAGCGAGACCGTGTCCCGGCTGCCCGCCGGGGACATTCGCACCCGC
>NZ_JYJF01001068.1 GCF_000955975.1 Saccharothrix sp. ST-888
GCGCGACACCGCCCTGCTGGACCTGGTCCGCACGGAGGTCGCCGCCGTCCTCGGCTACGGCACCCCCGAGGCGGTGGACGCCGGACGGGCGTTCCGCGACCTGGGCTTCGACTCGCTCACCGCCGTCGAACTGCGCAACCGCCTCAACGCCGTCACCGGACTGAGCCTGCCTACCACCCTGGTCTTCGACTACCCGACCTCGACCGCGCTCGCCCAGCACCTGCGGTCCGAACTGCTCGGTGGGACGGTCGATGCGGCGCTGCCGGTGGTC
>NZ_JYJF01001069.1 GCF_000955975.1 Saccharothrix sp. ST-888
ACCCGCCACGACAGCTGCGCGGTGTTCGAAAGCCGCTCGCGTCGTCGCCAGCGAGTAACCGAGGTCCGTGACGGTCAGCTCGGGGTCGGCCTCGACCCGGGACTGGAGCTCCCTGGCCTGAGCCCGAAGTGCCGTCTCGCCCTTCGCCGAGAGCACCACCGGCACCACCGGCGGCGACACGCTCGCCTCGACGGCTTCGGCCTCAACAGCCGGCGCCTGCTCCAGGATCGTGTGCGCGTTGGTACCGCTGACGCCGAAGGCGGAGACGCC
>NZ_JYJF01000108.1 GCF_000955975.1 Saccharothrix sp. ST-888
GACCCTGTGGGAGAGTAGGACGCCGCCGAACAATCATTCGAGAAAGCCCCTTCCCGGGAGACCGGGAGGGGGCTTTCCGCATTTCCGGACCATTTCCGTCCCGAGCTCGGTCCGATTGAGTCCGGTTCAGCTCCGGACCTCTCGCAGGTGCAAGCCAGGAATGGTCAGGTCGCCGTCCACCAGACGGGTCCGACTCAGCGTCACGTCCTCCAGGACCAGCGTTCGTATGCCCGTTCCGGAGGGTTGGTCGACCGGATTGCGGAGCCACTGCGGAATGGCGTCAGGGGTGATCGTCACGGTGCGGGCCGGAGGGTGCGGGCCGTCCCCGAGACCGGTGACGGTGCCGGACAGTTCCTCCGCATAGAGCGTCATCGGGGCGCCCGCGACGGTGGAGGTGGTGCCGGAAGCGGCCAGAAGGTGCCAGGTCACTCCGCCCCGCCTCGTCGCCAGGTCGAGGTCGCTGATGTCCACGGTCCGGGCGGTGAACCGCAGTATCCGCTCGGGTCCGGCGGTGGTCTCCAGGGTGACCACGCCGTTGAAGACGCTGTCGTGGAGGACGATTCTGCGCGAGGTCAGTATCCACTCCGGGCCTGGGGTCAGTGGGCTCGGCCTCGTGGCGGGTGCCCGGTCGTCAGGAGGACTGGGACTGATGCGGGAACCCGGGCCGGGGCCTCCCGGCTGAGCGGTGTGGCCACTGTTCCGGTCGAGGCGCGTCTCCCGGGCGTGGGCCGACCGGTCGGCGGAGGCGGAGGGAGACACAAGGGTGGCGGACGGGGCTGGGCCATCGTCTGCGGAGGCCACCCGGGGCGCGGCGACGGTGGCCACGAGGAGGGCGGTCGGCAGAGCGGTCAGTGTCAGCACCGTGCCCCGCCGGGGGACTGGACGCGGCAGTCGCTCCGCCGAGGCCGGCCGTGGCAGCCCGTGCGGGCCGCCGTGCAGGAACCGCGCGCTCGTCGCGGCGTCGAGCTCGCCCGTTCGGGTGCCGTCACTCGGCACCGAGGCTCCCGCCTGCGGGGTCCGTGAGCGCCGTACTCCGTGCCCCGGCTCCCGGTACGGCGATCCGGTCCTCGGCGGCGGCCTCTGAACCGGCGTCCGGGGGAGCCCACGCGCAGGCGAGGGCGCCGCCGACGAGCCCGGAGAGCAGGCCCAGCAGGAGGCCGCCGAAGTTCGCGAGCGGAAAGGACACCAGGGAGAGCAGAGTCGCCGCGATCCCGGCGAAGGTCCGGACCTGCTGCTGGAACCACATCGTGACGCCCAGCACCATGAGCAGAAGGCCGATGACCAGCGACCCCGCGCCGGCCATGGTGGAGAGGGCCAGGGTGATGCCGCCCAACGTGATGTGGCTGAAGGCGAAGTACAGGATCGGGAAGCCCGCCGCGAGTGTCAGCGACCCGGCCCAGAAGGGGCGACTACCGCGCCAGGCGCGGAACGACTCCCGCGCTCCCGCGAGTCCGCGACGCGGGTCGGACTCGGCAGGCGTGGTCGGGTTCGGCACGTGACGGCTCCCTGCTGGACGGGCGGACGGGTGGATCAGAAGCACTCGTTCCGACCGGCCCTGAGCGAGATGACCATGCCGGGCAGGTTGATGGTGCCGGCCGAGGCGGCCACCGCAGTGCTGCGGAGATTCCTCAGCGTGGTCGTCGTGCCCTGGAGCGCGATGCCGTTGGGGTCGAAGAGCGGTGAGCTGCGGTCACCAGGGCTGATTTCGCCGGTCGTGAGGGAGCCTGCCGCGATGCCGACGTCGATGTTGTGGATGGTTGCGTCATCGGCCTTGAGGAGCGTGGTGTCGATGAAGAATTCCCGTGCCGTGGCCGGAGCTCCCCGGTCGCCGCTGGTGAGTCTGAGCGTGAAGGGGCCGAGAACCGGGATCGGGACGACCACGGACTGGCACAGCCCGTCGATCCGTGCGGACCTGAACCCGGTGACCTCGACCGGGACGTGGGTGCCGTCCCGCGCCACGTCGATCATGCCGTACAGGCTCAGCCCCTCACCGGTGAGGGAGTCCGCGGACAGCTTGAACTGCTCGTTGGAGATGAAGAAGGAGGCGGCGAACGCCCCTTTGGCCATCCCGAGGGCGAGGAGTGCGGTTGCCGCGATGCCCGGTGTCAGCACGACGGCGAAGCGCTTCCATCGGGTTCTGCCGCTGCTGCGTGGCATACCGTTCGCTCTCCCTCTGCACCGTCGGCTGGTCGGCCTCATTCCGCAGCCGGATAGGGCAGTGGAATGGCTGGACAGGTATTTCGGCGGCCGGGCGCTCGGGAAATGGCTGGGAGACCGAAGAGAAAGGGGTTCACCGGTGAGGGTTTTCCCTCTTCTGCCACGGCGCCGGACGGTCGGCGCCGGGTGACCGCGGCCTGTGACGCCTTCCGGCCGAGGTCCGAGGGCCATCGGCCGGGCCGACACGGTCGAGCATGGGACACGTGCAGGCACCGTGCAAGTCTGGCGCTGCGGGGTTCGGCCATGCCACTCAATCGGCCCACGGAGGCCGGGTATCGGCAGGTTCGTCCACCGGCTTCTGCCGGGTCCGGCGCTGTCCGGCAAAAGGTCGAGGATCGCGCCCGCCGGTAAGCAGGGGTTCGCGGAAGTTCCCTTTTGCAGCTTTCCGCAGCAGGACGCCGTCGGCGTCACGGGGCCTCGGAGGCGCGCGACGGGGCGGGTACGTCGGCGGTCCGACCCGGTGCCGGGGCCTCGGAGGCCACCGGCACCGGCCGTCGCAGCCGGGTCAGCCCTGCGCGCGCCGCTCCGCCCTGGCGGTGGCCTCGGCCTCGTCCTCGGCCTCGGCGACCTCCAGGGTGGGTGCGGTGCCGCCGAGGTGGGCGGGGAGCCACCAGGTGTCGTCGGGGCCGCTGGGCTTGCCGGGGTACTCGCGCTGGGCGCGGTCGAGCATCTCGGACATGGTGGCCCGCAGACGGCGGGTGACCATGACCGGCTTGTCCTGGGCGGTGAGCTCGATGGGCTCGCCGATCATGATGGTGACGGGGACGTGACGCTTCGTCAGGGTCTTCGGGCGGCCCTTGGTCCACAGCTGCTGGGTGCCCCAGAGCACCACCGGGAGCAGCGGGGCGCCGGCGTCGGCGGCCATCCGGGCCGCGCCGGTCTTGAACTTCTTCAGCATGAAGGAGCGGCTGATGGTGGCCTCGGGGAACACCCCGACGACCTCGCCGTCCTTGAGGGCCTTGACGGCGGCCTCGTACGCGGGCTGGCCGTCGGTGCGGTCGACGGGGATGTGCTTCATGCCCCGCATCAGCGGACCGGAGATGCCGTGCCGGAAGACGTCGTCCTTGGCCATGAAGCGGGTCTTGCGCTTGCCGCCCTTGAAGGCGCCCATGCCGGCGAAGAGGAAGTCCAGGTAACTGATGTGATTGCTCACCAGGACCGCGCCGCCCTCGGCGGGGATGTGTTCGGCGCCTTCGATCCTGATCCGGAGGTCGAGTGCCCGGAAGACGGTGAGCGCCGTTCCGATCACCGGCGGGTACACGAACTCTGCCATGGTCAGCCCTACTTCCCGCGGGCTGCCGCCCGGTCCGGTGGTACCCGGGGCGTGGGTGGTGGCCGACAGGAGCAGCGGCACGCCGCGGCGGCCACGGGTGATACACGGAGATAATCCCCCGAAGGGGCGCCCTCTGTCATCTGAGCACGTCCGGAGGTGACGAATGCCGCACTCCGGGGCGTCTTGAACACGTCGGAACCCTTCGACGACCACCCCGCCGGCGCGAGGTGGCCCGGTGTGCCAAGCGGCCTGGGTGGGGTCCGTGGGGGTGGTCGGAGGCCGGGTCGCGGCAGGCCGCACACTGGGGTGATGACCGGGCGGTGTGCGGCGGGAGGCTGAAGGTGGTGCGGCGGCGGGCGGAGGACGTGGCCGTGCGGCTGTCCTCGGACGAGCTGGGGCAGGAGCTGGGGGAGCGGGCGACGCTGGTCCAGTTCTCGACGGCGTTCTGCCAGCCCTGCCGGGCGACCCGGCGGGTCCTGGCGGAGATCGCGGGGATGGTGGCCGGTGTGGCGCACGTGGAGATCGACGCCGAGGAGCGCCTCGAACTGGTGCGGCGGCTGGAGATCCTGCGGACCCCGACCGTCCTGGTCCTGGACGCCGGCGGGGCCGTGGTGCGCCGGGCCGCCGGTCAGCCGCGCCGGGCGGACGTGATAGCGGCGCTGGGAGCGGCGATCTGAGCGGCCGTCCGGGGCTGTCCGGGGCCGGGCGGGAGGTCGGGCGGGGCGCTGCGGGGACGCGGTGCGCGGACCACCCGGCCAGGTGAATCTTGTCAAGACCGTTCAATCTCACAGTGGATCTGCTGCGCAGTCAGGTGGAGCACGGCCCAGCCTGGGGCAGGATGGGCCAAGACGGCAGTGCAGCCGTCCCGCACCCCTCCCGGCCAGCGCGCTTCGGGGGGAGCGGGGCGCTCGGCCGGGGGTCCGGCAGCACTAAGCTACTGGCCAGTAGTGACGGCTAAGCTACTGGCAAGTATGCTGCCAGGAGTTCCGGACGGGCACAGCTATAACCGCTGCCCGGAGTGGGTCTGGAGAGTGTCCACAGCCCACTTGCACAGCCGCAGCCGCCGGACGAGACCAGTACAGGAGACAGGCCGTGAGCTTGAGGATCGTTGTCTGTGTGAAGTACGTGCCCGACGCGACCGGTGACCGTCGCTTCGAGGACGACACCACCACCGACCGGGAGGGCGTCGACGGCCTCCTTTCGGAGCTGGACGAGTACGGCGTGGAGCAGGCGCTCCGGATCGCCGAGGCCCACGGCGACGCCGAGGTGACCGTCCTGACCGTGGGCCCGGACGACGCCAAGGACGCCCTGCGCAAGGCCCTCTCGATGGGTGCCGACAAGGCCGTCCACGTCAACGACGAGGACATCCACGGCACCGACGTGATCGGCACCTCGGCGATCATCGCCAAGGCGCTGGAGAAGACCGAGTACGACCTGGTCGTCTGCGGCATGGCCTCCACCGACGGCACCATGGGCGTCCTGCCGGCCCTGCTGGCCGAGCGCCTGGGCCTGCCGCAGGTCACCCTGCTCTCCGAGGTCTCGCTGGAGGGCAACACCGTCAAGGGCCGTCGCGACGGCGACGCCGCCACCGAGCAGCTCGAGGCCGAGCTGCCCGCCGTGATCTCGGTGACCGACCAGTCGGGCGAGGCGCGCTACCCCTCCTTCAAGGGCATCATGGCCGCCAAGAAGAAGCCGGTCCAGGAGTACGACCTGGACGACCTCGGCATCGAGGCGGACGAGGTCGGCCTCGGTGGCGCCTGGACGGCCGTGGAGACCATCACGGCCCGCCCGGCCCGTACCGCCGGCACCGTCGTCAAGGACGAGGGCGAGGGTGGCAAGCAGCTCGCCGCCTACCTCGCCGAGCAGAAGTTCATCTGATCCATCTGACCCATTGACGTGGTGACTGCCCACAATGGAAGTGACGGGCGGTCCGGAGATACAGGAGACATTGAGCGATGGGTGAGATTCTCGTCCTCGTCGACCACGCCGACGGTGTGGTCCGCAAGCCGGCCCTGGAGCTGCTGACCCTGGCCCGCCGTATCGGCGAGCCCTCGGCGGTCGTCCTCGGTGCCGGTTCCGCCGCCGCCGACATCGCCGCCAAGGCGGGCGAGTTCGGTGCGGCCAAGGTGTACGTCGCCGACGGCGCCGAGTTCGCCGACCAGCTGGTCGTCCCCAAGGTGGACGCGCTGACCCAGATCGCCAAGGCCGCCGGCGCGGCTGCGGTGCTGGTCACCTCGTCCGGTGAGGGCAAGGAGGTGGCGGCCCGCGTGGCGCTGCGCCTCGAGTCCGGCATCATCACCGACGCCGTCGACCTGGAGGCCGGTGACGGCGGTCCGGTCGCGACCCAGTCGGTCTTCGCCGCCTCGTTCCAGGTGAAGTCCAAGGTGTCGCACGGCACCCCGGTCATCACCGTCAAGCCGAACTCCACCAGCCCCGAGGCCGCCCCGGCCGCCGGCGCGGTCGAGAACGTCGCCGTCGAGTTCACCGGCAAGGCGGCCAAGGTCGTCTCCCGCACCCCGCGCGTGTCCTCGGGCCGCCCGGAGCTGACCGAGGCCGCGATCGTGGTCTCGGGTGGCCGTGGTGTCGGTGCCGCCGAGGGCTTCGGCGTGGTCGAGGAGCTGGCCGACTCGCTCGGTGCCGCCGTCGGTGCCTCGCGTGCCGCCGTCGACGCCGGCTGGTACCCGCACACCAACCAGGTCGGCCAGACCGGCAAGCAGGTCTCGCCGCAGCTGTACGTCGCGGCGGGCATCTCCGGCGCGATCCAGCACCGTGCCGGTATGCAGACCTCGAAGACCATCGTCGCCATCAACAAGGACCCCGAGGCGCCGATCTTCGAGCTGGTCGACTACGGCGTGGTCGGTGACCTGTTCACCGTGCTGCCGCAGCTCACCGCCGAGGTGAAGGCCCGCAAGGGCTGACCTCGGGCCGGTCGGACGGTTCGAAGGGCGTGGTCTCCGGGACACCGGGGCCGCGCCCTTCGGCGTTGCCGAGGCGCTGCCGGGAACTGCCGGAGTACTGCCGGCAAGTGGTGCCGGGCGGAGGTGCCGGGAGGTTGCCCGGCCGGTGCGGCGGGGGGCGGCGTAGAGTCCGGTATATGAGACTGCTGACGGCACTTGAGGGCGGATTCGGCGACGCTGCCGACGCGTTGGTGATCGACGGGCACGCGATGTCGCGCGAGCAGCTGCTGAACGCCGCGACGGCGCTCGCCGGCCGGGTGGCCGGTGCTCCGGCGCTGGCGGTGCTCGCCCGGCCGACCGCCGAGACGGTCACCGCCGTGGTGGGCGGGCTGCTGGCGGGCGTGCCCGTGGTGCCGCTGCCGCCCGACTCGGGGCCCAAGGAGCGCGAGTACATCCTGCGGGACTCGGGCGCCACCCTGCTGGCCGTCCGGCCGGGCGAGCAGACCTGGGAGGGGATCGAGGCGCTGCCGGTCGAACTGACGGGGCGTGCGGCGCGCTCCGGGGGATCGTCGGGCGCCCCGGGGAGCGCCGGGGGCGCGTACCCGGAGCCTGCGCCGGAGCGTACGGCCTTCGTGCTCTACACCTCGGGTACCACCGGCGCGCCCAAGGGAGCGCTGATCCCGCGCTCCGCCGTCGCCGCAGACCTGGACGCGCTCGCCGCCGCCTGGCAGTGGACCGCCGAGGACACCCTGGTGCACGGTCTGCCGCTGTTCCATGTGCACGGACTGGTCCTCGGCGTCCTCGGCGCGCTGCGGACCGGGAGCAAGCTGGTGCACACCGGCCGCCCGACACCCGGGGCGTACGCCGGGGCGCGCGGCAGCCTGTACTTCGGTGTGCCGACCGTCTGGTCGCGGGTGGCCGCGGACGAGTCCGCGGCGCGGGCGCTGAGCGGCGCCCGGCTGCTGGTCTCGGGCAGTGCGCCGCTGCCGGTGCCGGTCTTCGAGCGGCTGGCGGCCCTCACCGGCCAGGCCCCGATCGAGCGGTACGGGATGACGGAGACCCTGATCACGGTGAGCACCAGGGCCGACGGCGAGCGCCGGCCGGGCAGCGTCGGCCTGCCGGTCGAGGGGGTGCGCACCCGGCTGGTCGGCGAGGACGGTGCGCCCGTACCCCGCGACGGAGAGACGGTCGGGGAGCTTCAACTGGCCGGTCCGACGCTGTTCGCCGGCTACCTGAACCGGCCGGAGGCCAACGCCGAGTCCTGGACGGCCGACGGCTGGTTCCGCACCGGGGACGTCGCCGTGATCGGCCCGGACGGCTTCCACCGGATCGTCGGCCGCGCCTCGGTCGACCTGATCAAGAGCGGCGGATACCGGATCGGCGCCGGTGAGGTCGAGTCGGCCCTGCGTGACCACCCCGCCGTGGCCGACGCCGCCGTGGTCGGCGCCCCCGACGCTGACCTGGGCCAGGCCGTCGTCGCCTATGTGATCGCGGAGGGCGAGGTGACGGGCGAACAGCTGACCGCCTTCGTCGCGGAGCGGCTCTCGGTGCACAAGCGGCCCCGCCGGGTGGTGCTGGTCGACGAACTGCCGCGCAATGCGATGGGCAAGGTGCTCAAGAAGCAGCTGCTCGATCGGGCGTGAGCTCCGCAGCGCTGGCCGGCCGGGGCCGCCGGGCACACGACCGGAGCCGGACGACCGGACCGGGAGCGGTCGGACCGGGACGATCGGACGGTGCGGCGGACATGTGCCGCACGGCCGGGAAATGACGGTGCGCCGGAGGCCCAGGCATGGCCGGGGCCCCGGCGCGGGTACCACCACGAGTGGCGCGTGGCCAGGAGAGTACGGACCGCGCCGCCCGGTGCGGACGGTATCGGGCTGCGCCGACGGCAGGGGACGCTGTGATCGTCTGGGTCAATGGCACATTCGGGGCGGGCAAGACGAGCGCCTGCCGCGAGCTGGTGGAGTTGCTGCCCGGGAGCGTGCTGTACGACCCGGAACTGGTCGGAGCCGGGCTGCGCCGGATGCTGCCCGTGGACCGGATGGCCACGGTCGCCGACTACCAGGACCTGCCGTCCTGGCGACGCCTGGTGCCCGAGGTCGCGGCCGCCCTGCTGAGCGAGGTCGAGGGGCCGCTGGTGGTGCCGATGACCCTGCTCAGGGAGGACTACCGGGACGAGATATTCGGCGCGCTCGCCGCCCGTGGGCTGGCCGTGCACCACTTCGTTCTGGACCCTGCGGAAACGATCCTGCAGGAGCGGATCGCCGGACGGGAGGAGTGCCCGGGCGACCCCGAGGCGAGCGCCCGGGTCCGCACCTGGTGCCTGGAGCACCTCGCCCAGTACCGGAGCGCCAGACGCTGGCTCAGCCGCGACGCCCGGCTGATCGACTCCGGGGAGCTCACGCCGCGCCAGACCGCCGAACGCCTGGCCGAGCTGGTCAAGGACGGTGCCGCGCGCTGCCCCATCGTGCGGAGCGCCGACAGTACCGGGGACACCGTGGCCGCCGCGGTCCTGCTCTTCGACGAACAGGACCGGGTGCTGCTGGTCGACCCGGTCTACAAGCCCTCCTGGGAGTTCCCGGGCGGGGTCGTCGAACGCGGCGAGGCGCCCACGGACGCAGCGCTGCGCGAGACCGTCGAGGAACTGGGCCTGCGCCTGGAGGCGCCCGCGCTGCGCCTGCTCGCGGTCGACTGGGAGCCGCGCACCGGTCCGCGCCGGGGCGGCCTGCGGCTGGTCTACGACGGCGGACGCCTGGATGCCGCGGCGTGCAAGGCGCTGCGCCTGCCCCCCGAGGAACTGCGCGGCTGGCGCTTCGTCACCCTGGACGAGGCCGCCGGTCTGCTCCCGCCCGGCCGCCTGCGCCGGCTCGCCGCCGCTCTGGACGCCCGCGAACGGGGTGAACTCCGCTATCTGGAGGCGGGACTTCCGGCTGCGGTGGGGGCGGCCGCCGCCGGGTGAGGTCCCGCCTGTCGGAGGGGCCCGGGCACGACCCCGGCGGGGAGCCGCGCGACCGGCGCGTCACGGAGGTGCACGGCGCTCCGCACGGCTCCCCGCACTCGCAGCGGCGCACGGCCGTCTGCGCCGGCAGAGGCGCCGGCTGCGCGCTCCGGCAGAGGTGCACGGCTCCCCGCGCGCACGGCGGCGCACGGCTCCACGCTCCCGCCGGGGTCGTGCGCGGCCGGTCGGGTGCCGAAGATGGGTGTGTGCCGTTCACGCTGAGCCATCCCGCCGCCGTCCTGCCGCTGCTGCGCGGTGGGCGGGGCCGGGGGCCGCTGCTGGCCACCGGACTGGTGGCCGGGTCGCTGGCGCCGGATGTGCCGTTCTACGCCGAGTCGGTGCTGCGCGGGACGTACCGCTTCGGAGAGCTCACGCACCGGTGGTGGGCGGTGCCGACGGTCGACGTGGTGGTCGCGGGCGGTCTGGCGGCCGGGTGGCACCGGCTGCTGCGGGAACCGCTGGTGTCGCTGCTCCCCGCGTCGTGGGCGGCGGCCGCGGAGACCGTCACCGCGGGAGGTGCCGGCCGGGCGGTCGGCTGGTTCGCGGTGTCGGCGGGGATCGGCGCGGCGACGCACGTCGGGTGGGACGCCTGGACGCACGAGGGACGGGCGGGTGTGCGGGCGTTCCCGGTGCTGACGCGGCGGGTCGTCGGGGTGCCGCTGTACGACGTTCTGCAGTACGGCGGTTCGGCGGTGGCGCTCGCCGAGGTCGTCCGGTACACGGCCGCGCTGCTGGCCGCCGAGCGCGCCCAAGCTCAGGAACAGGAACAGGAACAAGGGCTGGGGCAGGAGGCAGCACCGCTCCTCCGTGGGGCCGGGGTTGCCGCTCTCGGCCTCGGCGCGGCCCTCGGCGTGGTGCATCGCCTCCGGCGCCGCCGGGGGCGGGCCCGGCTCGACGAGATCTGCTTCGGTGCCGGTGCCGGACTCGTGGTCGGAGCCACGGGCCATGCGCTGGCGGTACGGCTGCTGGTCCGGTGCCGGAACGGTCCGTGACCCGCCAACTGGCGGAGGGCGGCGGAGAGTTCGGACACCTATAGTCATGTCACGGTCAATCGTTTGGGTGTGGAACGTAAAATCCTGGGCGAGACGGCCGACCGCTCGGCGGCCGGACCGCCGGTCGCGGAGCTGTTCCGTGAACTGACCGGACTGCTGCGGACCGGGCTCGGGTTCGACGGCGGCTGTTTTCACGGTGCGGATCCGGCCACGGGCTTCCTCATCTCGACGGTCTCCGAGGGGCTCGACGCGCAAGGGTTCGAGCAGGCCGCGTTCCTGGAGTTCTGGAGCGCGGACGGTACCCGGTCCGTGGCGATCAGGGAGTCCGGGCTGCTGGCCCAGGGCGTGGTACGAGCCAATCACGGGCGGCCGGAGCGGAGCGTCCGCTGTCGGGAGTTGCTGACGGAGCTGGGGTACGTCGCTGAGTTGCGCGTCAACTGCGATGTGCAGGACGGCCGTTGGGGTGCCGCCGCGTTCATGCGGGAGCGCGGCCAGGGCGGCGGCCGCCGGCGGCCTGCCGGCCGGGGTCCGGTTCTGGACCGCGGTCAACGACCAGCCGGCCAACCCCTGGAGCTGAGCTCCGGGCGGTGACCCACCGGTCCTCGCAGGCCGCACGGGGGTCTGCGGGGACCGGTCGGGTCCGGTACGGCAACCGGGCAGGGCCGGTACGGAGGCGATCAGGGTGCCCCTCCGTACCGGCCCGCCGTACTGGCCGTGACGCCGTGCTGCCCGGGACGCAGCCCGCCGTGCTGTCCGGGGACTACGAGGCCGAGCGGTCCGCGTAGTTGCGCAGGAACAGTGCCTCGGTGAGGGCCATCCGCTCCAGCTCCTGCGGGTCCACGCTCTCGTTGACGGCGTGGATCTGGGTGGTCGGGTCCTCGACGCCGATCAGGATGATCTCGGCCTGCGGGTAGAGGGTGCGCAACGTGTTGCAGAGCGGGATCGAGCCACCCTCGCCGGAGGCGACCATGTCGACGCCGAAGGACTCGCGCATCGCCGAGCCCATCGCGTCGTACGCCGGTCCGGTGGTGTCGGCGCTGAACGCCTCACCACCGCTGATCCGGCTCACCGTGGCGCGGGCGCCGAACGGGACCACGGCCTCCAGGTGGGCGACCAGGGCGTCCTGGGCCTCCTTCAGGCCCATGCTCGGCGGGATCCGCAGGCTGACACTGGCCTTGGCGGTGGCCTGCACCGAGGAGGTCGCACCGACCACCGGGGGAGCGTCGATGCCCAGGACGGTCACCGAGGGGCGGGCCCAGAGCCGGTCCGCGACCGTGCCGGTGCCGGTCAGCGAGACGCCGTCCAGCACCTTGGCGTCGGCGCGGAACTGCTCCTCCGGGTACGCGACGCCGGTCCAGGTCTGGTCGGCCGTCAGCCCGGCCACCGCGACGTCGCCGTGCTCGTCGTGCAGCGTCGACAGGACCCGGATCAGCGCCTGCAGCGCGTCCGGGGCGGCACCGCCGAAGGCGCCCGAGTGCAGGTTGCCGGGCAGCGTGTCGATGGCGATCTCGACCACCGTCATCCCGCGCAGCGAGGCGGTCACGGTGGGCAGGCCGGGGGCGAAGTTGCCGGTGTCGCCGATCACGATGACGTCGGCGGCGAGCAGCTCGGGGTGCTGCTCGGCGTAGCGCTCCAGGCCGCCTGTGCCCTGCTCCTCCGAGCCCTCGACGATCACCTTCAGGCCGACCGGGAAGCCGCCGTCCACCTCGCGCAGCGCGCGCAGGGCGGTCAGGTGCATCAGGATGTTGCCCTTGCAGTCGGCCGCGCCGCGCCCGTACCAGCGGCCGTCGCGCTCGGTCAGCTCGAACGCGGGGCTCTGCCAGGCGGTCTCGTCCAGCGGGGGCTGCACGTCGTAGTGCGAGTACAGCAGGACGGTCGGGGCGCCCGCCGGTCCCGGCAGCTCGGCGTAGACGGACTGGGTGCCGTCCGGGGTGTCGAGCAGCCGGATGCCCGTCAGCCCCTCGGCGGCGAAGGCGTCGGCGACCCAGCGGGCCGCCCGCTCGCACTCCTCCACCGGGAACTGGCGCGGGTCGGCGACCGAGCGGAAGGCCACCAGCTCGGTGAGGTCGGCCTTGGCGCGCGGCATCAGGGAACGGACGGCCGCGGCCAGGGGCTGCTGGGTCATCAACTTCTCCGAGGGGGTGTTCGGGGACGGTCTGCGGGGGTCCGTCGATCATAGGTCGGGCCGGGCGCGGCAGCTCACAGGCCCGAACCTGATGGATCGGCGGGTCCGGTGCGCACACTAGAATTGCTGCCCGTGACTGACTCCGGTAGCTCCCACGACCAGGACCGTATCGACACCCCCACCGAGCCCGATCCGCTGGCCGGTGTGTGGGACGTGGTGGTGGTCGGCGCAGGGCCGGCCGGGTCCTCCGCCGCGTACGCCGCAGCCGCGCAGGGCCGCCGGGTGCTGCTCCTCGACAAGGCCGAGCACCCGCGCTACAAGACCTGCGGCGGCGGCATCATCGGGCCGTCCCGGGACAGCCTGCCGCCGGACTTCAAGCTGCCGCTGCAGGACCGGATCCACGCCGTCACCTTCGCGCTGAGCGGCCGGTTCGCCCGGACCCGCCGCTCGAAGCGGATGCTGTTCGGCCTGGTCAACCGGGACGAGTTCGACCTGCGTCTGGTGCAGGCCGCCGAGCAGGCCGGGGCGGTGCTGGTCACCGGAGTGACCGTCAGCGGCGTGGACCAGCAGGAGGGGGCGCGCACGGCGTTCGTCACCACCGCCGACGGCCGGCGCATCGAGGCCCGTGCGGTGGTCGGCGCGGACGGCAGCGCCAGCCGGATCGGCCGGCACGTCGGGGTCACCTTCGACCAGATCGACCTGGGCCTGGAGGCCGAGATCCCGGTGCCGGAGTCGGTCTCCGAGTACTGGGCCGGGAAGATCCACCTCGACTGGGGCCCGCTGCCCGGCTCGTACGGCTGGGTCTTCCCGAAGACCGACTCGGGCACGCTGACCGTCGGCGTCATCTCGGCGCGCGGCGACGGCGAGGGCACCAAGCAGTACCTGGCCGAGTACATCCGGCGGTTGGGCCTGGCCGGGTTCACCCCGAGCGTCGAGTCCGGGCACCTGACCCGGTGCCGGGCCGAGGACTCGCCGCTCTCGCGCGGCCGGGCGCTGGTCGCGGGTGATGCGGCCGGGCTGCTGGAGCCGTGGACCCGCGAGGGCATCTCGTACGCGCTGCGCTCGGGCCGGCTGGCGGGCGAGTGGGCGGTCAAGGTCGCCGAGGCGGACGGTACGACCGGCGTGCGGCGGCAGGCGCTCAACTACGCCTTCGCCATCAAGGCCGGTCTCGGGGTGGAGATGCGGGCCGGGAAGGTGATGCTGAACGCCTTCGAGCGGCGGCCGTACCTCTTCCACGCGGCGGTCTGCCTGATCGGCCCGGCCTGGCGGGCCTTCGCCAGGACCACCCAGGGGCACACCACGTTCGCCCAGGTGATGCGGGACCACCGTGCCGCGCGCAAGCTGGCCTCCTTCGCCGGACGCTGACGGCACCGGGCCGGGGTTGGCCGAGCCGGGCAGTGGTCGGGCGTTCGCCGAGCCGGGCGACAAGCGGGCGTTCGCCGACCTGAGTGACGGGTGGGCCGGGAGGTGTCGGCCCCGGCCCACCGTCCGGCCTACTTCAGGCCGTTGTCGAGTGCGGTGATCAGGGTGCCGTTCGGGGCGTCGCCCGACATCTCCCAGATCATGCCGCCCAGCAGCCCCTTGGACCTGGGATAGGCGGTCTTCTGCCCGATCGACCAGGGGTCGTCGAAGGTCCACCACTGTCCGCCCGCGCCGGTGTAACCGTACGTCGCGACGGACTGCTGGTTGTGGTAGACGGTCAGCCCCGGCACCGAGGTGAGCAGGTTGCCGTACCCCCGGGTGCCCGGTATCGGCGGCGGTGCGGTCGGTGCGGTCGGTGACGAGGGTGACCGGAGGTCGCGGGTCGGCTGCCGCCGCACCCGGGTACGGCGCTGACCAGCGGATTTTCCCGGGGCTCTGGTTCCGGGGCAGGTGGTCGTGTCAGAGTCTCGTTCCGGGCGGCCACATCCACCGGCCGTCCGTGAAGTCGCGTGCACCCGACGGCCGTCCGCAGCGTCCGGGTGCGCGCCGGAGTGAACTGCACGCCGTCCGACCACCCCTCAGCCGGAAAGCAGGCCCAGCCGCGATGACCCGCGAAGTACCGCTCGTCCGTATCACCACCGCCGATGCCGTCAGCACCCTGGAGCTCGACTCCCCGCACAACCGCAACGCCCTCTCCACCCGGCTGATGGCCGAACTCTCCAAGGGGCTCGCGGACGCGGCCGCCGACCCGGCGGTACGGGCGGTGGTACTCGGCCACACCGGCAAGGTGTTCTGCGCGGGAGCGGACCTCTCCGAGGCGACCGGCGCCGACCCCACGGTGGGCCCGCGCGGCCTGGTGGACATCCAACGAGCCGTCATCGACTGCCCCAAGCCGGTGATCGCCCTGGTCAACGGCGCCGCCCGGGCCGGCGGCCTGGGACTGCTCGGCGCCGCCGACATCGTCATCGCCGGGCCGCTCTCCACCTTCGCCTTCACGGAGGTCCGGCTCGGGCTCGCACCCGCCGTGATCTCCCTGCCGCTGCGCCCCAAGCTGGTCCCGCGGGCCGCCTCCCGCTACTACCTGACGGGTGAGGTCTTCCAGGCTGCCGAGGCCGCCCGGATCGGCCTGATCAGCGAGGCCGCAGAGGATCCCGAGGCGGCGCTCAAGGTCCTGCTGGACGCCATCCGGCTGGGCTCGCCGCAGGGCCTGGCCGAGTCCAAGCGCCTCACCAACGCGGACGTGGTGGCCTCCTTCGAGCGGGACGCGGACGAGCGAGTCGCCCAGTCCGCGCGGCTGTTCGGCTCGGCGGAGGCGCAGGAGGGGATGCGGTCCTTCCTGGAGCGCCGCCCGGCCCGCTGGGCCGAGCAGGCCGAGTAGTCCGCTCGCGATGGGCCGTGCGCTGCCGGCCGCTCAGCGGCTCAGCGGCAGGGCGGCCGTGGGCTGTCGGTGGCGCGGGGGACTGTGCGGGAGACCGGGCAGGCCCGTCGAGGGCTGCTCGCGCAGTCCCCCCGCGCCCTCGCGGAGCGCAGGATCGGGTTCCCGGGATCCGTACGGGCCCCCGGGGTTGTCCGCGCGGGTCCGCGCGTCCCGGGACGCCCGTGCGGTCGGCCGGGGACCCGGTTGTGATGTTGGTCCCTCCGCCGTCCTGACCTCGGCGTGCGCCCGCTAGCGTGGGCGCATGTCGAATGCCCGTACCCTCCTGAACGCCGCCCGCTCCCGAGGCCGCCGCGCAGCCGGCCGGCTGGTGCACCGGGGCTGGAAGTGGGTGCAGGGCGTCGGCGCGGTCTCCAACGACAACCCGGGCCCCTACCGGTTCCGCGAACTGGGCGACGGCACGAAGCTGGCGTTCCCGCTCGGCGCCGTCTTCAACGAACAGTGGATCACCATCGGGCCGTTCTCCATCATCGGCGAACGCGTCACCATCTCGGCCGGGTTCCTCCCCGGGCTCGACCTCGGCCCCGACCCGATCGTCCGGCTCGGCGGCGGCTGCGTGATCGGACGAGGCAGCCACATCGTCGGCCACCAGTCGATCGTGCTCGGCGACGACGTCTGGACCGGCCCGTACGTCTACATCACCGACACCGCGCACTCGTACCACGACACCGAGCTGCCGATCGGCAAGCAGTGGCCGCGCAACGAGCCGGTCGAGATCGGCTCCGGCTCCTGGATAGGCACGGGAGCCGTGATCCTGCCCGGTGCGCGGATCGGCCGCAACGTGGTGGTCGCCGCCGGTTCCGTGGTCCGCGGCGAGATCCCCGACTGCAGCGTGGTCGCGGGTGCCCCGGCCAAGGTCGTCCGCAACTGGACCGCCGACGACGGCTGGCAGCCGCCCCTGCGCCACGAGCCGCCCAACCCCATCCCCGAGGGCATCACCGCCGAGCAGCTCCGCGCCCTGGTCGGCTGGGACCTCCGCCTCCCCGGCGAACAGAACTGACGCCCCGTCCGCCCGGCCCGCCCGGCCTCGTCCGGCCCGCCCGGCCTCGTCCGGCCCGCCCGGCCTCGTCCGGCCCGGCCGGGTTCGGACGGCCGGGTGCAGGTCCGGCTGACCGATCCGAGCGGCCGGTCGGGCGGGAACGCGGCAGGCGACGGCGGCTGTCAGCCGGCGTGGCGGATCGTCACCACGGCCGTGACGCCGTCGACCCGCAGCAGATCCTCGCCCCCGTCCAGCAGCGCGGCGTCGTAGCGGCCCAGCCGGACATCGGCGGAGTCGAGTTCGGCGGTCCCGGCGAGGCAGACCAGCAGGACGACGGCGGACGGCGGCACCCGCACCGCACGCTGGAAGTCGGCGATCTCGACCTCGGCGGTCGCGCGCCCGCGCCGGGTCATCACGTTGAAGTCGACCACGGGCCCGTCGAGCAGCCGGCACCCGGTCTCCGCCTCGCCGGGAAAGGCGAACGGACGGTACGGCTGCGCGATGCGGTGCTCGGTACCGGCCACCGTCAGGGCCATTCCCGCACCCTCGACCACGGTGATGACCCGGTCCACGCCCTCGAAGCGGGAGAACGGTCCGCCCTGCGCGACGTCGGCGAGGCTCACCCGCCACACGAACTCGGCCAGCCCCGCGCCGGTCGGGAATCCGGCCACCTCGCGGGTCACCCCGCCGCCGTTCAGCCACGGTGTCGCGGCCCGCCCGTCGGCTCGCATTACCTGGACCGTCATCGCCTGCTCCGCCCTCGCCGGTCGTGCTCCGTGCGCTGTCCTGCTGCTGTGCTGTCGGTGAGCCTCTCACAGCAGTGGGCCGGTGCCGCCCCCGTGGCCGGACCCGATCGGGCGGGTCAGCTCGGGGAGACGGTGGAGCCCTGGCCGAACTCCCGTGCAGCACAGGGGAATTCGGACGGCTGGGGCTCGGGGGGGCGGTACGTCGGGCGACCGTGCCTACGGTCGGACCCCGGAGGCAAGTTGAGTACCCCTACTCAGGTGCCCGCCGGGCCCGCGCCGGAGGATGGCAGGCGCCACACTGCACCATCGGCCCGAAGGAACACACCCAGATGCTCAGCCGAATCGCTTCCACCCTGGTGCCACTCCTCGGCAGCCTGACGGTCACCACCGATGGTGACGGGCCACTCGCCCCCGGCAGCATCATCGCGGCCAACCACACCTCGCTCGCGGATCCGGCTGTCGTGCTGGCAGCCCTGCACCGCCTGGGAGTCGAGCCGGTGGTCATGGCCACCGCCGGGCTCTGGCGGATCCCGCTGCTGGGTCGCGCACTCCGGAACGGCGGTCACATCCCCGTCCACCGCGGTACGCACCGGGCCGCCGCCGCCCTCGACGATGCGGCGGCAGCCCTGGCGGCCGGGCACCTGGTCCTCATCTACGGCGAGGGAGGTCTGCCGCGGAGAACGGACGCCGGCGACCTGGCTCCTGCCCCCTTCCGTAGCGGGCTCGCCAGGCTCGCCGGGGCGAGCGGAGCCCCCGTCGTCCCGCTCGGACAGTGCGGCGCACGGCGGCTGAGTTCGGGCAGCTCGTCCAAGCAGGTCGCCGGTCTGCTCACCGCACCGCTCCGCCGCCCCGACCTGCATGTCCACGTCGGCGCACCGGTGCACCTGGCCGGTGACGTCCCCGCCGCGACCGCCGCCGCTCACGCCGCCGTCACCGCCGCATGGCACACCGCTGTACGGCGGCTCGGCCGACCGGCCGCCGCCGACGGTTCCCCGTCGACCTGACCGGCGATACCGGCGATACCGGCGACAGCGGCGACTGCGGCGACTGCGGCTGGGAGACGGGACGCGTTAGCGGCTGCGCCGAGGGCGGACCGTGACCGCGAGCAGTCCGGCCACCGCCGAGGTGGCGGCGACGCTGGTGAGGGCGAGGGGGAGGGAGGTCGCATCGGCGAGGAAGCCGATCACCGGCGGGCCGATCAGCATGCCCGCGTAGCCGAGGGTGGAGGCGGTGGCGACGCCCCTGGGACCGCCGATGGCACCGGCCTGGGCGATGGCGAGCGGGAAGATGTTCGACAGGCCGAGCCCGACCAGGACGAACCCGGCGAGCACCACGGGCACGGTCGGTGCCAGAGCGCCGATCAGCATCCCGGTACCGGCGGTGAGGCCGCCGAAGAGCATCACCCTGGTCTGGCCGAGCCGGACGGAGAGCCAGGTGCCGCCGACCCGCCCGGCGGTCATCGCGAAGGCGTACGCGGCGAAGCCGGTCGCAGCCAGCCCGGCGCTCGCGTTGACGTCGTCGGTCAGGTGGAGGGTGGCCCAGTCGGCGAGTGCGCCCTCTCCGTACGCGTCGCACAGGGCGGTCAGGCCGAGCAGGAGGACCAGCACCCGTGCGGCGCCTGAGGGGAGCGACGTCCGGGCCTTCGGCACGGAGCCGACCCCGGGGCCGGAGGTGTCAGGTGTAGCGGGTGTGACTGGTCGGGGAGCGGGGGACGTGGCGACGGCGGAGCCGCGCAGCAGGGCCGTCCCGGCGAGGGCGGTGACCAGCAGGCCGAGCAGCCCGCTGAGGCCGAGCGCCCAGGCCGTGCTGAGCCGGCCGGCGAGCAGTCCGCCGACCGCGGCGCCGACCAGGCCCCCGAGGCTGTAGCCGGCGTGGAAGCTGGGCATGACGGGGCGTCGGAGCTCGGCGACCAGATCGACGGCCGCGCTGTTCATGCTGACGTTCGCCGCACCGTACGCTGCGCCGAAGAGGATCAGGACCAGGCCGAGCCCCAGCACCGAGTGCAGGTGCGCGGGCAGCAGTACGGAGAGGCTGAGTGCGACCAGCGAGCCGACGGTGACCGGGCGGCTGCCGTATCTGACGCAGAGCCGGCCGATCAGCGGCATGGTGGCGACCGCCCCGGCGGAGATGCAGAGCAGGGCCAGACCGAGTGCGCTGTGCGAGGCGCTGACCTGGGCCCGGATGTCGGGGATCCGCACCACCCAGGCGGCGAAGAGGAAACCGTCGATGGCGAAGAAGGCGGTGAGGGCGATCCGGACGGCGGACCACGAGTGGTCGGGAGCGGTGCCGGAGCGGCCGATCGGGGGGTTGTGGGCTTCTGAACGGGCGCGGGTTTTGTTTAGGAGCGGCACAAAGTCAGAATAGGGGAGTGCCGCACACACCAACAAGTCAGTATCCGGCCGGTGGATCCCAGGACCGCCCCGGTGAGGGCCGCCGAGCCGCCGAGCGCGGGGCCGCCGCAGAGCCCGGGCTCGCCGCCGACCGCCCGGACAGTCCCGAGTGCCCGAACTCCCCCGGGCGCGGAGGCAGCCCCGAGCGCCGTACGGTGCTCGGCGCGCGAGCCGGTTCGCGCCCGCGTGTGACAGTCGACGCACGCCTGCCGGGGACGCCCGACGAGCCCCGCCAGGGGTCCGTGGACGCCCGCCGGAGCGCGCCGGACCGGGGCCGGACGCTGCTCGGACCGGCCCTGGCCCTGATCCACACCGGCCGGGCGCCCACCCGGTCCGCGCTCACCAGCACGCTGGACGTCACCCGGGCCACCGCGGGTGCCGTGAGCGGGGAACTGGAGGCGCTCGGCCTGATCACGGTCGACTCCAGTCCGGCGGGTGGCGGGCGGGGCCGCCCCTCGCACCGGCTGGCCATCGACCCGGCGGGCCCGGTGGTGATCGCCGCGCAGATCCACGCGGACGGTCTGAGCGTCGCGCTGGCGGGGCTCGGCGGCCGGCTGGAGCCACCGGTCCACCTGCCGCTGCCCGCCGCGACCGACCCGGTGCGGATGCTGCGCGCGGTCACCGCGGCCGGCGCCGAACTGGCCCGCGCGTCGAGCCGCCGCTGTCTGGGCGCGGCGCTCGCCCTGCCCAATCCGGTGACCGAGCCGGACGGTACCGCGCTGGCCGCGCTGCACTTCGCCTGGCCGAGCGGCACGCCCGTCGCGGACCTGTTCGCCGAGGAGATCCGCAGGGCCGACCTCGGTCCCGACGTGCGGCGCCCGTTCCCCAGCGCCGTCGCCAACGACGCCAACCTGGCCGCCCTCGCCGAGCACCGGCACGGCGCCGGCCGGGGATCGCGGCACCTTCTGCTGGTCACCTCGGGTCACCGGGGTGTCGGCGGAGCCCTGGTCATCGACGGCCGACTGCACACCGGAAGCGCCGGGCTGGCGCTGGAGGTGGGCCATCTGACGGTGGATCCACAGGGCCGTCCGTGCCAGTGCGGCAACCGGGGCTGCCTCAACGCGGAGACCGATCCGGACGCCCTGTTCGCGGCCGCCGGCCGCACCCCCGACCCGGATCGTCCGCTCTTCGACCAGGCCCGCGAGCTGGCCCGCTCCGCCGCCGGGGACCCGGACGCCCGGTCCGCCGTCGAACACATCGTGGACCGCCTCGGCCTGGGCCTCGCCGGGATGGTCAACATCCTCAACCCCGACCGCATCGTGCTCAGCGGACTGCACCGCGACCTGCTGGCCGCCGCTCCCGAACGGCTTGCCTCGGTGGTCGCGGACCGCTGCCTCTGGGGTCGCAGCGGCCGGGTGCCGATCGTGCCCGCCGAGGTCGTCCACGCGGGACTCGTCGGCGCTGCCGAACTCGCCTGGGAGCCCTACCTGCACGAGCCGCAGGCGGTGGCCACTGCCTGATCCGGGCCTGACCGCGCTGTCCCCGGCCGGAGTTCGGCACACCGGGTACGGTGAGGTCCAGACGGGCGCGCCACGGGATGGCGCCGTGACGGGAGGGAATCAACCGGTCCGGGGCGGTGTTGCCGACCGGCATGACGATCTCCGCAGAGGTGCTGCGCTACGCCGCGTTCACCACCGACCCCAGTGGCGGCAACCCCGCCGGTGTAGTGCTCGACGCGACCGGGCTGGACGATGCCACGCAGCTCGCGATCGCCGCCGAACTCGGCTACTCCGAGACGGCGTTCCTCACCCCGGGGCCCGAACGCTCCTACACCGTGCGGTACTTCAGCCCCAAGGCCGAGGTGCCGTTCTGCGGACACGCCACCGTGGCCTCCGCCGTCGCGCTGGCCGAGCGGATCGGTCCCGGCCGGCTGGTCTTCGAGACCCGCGCGGGCACCGTCCCGGTCGAGGTGACCACCGGCTCCGGCGGGGTCCTGGCGGCGACCCTGACCAGCGTCGAGCCGCATGTCGAGGAGATCGCCGACGCGGACGTGGACGAAGCGCTCGCGGCCCTCGACTGGCGCCGCGAGGAGCTGGACCCGACCCTGCCGCCCCGGATCGCCTACGCGGGCGCGCGCCACCTGGTGCTGGCGGCCGCGACCCGCGCTCGACTCGCCGATCTGGCATACGACTTCGAGCGGCTGGCCGCCTTCATGGCCGGGCTCGACCTGACCACGCTTCAGCTCGTCTGGCGGGAGTCGGCCGACACCTTCCACGTGCGTGACCCGTTCCCGGTCGGCGGCGTGGTCGAGGATCCGGCCACCGGCGCCGCGGCCGCCGCCTTCGGCGCGTACCTGCGCGAGCTCGGCGGGCTGGAGTCCGAGGCAGCCGTGCTGACCCTGCACCAGGGCGACGACCTCGGCCGCCCCGGCCGCCTGCGCGTCGAGCTGCGCCCGGGCGACCCGAGGATCCGGGTCAGCGGCGCGGCGGTCCGTATCCCGTAGGGCGGCCCGACCGGCCGTGCGCTGTTCGTCAGGGGCGCGGGGACTGATGGGCTCGGAGCGGCGGCAGGCAGGACCAGGTCGCCAGGTACGGAGGCCGGTACGTACTGGCCCCTGGGGAGGATCGGAACGACCAGTAGCGGCGAGCGGCCAGCCGGTGGTGAGTTGCTTCGGGACGTGCCCGGAAGCACGGGGCTCGCGCCGGCCGAACGGATGCGGCGCGAGTTGCAGCTGACGATGTCCGCGGCCCCGGGCCCGGCACGCGGCCGAGAACGCGGCCGGGGCGGCGTACGCCGACGCGGTGTCGGAGTACGCCGCCCTCGGGCAGGACGAGTTGCGGGGTGCGGCCCGCGCGGTCGTCTCGGCTACTTCGGATCGCGGTTGAAAACCGCCTTCGACCAGAAGTAGCCGAGCGCGGAGAGCGCCAGGCACCAGGCGACCGCGAGCCACCCGTTGTTGCCGATCCCGGTGCCGAGCAGCAGCCCGCGCAGGGTCTCGATGGCCGGCGTGAACGGCTGGTACTCGGCGATCGGCTGGAACCAGCCCGGCATCGCGTGGACCGGGACGAAGGCGCTGGAGACGAGCGGCAGGACGATCAGCGGCAGCGCGTTGTTGCTGGCCGCCTCGGCGTTCGGGCTGACCATGCCCATCCCGACCGCGATCCAGGTGAGCGCCAGGGCGACCAGCGCCATCAGCCCGAACGCCGCCAGCCACTCCAGGGCCGTGGCATCCGTGGACCGGAAGCCGATGGCCACGGCGACGGCACCCACGAGGACCACGCTGGCGACCGACTGCAGCACGCTGCCGACGACGTGCCCGATGAGCACGGACCCGCGGTGGATCGCCATCGTGCGGAAGCGGGCGATGATGCCCTCGGTCATGTCGTTGGAGACGGACACCGCGGTCCCGACCACGGTGCCTCCGATGGTCATCATCAGGATGCCCGGCACGAGGTAGGCGATGTACGCGGAGCGGTCCGCGCCGCCGCCCATGCCCGCGCTCATCACGTCACCGAAGATGTAGACGAAGAGCAACAGCAGGACGATCGGCGTCAGCAGCAGGTTCAGGGTGAGGGACGGGTAGCGCCGCGCGTGCAGGAGGTTGCGGCGCAGCATCGTGGACGAGTCGCGCACAGCGAGCGAGAGGGAGCTCATCGGACAGCCTCCTTGGGCTGGTCGGTGCCGCCGGTCAGGGCGAAGAACACGTCGTCGAGGTCGGGGGTGTGCACGGTCAGCTCGTCCGCCTCGATGCCGGCGGAGTCCAGCCGGTCGAGGATGGAGCGCAGCTCGCGCTGGCTGCCGTCACTGGGGATCTGCAGCGACAGCGCCTCGTCGTCCCTCGTGACCTCGCGCAGCGCGAGGGCGGCGCTCTGGTAGGCGGACGGGTCGGAGAAGCGGAGCCGGACATGCCCGCCGGGGATCAGCCGCTTCAGCTCCGCGGCGGTGCCCTCGGCTGCGATCCTGCCGTCGTCGAGCACGGCGATACGGTCGGCGAGCTGGTCCGCCTCCTCCAGGTACTGCGTGGTGAGGAAGACGGTGACGCCGTCGGAGACCAGCTCGCGGATGATCTGCCACATGTTGTGGCGGCTGCGCGGGTCGAGACCGGTGGTCGGCTCGTCGAGGAAGATGATCCGCGGGTTGCCGACCAGCGTCATGGCGATGTCGAGGCGGCGCTTCATGCCGCCGGAGTAGGTGGAGGCGGGTTTCTTCGCCGCCTCCACCAGGTCGAAGCGCTGCAGCAGCTCGGCGGCGGTGCGGCGGCCCTCGCGGCGGGAGAGGTGGTGCAGGTCGGCCATGAGGAGCATGTTCTCCTCGCCGGTGATCAGCCCGTCGACGGCGGAGAACTGTCCGGTCACGCCGATCGCGGCGCGCACCCCGTCCGGTGACGTGGCGATGTCGTGGCCCGCGACCTGGGCCTGCCCGCCGTCGGCGGTGATGAGCGTGGACAGGATCTGCACGGTGGTGGTCTTGCCGGCGCCGTTGGGCCCGAGCAGCGCGAAGACCGAGCCGGCCGGGATGCGCAGATCGATGCCGTCGAGCACGGTCTTGTCGCCGTACGACTTGCGCAGACCGACGGTGGAGACGGCGGCCGGAGAGGCGTGACCGTCGGCCCTCCTAGGCGTGGGCATGACAAAAGAAGGCATGGGGCCCTCCGTTCGAAGGCTGACGTGGGTTGGGGACGGGGCCGGTCGAGGATGTGGTGCTCAGGCCTTGGCGCGGAGGATGTCGATGTTGCCGTGCCGGGTGCGGGCGCGGATCTTGACGGTGTCCTCGGTCTTCTCCGGGGCCTCGGACGCGGTGAGCGTGTTGCGCACCTGGCCGGAGCCCGAGCTGACGTCGAGCCAGGCGGCCGTGCCCTCGCGGACGCCGACCTCGATGGCGCCGTAGGAGGTCTCCAACTGGACGGCGCCACGGGCCACTTCGCCCACACGCAGGGTGCCGTGGGCGGTGGCGGCGGTGACCGAGGCCTCGGCGCGCGCGATGTCGATGTCGCCGTTGGCGCCGCTCACCCGCAGCTCGCCGGTCGCAGCGCCGACGGTCGTGGAGCCGTGCGAGTTCTTCAGGACGGCGGTGCCGTCGACGGTGCCGACGCGCAGGCTGCCGGAGCTGGTGGTGATCTCGGCCATGCCCTCGACCCGGTCCACGGTGATCGAGCCGTGGGAGGCGGTCAGCTGGAGTGGCCCGGTCGTGTCGAGACGGACGTCACCGGACGAGGTCTTCACCCGGACCTCGCCGAGCCGGCCCTCGCCGAGCACCTGGGCCCAGGCGCCGGTCATGTCGACGCGCGAGCCCGTGGGAAGTTCGACCGTCACATCGACGGTGCCGGTGCGCCCGACGAGATAGCGCTGCTTGGGCGTCCTGATGGTCAGGACGCCGCTCGCGTACGTGACCTCGGTCTGGTCGGCCGCCCGGACGTCCGGGTCCCGCTTCGGGTCGCGGGGCCGCACCTCGACGACGGTGTCGAGGCGGTCGCCCGCGGTGAACCGGATGGAACCGGCCTCCACGTGTGCCGTGGCCGAGATCGCTTCGGGGGTGTCGAAAGAAGGCATGGCTGTCCCGTCCTCCTGGGTCTTCGGGGCGTCCCCGCTGGTGGGACGTGGTGTGGGTGAAGTGGGGCGGGCGCGGGCGCGGCTAGCGCACCCAGCCCGTGATGCTCTGTCCGACGGTGTGGGTCCGCTCCGTCGTGCGCGGCCGGGCGCCAGTGTCGACCGCGGCCGACACGGCGCGCACCAGCCACGCGTTGACCGACAGGCCCTCGCGACTCGCGGCCTCCTCGGCTCGCGCCTTGAGCTGGGCCGGCAGGCGCAGGTTGACGCGGGCGGTGCCGCCCTCGTCGGCATCGGCCGGGGCCGGGGTCTTGAACGGTTCGACGGGCGCGGCCGACTCTGCGGGGGCGCCGCCGTCGGCGGGCGGCAGTGTCACCACGAAGTCGGGGTCCAGCCCGCGCAGCCGTACGTCGACCGAGCCGGGGGCGAGCTCGCGGGTGATCTCGTCCATCGCGGCGGAGAGCACATTGAGCATGGTCAGACGGGTCGCCGACTCCAGTGGAGCAGTGAGCCGCTCGGCCAGCTTGCGGGCATCTTCCCCCCCGGCTTCGGCGGCCACCGCGAGTTCGCGGCGGAGGGTGTCGACATACGGGGTGAGGTCCATGGCGTCATCATGGCACCACTGTGGCGCCACGCGCAAGGATCGGGCGGCACCTTGCGTGGGGTGAGTCCGAGGGTGGCCGCCCTGCCTGCGGAAACGTGAAGGGGACGCCCTGCGTCATTGTGGCGCCAGGCGTGTTCATGTGCTTTTTGGGATCCGGAATGGCGCCGGGCGACACGGGATGGCGTCACGCGGTGCCATGTGGCGCCACTCGGCTCCATGTGATGCCACGTGATGCCACGACGGGAAGGTGGTCATGACCCCGCGGAGCGAGGAGCACTCCAGCACCATCAGGTCGATGCAGATCGACTCCCTCGCTCTCGGGCGACACACGAAGGTCATCTCCGATGTGCACATCGACTTCCCGGCCGACGAGAACTCCGCCCCCGATTTCGCGATCCTGCGGGAGGACGCGCAGCGGCAGGGCAAGCGCTATGGCTTCGAGGACGTGCTGCTGATCGCCGAGGTGGTGTCGGTCTCCTCCGCGCGCAAGGACTACGACGACTGCACGGCGAAGTACGGCCGCTACGGCATC
>NZ_JYJF01001070.1 GCF_000955975.1 Saccharothrix sp. ST-888
CTTGGCGGACAGGATCCACGGGACGAGGGCCGTGTTCACCGCGGCGACCTCGTCCCGCACCGGCGTGTCGCCGTCGTTCTCGGCGGTGTCGTCGGCGGCGGGGACCGGCGGTGCCTGCTCCAGGATGGTGTGGGCGTTGGTGCCGCTGACGCCGAAGGAGGGGGTGGCGGGGCGGCGGGGTTCGCCGGTCTCGGGCCACGGGCGGGCCTCGGTGAGCAGCTCCACGGCGCCGGCGGACCAGTCCACGTGCGGCGAGGGCTCGTCGACGTG
>NZ_JYJF01001071.1 GCF_000955975.1 Saccharothrix sp. ST-888
GCAACGGCCGGCCCGACAACCACCGGCGTGACGAACGCACGTGTCCCGGCTCTCCGGAAGGCAGCCCTCTGATGGCAGACGAAAAGAAGCTCCTCGACCGCCTCAAGTGGATGACCGCCGAGCTGCGCCGGGCCAACCGCCGTCTGCGCGAGGTCGAGGAGGCCGAGCATGAGCCCATCGCGATCGTGGCGATGAGCTGCCGGCTCCCCGGCGGCGTGCGCTCGCCCGAGGACCTCTGGCAGCTCGTGGCCACCGGATCCGACGCCATC
>NZ_JYJF01001072.1 GCF_000955975.1 Saccharothrix sp. ST-888
CCGGCCCGCCTCCACGGCAGTGGTGTCCGGGTAGCCAAGCACCGAGGCGATGCGGGTCCGAACCAGGTCGAGCACCGCCTGCTCCCGCTCGGCCGCAGGTAGCGCGAGCAGGCGAGCGGCCAGCTCCGAGCCGCCGGCCGAACCGGCCCGTGCCACCCGGCGCGCCGGAGCCCGGACCAGTCCGCGCAGCAGGGCGGGGAGGGTCCCGGCGGCGGCCTGCGGGCGCAGCGCGGCCAGGTCGAGCCGCATCGGGACGAGCGCCGCATCG
>NZ_JYJF01001073.1 GCF_000955975.1 Saccharothrix sp. ST-888
GACGACCGGTAGTGGTGTGCCGGCGGCCAGGGCGAAGCTGGCGGCGAGGTGGCGCAGGTCGTGCAGGGCGATGCGGGGGACGCCGGCCTTGTCGCAGAGCAGGTGGAAGCGGTCCAGGACGCTCTTGGGGTGGAGGGGGCGGCCGTGGCGGTGGAAGACGTAGCCGCCGGCGGGGGTGATCTGGCCGAAGGCTCGTGAGCCGGCGCGGTCGTCGAGGGCGTCGGCGACGCGGTCGGAGAGGGCGACCCAGGCGCGGCTGCCCTTGGTC
>NZ_JYJF01001074.1 GCF_000955975.1 Saccharothrix sp. ST-888
AGGCGCTGGCCGACGCCCGGCTGTCGGCGGACCAGGTCGACGTGGTCGAGGCGCACGGCACCGGCACGGTGCTGGGTGACCCGATCGAGGCGCAGGCGCGGCTCGCTACCTACGGCCGTCAGCGGCCTGCCGAACGGCCGCTCTGGCTCGGCTCGTTGAAGTCCAACGTCGGCCACACCCAGGCCGCCGCCGGTGTCGCCGGTGTGATCAAGATGGTGCTGGCACTCCAGCACGGAGTGCTGCCGCAGAGCCTGCACGTCGACGAGC
>NZ_JYJF01001075.1 GCF_000955975.1 Saccharothrix sp. ST-888
GCCTTCTGTAGCCGCTATAACCGCAGGCGGCTGCGCAAACACCCCGAGTGGGGCTACCCCGCGCCCCTCGAGATTCGGTAGCGACACCAGTCCGTGGGGCTCGGCGGGCGTGAGTAGTCGGGGTACGGGAGAGTCCGGTGAAATTGATTTGGTGTCCGGTCTTCCGTGCCGGGGCTTCGAGCCGGGGGCGGTCCTGGGGGCCGCAGCCACGGACGCCCCGCCCGGCGAGAGCCAGGCGGGGGCGTCCGTGAGGCAGTAGAGCGCCG
>NZ_JYJF01001076.1 GCF_000955975.1 Saccharothrix sp. ST-888
GCCGGCGACGCTGGTGTTCGACTACCCGAGCCCGGTCGCCCTGGCGGCCTTCCTGGTCGCCGAGCTGCTGGGCGACGAGACCGACGCGATCGGCACCGCCCCGGTGCAGTCGGCCGGATCCCTGGACGACGAGCCGATCGCGATCGTCGGTATGAGCTGCCGCTATCCCGGCGGCGTGGAGTCGCCCGAGGACCTGTGGCGACTGGTGTCCGAGGCCGGAGACGCGATCTCCGGCTTCCCGACCGGCCGCGGCTGGGACCTCGAC
>NZ_JYJF01001077.1 GCF_000955975.1 Saccharothrix sp. ST-888
CCGACTCAACCACGGTCCCGTCCAGCGCCAGCAGCGACAGCACACCGGAGACCGGCGAGCCGTCCGCGAGCGCCTGCCGGAGCGACTCCGCCACCGCGCAGCGATCGGCGCCGTCCAGCTCGACCCGGCGCACGTCCACGCCACGACCGGCCAGCATCCGAACCATGCCCAGCACCGCCGCGTCCTCTGCGCACCCGGCGGGGATCGCCACCAGCCACGTCCCCGACAGCGCACCAGCGCCACCATCGGTGACCGGCTTCCAAC
>NZ_JYJF01001078.1 GCF_000955975.1 Saccharothrix sp. ST-888
TCCGCGAACACCGCAGAGCACTCCAGCAACTCCACCGCCATCGCAGCCCACTGCGAACCCTGACCCGGGAAGACGAACGCCACCTTCCCCCCAGCCCCACCCACACCCTGCACCACACCCGCACCCGGCTCACCGGACGCCAGCGCCTCCAGGCCACGGACAGCCGCCTCACGGTCACCCGCGACCACCACCGCCCGGTGCTCGAACCCCGCCCGCGACGCCACCAGCGAGTACCCGACATCCGCCAGCGACAGCTCCGGCCAC
>NZ_JYJF01001079.1 GCF_000955975.1 Saccharothrix sp. ST-888
CCTTGCGCCAGGCGGCGCGCAGGCCCTGGAACACCGGTCCGTACCCGAACCCGGCCTCGCCGAACACCTCGTACAGGTCGTCGACCGCAACCTCGACCGGACCGGCCGGAGGCCACTCCCCCAGCTCGAACGAAGCCGGGGATCCGGCAACCGCGCTCGGGGCGGGCACACCGGTGGCGTGCCGCGTCCACAGCTCCTCGCCGGAGGCATCCTCCGGACGGGAGTGCAGGCTGACCGGACGCCGTCCGGACTCGTCGGCCGCCT
>NZ_JYJF01000109.1 GCF_000955975.1 Saccharothrix sp. ST-888
GCGCCTCCGGCCGCGGCGGGCAGCCGGGCACGTAGACGTCGACCGGGATGATCTGGTCCACGCCCTTGGTGACGGAGTACGAGTCCCAGTAGGGGCCGCCCGAGTTGGAGCAGGCGCCGAAGGAGATCACGTACTTGGGCTCGGGCATCTGCTCGTAGAGGCGCTTGACGGCCGGGGCCATCTTGTCGGTCACCGTGCCCGAGACGATCATCAGATCGGCCTGGCGCGGTCCCGGCGCGAACGGGATGACACCCATCCGGATGAAGTCGTGTTTGGCCATCGACGCGGCGATGAACTCGATCGCGCAGCAGGCGAGGCCGAAGTTGAAGCACCAGAGGCTGTAGCGGCGCCCCCAGTTGAGCACCACCTTCACCGGGTCCGGCGCGAGCCGGGCCAGCGGGCCGAGCCGGCGCGGCTCGACCGCACCCGGACGTGCCGGGTCGGGCAGGCCGAGCGGGACCGGTCCGTCGGCGGAGCCGTGCGAGTGGCTGTGCGTCACGCTGTGCGTCACGTTGCGGGTCACGTCCATTCCAGAACGCCCTTCCTCCAGGCATAGAGCAGCCCGACTGCGAGGAAACCGATGAAGACGAACATCTCCACCAGGGTGGCCATACCGAACCCGGCGGCGGCGAAGACCGTCGCCCAGGGGAAGAGATAGATCGCGTCGACGGCGAAGATCACGTACAGGAAGGCGTAGACGTAGTAGCGGACCTGGGTGTGTGCCCAGTCCGCACCGACCGGGTCGACGCCGCACTCGTAGGTGAGCAGCTTCTCCGCCGAGTACACCACCGGCCGCAGCAGGCGGTTGGCGGTGAAGGCCACCGCGACGAAGAGCACGCCGACGACGGCCAGCAGGCCCACCGCCGCGTACGCGTCGAAGTAACCGCCGCCCACGGCGGGGTCGGCAGCGGCCAGCGGCCCCTCCATACTTCTTCGCCTCCAGATCGACTATGGCCCCACCACTACCGGTGGGCTCGCTCTGCCTCTTTTTACGCGCTCATAACCATCGCTACGGCGCGAGTCTAAGCGCAGCGATGTACTCTCCCCACACCCTGCCCGATCTTCAAGACATCTGATGGACACCGGCCGGGACACCGCCTCCTCCCGGCGCCTCTCCGTCAGGTCGGTCGGGCGGTGGGGATAACCCCCTGGCACGGACGCCGATCACCCCCATGGCCCTGGACCCCGTCGGCCCGGAATGCTGGTACCCAACAGTCCACCGAGAGGGCCAACACCATGAACGACGCGCCGCCGAGCCGACCGCCGACCCGCCCCCCGCTGTACGGGGCGACGATGTGGCGCCAGGTGCAGCACCTGCTGCTGAACCTGCCGATCGGTGTCGCCGGCTTCGCCTTCACGGTAGTCGCGCTCGCCGCCGGACTGGGACTCTCCGTCACGGTGATCGGGCTGCCGCTGCTCGCCGCCGGACTGCTCGGCTGCCGGAGTCTCGGCGCGCTGGCCCGCCGCCGGGCCCGGGCCGGTCTGGACCTCGACGTCCCCGCGCCGGGTCCTGTGGTGGTCTCCCGGCCCGGTCTGGCGGGCTGGGTGATCGCGGTGGTGACCGACTGGCTGAACTGGCGCTCCGCGCTCTACTCGGTCCTGCTGCTGCCCTGGGGCATCCTCAGCTTCACCCTGACCCTGGTGCTGCTGGTGGTCGGCTGGCCGGTGCTGCCCTGGGCGGTGCGCTTCCTCGGTGCGGTGGACCGGATGCTGACCGGCAGCCTGCTCGCCCCGGGAGCGCTCACCGAACGGGTGAAGGAGCTGGAGGACGACCGCGGCGCGGTGGTCGACACCGCCGCCGCCGACCTGCGCCGGATCGAGCGCGACCTGCACGACGGCGCCCAGGCCCGGCTGGTCGCCCTGGCCATGGACCTCGGCCTCGCCAAGGAGAAGCTGGCCGACTCCGCCGAGGCACCGGACCCCGAGGGCGTCCAGGCCGCCGCGAAGATGGTGGGCGCCGCGCACGGCGAGGTGAAGCTGGCCCTCCAGGAGCTGCGCGACCTCGCCCGGGGCATCCACCCGGCCGTGCTGACCGACCGCGGCCTCGATGCCGCGCTGTCGGCGGTCGCCGCCCGCTGCACCGTCCCCGGCGGGGTCAAGGTGCACGTCGACCTCGAACGCCCGGACGGCACCGTGCAGCGGCCGGACTCGGCGGTCGAGGGCATCGCCTACTTCACGGTGAGCGAGCTGCTGACCAACATCTCCAAGCACTCCGGTGCCCGCACCGCCACGGTGGACGTCTGGCGGTCCGCCGACCGGCTGATGGTCCAGGTCCAGGACGACGGCAGGGGCGGCGCCGCCGCCTACCCGGGCGGCGGCCTGGCCGGCCTCGGCGAGCGGATCGGCGCGGTGGACGGGCTCTTCCTGGTGAACAGCCCGGAGGGCGGCCCGACCAGCGTCACCGTCGAGCTCCCCTGGCGGACCAGGGCACGCTGACACCCCGCACCGGACACGGCCGGGCCCGGCAGCCACCACCCTTGCGCGGTGCGGCTGCCGGGCCCGGGGTCGCAACGGGGGCTCGGCGCCCGGGGCCCGGTGCTGCGGGCGGCTGATGCGCCCGGCCGGCCCCGGCTCCTCCGGCCGGCTCAGCCCTCCAGGGTGCCGAGGGTGACGTCGGCGGTCCTGCTCTGGCCGTCCCGCACATAGCCGACGGTGACCTTGCTGCCCGGCTGGAGCGAGGCCAGCGCGGTGGTCAGCCCGCCGAGCGAGGTGATGTCGCTGTCGCCCAGCTTGGTGATCACATCGCCCGCCTGGAGCCCCGCCGCGGCGGCCGGGCCGCCCGCGGTGGTGCCGACCACGACGGCACCCGCGGGCCGGAAGTCGGAGTTGAAGTACGTCCTGGCGGTGATGCCGAGGGCGGCCCGGCCGGAGTTGGTGACCTTGCCCTCCTTGATCAGCTGGTCGGCGATGCTGATGACGGTGACGGCGGGGATCGCGAAGCCGATGCCCGGTGCGGCGCTGCCGTTGGCCTCCTGGTCCACGGCGGCCAGCGTGTTGATGCCGATCACCTGGCTGTTCAGATTGACCAGCGCGCCGCCGCTGTTGCCCGGGTTGATGGCGGCCGAGGTCTGCACCATGTTGCCGATGGTGGCGCCCTGCGAGTCGGGGCTCCTCGGCTCGGTGACGGTCCGGCCGATGGCCGAGACGATCCCCTGGGTGACGCTGGAGGAGAGCCCGAGCGGGCTGCCCATGGCCAGGGTGATCTGGCCGACCTCGACCTTGCCGCTGTCCCCGAAGGCGGCCGGCCTGAGCCCGCCCGGCGGGCTGCTCAGCCGGATCACCGCGAGGTCGGAGTCGGGGTAGCTGGCGACCAGGGTGGCGTCCAGGCTCTTGGTGCTGTTGGCCAGGCTGACGGAGAAGGTCTGGGCGGCGCCGACCACATGGGCGTTGGTGACGATGTCGCCCTTGGTGTCGTACACGATGCCGGAGCCGAGGCCGCTGGGGGTGGTGATCTGCACCACCGAGGGCAGGACGTTGCTGATGACCTTCTGGTAGTCCTCCTGCAGCTGCAACCCGCCGTTGCCGGAGGGGAGGGCGGAGCCCGACGGGCTGGCGGAGGACGAGGAGGCGGTCGAGGAGGACGAGGCGCCGCCGGTGCAGCCGCTCGCCAGCAGGCCGGCCAGCGTGAGGGCGGCTGCCGCAGGCAGCAGTCTCGGACCGGTGGGGCGGGGGCCGGCCGGAATCGGACGGGTGGGTTCCGTCTTGGGGTGCATCTTGGGCTGCCTCCGGTTCCGGACACGGTGAAGCTGCGGCGAACGGCCGAACTTTGTCAGCATTTCACCGCTATGTCCGATTTGCCGGAGCGACGCGCCTGAGCGGACCATCCCCGGAGAGCAGGGAGCGTTAGGCGTCCAGGAGGTCGAAGAGCTGCTCCCAGCGGGCCGTCACCTGCTCGGGCGAGTAGCGGACGATCGCCTCGCGCGCCTTCTCCGCCATGGTGTCGCGCAGCTCCCGGTCGTCCATCAGACGGCCGAGCTGGCGGGCCAGGGCGGCGGTGTTGCCGGTCGGCGCGAGCAGGCCGTCCTCGCCGTCCCGGATGATCTCGCGGACACCCGGCGCGCAGTCGAACGACACGCAGGGCACGCCGCAGGCCATGGCCTCCATCAGCGAGATCGGGAAGCCCTCGCCGCGCGAGGACATCGCGAAGACCGAGGCCCCGGCCAGCGCGCCCGGCACGTCGTCGGTCCGCCCGGGGAACTCCACCGAGTCGTCCAGGCCGAGTTCGGTGCACTGCGCCCGCAGCGCCGCCTCCTCCTCGCCCAGGCCGTAGATCTTCAGCTGCCAGCCGGGCCGCCGGTCCACGACCGCCGCCCAGGTCTCCAGCAGCAGGTCGTAGCCCTTCTCCTGGGCCAGTCGCCCGATGCTGACCACGGTCTTTCCGGCCGGCGGCACCGTCTCGGGCAGCGGGAAGGGCAGCGGGTTGGGGATGCCGCAGGCGCTGTTCATGCCGTCGCGGATCCAGGCGTCGGCGTCCTCCTCGGTGAGCGCCACCAGCCGGTCCACGTCCGCGTAGTAGCGCTTGACCCGGCCGTACCGGGAGCTGGCGCGGCAGGTCTCGTACGACTCGTGGGTCATGCCGATCACCTGAAGGCCCTTCAGGTCGGCCTGCGCCACCCACTCCATCGCCCAGACCTGGGTGACGACGACCACCGCGCCGGGGCGGGCCTCCTGGAACATCCGGCTCATCCGGGCGGCGGCCTCGCGCACCCCGGCCGAGCGCCGCGCCTCCTGGCGGCGGGCCTTGGCGTCGAGGTGCTGCCAGGGGTGGCGCGGGGTCCACGCGGACGGCGGGCGCTCGCGGTAGAGGGTGGTCATGCCGTACGGCAGGTCGTCGCCGAAGTCCTTGTGCAGGACGGCGGGGGCGATGCCGATCAGCTGCACCCGGTGGCCCTCGGCGCTGAGCAGCTCGGCCATCCGGTGCGACCAGCTGGCGACACCGCCGAGCTCGTCCACGCTGTTGCTGACGATGAAGATGTCGCGGCTCATCGACCGGCCTCCTGCTCCGTCTCGGCACCGGGTGCTGCGGGCGCCCCGGGCGCGCTCCGTGCGCCGAACATCAGATCGGCGATCCGCGCCGCCGCGTCGCCCTGGTCGTACTCGCCGTACTCGGCCACGAACTGCCGCCGGGCGTCCGCGTACTCCTTGCCGACCAGGTCCAGGTCGCCGAGCGCCTCGTAGAGCTCCCCGGCATCGCGCAGCACCGGGCCCGGCGCCTCCCGCAGCAGGTCGAAGTAGGTGCCGCGGACGTCCTCGGCGTACTCCTCCCAGTCGTAGGCGAAGAAGAGCATCGGCCGGTCCAGCAGCGCGTAGTCGAACATCAGTGACGAGTAGTCGGTGATCAGCGCGTCCGCCATCAGGTAGAGCGGGGTCACCTCCTGGACGGCGGAGACGTCGATCACCCTGCCGTCCACCGAGGGCGGCAGCACCACCTTGTTGAGGTAGTGGCAGCGCACCAGCAGGGTCATCCGGTCGCCGAAGCGCTCGGCGAACTCCTCGACGTCAAAGGGCAGTTCGAAGGGCCGGACCCGGCCGGACGCATCCGCGCGGAAGGTCGGCGCATAGAGCACCACCGGCTTGGTCAGGTCGATGCCGAGCTCACCGGCCAGCTGGCGGTCCTTGGCCGTGCCCTCGAACCGCAGGACGTCGTTGCGCGGGTAGCCGACCCGCAGCAGCCGGTCCTCGCCGATCCGGTACGCGGGCGCCAGGGTGCGCACATCGTGCTCGGAGCGGACCACGAAGTGGTCGAAGCGGTTCAGCCCGGCCAGGTACTGGGCCTGCTGGTCGGGGGTCTGCCGCTTGACCGAGGCCAGGTCGAAGCCCATCTTCTTGAGCGCCGAGCCGTGCCAGGTCTGGATGTAGGTGGTCTCCGGCCGCTTGCGCAGCCGGTACGGGAAGCCCTGGTTGTCGACCCAGAACTCGGCCTGGGCGAGCGCCCGCAGGTACTCCCAGGACCAGCGCTTCACCAGGGTGGCACCGGACGGGAACCCCGCCGAGCTGCCCGCGTACGACCAGACGGCCTTCATCGGCGCGCCGCGCCGCACCAGCTCCTCGTAGACCGCGCGCGGGTTGTCGCTGAACTGCTTGCCCTGGTGGCTCTCGAAGACCACCTGGCCCTTGACCACCGGCAGCCGGTGCAGCAGCCGGTGGTAGACCTTCAGCTTGGTGTCGCCGTTGTTCAGCTGCCGCTTGAGCCTGAGCGCGCCGCGCAGGGTGCGGCGGGCCCGGTCCATCGCGGTGTTGGCGATCGGGCCCGCCTCGCCGCGCATGGCGCGCTCGATCAGGTCGCTGCCCCTGCGGGCCATGCCGCCCTCGGCGGTCAGCTCGAAGGCGAGGTGGCCGCGGGCGGAGCGGTGCGGCTCCAGGCGGTCGCCGGTGAGCCGGGTGAGCCGGGGGCGGACCGGCGGGGTGGGGGGTGCGGCCAGGTCGATGTCCCCGACCGTGAGCCGGGTGCCGGTGCGCTCGCCGTTCACGGTGAGCACGCAGCGGACGTCCCAGACGCCGTCGATCACACCGAGCGGCCGCAGCGCCTTGGCCAGGTCCGCGGTGCCGGACCAGACGATGCCGTCACCGTCGTGCCTGACCTCGCCGACCGGGAAGGTGGACTTCGACTTGATCGTCTTGCGGCGGGCGGTGAACTCCAGCCGGGCGGAGATCTTGGCGTCGGCCGGGATCCGGCCGAGCGGGTTGACGATCCGGCCGGCCAGCTCGACGCCCTGCGGCCCGACGGCGTAGCGGGTGAGCTGGTTGCGCAGGAAGAGCTGGCCGAGCGCCTTGGCGTGGTAGCCGTGGTCGGTCACCTCCAGGACCCGGCGGCCCTCGGGGTCGTCCAGGTGACCGCCGCACCAGAAGATCCGGCCGTCCTGCTCCACCAGCGGGCTGGCGAGCTTGTCCCGGTTGAGCAGGGTGTCGATGGCCGGGAGCAGGTTCTCCCAGTCGTCCCGGGACAGCAGGTAGGCGCAGATCCGCTGGATGGAGGGGCTCTCGACGACCGCCTCCGGGTCCAGGCCCGCCAGGTAGGCGCGGGCGTGCTCGGCGAACTCCTGGCGGAAGTCCTCCGGCAGGAACGGCAGGTCGCGCAGGTGCAGCACCAGGTCGTGCTTGAGGAACTTCAGGTCCTTGCGGTACTTGAGCTCGACCATGCCGCGGTCGGCGAGCATCGCGTCGATCCGGCGGTGGATCTCCAGCCGGTCGGTGAAGTTGCGGATCTCGTGGCGGCGGTTGGAGAGCGAGGCCCCGCCCTTGTCCTTGGACTGCGGCCACTGGTCCCAGAAGTAGACCCGGTTGGGGATCAGGGTGATCCGCTCGGCGGCCAGGTACGCCTGCGAGGAGAAGAGCAGGTCCTCGTAGAGGATGCCGAGCGGGAACTGCAGCCCGGCCCGGGTCAGGAAGCTGCGCCGGTACGCCTTGTTGGTCGAGAGGGTGTCCCAGACCAGCAGGTCGGGCAGTTCGGTGATGGAGTCCAGGGTCCGGGTGCGCGAGTAGATCCAGGGGTACCAGCGGTCGGTCTTGCCGTTCCGGTTGCCGACGAAGCGGCGGACGCTCAGACCCGAGACCAGCTCCGCGCCGGTCCGCATCCCCGCCTCGTACAGGTTGCGGCAGGCGTGGTCGTCCAGCTCGTCGTCACTGTCCAGGAACATCACGAACTCGCCCCGCGCCTCGGCGATGCCGTGGTTGCGCGGGCCGCCGCAGCCGCCGCTGTTCTCCGGCAGGCGCAGCGCCCTGACCCGTCCGGGGTGCTCGGCGGCGAGCCGCTGGGCGACCGCGAAGCTGTCGTCGGTGGAGCAGTCGTCCACGACGAGCACCTCGACGCCCCGCAGCGACTGGCGCAGGGCGGAGTCGACGGCCCGTGGCAGCCGGGCTGCGTCGTTGTAGACGATCACGATGATGCTGACCAGCGGCGTCGCCTGGCTGGAGGGCATGGAACGAGGGTCCTTGTCGTCGGTGAGCACAGCTCCCGGCAGCGCCGGGACCTCGGGCGTTGTCGACCGGCGGCGGACCACCGGGCGATGTCCGCTTGGCAGGACATGGTGCGGATCCCTGAGGAGTCCCGTAAATTCTGCCATCCGCCGGACCCGCCGCCGCCCACCGGCCGGTGCGGTGCCCGGCTCAGCCCCTGCGGGCCAGCGCGCGGCGCAACCGGCTGCGGACGACCTCCCAGCCGCCGCGGACGCCGTCGGCGACCCGCAGGCCCAGCTCGCCGTTCCCGGTCTCGTACACCTGGACCAGGGCGATCCTGGCGGGCGGGCGGAACACCACGTGCCGCTTGGCGGGCGTCGCCGAGCGGACCGCCGTGAGGGCGCGGCTGCCGTCGGCGTAGCGGACCTTGACCCGCATCGCCCAGGCGGTCATCTCGCCGACGTCCCGCAGTTCGAAGCTGTCCACCGAGGTGGTGGCGATCCAGCCGTCCTCGGGGTGCGCGGTCAGCTGGAGCGGGTAGCGGATGGTCAGCGGCGGGCCGACCCTGGTGCGCAGCTCCAGCATGGCGCCGACCGGCTCGGCGGCGGAGACCAGTCCGTACGCGTCGTGCACCCGCAGCCGCACCGCGCAGGAGGCGGCGAGCCGGACCACGCCGTCCACGGCCAGCGGCAGCTGGGCCGGGGGCAGCTCGGTGAGGCCGGTCAGCGGGACGCCCTCGGCCAGCTCCGGGCGGCCGTCGGCGTCGACCGGGTACGGCGGGGCGAGCCGCGGCGGGTTGGCGGCGAGCTCGCCCATCCGGCGCAGCTCGGCGCCGGTGACCGGTTCGGGGCGGGCCAGCAGCAGCTCGGCGACCCAGCGGCCGGCGGGGGTGGCGGCGGCCAGCGCGGCGGGCTCGAAGGAGCTCAGGTGGGCGCGGGCGATCTGCCACCACTCGGCCCGGTACCCGGCGGGCTTGTGGCGTAGCTCACGGACGTACATCCGCAGATCGTGGTCGACGAACTTGGTCCGGGCCGCGCGGGCCAGCTCGGGCTGGCCGGCGTCGAGCAGGATCCGGACCACCTCGGTGTGCGCGTCCACCCGGTCCTGCCAGTTGCGGACCTCGTCGCGGCGGAGCGAGATGGACTGCCGCCCGGCGGCGCGGCGGACGTGCCAGAGGTAGACGGTGTCCGCGATCGCGACCAGCCGGGGCCGGGCGGAGTAGAGCAGGGCGGTGAAGACGAAGTCCTCGTAGTGCACCGCGCCCTCGGCGAAGCGCACCTGGTGGCGGTCGAGGAAGTCGCGCTCGTAGAGCTTGTTGACGCTGAGCGTGTCGCGCAGGAACTCCGGCCGGCCGCCGATGCCGTCGTAGCGCTCGGGCGGCGCGCCGTCCGCCGGGAAGAGGTCGCGCTGCCAGGGCGAATCGGTGCCCGCCGGGAGCTCGCGGCGGACGCAGACACCCGCGACCACCTCGGCCCGCTCGGCGACGGCGGTGTCCAGCAGGGTGCGGGCAGCGTCGGGCGGCAGCACGTCGTCGCTGTCCAGCAGCATCACGTACTGCTCGCGCGCGGCGGACAGCCCCTGGTTGCGCGGGGTGCCGCAGCCGCCGCTGTTCTCCGTCCTGGTGAGGACCCTCACCCGGCTGTCCGCAGCCGCCAGCCGGGCCAGCCGCTCCGGGGTGGCGTCGGTGGAGGCGTCGTCCACCACGACGACCTCGGCGACCGCCTCGCCCTGGGAGAGCGCGGACCGGACGGCGGTGGCAATCCGCTCGGCGTCGTTGAAGACGATCACCACGACGCTGACCCGAGGAGGTTTGCCGAAAGTGCTACTGGCCATTCGGGCCCCTACCCCCTCCATCACAGCCATTATCCGCGTCACTCAGGGGAAGGGACGGGCCGCCCGGTGATCCCAATAATCGCTTGCGATCGTACCGGACCGTGCATGTCAGCCGTCCGATTCCCCCGAGGTGCCGGACGCGCCCGTCCCCCGGGGGTCCGCTCCGGGCCGACCGCGCCGTCGGCACCCGGCATAGGATTCCCGGCATGACATGGTTGATCACCGGCGGAGCCGGTTACATCGGCGGACATGTGGTGCACCAACTGGTCGCGGCCGGTGAGCGGGTCGTGGTGCTGGACGACCTGAGCAGCGGTTCCCGGGACCGGCTGCCCGAGGGCGTGCCCCTGGTGGTCGGCTCGACCCTGGACCGGGCCGCCCTCGACGAGGCGCTGCGCGCCCACGAGGTCACCGGTGTGCTGCACATCGCTGCGAAGAAGCAGGTCGGCGAGTCCGTGGCCGAGCCGCTGCACTACTACCTGGAGAACGTGGAGGGCCTGCGCACGGTGCTGGCCGCCTCGGTCGCGGCAGGCGTGAAGAAGGTGCTGTTCTCCTCCTCCGCCGCCGTGTACGGGATGCCGGACGTGGATCTGGTGACCGAGGACACGCCCTGCGCGCCGATCAACCCCTACGGCGAGACCAAGCTGGTCGGCGAGTGGCTGCTGGACGCCTCCGCCAAGGCGTACGGCCTCTCCACGGTGTCGCTGCGCTACTTCAACGTCGCGGGCGCGGCCTCACCGGTGCTGGCCGACGACGGCGTCACCAACCTCGTCCCGATGGTCTTCCAGCGGCTGACGGACGGGCAGCCGCCGCTGATCTTCGGCGCCGACTACCCGACCCCGGACGGCACCTGCATCCGCGACTTCATCCACGTCTCGGACATCGCCTCCGCGCACGTCGCGGCCGTGAAGCGGCTCAACGCCGCCACCGAGCCGGTCAGCCTGACCCTCAACATCGGGCGCGGCGAGGGCGTGTCGGTCAGCGAGATGCTCGCCGTGATCGCCCGGATCACCGGGCGGGACATCGCCCCGGAGGTCACCCCGCGCCGTCCCGGCGACCCGGCCCGGGTGGTGGCCGCCGCCGACCTGATCCGCAAGGAGCTCGGCTGGACGGCCGAGTACGACGTCGACACCATGGTCACCTCCGCCTGGGAGGGCTGGCTCACCCGCCACCCGGAGGCCCGCCGGGGCTGAAACCCGATCCCGTCAGGGGCGCGGGGAACCGCGCGAACGACCAGGCACCTCCGTAGAGGGCTGGTAGCGCAGTTCCCCGCGCCCCTGGAGCTCACCCCGGAAGGGATCTCACCCCTGGGGGACGGCGGTGCCGTAGAAGGCGTCCAGGGCGTAGACGCAGCGGTCCTTGCTGCCGACGAAGACCCGGCCGCCGATCGCCACCGGGGAGCCGGTCAGCTCGCCCTTGGTGCCGAGCTCCCAGCGCAGGCGTCCGGAGGCCAGGTCCAGGGTGTGCAGCGAGTGGTCCCGACTGCCGAGGTGGACCAGGCCGTCCGCGACCGCCGGGGAGCCGACGATCTCGCCCCTGGCGGTGTAGCGCCAGCGCTCCTGGCCCGAGGCGGTGTCGAAGGCGTGCAGGGTGTCCCCGGCCCCGACCAGGGCGGTGCCGTCGGCGACCACCACCGGTTCGGCGCCCTGCCGGCTGCCGGTGCGGCCGCGCCAGCGCTCCCGCCCGCTCGCCGCGTCCAGCGCGTACACGGTGCCGAGGTAGTCCGCGACGTACACCGAGCCGCCGTCCAGCGAGGGCGGGGTGAAGAGCACCACGGCGGCGTCGAAGCGCCACCGCTCCCGCCCGGAGGCGGCGTCCAGCGCGTGCACCCGGTGGCCCGCCGTGACGTACAGCACTCCGGAGCGCTCGACCGGCCGGGACGGGACGTCCTCGCCGACCGGCACCGACCAGCGCACTCCGCCGCCGCGCGGATCGACGCAGTGCAGCCGCCCGCCGCCGTGGTAGTACAGCGCACCGGCCACCAGTGCGGGGCCGGACTGCGGGTTCTCGTAGTCCTGCTGCGCGTCGTCGGCGCGCCACAGCTCGGCGCCGGTCGCCGCCGAGCGCAGCTGGACACCGCCGCCTCTGATGCCGCAGCAGAGCACGCCGCCGGCGGCGTCCAGCGAGTACACCCACCCGTCCAGGGAGCTGCGCCAGCGCTCGGTGCCGCCGGCGACGTCCACGGTGTACAGGTGCGGGCCGTCGGCGGCGTGCACCCGGCCGGAGTCCACGGTGAGGGCCCAGGCCACGTCGCGGGTCTTGTAGCGGCGCTGCCCGGAGCCGATGTCGAGGGCGTGCACCTCGAAGCTGGAGACGAACAGGGTGCCGTCGGCGACCACCGGGGTGCCCCAGACGTCGTTGGACATCCGGAACCGCCAGGGCCGCCAGCGGGTCGCCGGGGGCGGGGTGGTGCGGCGCACCCAGTCCGTCCCGGCCCCGGCCGGGTCGGCCGTGCCGGTCTGGTCGGCGCGCGGTCCCGGCCCTATCCGCACGGCCGCGCCGGAGAGCTGCACCTCGGCCGAGCCCTGGCCGGCCGGCGGCCGGCGGCGGGCGGCCAGCTTCTCGGTGGCCACCTCCTCGTCGAAGACGCCGCTGCGGGCGGGCGGCTGCGGGGGTGCCATCGGCGGCGCGGGCGGCCGGGGCGGCACCACCGGGGCCGGTGGCGCGGGCGGCGGGGGCGGCGCGGCCGGGCGGCGGCCGCGCTTCTGCTCGATCAGGGCTATGGCGCTGGCGGGCAGCCAGTCCCCCGCGTCACCGGAGGCGTCGTCCCGGGAGAAAAGGTGCGGGGCCAGCTCGGACTGGATCTGAGCGGGCGTCGGCCGGTGCTCGGCCGCGGGCCGCATGCAGGCCCGCACCAGGTCGACCAGCTCGACCGGCAGTCCGGAGAGGTCCGGCTGGTCGCGCAGCAGCTGAAAGACCGTCTCGACGGGGTTGCCGCCCCGGTAGGGCGGGTGCCCGGTGGCGCAGAAGACCAGCAGCGAGCCGAGCGAGTAGACATCGCTGGCCCCGGTCACGCTGCGGCTGTCCCTGGCCTGCTCGGGGGACATGTAGGCGGGGGTGCCGACGGCGACGTTGGTCATGGTGAGCCGGGCGCTGGAGACTCCGGCGGCGATCCCGAAGTCGATCACGCGCGGCCCGTCCTCGACCACCAGCACGTTGGACGGCTTGAGGTCGCGGTGCACCAGGCCGGCCGCGTGGATCGACTGCAGGGCCTCGGCGATCCCGGCGATCAGCCAGCGCACCGCGTCCACCGGCAGCGGCCCGCACTCGGTGACCAGGTCCTCCAGGGAGGGCGCGGGCACGTACGCGGTGGCCAGCCAGGGCACCGGCGCGTCGGCGTCGGCATCCACCACCGCCGCCGCGTAGAAGCCGCCGACCGTCTTGGCGGCGGCGATCTCGCGGGCGAAGCGGACCCGGAACAGCTCGTCCTCGGCCAGCTCCCCCCGGACGGTCTTGATGGCCACCCGTCGGCCGGACGCCGACCGCGCCAGGTAGACCAGGCCCATCCCGCCCGCGCCGAGCCGCCCCAGCACCTCGAAGGGCCCGATCCGCCTCGGATCGTGCGCCGTCAGCTGGTCCACTCCGCTGCCTCCTCCCCGTATGCGGCAACCCTGACCGGGTCGCCGCCCCGATTCTCCAATGCCCGCCCCGCCGGATCCAATCTCCCCCGCCAGTGACACGCCCAGGCCACGGCGGCCCGACTGCCTTCCGGAGCCGACCCTGACGATCACTCTGAGCGACCCGACCACCCCTCAGCCGACCCGCCGTCACGCTGTGGGGTCATCAGCACACGGGGGGGCTTCGGATGCGCTCCGAATATCACTCCGAGCGCCCGGATCAACGCTGCGAACCGCCCCCGGGCGGAGTAATAGTCGCATCACCGAATCGCGACAAGATCGTGCCACGGTAAGCTGACGGCATGACAGGACAAGTTCGCACCGTCGACGGTCGCGTCGCCGGGCGACGCGGACAGGAGACGCGGCAGAAGCTGCTCGACTGCCTCCGCGAGATGCTCAGCACGTCGCCTTACCGGGACGTCAAGGTCATCGACGTCGCCCGTATGGCGGGTACCTCCCCCGCGACCTTCTACCAGTACTTCCCGGATGTCGAGGGCGCAGTCCTCGAGATCGCCGAGGAAATGGCCGAGGACAGCGCCGGGCTCAAAGAGCTCGTCGATGGAAAGTCCTGGGCAGGAAAGACCGGCTTCGCCACTTCGGAAGAACTGGTGGACGGATTCCTTGCCTTCTGGCGCAAGAACGATGCCATTCTCCGAGTCGTTACTCTCGGTGCAGCCGAGGGGGACAAGCGGTTCTTCAAGATTCGCATGAAGGTCCTCAACTCGGTGGTGTCGCCCCTCACCGACGCCGTCAGGGCGAACCAGGGCAAGACCGACAAGACGGTCGATCCGGCCGCCGTCTCGGGCGCGCTGGTCTCTCTGCTGGCCTCGGCGGCGGAGCATTCGAAGGCCTTCACCTCGTGGGGCGTCAAGGTCAAGGACCTCAAGCCGAATCTGGCTCTGCAGGTCTACTTGGGCGTCACCGGTAAGAAGCCGCCCAGGTAACAGCTGTCCCACCACCCACCCAGCGCGCAACTCCGGCCTCCTGTCCGGGGTGCGTCGGACGGCGGTTGTGTCCTCGGGGGAGGTTCGCCGACGTGCCGCGACGCGCTTGAGACGACTGTGGGGCGGTCGGAATCGGGAGATTCCGACCGCCCCACGGCTATGCCGTGGCCCGGTCACGGGCAGCGTACGACCTGTCCCGCGTAGGCCAGCCCGCCGCCGAAGCCGAAGAGCAGCACCGGGTCGCCGGAGCGCAGCTCACCGCGCTCCACCAGCTTGCTCAGCGCCAGCGGGATGGAGGCCGCCGAGGTGTTGCCGGAGTCCACCACGTCGCGGGCCACCACCGCGTCCGGCGCCCCCAGCTTCTTGGCGATGGCGTCGATGATCCGCAGGTTGGCCTGGTGCGCGACGAAGCCCTTGAGCTCGGAGGGGTCCAGACCGGCCTTCAGGCAGGTCTCCCTGGCCAGCGGCGCGATCTTGGTGGTGGCCCAGCGGAAGACCGCCTGGCCCTGCTGGCTGATGGTGGGGTCCCAGCCGGTGATCACCACGGCGTCGGTCTTCTCCGGCTCGGTGCCCCAGACCACCGGGCCGATCCCGGCCTGCTCGTCCGGGACCGCCTCCAGCACGGCCGCGCCCGCTCCGTCACCGAAGATCACGCAGGTGCTGCGGTCGGTCCAGTCGATGGTGTCGGACATCCGCTCGGCGCCGATCACCAGCGCCCGGGTCGCCGCCCCGGCCCGGATCGCGTGGTCGGCGGTCGCCAGCGCGTACGAGAAGCCCGAGCAGACCGTGTTGATGTCGTACGCGGCCGGCCCGGGCACCCCGAGGCGGGCGGCGACCGAGGCGGCCGTGAAGGGGCTGCGCTCGACGGCGGTACAGGTGGCCACGACCACCAGGTCGATCCCGTCGGCCGACCGGCCGCCGTTGGCCAGCGCCTTCTGGGCCGCCTCGGTGGCGAGGTCGACCAGGGTCTCCTCGACCGCGATGTGCCGGGTGCGGATGCCGACCCGGCTGCGGATCCACTCGTCGTCGGTATCGACCAGCTTCGCCAGGTCGTCGTTGGTGAGGACCTTGGGCGGCTGGTAGTGGCCGAGCGACACGATTCTGGAGGCGGTCATACTGCCACTCAACCCGGTTACCGGCCGGTCCGCCCCTCACGTCCCGGTACAACGTCGCAGGCCGGAACCTGTAGAGGACGGACAACGCCCCTTGCGGCGAAAGGGCCGGTCAGGTCGCCAGGGTCGCCGAGTCCGCCATCGCGATCATCGGATGGGCGGCCGGATCCAGGGTCTTGAGCAACTCGATCATCTTGTCCTCGGGCAGCGAGACACAGCCGTGCGTCGGCCCGCCGTGGTCCACGTGCAGCCAGATGCCGCCGCCCTTGGACTTGCCGTCGGGGAAGCGGCCGTCCAGCGGGGAGACGCCCTGCACCCGGTTGTAGTTGATCGCCACCACGTAGTCGAAGGACCCGGCCAGCTGCTCGCCCTCGAAACCGGTGCCGCCCACCACGAAGTGGGAGTCCTGGTCGTACGGGAGCTTGCTGCCCGGATCCGCCTTGCGGCCGCCCGCGTCGGTCAGCGAGAAGACCCCGATCGGGCTGTGCAGGTCGTCCGCGTGCTTGTCGGTGGTCCAGCCCTTGTAGGCGTTGTGGCCCTGCCAGGCGGTACCGGGCCGCCAGCGGTTGTCGGGCGTCCGGGTCCACAGGGTGACCGTGGTCTCGGAGGAGTTCCGCTCCTTGCCGGAGGCCACCACCAGCTGGTTGGTCTGCGCCGGCACCTTGGCGGTGAAGGTCGGGCCCAGGCCCGGGATGGCGGCGTAGGTGCCGTCGGAGCGGTCCGAGCGGCTGGCGGCGGCCGGGTCGTTGCGGACCACCCCCGCCTGGGTCGTACCGCCGTCGGCCGACGAGGAATCAGCCTCCGGCTTGTCAGGGGCGCCCGCCGCGGTCGGGTGCGGGGAACCGCCACCGCCCGGGCCCACCGTGAACCAGCCCGCGGTGGCCGCCAGCAGCATCGCCGTACCGCCCATCAGCGCCTTGCCCCGGCGCTTGCGCGGCTTGCGCCGGTGTCCGCGCGGACGGCCGGCCTCACCCCCGCGGCCGTGCACTGCCTCGGGGGCGGCCTCGGCATAGGGCTGGACGATGACACGATGGGAACCGGACATGCTGACGATCCTTCCAAAACCCGCGGGGTGATCGGTACCCGTGGCGTGTGGTGAGCCTGTGAGCATCGGCACACCGTGGTGCGCCGACTGCCCTGCCCTCAGACGCTGTGGACCCTCCGGGCGGTTGAGCCCGGAGGGTCCACAGCAGCTGTGATCAGAGTCGCATCGCCTGCGGGGTCTCGCGGCGCCGCAGGTCGGGGCCGTCGTACTCGCGGATGACCTCGTAGCGGGTGTTGCGCTCGACCGGGCGGAAGCCCGCGTCCCGGATGAGGTCGAGCAGGTCGTCGCGGCCGAGCTTGTTCGGGGTGCCGAAGTTGTCCGCGTCATGGGTGATCTTGTACTCGACCACCGAGCCGTCCATGTCGTCCGCGCCGTGGCTGAGCGCCAGCTGGGCGGTGGTGACGCCGTGCATCACCCAGAAGACCTTGACGTGCGGGACGTTGTCGAACAGCAGCCGGGAGACCGCGAAGGTCTTCAGCGCCTCGGCGCCGGTGGCCATCTCGGTACGCTCCATCAGCCGGTTGCGGACCACGCCGTCCTTGGAGTCGTGGAAGTCGTGCTGGTAGCGCAGCGGGATGAAGACCTGGAAACCGCCGGTCTCGTCCTGCAGCTCACGCAGCCGCAGCACGTGGTCGACCCGGTGCCTGGGCTCCTCGATGTGCCCGTACAGCATGGTGCACGGGGTCTTCAGGCCCTTCTCGTGCGCCAGCCGGTGGATCCGCGACCAGTCCTCCCAGTGGGTCTCGTGGTCGACGATGTGCTGGCGGACCTCCCAGTCGAAGATCTCCGCGCCGCCACCGGTCAGCGACTCCAGGCCGGCGTCGATCAGCTCGTCCAGGATCTCGCTCGCCGACAGACCGCTGATCTTCTCGAACCAGTGGATCTCGGTGGCGGTGAACGCCTTCAGCGAGACGTTCGGCAGCGCCGCCTTCAGCTCGCGCAGACTGCGCGGGTAGTACCGCCACGGCAGCGTCGGGTGCAGGCCGTTGACGATGTGCAGCTCGGTGAGGGAGTCCACCTCCATCGCCTTGGCGAGGCGGACGGCCTCCTCGATCCGCATGGTGTACGCGTCCTTCTCGCCCGGCTTGCGCTGGAACGAGCAGTACGCGCAGGAGGCGGAGCAGACGTTGGTCATGTTGAGGTGGCGGTTGACGTTGAAGTGGACGACATCGCCGTTCTTCCGCGTCCGCACATGGTGGGCGAGACCGCCGAGCCAGGCCAGGTCGTCGCTCTCGTAGAGCGCGATGCCGTCCTCACGGGTCAGCCGCTCACCCGCGTAGACCTTCGCCTCCAGCTCGCGCTTGAGCCCTGCGTCCATGCGGTGCCCCGCCTCCTCGATCCTGCCGACCGCCACGCGCGGTCTGGGTGCCGGACCGAGCCTACGCCTGGAGAAGGTCGGCAAGGAGCTTGGGTTCGACGTTGCCGCCGCTCACCACCGCCGCGAAGACCCGGCCGTCCAGCTCCCCGGCCCGGTGGAAGTAGGCGGCCGGAGCCACCGCGCCCGAGGGCTCGGCGACCAGCCGGCCCCGGCGGGCCAACAGCGCCACCGTGTCGCGGATCTCCTGCTCGGAGACCGTCACGATGTCGTCCACGTACGCCTGGAGGTGCTCGAACGGCAGCTCGCCGACGGACGGGGTGCGCAGCCCGTCCGCGATCGTCCGGTAGGTGTCGGCCACCGGCCAGACCGTCAGCTGCCCACGGCGCAGGCTCTCCTGAGCGTCCGCCGCCAGCTCCGGCTCGACCCCGATCACCCGCACACCCGGGCAGGTCAGCTTGAGTGCGGCGGCCACACCCGAGATCAGGCCGCCGCCGCTGACCGGGACCAGCACGGTGTCCAGCTCGTCCGGGGCGTCCTCGCCGATCTCCAGACCGACCGTGCCCTGACCTGCCACGATGTAGGGGTCGTCGTACGGCGGCACCCAGACGTAGCCGTGCTCGGCCGCCAGCCGGCCGGGCAGGGTGTCCCGCTCACCGGGGGCGACCAGGATCACCTCGGCCCCGAAGGCGCGGGTGTTCTCCACCTTGACCGCGGGCGAGGTGTCCGGCATCACGACGACGGCCTTGATGCCGAGCAGCTGCGCCGCGTACGCCACCGCCTGGGCGTGGTTTCCACTCGACTGGGCGACCACGCCGCGGGCCCGCTCGGCCTCGCTCAGCGCGGCCAGCCGGTTGTACGCGCCACGGGTCTTGAACGCCCCGGTCGGCTGCAGGTTCTCCGGCTTCAGCCAGAGCCTGCGCGCACCATCGCGGGCCCATGGACAGGGCAGCAGAGGCGTACGCACCGCGACACCGGCGATCCGCTGCTGCGCGGCGCGCAGCTCCTCCAGGCCGACCAGACCCATGGGCCCCTCCCCGTCCGCTACTCCAGGGCGTCCAGCGGCAGTTCGCTCACCCTGTTCTCCCACTTGGTGGAGAGTACAACCGTGGTCCTGGTCCGGGCTACGCCCTTGGTGCCCGAGAGCCGCTTGACCACCGACTCCAGGCCCTCCACGTCCGGCACCCTGACCTTGAGCATGTACGAGTCGTCACCGGCGATGAACCAGCAGTCCTCGACCTCGGCGAGGTCCTTCAGCCGGTGCGCGACGTCCTCGTGGTCGGCCGCGTCGGTGAGCTGAAGACCGATCAGCGCGGTGACGCCGAACCCCAGCGAGGCCGGGTTGACCGTCGCGCGGTAGCCGGTGATCACACCGGCCTGCTCCAGCCGGTTGATGCGATCCGTCACGCTCGGGCCCGACAGGCCCACCAGGCGACCCAGCTCGGCGTACGAGGCGCGGCCGTTCTCCCTCAGCGCCTGGATGAGCTGTCTGTCAACCGTGTCCATATATCCGCCCGCGTCCTTCCGAACCGCTACAGACCCACAGATCATTATCCGGAATCAAAGGCGCTGCGCGCGGATCAACCCGGATATCGCAAAGAACATACTCTCCCGCACCACGCGGCTTTACGCGCCCATGCCGTTACGCCGTCTTGCCCCCGGAACCGAGCTCGCCCTCCCAGCGCCGGTACAGCCCGTGCGGCACCCCCACGGCGTCCAGCACCCGGCCCGCCACGAAGTCCACCAGCTCACGGGCGGTCGACCCCCCCGCGTAGAAGCCCGGCGAGGCGGGGAGCACCACGGCTCCCTGGGCGTCCAGCTCCACCAGGTGCTTCAGCGTCACCCCATCGAGCGGTGTCTCGCGCACACAGACCACCAGCGGGCGGCGCTCCTTGAGGGTCACGGCCGCCGCACGCTGCAGCAGGTCCTTGCTCAGGCCCAGCGCGATCCCGGCCACCGCACCGGTGGTCGCCGGCACCACCAGCATCCCCTTCGCCGGGTACGAGCCGCTGGACGGGCCGGCCGCGAAGTCGCCCGCCGGCCAGTAGCGGACGTCGGCCAGGTCCTCGACGCCCGTCCAGGCCGTCAGGTCCTCCTGCCAGTGCGCGTCGCGGAACGACACCCCGGTCTCGTCCAGGATGGTCAGCCGCGCCGCCCGGCTCACCACCAGGTCGACCGCCTCGCCCGCCGCCAGCAACGCCCGGACGACGGAGGCGGCGTACGGCGTCCCCGACGCACCCGAGACCCCGACCACCCATGGCTGACGCACCCTCTGCTGCTCCATGCCTCGCACGATAGCCGGGCCACGGCGGAAACCTCTCAGGGGCAAGGACCAGCAGCTCAGGGGCGCGGGGAACTGCGCGGGACGGAAGGCACCGGTGCTGCGGTCGGCGTTCGGAGAGCAGGCTGCAACTGATCCGCCGAGCCCGGCCGGAGGTGAACGCCTTCCGCCTCGCGCAGTTCCCCGCGCCCCTGAGGGTCCACCCTTGCCCCTGAGGATCCGCCCGTGCCCCTGAGGATTGGTTCGCCCCTGCCCCGGACGGCTTGCCGTGTGCGGGAGGATGGCGGGTATGGCGCCGACGCTGATCGACCTCACGCACCCGGTCACCACAGGCATGCCCGTCTATCCCGGGGACCCGGAGGTCGAGCTGCGGCCCGCGCTGACCACCGCGACCGCCGGGGTCAACGTGCTCGGCCTGCACCTGGGTTCGCAGTCGGGTACCCATGTGGACGCCCCGTACCACGTGGACGTCACCTGGCCCACCCTGGACGGGCTGCCGCTGGAGCTGTTCACCGGCCCGGCCGTCGTTGCCGACCTGCGCGGACTCGACCCCCGCACCGGCGTGACGGCCTCGCAGCTCGCGCCCGCGCTGGCGTCGGCCGCCCCCGGCACGATCCTGCTGCTCGCCACCGGCTGGCCCCGGCACTGGGGCACCGACAGGTACCTCGCCCACCCGTGGCTCACCCCCGGGGCGGCGGCGGCGATCGTCGCCGCAGGCGTCCGTACGGTCGGCGTGGACGCCCTCAGCATCGACCCGACCCCCGACCCGGGGCCGGCCGATCCAGCCGTGGCCGCGCTGCTCGCCGACCTCTCGGACGACCACGACCCCGCCGCCGAGGCCGGCACGCTGGCCGCGCACCGGATCCTGCTCGGCTCACCGGGCGGTGCGGTGATCGCCGAGAACCTCACCGACCTGGCCCCGCTGCTGGACGCCCAGGCGGCGGGCCGTCCGATCGAGCTCTCGCTGTTCCCGCTCCGGCTGGTCGCGGCCGACGGTGCCCCGATCCGCGCGGTCGCCCGCCTGGGCTGACCCGCACGCCCCCTCTTGGTCTAGACCATCCTTGGACCGCGCCGCTAGGCTCCCTCCATGGCAGAGATCGTCGGTGTGGTCGAGGCCCTCTGGCGCTACCCGGTCAAGTCCACCGGGGGCGAGCAGTTGGACGCCGTCGAGGTGGACGAACGCGGGCTGGCCGGGGACCGGCTGTACGCGGTCCGGGACGGGGACGGAAAGCTCGGCTCGGGCAAGAACACCCGCCGCTTCCGCCGGATGGACGGCCTGCTGCGGCTCTCCTCCAGACTGGGCAGCCGGCTCGACGCACCCGAACTGCTCGACCCGCTGGGCACCCCCGTCGCCGACCCGAACGCCTTCCTGCGCGCCTACCTCCAGCGCACGGACGTCGAACTGGCCCGCGAGGACGCGATCTCCCACTTCGACCAGCTGCCGGTCAGCGTGCTCAGCACCGCCACCCTGGACTGGGTCCGCCGGGCCGTACCGTCCGCGATCGTGGACGAGCGCCGCTTCCGCCCCAACATCCTGCTGCGGACACCGCCGGGCACCCCGCCGTTCGTCGAGGACGGCTGGTTCGGGCGCGAGGGACGGCTGGCGGGCGGGGCCGGGCTGGCCTTCGTCCGCGCCAGCGAGCGCTGCGCGATGACGGGTACGGCGCAGCCGGGCCTGCCGCACGCCCCCGAGATCCTGAAGGCCATCGCCCAGGCGCACGACACCCGACTGGACGCCCTCGCCGAGGTCAGCCGCCCGGGACGGCTCCGCGTCGGCGACACCGTCGTATTCGCCTGATCCCGAAGAACCGGCCGCTCAGGCGGGGTTCGTGGGCGACAGCAGGCAGAACGGGTGCCCTGCCGGGTCCAGGTAGACCCGCCAGCCCGTCTCGACGTCCATCCGGACCGCGCCGAGCGCCAGGATCCGCTCCTCGGCCTCGTCCAGGTCCTCGACCTCGATGTCGAGGTGCAGCTGCTGCGGGTGCGCCGGGTCCGGCCACATCGGCGGCCGGTAGTCCTCGACCCGCTGGAAGCCGAGCACCATCCCGTCGGGCAGGTGGACGGTCGACCACTCCTCGTCCAGCGACCACCTCGGGTCCGGCCGGTCGATCTCGCCGCCGAACAGGGCGGCGTAGAAGTGCGCCAGCCCGGCCGGGTAGTGGCAGTCCAGCACCACGCACTGCAGCTTGCCGATCATCGTTCCTCCTCGCCGACCGCACCTGCCCCTCTGCTCGGCAGCATAGGCACTGGCAGCGGCAGGTGCGGCCGGAGGTGTCACACTCCCAGGCCCCGGATCACCAGGTCGAGGAGGGCGAACGCGAAGAGCGAGATGCCGACGAACCCGTTGGTGCTGAAGAACGCCCGGTTGAGACGGGAGAGGTCGCCGGGCTTGACGATGCTGTGTTCGTAGACGAAGGCACAGGCCACCACCGCCAGGCCGACCCAGAAGGCCGGGCCCGCGTCGGTGCGGACGGCGTACCAGGCCAGCAGCCCGGTGGTGACGACGTGGCAGGCGCGCGCGCCGTACAGGGCGCCCGCGATGCCGAAGCGGGCCGGGACCGAGCGGACGCCCTCGGCGCGGTCGGCCGCGACGTCCTGGCAGCCGAAGATCAGGTCGAACCCGCCGATCCAGACGCCGACGGCGAGGCCCAGCACCACCGCGTCCCAGGACCAGGTACCGGTGACGGCCAGCCAGGCGCCGATCGGGCCCATCGCCTGCGCGATGCCCAGGATGGCGTGCGGGAAGTCGGTGAACCGCTTGCCGTACGGGTAGACCACCATCGGGACGACGGCGATCGGCGCGAGCAGCAGGCAGAGCGGGTTGAGCGCGGCGGCCGAGCCGAGGAAGACCAGCAGCGCGATCGCCGAACCGGTGTACGCGGTGCGCATCGAGACCGCGCCGGTGACCAGCTCGCGGCCCGCCGTACGGGGGTTGCGGGAGTCGATCTCGCGGTCGATGATCCGGTTCGCGGCCATCGCGAAGGTGCGCAGGCCGACCATGCAGACGGTGACCAGGATCAGCTCGCGCCAGTGCATCCGGCCGTTGTCGCGGAACATCGCGGTGAGCGCGGCGATGTACGCGAAGGGCAGCGCGAAGACCGAGTGCTCGATCATCACCAGCCGGAGGAAGGCCCGGGTCCTGCCCGGTGCGGCGGCAGCGACGCTCACAGCCCGTACTCCTTCCAGCGGCGGGAGACCAGCGCGGCGGTGGCCGGGTCGGAGCTGACCATCTCGGGCCAGCCCCCGTCCCGGGTGTAGCCCTCCTCGGGGAGCTTGCGGGTGGCGTCGATACCCGCCTTGCCACCCCAGAACTGCTGGTAGGAGGCGTGGTCGAGATGGTCGACCGGGCCCTCGACCACGGTCAGGTCACGGCTGTAGTCGACGTTGCCGAAGGCCCGCCAGGCGACCTCCTGGTAATCGTGCACATCGCAGTCGGAGTCCACCACGATGATCAGCTTGGTGAGCGACATCATGTGGGCGCCCCAGATCGCGTGCATCACCTTCTGGGCGTGCTTGGGGTACTTCTTGTCGATCGAGACGATCACGCAGTTGTGGAAGCCGCCGGCCTCGGGCAGGTCGTAGTCGACGATGTCCGGGATGATGATCTTCAGCAGCGGCAGGAAGAAGCGCTCGGTGAACTTGCCGAGCGGACCGTCCTCCGTCGGCGGGCGGCCGACCACGATCGACTGGAGCAGCGGGCGACGGCGCATCGTGACGCAGTCGATCTTCAGCGCCGGGAACGGCTCCTGCGGCGTGTAGAAGCCGGTGTGGTCGCCGAACGGCCCCTCGGGGAGCAGCTCGCCGGGCTCCAGCCAGCCCTCCAGCACCACCTCGGCGTCGGCCGGGACCTGGAGCGGGACGGTCTTGCAGTCCACCATCCGCACCCGCTCGCCGGCCACGAAGCCCGCGAACAGGTACTCGTCGATGTCACCCGGCAGCGGCGCGGTCGCCGCGTACGTCACGACGGGCGGGCAGCCGAAGGCGATCGCGACCGGGAGCCGCTCGCCGCGCCTGGCGGCGACGGCGGCGTGGTTGCGGCTGTCCTTGTGGATCTGCCAGTGCATGCCGATGGTCCGCTTGTCGTGCCGCTGGAGGCGGTAGAGGCCGAGGTTGCGGATACCGGTGTCCGGGTCCTTGGTGTGGGTCAGCCCGAGGTTGAAGAAGGACCCGCCGTCCAGCGGCCAGGTGAACAGCGCGGGCAGCCGGTCCAGGTCGACCTCGTCCCCGGTGAGCACCACCTCCTGGACGGGCGCGTCGCCGGACTTCACGTTCTTCGGCGGCACGTGCGCCATCGACGCCAGCTTGCCGAAGGCGTCCCGGAACCCGGTGAAGCCCTGCGGGAGCTCGGGCTTCAGCAGACCGGCGATCTTCTCCGAGATGTCGTCCGGCGACTTCAGGCCGAGCGCCTTGGCCAGCCGGCGCTCGGTGCCGAAGACGTTCATCGCCAGCGGCATCGAGGCGCCCTTGACGTTCTCGAAGAGCAGCGCCGGACCCTTCGCCTTCTGCACGCGGTCGACGATCTCTCCGATCTCCAGATAGGGGTCGACCTCGGCCTTGATCCGCTTGAGGTCGCCGTCACGTTCCAGTGCCCGGAGAAACGAGCGGAGATCGTCGTATGCCATACGTGTCAGTATCCGACACCGACTACCCTGGGCCCGCCAAGAGGGGCCCACCTCACCGTCGCCCGGGGGAGATCGCCGCTGTGCTGAGGATTCTGCCGCCACTGCTCGTCCTCGCCCTGTGGATCTGGGCGTTCATCGACTGCCTGACCACTCCCGAGCAGGAGGCCCGCCACCTGCCGAAGGTGGCCTGGGTGATCATCGTGCTGCTCTTCCCGCTGGTCGGCTCGATCGCCTGGCTGGTGGCGGGCCGGCAGCGCGCCGCGCGGACGGCGGGCGGTCCGAGCGGCGCCCGGGGCGGGCGGCCGACGGCGCCGGACGACGACCCGGAGTTCCTGGCCTCCCTCGACAAGGAGACTCCCCACAAAGACGCCCGGCACCACGAGGACATGCTCAAGCGGTGGGAGGCGGACCTGCGCCGCCGCGAGGAGGAGCTGCGGGGCAGGGACGAACCAGAGGACGGCCCTCGCCGCTGACCGGTCCCCGACCCGGTGATCTCGTACGCCGAAGGGTCCGTGGCGGCCGCCTGGCGCCTGCGGTCCAGGGCCCGGTGCCGGCCCCGCACCCACCCGTTCGGAGCCCTGCGCCGAGCAGTCCCGCACACCTGTCCGGTTTGGTGCATCCCTACCATCCGGTGCAGCCGCCAGGCCCTTCGGAAGCCTTTCCTCCGCTTTCCCGGCGGACCCGCCGGACTACCTTCCGGGCCCTCCCCGCGCGCCATGGCATCCCTGCTGACCTGCGGAATCGACGTAACGCGCCGCTCACCCCACGTTCACCCCGGTGACGACCCCCGAGCTGCGGGTGACCGGGTCGCCACACATGCTTTCTGTACGGCTTTCACATGTTCTCGGGCCCGACCTTGTACGGAATCGACGCCGAAACCCGGGCCCGAACCCTCGTAGTGTCGTAGGTGAAGAAGTGTTCGCAGCAGCAGCCGCCGCCACCGCAGGCCGGCTGTCGGACAGTTCCCTCACACTTGGAGTGGTTCGAGATGACGGTTCTGCACGAGGCGCCGGTCGGCGACGAGATCCCCGAGATCCCGGCCGATGCGCGCGGGCGGGTGGCCGAGCTGCACGATCTTGGGGAGAAGGTCCGCCGGGGCCCGAGCGAGAAGGCGACCGAGGCGCAGCATGCCAAGGGGAAGCTGACGGCTCGT
>NZ_JYJF01001080.1 GCF_000955975.1 Saccharothrix sp. ST-888
GCACCCAGCGCACCCGTACCACCCGTCACCAGCACCGTGCCGCCCGGCTTCCACGCCTCCACGGCCTCACCACGCGCAGCCCGCACCAGACGACGCGCGCACACACCCGAAGCACGTACCGCGACCTGGTCCTCACCAGCGGCGGCAGCGAGCACAGCAGCCAGACGGCCGAGCACACGCTCGTCCACCACCTCCGGCAGATCGACCAGACCACCCCAACGCTCCGGATGCTCCAGCCCCACCACCCGGCCCAGACCCCACACC
>NZ_JYJF01001081.1 GCF_000955975.1 Saccharothrix sp. ST-888
GTCTCGCTGCTGACCGAGGCGACGGAGTGGCCGGAGACCGGCCGTCCCCGCCGGGCGGGTATCTCCGCCTTCGGCATCAGCGGTACCAACGCTCACACGCTCCTGGAGCAGGCGCCGGTTGTTGAGGCTGCGGCTGCCGGGGAGACGGTCTCGCCGTCGGTGGTTCCGGTGGTGCTCTCGGCGAAGGGTGAGGTGGCGCTGCGGGCCCAGGCCGAGCGGTTGCTGTCCGCCGGTGATGCCGAACTGGTCGATGTGGCGTACTCG
>NZ_JYJF01001082.1 GCF_000955975.1 Saccharothrix sp. ST-888
CAGGACGCTGGTCGCGTTGCCGGTCAGCAGACGGCCCTCGACGCCCTCCGGCACCTCCTTGAGCTCCGAGCCGTAGCCCTGGTAGCTGCCGCCGACGTACACGCCGGTGCGGCTGCCGCGCAGGGTGGCCGGGTCGATGCCCGCCCGCTCGCACACCTCCCAGGCGGCTTCGAGCAGCAGGCGCTGCTGCGGGTCCATGGCCAGCGCCTCGCGCGGCGAGATCCCGAAGAACTCGGAGTCGAACTCGCCCGCGTCGTGCAGGAA
>NZ_JYJF01001083.1 GCF_000955975.1 Saccharothrix sp. ST-888
CAGCATCGGCTCCATCAGCGGCGAGTGGAACGCGTGGCTCACCGTCAGCCGCTTGGTCTTGCGCCCCTCGGCCGCCAGCTGCTCGGCGACCTTGAGCACGGAGGCTTCGGCACCCGAGATCACCACCGAGTTCGGGCCGTTGACCGCCGCGACACCCACCTCGGTGCCCAGCAGCGGCAGGACCTCCTCCTCGGACGCCTGCACCGCCACCATCGCCCCACCGGCGGGCAGCGCCTGCATCAGCCGGCCACGAGCCGCCACCAG
>NZ_JYJF01001084.1 GCF_000955975.1 Saccharothrix sp. ST-888
CGGCGGCGAGCGACACGGCGGCGCCGAGCAGCGGATGGCCGGCTGCCACCAGACCGACCGCCGTGACATCACCGGCGGTCACGGACACCCGCTCCGGCCCGTAGTGCTGGCGCTGGAAGGCGTAGGTGGGCAGGTCGACCCGGCGGGCGCCCTGGCCAGCGAAAACCGCCTGCCAGTCGACGGCCACGCCACGCACGTACGCCTGGGCGAGCGCGGTGGTCACCGTCTGCGCCTCGGGACGGCCTGCGCGCAAGGTTGGCGCG
>NZ_JYJF01001085.1 GCF_000955975.1 Saccharothrix sp. ST-888
CCCTCGGCCGCCAGCCGCTCCGCAACCTCAAGCACCGCCTGCTCGGCACCCGAAATCACCACCGACGAAGGCCCGTTGACCGCCGCGATACCCACCTCGACCGTCAGCAGCGGCAGGACCTCGCCCTCGGACGCCTGCACCGCCACCATCGCACCACCGGCGAGCAGCGCCTGCATCAGCCGGCCACGCGCCGCGACCAGAGCCGCAGCATCTGCCAGGGAGAGGACCCCGGCGACGTGCGCGGCCGCCAGCTCACCGATCG
>NZ_JYJF01001086.1 GCF_000955975.1 Saccharothrix sp. ST-888
GGCGGACAGCAACCGCTCGGCCTGGGCCCGCAGCGCCACCTCACCCTTCGCCGAGAGCACCACCGGCACCACCGACGGCGAGACCGTCTCCCCGGCAGCTGCAGCCTCAACAACCGGCGCCTGCTCCAGGATCGTGTGAGCGTTGGTACCGCTGATGCCGAATGCGGAGATACCCGCCCGGCGGGGACGGCCGGTCTCCGGCCACTCCGTCGCCTCGGTCAGCAGCGAGACACCGCCCGCCGTCCAGTCGACGTGCGGGGTC
>NZ_JYJF01001087.1 GCF_000955975.1 Saccharothrix sp. ST-888
GTCCAGGCTGCCGACCATGCCGCTGCTGTCGGCCCACGGGCCCCAGGCGAGCGCGGTGGCCGCGAGGCCCTGGGCGCGGCGCTGGGTGGCCAGGGCGTCGAGGAAGACGTTCGCGGCAGCGTAGTTGCCCTGGCCGGGGCTGCTCAGGGTGCCGGCGGCGGACGAGAAGAGGACGAACGCGGTCAGGTCGAGACCGGCGGTCAGCTCGTGCAGGTTGAGCGCCGCGTCCACCTTCGGCCGCAGCACGGCGTCCAGACGCTCC
>NZ_JYJF01001088.1 GCF_000955975.1 Saccharothrix sp. ST-888
GCACTGGATGACGACCCGATCGCGATCGTCGGTATGAGCTGCCGCTACCCGGGCGGCGTGGAGTCGCCCGAGGACCTGTGGCGACTGGTGTCCCAGGCCTAGGATGCGATCTCCGGTTTCCCGGCGGGCCGTGGCTGGGATATCGAGAACCTCTACCACCCGCACCCGGACCATCAGGGCACCTCGTACGCCCGTGAGGGCGGGTTCCTGCACGACGCGGGCCTGTTCGACCCGGCGTTCTTCGGGATCTCGCCGCGCGAGG
>NZ_JYJF01001089.1 GCF_000955975.1 Saccharothrix sp. ST-888
GTCCGCCGCGTCGACGGGCACCGCGGCCGCGGTGGCGGATCCGCTGCCCGACTCCAGCCAGTAGCGTCCGCGCTGGAAGGCGTACGTCGGCAGGTCGACACGGCCGGCGCCCCGACCGGCGAAGAACGCCGCCCAGTCCAGGGCGGCTCCGCGCGCATGCGGCCGGGCCAGCCCGAGGGTCAGTGCCTCGGCCTCGGAGCGGTCGCCGCGCAGCAGCGGCACGAACGCCGCGGCCTCGGTCACGCACTCCTGGCCCAGCGC
>NZ_JYJF01000110.1 GCF_000955975.1 Saccharothrix sp. ST-888
GCCGACGAGCTGGTCACCCCCGAGTACTGGGTGCGCCACGTCCGCGAGGCCGTCCGCTTCCACGACGCCGTGCAGACCCTGGAGAGTGAAGGCGTCCGTACGTTCCTGGAGTTGGGCCCTGACGGCACCCTCACCGCGATGGGCCAGGAGTGCGTGACGGAGGAGGCGGTGTTCGCACCAGTCCTGCGCCGCGACCGTCCCGAGGCACAGAGCTTCACCACCGCCTTGGCGCAGCTGCACGTCCGGGGTATCAAGCTCGACTGGCAGGCGGTGTTCACGGGTACCGGCGCGCAGCGCGTCGACCTGCCCACCTACGCCTTCCAGCGTGAGCGTTACTGGCCCAAGCCCTACACGGGCTTCTACGGCGACGTCGCCGCGGTCGGCCTGTGGTCGGCCGACCACCCGCTGCTCGGTGCCAGTGTCGCGCTGGCCGATGCCGAGGGCCAGCTCTTCACCGGCCGTCTCGGCCTCGACACCCACCCGTGGCTCGCCGACCATGCCGTGATGGGCGTGGTCCTGCTGCCGGGAACGGCCTTCGTGGAGCTGGCGATCCGGGCCGGCGACCAGGTCGGCTGCGGCCTGGTGGAGGAGCTGGCCCTGGAGGCGCCGCTCGTCCTGCCCGAGCGCGGCGGGGTCCAGCTCCAGGTGGCCGTGGGCGCGCCGGACGAGTCGGGGCGGTGCCACCTCACCCTGCACTCGCGGTCCGAGGATGCACCGCTGGACCTTCCCTGGACCAGGCACGCCACCGGTGTGCTCGCCCCGGCCCCGAGCGGGCCGGGCCTCGACCTGACCGAATGGCCGCCGCAGGGCGCCGAGCCGGTCCAGGTCGACGGGCTGTACGAGGGCTTCGCCTCGCTCGGCTTCGCCTACGGTCCCGCCTTCCAGGGGCTGCGGGCCGCCTGGCGGCGCGACGGCGAACTGTTCGCCGAGGTCGCCCTGCCCGAGGAGGCCGGGGCTCAGGCCGCAGCCTTCGGACTGCACCCGGCGCTCCTCGACTCCGCCCTGCACACCCTGGGCCTGGGCGGTCTGCTGGCCGACACCGCCGGCGCGCGCCTGCCCTTCGCCTGGAGCGGGGTCACCCTGCACGCCACGGGCGCAGCCGAACTGCGGGTGCGGATCCGCGCGGTGGGTGAGGACGTGCTGGCGGTGGACCTGGCCGACCCGGCCGGTCGTCCGGTGGCGACGGTCCACTCGCTCGCGCTGCGCCCGCTCTCGCCGGAGCAGCTCGGTGCGAGTGGCGGCGGTACGGGTGACACGCTGTTCGGACTGGACTGGGTGACGCTGCCCGCTCCGGCCGAGGTCTCCCGGCCCGCGCAGGACTGGGCGGTCCTCGGTTCCGTGCCCCCCGAGTCGGTCGCGTCGGCGGGAATCGCTCCGGTCGGCTACCCCGACCTGGATGCGCTGGCCGTGGCCGTCACCTCGGGTGCGCCGCTGCCGGCGAGGGTGCTCGCGTTCTGCCCGCCCGCCGCCGACACGGGCGGGGATGCGGCGAAGGCCGCCCACCAGGCGGCCCACTGGGCACTGGGGCTGGTCCAGTCCTGGCTCGCGGAGGACTTCACCGCCGACGCGCGGCTGTACCTCGCCACCCGGGGCGCGGTGTCGACCCGGGCCGGGGCGGACGTGTCCGACCTGGCGTCCGCCGCCGTATGGGGTCTGGTCCGTTCGGCCCAGACCGAGAACCCGGAGCGGATCGTCCTGCTCGACCTGGACGGGGACGAGGACTCCTACCGCGCACTGCCTGCGGCGGCGTCCGGCTCCGAGCCGCAACTGGCCATCCGGAGCGGACAGTTGTACGCACCCCGACTGACCCGGGTGGCCCCGGAGCCGCCCGTCGACCCGGCCGGGAGCAGCACCATCGCCGAGTGGGACCCCGCCGGCACGGTGCTGGTCACCGGTGCCACGGGTTCGCTGGGCCGGCTGCTGGCCCGCCACCTGGTCGCCGAGCGGGGTGTGCGGCACCTGCTGCTGGTCTCCCGCCGCGGCGAAGCGGCCGACGGGGCAGCCGAGTTGACGCGGGAGCTGGCCGAGCTGGGCGCCGAGGTGCGCCTGGCCGCCTGCGACGTGTCCGACCGGGAGGCCGTGGCCGCGCTGCTCGATTCGGTGCCGGCCGGTCACCCGCTCACCGCGGTGGTGCACGCCGCCGGTCTGCTCGACGACGGGGCCGTCGCCTCGCTCACCGGGGAGCGGGTCGACCGGGTGCTGCGGCCCAAGGCGGACGCGGCCTGGAACCTGCACGAGCTGACGAAGGATCAGAAGCTCGCCGCCTTCGTGCTGTTCTCCTCGGTGGCCGGTGTCTTCGGCGGACCGGGACAGGCCAACTACGCTGCGGCCAACGCCTTCCTGGACGCCCTGGCCGCGCACCGGCGGGCCCACGGGCTGCCCGCCGTCTCGCTGGCCTGGGGCCTGTGGGAGCAGGACGGCGGCATGGGCGGCCGGCTCACCGAGGCCGATCGCGAGCGTCTGGCCCGTGGCGGGGTGGCGCCGCTCTCCGTCGAGGAGGGGCTGGCGCTGTTCGACGCCGCCGGCGCGCCGGACCGGGCGCTGCTGGTCCCGGCCAGGCTGAACCTGGCCGGTCTGCGGGCCCACGCCGCCGCGACCGGCGAGGTGCCGGCGCTGCTGCGCGGACTGCTGCGCGTCCCGGCCCGCAGGTCGGCGACGGCGGTCCAGGAGTCGGCCGGTGCCCTGACCGGGAAGCTCGCCGGGCTGACCGTGCCCGAGCAGGAAGCCGTCCTGCTCGGCCTGGTCCGCACCCACGCTGCTGCCGCACTCGGCCACCCGGGGCCGGAGGCGGTGGACGTCGAACGCGGCTTCCTGGAGCTGGGCTTCGACTCGCTCACCTCGGTCGAGCTGCGCAACCGGCTGGCCCTGGCCACCGGGCTGCGCCTGCCCGCCACCCTGCTGTTCGACCAGCCCACCCCGAGGCTGCTGGCCGTGCGGCTGCGGGAGCAGCTGGCGGACACCGCCACGTCCGGCGCCGAGGCCGGCCCGGCCGAGGACGCCCGGCCGCTGGGCACCATCGGCACGCTGCTGCGCAGCGCCGCGGAGACCGGCCGGAACCGGGAGTTCATGGAGCTGCTGTTCGCGGCCTCGCGCTTCCGGCCGTCCTTCGGGGCGGCGGAGGCGGCCGCGCTGGCGCCCCAGCCGGTCCGGCTGGCGGAGGGGCCCGAGCAGCCCGTCCTGGTCTGCCTGCCCTCGCTGCTGGCGATCTCCGGCCCGCACCAGTACGCCCGGATCGCCGCCGCCTTCCGCGGCCGACGGGCCGTCAGCGCGCTGCCGCTGCCGGGATTCCGGGAGGGCGAGCCGCTGCCCGCCACGGCGGAGGCGATCCTCGAAGCCGTCGCACAGAGCGTGCTGCGCACGACCGGGGAAGCCCCCTTCGTCCTGCTCGGCCACTCCACGGGCGGTCTGCTCGCCCAGGCCGTGGCGGTCCGGCTGGAGGAGCTGGGCTCGGACCCGGCGGCGGTGGTCCTGGTGGACACGTACTCCTTCGAGGGTGACGGCCAGAGCAACCCCGAGGCCGGCGACCACCCCGAGAGCCACGGGCGGCCCGCAGGCGGCCGGGTGGAGGACCTGCTCCCGGCCCTCACCGGGGCGATGCTGGCGCGTGAGGGGGCGTACGTCCCGATGGACGACACCCGGCTCACCGCCATGGGCGGCTACCTGCGGCTGTTCGCCGGCCGGCAGCCCGCCGAACTCGCCGCGCCCACCCTGCTGGTCCGGGCCGTGGACGTACTGGCCGCCCCCGGGCGGGACGGCGCAGCCGGGCCGGAGGCCGGCGTACGGGCCTCCTGGCCGCTGGAGCACACCGTCCTGGACGGAAGCGGCGACCACTTCACCGTGATGGAGGAACACGCCGCCGCCACCGCCGAACTGATCGAGAATTGGCTGCGCGAGGTGTGCTGAACATGCTGAGGTGTGCTTGACACACCGCAGCGACTCCCACCGACCGCTGCCCCGGCCCGACCCCCGACGGGCCGGGGCAGCCCGATGGACCCTTGACCGGAACAGACTTGACAAGCTGTCACATGACGAGAGAGACGAGGGATCGATGACCACGCCCACCAGCTCCGAGTACGACCTCTGGATGCGCCGCTTCCACCAGGCCCCCGACAGCAAGGTGCGCCTGCTCTGCCTGCCGCACGCCGGCGGCTCGGCGAGCTTCTACTTCCCGGTCTCGGCGGCCCTGTCGCCGGAGATCGAGGTTCTCGCCGTCCAGTACCCGGGCCGGCAGGACCGCCGGACCGAGCCGAGCATCGGCACGGTCGCCGAACTGGCGGACCAGGTCCACCGGATGATCCGCACGCTGGACGACCGGCCGCTGGGAATATTCGGCCACAGTATGGGTGCGATCCTCGGCTTCGAGCTGGCCCGGCGGCTGGAGGCGGACGGGCGCCCGCCCGCCGTCCTCTTCGCCTCGGGACGGCGCGGACCGGGCACGCACCGGGACGAGACGGTCCACCTGCGCAACGACGACGGCCTGGTGTCCGAGCTCAAGGGGCTCAGCGGCACCAACACGGCGCTGCTCGGTGACGAGGAGATCCTGCGGATGATCCTGCCCGCGATCCGCAACGACTACCGGGCCATCGAGACCTACCGGCGTCCGGAGGGCGAGCCGCTGAGCAGCCCGATCGTGGCGCTGATCGGTGACGACGACCCCAAGTCCACGGTCGAGGAGGCCAAGGCCTGGTCGGATGAGACCACCGGCGAGTTCACGCTGCGCGTCTTCCCCGGCGGCCACTTCTACCTCGCGACGCAGCAGAAGGCCGTGCTCGCCGAGATCACCGACCGTCTCGGGGCCACCGCCGGCTGATCACCGGGCCGGTGGACGAACGACCGGAGGGCGCGGGGAACCGGGCGAGGAGCTCCTGCGAAGGTGCAGGGCTTCTCGCCCGGTTCCCCGCGCCCCGGGGAGCCCGCCGCGCTGATCGGACACCAGCGGCGGGCGGTGGGAAGCGGGATGGAAGCGGAGCGTCAGGCGCAGGAGGAGCTGTTGCCGGTCGAGACCAGGCAGAGCTCGCCGGGCAGATCGCTGCGCCGGGTGACCTTGAGCTTGCGGTAGACCCGGGTCAGGTGCTGTTCCACCGTGCTGACGGTGATGAAGAGCTCCCGGGCGATCTCCCGGTTGGTGTGCCCGAGTGCGGCCAGCGAGGCGACCCGCCGTTCGGCGTCGCTCAGGTCGCCGGCCAGGGGAGCGGCCGCCGTCTGCGGGGTCTCCTCGCGGACGTCGCAGAACATGCTGGACAGGCCCCGCAGGATGGGCTCGGCGGAATGCTCCTTGGCCAGCTGCCAGGCCCGGTTCATCATGACCCGGGAGCGCTTGTGGTCGCCCAGGTTCTGGTAGGCGTAGCCCAGGTCGGCCAGGGCCAGGGCCAGTTCGACCGGTGAGTCGCAGCGCTGGAGCTCGTCCACGGCCTGGCGCAGCAGCGAGGGGCGGTAGCGGAGCTCGGCGACGGCGGCACCCAGCCGGAGGGCGATGCCACGGGAGCGGGAGGGGCCGGGCCGCAGTCGCTTGAACTGCTCGTCGATCAGGACCTTGGCCTGCTGGTGGTTGTCCATGCTCAGGTGGACCCGGGCGGCGGCGGCCCGCCACGGCACCACGGTCGGCAGGTCGATGCCCCACTCCTGCATCATCTCGCCGCAGATCAGGAAGTCGTCGAGGGCTGCGTGCGGGTTGCTGGTGGCCAGCCGGTACTCGCCCCGGGCGTGCAGGTAGTGCAGGCCGTAGCGGGTCTGGTAGATGGCCTGCGGCACCGGGCGGCTCAGCAGCTCGGCCGCGTCCTCGTACTTGCCCATCGCGGTCTGGGCCATCAGCAGGACGGCCATCGGCAGACCGATCGTCACTCCCCAGCCCTGCCAGGGCATCTGGTCGAGAGCGGTCTTGGCGAAACGTTCCGCCTCGGTGAGCCGGCCCTGCCGGAACGCGATCAGGCTGCGCAGCGCGAGCAGCGGCGGCCGCCAGCCCTCGGCGGCGCGGCCGATCCTGCCCAGCAGCTGGTCGCAGCAGACGGCCGCGCGGTCCAGCTGGTCGCCGTAGATGAGCGTGAGGAGGGCGAACTCGGCCTGCTCCCAGGAGCGGTAGCTCAGCCGGATGCTGCGCAGGACCTGCTCCGCGCCGAGGAAGGTGTTCTCGCCGGCGCAGCCGCTCAGCACCTCGTCGAGGACGGCGGCGGCCTGCAGCTGCGGGTCGGCGCGGACCGCGGCCGGGGCGCGGTCCTCGTTGACGTTGCACGGCCCGAACGGCGGCAGTTCGGCCAGCGCGCCGGGGTAGGAGCTGGCGAGCAGCAGTTTGACGGTCTGCAGTTCGGCGGTGGTCCGGCCCTCGGCCGGGCGTCCCTGGGCCAGCAGGTGGTCCAGCACCCCTGCCGCCTCGGTGATCCGGCCGTGCCGCAGCAGGTACTTGACGACCACGACGGAGTGCCGGTCGCCGAGGTCGCCGGCCCGCAGGGCGGCGGTGAGCTGGGGCAGGTGTCTGGTGGCGTTGCCGGCCTGGAGCTGCCACTCGACGCCGGCCAGCAGGGTGAGCACCTCGCCGCGCTGCCGGTGGTCGGTGCAGATCCGGTGGGCGTGCTCGACGCAGCGCCTGGCCAGGTCGGCGTCCCCGTCGTAGAGCGCCTGGCGGGCGACGTCGCACAGGACCCGGGTGCCCCAGCCCTCGCCCGGCTCGTTCGACGACAACAGCCGTTCGGCGATGGCCCGTTCGGGCGCGCCCTGGGTGTAGAGGAGGTGGGCGGCGCGGTGCTGGAGCCGGCTGAGGTCGGCCGCCTCGGCGTCGTGCAGGACGGCGGTGCGGACGGCGGGGTGCCGGAAGCGGCCCTGCTCCAGCAGACCGGCCGACTCCAGGCCGCGGATGACGCACTCCACCGAGGCGGGGGAGAGGTCGAGCAGCTGCCCGAGCAGGTGGGTGGAGCAGCTGTCACCGAAGACGGCGATGCCGCGGGCCACCGCGAGGGCGGAGGGTTCGCTGCGGTGCAGGCAGCTGACGACGGCCTGCGAGAACGCGTACCCGGCGCCCAGCATGGACGGGCGCTGTTCGGACGGAAGTCGGGTACAGGTCCGCAGATCTTCCAGGAGTGCGTGTATCAGCAGCGGGTTCCCACCCGTCAGGGCGTCGAAGCGGGCGGCCAGTTGGGCCGCGCGCTCGACGTCGAGCCGGGACTCCAGGAGCTGCACCACGCCCTGGCGGGAGAGCGGGCCGAGCAGGATGCGCAGGCAGTTCGGCTGGCGCAGCAGTTCGGCGTGGAAGGCGGGGTTGGGGTGCTGCGCGGAGGTGCGTTCGGCGAGGACCACGGCGATGCGCGCGGTGCCGAGCCGGCGGATCAGGAAGAGCAGCCACTGGAGTGACAGCGGGTCGGCGTGGTGGACGTCGTCCACGCAGATCAGCAGTGGCCGGGCGGTGGAGAGCTCGAAGAGCACCGCGCACAGTTCCTGGACCAGGTCGGTGGGGAGCTGCCACGGTTCCATGCCCGGACCGGCGGGTGCGGTGTGCTCGGCCGCGGTTCTCTCGCAGATGAGGAGCAGGTGCCGCACCTGGTCCCGGCGCTCGGCGGTGAGCGGGGCCTGTCGGAGCAGCTGTCCGACGATGCTCAGCGGTGTACGGCATTCGGCCTGTGCCCCGACGGCCCGCAGCGTGGTGACGCCGGAGCTGTTCGCCTCTTCGCACAGGGCGTTCAGCAGCCCGGATTTGCCGCTGGCCACCGGACCGACGACCAGGCCGATCGAGCCGGTTCCCTGGAGTGGGTCGGCGGTGAGCCGGGTCAGGAGCCGCAGTTCCTCGATGCGTTCGATGAGGCCGGAACGGGCCGTCATGTAGTGGACTCCTTGCTTCAGGTCCCGATTCCCGCCCAGGGGTGTCCGGTGAGGGAGGACGTGCGCCATGGGCCGGGGTCTGTTCTGAGGTGAGAGGGTGCCGCTCTGCCGCCGGGTCAGCCGACCACTGGCGACAGGCCCTGGGCATCAAGCCGCAGGAGCAGTTCGCCGGCTGGAACGAAGAGTTGATGGCACGTCAGTTTTCCCCCGATGAGCTGGCAGCCGCCACAGCGGTCGAACGCGGATGGACGGTCAGGACTATCCGAAGTTCAACCATTTACTTGTCCGGGCGAATTCACGCCCGTGCACTCAGTCGGCGTGGCCATCCTCAGCCGAGGGCCGACGATCGAGTTGCGGGACAACTGGTCTGAACATAACACCATCGCGGCCTGAGGGACGATGACTGCCGTCAGGAACCGATCAATAATTGAAGGGGCTAGGTGCAGTAGGGGTGCCGATAGGGGGTCCCCGGCGCTGGATTCGGCCCGGCAATCCACCTCAAACCGGACAATTTTCGTGTGTCCAGGCGGTGCGGAATGTGGCACTTGAAGTTAACCTGCAGGGCGCGATGGTGACCGGCCGGTAGGAATTCGTTCATCGCCACGTCAAACCTGCTGGATTCGGCACTCTCGTAGGCGGAATCCGACTGTCCCGTAATTATCGCCGCGCATACGCGAACGGCCGGTCCGCCACAGCGAAATCGCTGTGCCGGACCGGCCGTGGAGCTCGGTCAGTGGTGGTGGGCCGGGATCACGGGGGAGTTCTCGTCCTCGCACCCGTCGCCGCACTCGTCGTCGGCTGAGCCGGTGCTGCCGCTCCCCGCCTCGCACCGGAGCGAGAGCCGACAGCGCCGGCGGCGCAGCGGGGAGAGTTCGAGATGGGGGCCGAGGTGTCCGACGATCCGGTCGGCGGCCGACTTCGAGATCCCGAACAGGGTGGCGACCTCACGCATGGTCAGGTGGGTCCGCCAGTAGGCCGAGACCAGCAGGACCCGGTCCTCCAGGGAGAGCGTCCAGCGGCGCCCGGCGCGGGGCCCGTCGGCCCGGGCGCGCAGGCGCAGGGTCTCCAGCAGGTCCTCGAACTCCGCCTCGTCCAGACCCGTGAGGAGTTCGACCCACGTGTGCTCGGACGCGTTGATCAACTGTGTCATGCCCAGCCCATAGGTGCCCCGCCCGGCTGTGCCCAGCCGGACCCTTCCCCGCCCACCACCGAAACCGTTCCCCCGGTTGCCTCGCCCGACCACGCACCCCTACCCCCGCGGGGAGTGTTCACTCCTCCGGCAGGAGGAGCGGGGCGATCTCCTCGAAGACGTCCCCGGGGCCGGGATTGGACGGATGGCTCGTACCACCCAGACTGTCGACCACACCCCAGACCGCGTTGAGCGCCGTCGTGACCGCCCCCTCGGCGAACCCCGCCGTCCATGACACATCGTCACCGGCCAGGAACAGGCCGCGCTGCTCGGCCGGAGAGCCGTCCTGCACGAACTGCGTGAAGAGCCGCCGCTGGTAACGGTACTGACCGGGAAGGTTCGCCTTGAAAGCACCCATGAACAGAGGCTCCGTCTCCCATGTTACCGAGACCGGCGGCCCGCAGATGTGCTTTCGAAGATCAACTTCGGGGTAGATCCTGTGGAGCTCCGCGAGCAGCCGCTCCAGCCGCTCCTCGTCGCTCAGGGTGGCGACCTTCAGCGAGTCGTCGTTCCAGGTGTAGGAGAGGCAGACCACCCCGGGCCGCTCGGGCCCGTCGTCGAAGAGGTAGACCCCGCGCGGCATCCGGTCGGTGAGCGTCATGCTCATCACATCCTCGCCGGTGCGCGGGTCGCGGTCCAGCCAGAACGGGCGGTCGGTGAGGACGAACAGCTTGGAGGAGCCCATGTAGTGGGTCCGCTCGACCGCCGTCCACTGCGGCACCGAGAGCAGTGCCGGGTCGCAGTCGATCCGGTTCAGCAGCGTCCACACGTGCGGGGTGAACACCACGGCCGGGTACGTCCGGACCGCGCCCTGCGCGTCCTCGACCGCCACCCCGTCGGCCACCCGCCGCAGCGCCGTCACACCGGGCCTCGGCTGCCCGTCGTGCAGCGCGGCGAGCGAGGTGTCGGCCGGCCAGTGCGCCGCCCGCCCGGCGGGGAGCGTCCACAGCCCCTCGACCAGCCGGCCGGTGCCGCCGACGATGCTCACCTGCTCCTGGTCGGCGCCGGTGAACACCACCCGCAGCACCTCCAGCACGGAGTTGGGGAAGTCGGTGTCCCAGCCGCCCGTACCGAAGCCGACCTGGCCGAAGATCTCCCGGTGCCGGAAGGAGCGGAAGAACGGCGAGCCGGCCAGGAAGCCGTGGAAGGACTGGTCGTCCAGGGTGCGCACCATCCGGTTCCACACCGCCTTCAGCAGCGGGACGTCCCGCCGCCGGACCGCGTCCTCCATCACCGCCAGCTCGGCCTCCTCCCGCAGCGTCTTCTCCCAGGCGTCGGACACCTCCTGGTACACCGTCGGCAGGTCCTCGACCGACCGGGCCAGGTGCCGCTCGCCGCCCAGGTGCACCAGGGTGCTGGAGGTGTGCGGGGAGAGCGGGTTGGGGAACGGGCGGGTCTGCAGCCCGAGCAGGTCCAGGTAGTGGAAGAGCGACGTGGCCGAGACCGGGAAGCGCATCGCCCCCATCTCGGCCACATAGCCGGGGTCGGCCTCGAACGGCACCGCGCGCATCCGGCCGCCCAGCTCCCCGGCCTCGTACAGCACCGGACGCAGACCCAGCCGCATTAGCTCGTACGCCGCGACCAGGCCCGCGATCCCGCCGCCGACCACCGCCACCTCGGTGCCGTGGCGCTCCGCGGGCACCGCGCCGAGCCCGGCCGGATGGCGCAGCCAGTCGTCGTACGGGAAGGGGAAGTCGGGGCCGAACATGGTCAGCGGAGCGGTTGCGGCACGCATCGCCGGGCGCTCCTGGGCACTGAGGGACATCTGGGACACCTTTCGGGGCCCGGCCCGCGAGAGGCTCAGCCCAGACGGGCGGGCAGGCCCTCGTAGAGCTCGGGGCGCCGGTCGTGGAGATAGGGGGTGTCGGCGCGCGCCTTGGCCACCACGGCCGGGTCGACCTCCGCCAGCAGCAGGCCCTCGACCGGCTCCGCCAGCGTCAGCCGGGTGCCGTTCGGGGCGGCCACCGTGGTCAGACCGCAGAAGTCCAGGCTGAGCCGCTCGCCGATCCAGTTGGTGTAGGCGACGTAGAGCTGGCTCTCGAAGGCGCGGGCGGGGACGATCGTCTGCGCGACGAACTCCCAGGGCCGCATCAACGCGGTCGGCACCACCAGCAGTTCGGTGCCGGCCAGCGCATGGGCGCGCACCGCCTCCGGGAACTCGACGTCGTAGCAGACCAGCAGGCCGACCGTCAGCCCGCCGAGCCGCGCCTGCACCACGCCGTGGTCGCCGGGTGCGAAACGGGAGCTGTCCACCTCGCCGAAGAGATGCGCCTTGCGGTACGCGGCCAGGGTGGAACCCTCGGCGGAGACCAGCCGGGCCGCGTTGAAGACCGCGGCACCGGTGTCCTCCGGCCAGCCGTGCACGATGGCGATGCCCTGCTCCCGGGCGATCTCCGAGACCGCCGCACAGTGCGGCCCGTCGACGGGCTCGGACACCTCGGCCAGCGTCCCCGGGCGCAGCGGATAGCCGCCCAGGGTCATCTCGGGGGCGACGAGCAGCTCCGCTCCCGCCTCCACCGCCCGCCCGGCGACCTCACGCAGCCGCGCCAGCAGCTGCGCAACGTCGGGGGAGCCGCACGCGGCCTGCCAGCAAGCAATCCTCATCGCGAGTAGTCCCTCGGTAGCGGTGGAACCGTTCGGAGTGGCCGTTTCCGGGCCGAAGCTATGGTGCGGCACAGGCCCGGACAACCCCTAACTTCCCCCTACCACACCGCATTTGCGCTGGCCAGTGGCGTGGGCCGGCCATCCGGCCGACCGGTCGCCCCGACCCCCGTGGTCCGAGGGTGTGCAGGGTGCCCCGGCTGGTGCCGGCGGAACTGCTCAGACCGACCGTCACATGGGGGGTGGGCTGAAGATGAGGGTGCCCCCGGCCGGAGGCGCTGGGGTGGGGGTGCCCGCGGTCGGAGGCGCTGGGGTGGGGGTACCTCCCGGCCGGAGGCTGGGGGAGAAGTAGCAGCGGAGCTGCGGCGACTGAGGAGAGCCGTCGAGGCGACAGCCATGTGCCGGCGGAACTGCTTAGGGGGCGTAGGGGCGCGGACAGGGGTAGCGGGCGGCGCGTGGATGGCTAGGCTCGAAGGCGACGCCGACCACCGAGAGAACGGGCTGAGATGACGACCGGTGAGCCGCGGAGCAGCGCGACTGTCTTCCCCGCCATGGGCCCTTCACGGTTCGCCGACTTCGGCAGATTCATGATCGTGAACGCGGAGGCCAGGGCGCGCTTCGCCGTCGCCGACGAGGTGCTCGGCTACAGCGTCTTCGACGCCCTGCGCGGCTCCGAGGACGACTACGACGAGGTCGCCCAGGTGGCCTCCTTCGTGACCTCCCTGGCGCTGGTCGAGTGGAGCGGCAAGTCCCGCCCCGAGCAGGCCGGTTACTGCGCGGGCGTCAGCTTCGGCAAGATGGCCGCCGCCGCCCACGCGGGCGTGCTCCCCTTCGAGGAGGCCGTCCGGCTGGTCGCCGAGACCGCCCGCTGCGAGCGCGACCACTTCGCCGAGCAGCACAGCGACATCGTGACCCACTCCTTCGTGAAGGTCCCGCGCGAGACCCTGGACCAGCTGCTCGCCGAACTCGCGGACGCCGACGAGTGGTTCGAGATCTCCTCGTACCTGGACCACGACCTGTACATGGTCTCGCTGCACGAACGGGCGCTGGCCGGCTTCAAGGAGCGGATCGGCGCGGTCGGCGGCTACTCCCTCTACACCATGCGCCCGCCCGCCCACGCGAGCATCTTCGGCCCGCTGCGCGACCGGATCGACCAGGAGATCCTGCCCGGCTACGAGTTGAGCGACCCCCGGATCCCGATCGTCTCCGACCAGGACGGCTCGCTGGTCCGTACCGCCGAGCAGGCGCGCGAGTGGATCCTCGGCGGGTACGTCCGGCCGATGCGCTGGCCCGGGATCGTCGACACCCTGGCGGCCCAGGGCGTCGAGCGGATCAGTGTGGTCGGCCGGGACCGTCTGCTGCGCCGGCTCAGGTGCACCGTCGACAACTTCGCCACGACGACGATCGCACCAGAGTCGGCCCTACGGCCCGTCAGTTGACTGCCCGCGATCGGAAGGCACACCCCTTGTCGAGCACCCACGGACCGGGCAGCGCCCTGTTCGCCACCAGCGACCTGCACATCAGCTACCAGGAGAACCGCGAGATCGTCCGCGGGCTGCACCCCCGCAGCCCGGCGGACTGGCTGATCGTCGCCGGTGACATCGGCGAGCTGGTGGCGGACATCGAGTGGACGCTGCGCCTGCTCACTGAGCGCTTCGCCGCCGTGGTCTGGGCGCCCGGCAACCACGAACTGTGGACCCACCCCACCGACCCGGTGCAGCTGCGCGGCGTGGCCCGCTACCAGCACCTGGTGGAACTCTGCCGCGGCCTGGGCGTGCACACCCCCGAGGACCCGTACCCGGTCTGGCCCGGTGCGGACGGCCCGGTGCGGATCGCGCCGCTCTTCGTCGGGTACGACTACAGCTTCCGCCCGGCCGGCGCGGCCACCAAGGAGCAGGCGCTGGCCCGCGCGCACGAGACCGGCGTGGTCTGCGCCGACGAGTACCTGCTGCACCCCGACCCCTACCCCAGCCGGGAGGCCTGGTGCCGGGCCCGGGTGGCCGAGACCGAGGAGCGCCTGGCGGCCTGCGACCAGAGCGTGCCGACGGTGCTGGTCAACCACTACCCGCTGGTCAGGCAGCCCACCGACGTCCTGTACTACCCGGAGTTCGCGCAGTGGTGCGGCACCACGGCCACCGCCGACTGGCACACCCGCTTCAACACCGCGGCGGTCGTCTACGGGCACCTGCACATCCCCCGCGTCACCCACTACGACGGCGTCCGCTTCGAGGAGGTCTCGGTGGGCTACCCGCGCGAGTGGCGCCGCCGGGGCGACGACGCCCCGACCGGCCTGCGGCAGATCTTCCCGGAGGTGGCACGGTGATCGAACGGATCCTCCCCGGGACGGTCGCCTCCGCCGAGACCACGGCCGAGGACGAGCCGATCGAGCTCTTCCCCGAAGAGGCGGCGCACATCCGGCAGTCGGTGCCGCGCCGGCAGGGCGAGTTCCGCGCCGTCCGGGCCTGTGCCCGGCAGGCCCTGGCCGCGCTCGGCCACCAGGCCGTTCCGCTGCTGCCGGGCGAGCGTGGCGCACCGCGCTGGCCCGACCAGGTGGTGGGCAGCATGACCCACTGCCTGGGCTACCGTGCCGCCGCGCTCGCCCCGGCCGCCGAGGTGCTCACCGTCGGCATCGACGCCGAGCCCAACCAGCCGCTGCCCGACGGGGTGCTGGAGGCGGTCGCCCGCTCCGAGGAGCTGCCCCGGCTGGCGGCGCTCACCGGCGCCCACCCGGGGCTCTGCGCGGACCGGCTGCTCTTCAGCGCCAAGGAGAGCGTCTACAAGGCGTGGTTCCCGCTGACCCGACTGATGCTCGACTTCTCGGAGGCGACCCTCACCTTCGAGCCCGACGGCACCTTCGCCGCCCGGCTGCTGGTACCGGGACCGCTGGTCGCCGGCCGGCGGCTGCCGGGCTTCGAGGGCCGCTGGCTGGCCGAGGACGGCCTGGTGGTCACCGCGATCACCGTGCTGCACTCCTGACGTGCGCCCCGGAGTGCCGGCAGTACTGGAAACCAACAGCAGTTGAGATCTGCTCGTCGAATGCCGCGACCGCGACTGTCGGCGCCGGCCGCCGGGCACGGACAGGAAGAGAAGCCGATGGCGGCAAAGATCCTTGCGGAAACCTCGGTCGTGACCCTCGCCGAGTTCGAGCAGGACACCCTGCGGATAGCGCAGGTCCTGCGGGAGCGGGGAGTCGGACTCGGCCAGCGGGTGCTGCTCAAGGCCGGGAACTCGATCAGCTACGTCTCGGTCCTCTTCGCCCTGATGCACCTGGGCGCCTCCGTCGTCCTGGTGGACCAGCAGGAGAAGCAGGAGACCACCGGGTCCATCATCCGGCGGGCCGGGACCAAGCTGGTCCTGGTGGACGACGACGCCCCGGTGCCCGCCGACGCCGACCCGGTCTACCTCTACGAGCTCCTCGCGGCCGCCCCCGACCTGGAGGTGACCGACCGCCGGCTCTGCTTCGACGCCTGGTGCGACCTCGACGACGCGCTGATCATGTGGTCCTCCGGATCCACCGGCGAACCCAAGGGCATCGTCAAGAACGGCGGCCGGTTCCTGAAGAACCTGGAGCGCAACGCGCACCACATGGGCCACTGCGCGGACGACGTCCTGCTGCCGCTGCTGCCCTTCTCCCACCAGTACGGCCTCTCGATGGTGCTGATCGCCTGGATCGTCCAGGGCTCGCTGGTCATCGCCCCCTACCGGCGCGCCGACCGGGCCCTGCGGATGGCCGGGCACTCCGGTGCGACCGTCATCGACGCCACCCCGGCGACCTACCGCAGCATCCTCACCATCATCAAGCAGCGGCCCCCTCTCGCCGCTTCGCTCGACGCGGTCCGGATGTTCTGCAGCGGCGCCGCGCCGCTGGACCAGGCGCTGGTGGACCGCTACGTCGAGCGCTTCGGCCTGCCGCTGCTGGACAGCTACGGCAGCACGGAGGCCGGCAACGTGGCCTTCGCGACCAGCGACAACCCGGTCTCCTGCGGCCGGGTGATGGATGGTCTGCGGATCAGGGTGGTGGACGACGAGGACCGCGAGGTGCCGGCCGGGGAGGTCGGCGAGCTGCTGATCGAGACCCCGGACGTGATGGTCGGCTACCTCACCCAGGACGGCGGAATCGACCCCGTCGACCAGCAGGTCTTCCGTACCGGCGACCTCGGCCACCTGGACGCGGCGGGCAACCTCTTCGTCCTCGGCCGCAAGTTCGCGGTCCACCGCAACGGCTACACCCTCTACCCGGAGATCGTCGAGCGGAAGGCCGCGGCCGGCGGCTGCGCCACCCGGATCGTCCCGCTGCCCGACGAGCGCCGGGGCAGCAGCCTGGTCTTCTTCGTCGAGGACGAGCAGCTGCGCGACGCGGCCCACTGGCGCCGCCACCTCGCCGAGCTGCTGCCCGTCTACGAGCAGCCCAACCGGGTGGTCGTCGTCGAGCAGTTCCCGCTCAACCGCAACGGCAAGCCCGACAAGAAGAAGATGACCGAACTGGCCCTCGCCGAAGGCTGATCGGCCACCGGTCAGTCCAGCAGTCCGCGCTCCATCGCGGCGAGCACCGCCGCCGTCCGGTCGGACACGTCGAGCTTCTTGAAGACCCGCAGCAGATGGGTCTTGACGGTCGCCTCGCCGATGTGGAGCTCCCGGCCGATGTCGGCGTTGGTCAGTCCGCGCCCGACCAGCAGCAGCACCTCGCGCTCCCGCCCCGACAGCGGCTGCGGCTCGTGCGCCCTGGCCCGGAACAGCCGGCCCGCAACGGCGGGGGAGAGCACGGTCTCACCCCGGGCGGCGGCCCGGACCGCGTTGATCAGGTCCACCCGCGAACTGCCCTTGAGCAGGTAGCCGGCCGCACCGGCCTCGACCGCGCGCAGGATGTCCGCGTCGCTCTCGTAGGTGGTGACCACCACGACCTTGGGGCGGCGCGAGTGCGTCAGGATCCGGGCGGTCGCGGTGACGCCGTCCATCGCGCCCATCCGCAGGTCCATCAGCACCACGTCGGGGTCGAGCGAGGCGGCCAGCACCACCGCCTCCTCACCGCCCCCGGCCGTGCCCACCACCGAGATCCCGGGCGCGGACTCCAGCATCGCCGACAGCCCCTCCCGCACCACGGGGTGGTCGTCGGCGATCAGGACGGTGATCGGCGGTGGGGTCATCGGGTACCTCCAAGGGTCTGAGCGCTCTGGCCCGCATCCTTCCGCAGACGGCGGGCACCCGGTGCGCCGGGGGTGCGAGACCCGGCACCCGGCCGGGGTTCGGACCGACCGGCACACGGGGGCGGTCGGTCTCAGTCGAGTGGTACCAGGACATCGACGGTGGTCCCACGGCCGGGGGCGCTGGCCAGCTCCACCGAGCCGCCGATCTCGGCCACCCGGGCCCGCATCCCGCGCAGCCCGTACCCGTGATCGTCGTCCTGCTCCGGGTCGAAGCCGCGGCCGTCGTCCTCGACCAGCAGGCGGACCGAGATGTCGGTGAACTCGGTGCGCACCACGACCCGTTGGGCCGAGGCGTGCTTGCGGACGTTGGCCAGCGCCTCCTGCGCGGTGCGCAGCAGCACCACGCTCACCGCGGTCGGCAGCGGGAACTCCGTGCCGCTGACCCGGTGGTCGACCGTCAGCCCGGTCTCGGCGGCGAGTGCCTCGCCCTGGCGGCGGACGGCCTCGCCGAGGGAGTTGCCGCGCAGCGCGACCGGGGTGAGGGCGGCGACGAAGCCGCGGGTCTCGGCCAGGTTCTCGGTGGCGGAGCGGGCGGCCAGATCCAGGTGCCTGCGGGCCAGTTCGGGCGCCTCCTCCAACTCCGAGTCGGCCGCTTGGATCAGGGCGATGATGCTGGTCAGCCCCTGCGCCAGGGTGTCGTGGATCTCCCGGGCGAGCCGCTCCCGCTCGGCCGCGATCCCGGCCTGGCGGGACAGATGGGCCACCTGCTCCCGGCTCAGCTCCAACTCCTCGATCAGCCGGGCCCGGTCCCGGCTCTGCTCGACCACCCTGGTGATCCACAGACCGAGCAGCACCGCGAGCGCGATCCCGAGCAGCGTGGTCGGCAGAATGCCGAGGACGGCCGACCCCAGCTCGCCGCTGGTGACCCAGACCAGGACCAGCGGAACCAGGTTGGCCAGCAGCACCACCACGATGCCGGGCGCCGAAGGCAGGCTCATCAGCAGCATCGGACAGATCGCGAACAGCGCGAAGGAGCTGCGCAGATCGAGCGCGGTGGCGAGGCCGAACAGCGAGATCAGCCCGAGCGCGAACCACCGGCTGCGCCCGGACTTCACCCGGCCGAGCATCAGCGCCCGGCCGAACCCCGCGTACCAGGGGACGATCAGGGTCAGCGCGGCGATCGCCCCGGCCAGGCGGCCCGGCGGGCTCTGGGAGGTGAGCAGCAGCCCGGTGGTGACCAGGTAGGAGAGGCCGAAGTAGGCGTCCCAGAGCCCGAACCAGCGGACCACCGGGTCCAGGCTGTCGTTCGTTTCCGGGGCCGTGTTTTCGGCCGAGGGCTGGTCAGGGGCGGTTCGAGAGGGCACGTCGACCAGTCCTACCACGGCCGGTCCGCCCGGTGCACCCACACCGGCCGGGGCCCCGGCCGGCCCGTGCTGTACGTCGATCGGTGGACAGCCGGTTCCACTGTCCAGTCGTTTCGGGCGGCCCGCCGTGTTCCTAGCCTGGAGGAGGTGAAGGCAATCGGCCGACAACTCCTCTGGAGCACGCACGCAATGAGTGGATTCTCGATCACCCTGGTGGTCAGTGGAACGGTCCTGGTAGTCATTCTCGGCAGCGACCTGGGCCGGCGGCGCGTCACCGCGATGCGGCTGATCCGGCCGCTGATCGCGGTGGCGATCGTCATGGCGCTCTTCTTCCACTCGCCGCAACTGGGCGGCAACGACCTGTCGCTGCAACTCGTCGGCGTCGGGATAGGCGTCATTCTCGGGCTGACCGCCGGTGCCATGCTGCCCGCGCACCTGGATGCGAATGGTCAGGTGTACACCAGGGCCGGAGTACTGTATGCACTGTTCTGGCTCGTGATGTCGGCGGCCCGGGTGCTCTTCGTCTATGGAATCGAGCACTGGTACACCGCCCAGATCATCGAGTTCGCCGTCAAGTACCGGATCAGCGGCCCCGAGGTCTTCTCCAATTCGCTGGTACTGATGGCTCTCGCAACGGTGCTGGCGCGGACGGTGGTTGTCATGAGCCGCCGCCGTCGGCTCCGGATCTCCGCCCGATAGCACCTGGTTAGGATCTGAGCGTGCGTCATTCCGAAACTCTTCGACTTCGACCGCCCCGGCATCGGGTCGAGCGCCGGGCCATCGCCTGGTGGACCGTCCAGTCCTCGCTGATTCCCGTGCCCACCATGCTCGTTGTGGGCACCCTGTACCTGCTCATTCCGCCCGCGCGCTTCGTCTTCGGCTGGATCCTCCTCGCCGTCGCGCTGCCCGGGATCGCGTACATGGCGGTCATGCCGCTGTGGCGCTACCGGGTCCACCGCTGGGAGACCACCGACCAGGCGGTCTACACCGCCACCGGCTGGCTCTGGCAGAAGTGGCGGGTCGCCCCGCTCTCCCGGATCCAGACCGTGGACACCGTCCGCGGGCCGCTGGAGCAGCTGTTCGGGCTCTCCGGGATCAAGGTCACCACGGCCTCCGCCTCCGGCGACCTCAAGATCCGCGGGATCGACCACCGCCAGGCCCTCGACGTGGTGGAGCACCTCACCCGGGCCACCCAGGCCACCCCGGGAGACGCGACATGAGCGCCGGGACGGCCGACGGCACCGCAGCGGCGGGCGAGATCGGAGCGGACGACTGGCAGCGGCTCAGCCCGCGCCTGATTCCGGTCCACCTCAGCTGGCTGCTCGCCCCGGTGGTCACCGGCGCGGGCACCCTGCTCGGCACCGGCGGCAAGGTCAACCTGCAGGCGCTGCTCACCCTCGGCTCCTTCACCATCGCCTTCGCGATCGTGGCGGGCGTCAACCTGATGCGCTTCCTCACCACCGGCTACCGGATCACCGACCAGCGCCTCGAACTCCGCTCCGGTCTGCTCTTCCGCAGCCTCCGTTCCATCCCGCTGGACCGCATCCGCAGCGCCGACATCACCGCCCGACCGCTGCACCGCCTCTTCGGCCTCGCCTCGGTCGACATCGGCGCCGCCGCCCACGGCGGCGCGTCCAAACTCTCCCTGGACGGCGTCACCCGGGCCCAGGCCGCCGCCCTGCGCCAGGACCTGCTCAACCGCCGCGCCGCCCTGCTCGCCGACCCGTCCGCCGCCACCGCACCGGACGAACACGCCCCGATCGCCGAACTCCACCGGTCCTGGCTGCGCTACGCACCCCTGACCATCTGGGGCGTCGGCGGACTCTTCGCCGTCCTCGGCATCAGCTACCGCACCCTGCACGAGATGCAGATCGACCCGCTGGAACTCGGTGTCGTCCAGCACCTCGTGGACGCCTTCACCTCGGTGCCGCTGTGGCTCGGCATCCCGGCGCTGCTGCTGACCGTCGCCGCCCTCGGCACCCTCGGCGCGATCGGCCTCTACATCGAGGGCTGGTCCGGGTTCCGGCTGGAACGCGAGGACGGCGCCATCCTCCGGGTCCGCCGCGGCCTGTTCATCCACCGCTCGGTCTCCATCGAGGAACGGCGGCTGCGCGGCGTCGAGGTGATCGAACCCATGCTGCTGCGCTGGGGCGGCGGCGCCCGCCTGCACGCCGTCGCCAGCGGCCTCGGCTCGGCCGAGGAGAACCGCACCCGGGGCGCCCTGATGCCCCCCGCGCCGCGCGCCGAGATCCTCCGGGTGGCCGCCGAGGTCCTCGGCGAGCAGGACTCCCCGACCACCCTCGCCGCGCTGCGCCCGCACCCCCGGGCCGCGCTGCGCCGCCGCATCAACCGGGGCCTGCTGGTGGTGCTGCTGAGTGCGGCCGTGCTCGCGGTGCCCGCGATCTGGCTGCCCGGCGGCTGGCGGACCGGCTTCCTCACCGCGGCCGGGATCACCGCAACGGTCCTGCTGCCCGCGGTCTGCCTGCTGGCCGTGGACGCCTACCGCACGCTGGGGCACGGCCTGAGCGGCCGCTACCTGGTCGCCAGGGCGGGCACCTTCGCCCACCGCACGGTCGCACTGCAGCGCGAGGGCGTGATCGGACTGACCGTCAGCCGGTCGCTCTTCCAGCGCCGCTCGGGCCTGCTGACCCTCGCCGCGACCACGGCGGCCGGCAGCGGCTCCTACAAGGTCCGCGACGTCGCCACCGCCGACGGACTGGCCTTCGCCGAGGAGGCCGTACCCGGACTGCTCACGCCGTTCCTGGAACGGAACAACTGAAAGCAGACGTCCCCGAAGGCTTCTTCGGGGTATTGTCGGGCGATTGCGGGAAAAGGAATTCCCGAATGATTCACCGCCGACCGGCGGCCCCGGAAAGACAGGGGTCGCCGGTCGAAATCGTAGGGGTGTTTAGGGGTCCCTTAGGGGCTTTCGAGTGCTTGGTGCCCGTGACAGGCTGACCAGAGGTCTTGGATACCGTCTGCTGGGTAGTGGAGCGCGTGATGAAGAACCAGTCCGAGGGTTTCATTTCGGAGCCGGACGGTGCGGGTGCCGGAATGCCTGGCGAATTCTCGTCCTGGCGTCGGAAACTGGCCGAACTGTCCGAGCCGGAGCAGCAGCGGACGCTGCTGAACCTGGTGCTCGAACAGGCCAGGGAAGCCCTGAGCGGAAAGTCGTCCGCCGTCGTCGGAGCCGACCGCCCGTTCCTGGAACTCGGATTCGACTCGCTGGCCGCCGTGGACCTCCACAGCAGGCTCGCCGCGGCCACCGGGCTGCGCCTTCCGGTCACCCTGGTCTTCGACCACCCGACGCCCGCCTCGCTCTCCCGGCACCTGCGCGCGGAAATCCTCGGCACGGCCGCCGAAACGGGCCTGCCGGAATTCCACGCCCCCGTTCACGACGAGCCCATCGCCATCGTCGCGATGGCCTGCCGATTCCCCGGTGACGCCCACTCACCGGAGCAGCTGTGGCAGCTGGTCGCGGACGGCGTCGACGCGATCTCGTCCTTCCCGGCCGGCCGCGGCTGGGACCTCGGCAGCCTGTACGACCCGGACCCGGACCACCCCGGCACCAGCTACGCGCAGGCCGGCGGCTTCCTGCACGACGCGGACACCTTCGACCCCGGCTTCTTCGCGATCTCCCCGCGCGAGGCCCTCGCCATGGACCCGCAGCAGCGCCTGCTGCTGGAGACCTCCTGGGAGGCGTTCGAGCGGGCCGGCATCGACCCCGGCACCCTGCGCGAGTCCCGCACCGGCGTCTTCATCGGCGCCGAGGCACAGGACTACGGCCCGCGCCTGCACGAGGCCGGCGAGGGCATGGAGGGCTACCTGGTCACCGGCAACGCCGCCAGCGTCGCCTCCGGCCGCCTCTCCTACACCTTCGGCTTCCAGGGCCCCGCGGTCACCATCGACACCGCCTGCTCCTCCTCGCTGGTCGCCCTGCACCTCGCCGTGCAGTCGCTGCGCCGGGGCGAGTGCGGCATCGCCCTCGCCGGCGGTGTCGCCGTGATGGCCAACCCCGGCTCCTTCATCGCCTTCAGCCGCCAGCGCGGCCTCGCCCCCGACGGCCGCTGCAAGCCCTTCGCCGCCGCAGCAGACGGCACCGCCTGGGGCGAGGGCGTCGGCATGCTGCTGGTCGAGCGGCTCTCCGACGCCCAGCGCAACGGCCACCCCGTCCTGGCGATCGTCCGGGGCACCGCGATCAACCAGGACGGCGCCTCCAACGGCCTGACCGCCCCCAACGGTCCGTCCCAGCAGCGGGTGATCCGCCAGGCGCTGGCCGACGCCGGACTGACGGCCACCCAGATCGACACGGTCGAGGCGCACGGCACCGGTACCACCCTCGGCGACCCGATCGAGGCCCAGGCGTTGCTCGCCACCTACGGCCAGGGCCGCTCCGAGGACCAGCCGCTGTGGCTGGGCTCGCTGAAGTCCAACATCGGCCACACCCAGGCCGCCGCCGGCATCGGCGGGATCATCAAGATGGTCATGGCGATGCGGCACGGCGTCCTGCCGCGCACTCTGCACGTGGACGAGCCCACCCCGCACGTCGACTGGAGCGCGGGCACGGTCGAACTGCTCGCCGAGGCCCGGCCGTGGCCGCAGACCGGCGAGCCGCGCCGCGCGGGCGTCTCCTCCTTCGGCTTCAGCGGCACCAACGCGCACGCCGTCATCGAGCAGGCCCCGCCCACCGCCGAGCAGACCGCCGAACCGACCGGCACGCCGGCCGCCGACGTCGCCCCGGCCGTCCTGCCGTGGGTGCTCTCCGCCAAGACCCCCGACGCCCTGCGCACCCAGGCCGAGCGCCTGCGCACCCACCTCGACGCCCACCCCGAGCACACCCCGGCCGACCTCGGCCACTCCCTCGCCACCACCCGCGCGAGCTTCGAGCACCGCGCCGTCCTGCTGGCGGGCGACCACGAGGGCTTCCGGCAGGCCCTGGACGCCCTCGCCGAGGGCACCACCGCGGCCGGCGTGCTGCGCGGCTCGCCGGTGGAGGGCCGGACCGCCTTCCTGTTCACCGGCCAGGGCAGCCAGCGCCTCGCCATGGGCCGCGAACTGTACGAGACCTTCCCGGTGTTCGCCAAGGCCCTGGACAAGGCGTGCGGCTACCTCGACCTCCAGCTGGAACGCCCGCTGCGCGAGGTCCTGTTCGCCCCCGAGGGCTCCGCCGAGGCGGACCTCCTGCACCGCACCGACTACACCCAGCCCGCGCTCTTCGCCGTCGAGGTCGCCCTGTTCCGCCTGGTCGAGGCGTGGGGCCTGCGGCCCGACCTGCTGGCCGGCCACTCGATCGGCGAACTCGCCGCCGCACACGCCGCCGGTGTCCTCTCGCTGGAGGACGCCGCACTGCTGGTGGCCGCACGCGGCCGGCTGATGCGGCAACTGCCCGCCGGCGGCGCCATGGTGGCGGTCCAGGCGAGCGAGGAGCAGGTCCTGCCGCTGCTCGCAGGACGCGAGGCCGAGGTGGGCATCGCGGCCGTCAACGGGCCCTCGGCGGTGGTCCTCTCCGGCGCCGAGGCCGCCGTCGTCGAGATCGCCGGGCAGCTGGCCGCCCAGGGCTGCAAGACCAAGCGGCTCACCGTCAGCCACGCCTTCCACTCGCCGCTGATGGACGGCATGCTCGCCGAGTTCCTGCGCTGCGCCCAGGTGGTGTCCTACGCCGCACCGGCCGTCCCGATCGTCTCCACCCTCACCGGCGACCTCGTCCCCGCCGAGGAGATCTGCACCCCCGAGTACTGGGTGCGCCACGTCCGCGAGGCCGTCCGCTTCCACGACGCGATGCTGACCCTGGAGCGCGAAGGCGTCCGCACCTTCGTGGAACTGGGCCCCGACGGCGTCCTCTCCGCGCTCGGCCAGGAGTCGGCCGGCGAGGACGCGGCCTTCCTGCCGGTCCTGCGCGCGGGCCGCCCCGAGGTCCGGACCCTGACCACCGCCCTCGGCCGGGCCCACCTCCGGGGCGCGGCCCTGGACTGGGACGGGCTCTTCGCCGGCCAGGGCGCCCGCCGGGTCGACCTGCCCACCTACGGCTTCCAGCGCGAACGGTACTGGCTCGACGCCACCAGCCCGGTCGGCGACGCCGCCGCCATCGGCCTCGGCGCCGCCGACCACCCGCTGCTCGGTGCCGCCGTGGCACTGGCGGACGTCGACGGCTTCCTGCTCACCGGCCGGCTCTCCCTCGACAGCCACCCCTGGCTCGCCGACCACGCGGTCATGGGCACCGTGCTGCTCCCGGGCACGGCCTTCGTCGAACTCGCCCTCCGGGCCGGTGACCAGGCCGGCTGCGACCTCATCGAGGAACTCACCCTCGAAGCACCGCTGCTGCTGCCCGCGCAGGGCGGCGTGCAGCTCCAGATCGTGCTGAGCGGGGCCGACGAGAGCGGCAGCCGCTCCTTCAGCCTGCACTCCCGGACCGAGGGCGCCCAGGCCGAGGAGCCGTGGACCCGGCACGCCACCGGTGTCCTCACCGTCGCCACCGAGGCCGCCTCCTTCGAGCTCACCCAGTGGCCGCCCGCCGACGCCACTCCGGTGGACGTCCAGGAGATCCACACCGGCCTGGCCGAGGCCGGCTTCGGCTACGGCCCGGTCTTCCGGGGCCTGCAGGCCGCCTGGCTGCGCGACGGCGAGATCTTCGCCGAGATCGCGCTGCCCGTCCAGGCCCGGGACGACGCCGACCGCTTCGGCATCCACCCCGCCCTGCTGGACGCCGCCCTGCACGCGCTCGGCGCCTCCGCCGACGGCACCACCGACGGCACCGGTCCGGACGCGGCCGACGACGCCGTCCGCGGCGGCCTGCCGTTCGCCTGGAACGGCGTCACCCTGCACGCCACCGGCGCCTCGTCGCTGCGCCTGCGGGTCACCCCGCTGGGCCGGGGCGAGGTCGCCCTCGACCTCGCCGACGCCGCCGGCCAGCCGGTGATGACGGTCCGCTCCCTCACCCTGCGGGAGATCTCCGAGGAGCAGCTCCGGGCCGCCCGGGCCGGATACGTCGACTCGCTCTTCCGGGTGGAGTGGACCTCGCTGCCGGTCTCGGCCGCGACCGGCGGCGGCCGGTGGGCGGCGCTCGGCGCCGACCCGTTCGGCACCGGCGTCGAGAGCTTCGCCGATCTGGCCGCGCTGGGCGCGGCGGTCGACGCGGGCGCGGTGCTGCCGGAAGCCGTCTTCCTCGGGCTGGACGCCGCTGACGCCGCTGACTCCGCTGCCGGGACCGCCTCAACTGTCCGTGCTGCGCTGCACGGTGTGCTCGGTGTGGTCCAGGAGTGGCTGGCGGACGAGCGGTTCGCCTCCTCGCGCCTGGTCCTGGTGACCCGTGGTGCGGTGGCAGGCGGTGACAACCTGGTCCACGCCCCGGTGTGGGGCCTGGTGCGCTCCGCCCAGCTGGAGAACCCCGACCGGCTGGTGCTGATCGACCTGGACACCCAGGGCGTCCCGGGCGAGGTCCTGGCAGGAGCCCTGGCCTCCGGCGAGCCGGAGTTCGCGGTCCGCGAGGGCGTCGTACGGGTGCCCAGGCTGGCCCGCGCCGCCGCGTCCGGTGAGCTGCCTGCGGTGTTCGACGCGCTCGGCACGGTGCTGGTGACCGGTGCGTCCGGGATGCTGGGCGGCCTGGTCGCGCGTCATCTGGTGGCCGAGCACGGGGTGCGCAGTCTGCTGCTGGTCTCGCGTCGTGGTGCGGATGCGCCTGGTTCCGGGGAACTGTCGTCC
>NZ_JYJF01001090.1 GCF_000955975.1 Saccharothrix sp. ST-888
TCCCTGCGCGGCAGAGCGGTCGGGGTCTTCGTCGGTGCCTCCGCCTCGGGCTACAGTGCGGTGGCGGACGAGCTGCCGGACGGCGTCGAGGGCTACATGATCACCGGCAACGCGGCCGCCGTGGTCTCCGGCCGCCTCTCGTACACCTTCGGGTTCGAGGGACCGGCGGTGACGGTGGACACGGCGTGCTCCTCCTCGCTGGTCTCGCTCCACCTGGCGGTGCAGGCGCTGCGCAACGGCGAGTGCTCACTGGCGCTGGCC
>NZ_JYJF01001091.1 GCF_000955975.1 Saccharothrix sp. ST-888
CGGGGTCTGGCCGTTCGGCCAGGTCAGCGCCTGCTCAGTGCACCACCAGTACTCCTCCAGCGTCTCGCCCTTCCAGGCGAACACCGGCACACCCTGCGGGTTCTCGGGGGTGCCCTCCGGACCGACCGCGATCGCGGCGGCGGCGTGGTCCTGGGTGGAGAAGATGTTGCACGAGCACCAGCGGACCTCGGCACCCAGCGCGGTGAGGGTCTCGATCAGCACCGCCGTCTGCACCGTCATGTGCAGCGAACCGGTGATCCG
>NZ_JYJF01001092.1 GCF_000955975.1 Saccharothrix sp. ST-888
CACCCTGGGCCTCGAAGGCCCGGCCGCCACCCTGGACACCGCCTGCTCATCCTCGCTGGTCGCCCTGCACTGGGCCTGCCAGGCGCTACGCCGGGGCGACTGCACGCAGGCCCTGGTCGGCGGCGTGACCGTGATGGCGACCCCGGACGTCTTCGTCGAGTTCAGCCGCTAGCGCGGGGTCGCGGCCGACGGCCGCTGCAAGTCCTTCGCAGGTGCGGCGGACGGCACCGGCTGGTCCGAGGGCGTGGCGATGCTGCTGGT
>NZ_JYJF01001093.1 GCF_000955975.1 Saccharothrix sp. ST-888
CCCGAACCCGGCCTCGCCGAACACCTCGTACAGGTCGTCGACCGCAACCTCGACCGCACCGGCCGGAGGCCACTCCCCCAGCTCGAACGAAGCCGGGGACCCGGCAACCGCGCTCGGGGCGAGCACACCGGTGGCGTGCCGCGTCCACAGCTCCTCGCCGCAGGCATCCTCCGGACGGGAGTGCAGGCTGACCGGACGCCGTCCGGACTCGTCGGCCGCCTCCACGGAGAGCTGCACCTGGACGCCGCCCTGCTCGGGCA
>NZ_JYJF01001094.1 GCF_000955975.1 Saccharothrix sp. ST-888
GATGAGCTGCCGGTTCCCCGGCGGCGTGGAGTCGCCGGAGGCCCTTTGGCAGCTGGTCGCCGACTCCGGCGACGCCATCTCCGAGTTCCCCACCGACCGCGGCTGGAAGCTCTCCGACCTCTACGACGCGGACCCCGACCGCCAGGGCACCTTCTATGCGCGCGGTGGCGGCTTCCTGCACGACGCCGCCGAGTTCGACCCGGCGTTCTTCGAGATCAGCCCGCGCGAGGCGCTGGCCATGGACCCGCAGCAGCGGCTG
>NZ_JYJF01001095.1 GCF_000955975.1 Saccharothrix sp. ST-888
CACCCCGCAGGCGGGCCGGGTGCCGCTGCTGTCCACGGTGACGGGCGAGCTGGTCGACGGTTCGGGCATGGACGCGGAGTACTGGTACACCAACCTCCGTACCACCGTGGAGTTCGCCGACGCGACGGCCGAGTTGCTGCGCAACCACGGCGTCGGCACGTTCGTCGAGGTCAGTGCGCACCCCGTCCTCGTGATGGCCGTTCAGGAGAGCATCGAAGCAGCCGGCCGCGAGGCGGTCACGGTTGGCACGCTGCGCCGG
>NZ_JYJF01001096.1 GCF_000955975.1 Saccharothrix sp. ST-888
GGATCGGGCTCGCGTCGTAACTGCTGTTCCAGCCGACGAAGTTCTGGCCGAAGACGGTCTCCTCGGGGGTGATCGGCAGGGCATCGTAGATGTCCCGCCACTCGCCCACGTGATCCTGTTCGATCCCGCTGTCCCGGGTCGAGTCGTCGCGGGCCACGACGTAGCCGACGAGCCGGTCGTCGTGGGCGAGGACGGCGGCCTGGGCGACGCCGGGGTGCTCGGCCAGCGCCGCCTCGACCTCGCCGAGCTCGACCCGGA
>NZ_JYJF01001097.1 GCF_000955975.1 Saccharothrix sp. ST-888
GCCGAAGAAGGTCGGGTCGAACTCGGCTGCCTCGTAGAGGAATCCGCCCTCGCGGGTGTACGCCGTGTTCGCCTGCTCGACGTCACTGCTGTACAGCGCTTCCAGGTCCCAGCCACGGTCGGTCGGGAACCCGGAGATCGCATCCGTCCCCGTCGCCCGCAGCTGCCACAAGTCCTCCGGCGTACGCACACCGCCCGGGAACCGGCAGCTCATCGCCACGATCGCCACCGGCTCGTCGTCCACCACCCGCCCGACCA
>NZ_JYJF01001098.1 GCF_000955975.1 Saccharothrix sp. ST-888
AGTTCGGTGTCGCCGAGTGCGGCGTCCAGGTGGACCGCGCCGGAGACCTTGGCGTCCACGACCCTGGACAGCTCACTCAGGTCACCGTCCATCAGTGCGATGTCCTGGGTGACACCGGCCGCGTGCACCACCGCGCGCAGCGGGGTGGCGAGATCGGGCGTGAGCCGCTTGACCAGCACCTCCACCGCCGACCGGTCGGCGACGTCGCAGGCCTCCAGGGTGACCTGGATTCCCGACCCGGCCAGCTCGGCGCGGAG
>NZ_JYJF01000012.1 GCF_000955975.1 Saccharothrix sp. ST-888
GTGCAGGTGGAGAAGTCGAGGATGCCCTTCCAGGAGAAGTGCTCGACCTGGGAGGCACCGAAGACGGCGTCCTCGGCCGGGTCCTCGAAGTCGATCGGCCGGCCACCGCTGGTCATCGGCAGCAGGGCACCGAGCGCGACGTCGCCGGTGGCGTTGCGCTTGAACCAGATGTTGGGGAAGGCCAGGAAGCGGTGCCAGGCGACGCCCATGTCGGTCTTCAACGAGACAGTGATCATCCAGGTGAAGGTGGTCGCGAGCTTGATCATTGCGAAGAGGTAGACCAGCGTCTGCAGCGTGGCGACGCTCAGCCCCTTGAACGCGGCGACCAGCGGGTACGACAGGAAGTACGCCGCCTGGTAGCCGTCCACGCCGTGCAGCGCGCCCTCCAGGGCGTGCATGGTGTAGATACAGAACCCGACGATCAGGATGACGGCCTCGACGAAGTACGCCTGGCCGAAGTTGGAGCCCGCGAACCGGGACTTGCGGTCCGGTCGGCGCGGGTGGCTCAGCTGGCGGATCACGATCAGGGTGAGGATGCCGAGCGTGGTCATCACGCCGATGAAGTCGACGAAGGCGCCGTAGAGCGCCCAGTCGCCGATGACCGGCAGCAGCCAGTCGGCCTGGAACAGCTGGCCGAGGGCGTTGACCACGGTCAGCACCAGGGTGAAGAAGCCGATCGCGACGAACCAGTGGGCGACACCGACGACGCCCCACTTGTTCATCCGGGTATGGCCCAGGAACTCGCGGACGACGGTGACCGTACGGTTTTTCCAGTCGTTGGTGCGCGAGCCGGCGGGCACGTTCTGACCGAGCCGGACGAAGCCGTGGATCTGAAGGAACGCGCGCGCGAAGAGCGCCACGCCGACCACGGCCAGGACCAGCGACACGATGATCGCGGCGATTTGCATGCGGGCTCCTCGAGGACCACGGAGCAGCCGAGACCTACGGAGCGTCAGCTACTCAGAAGTAACTTATCCCGGTTCAAGCTGAGCGTAGCGATTCACCTACCCAACCCACAGTCGAACCAGGGGTGACATACGGCACCACCGCCCGCGCGCGGCGTAGGGGCAAACGTCTACGTCAACAAGCCGTCCAGGACGTCCTGTTGACGCAGTTCCACGGCATCGCGGAGGCGGAGCCCCGTTCGGCCATCTCGCGTGTGACCGCCAGGCTCACCGGTTCGGGAACGCGGAGACCATCGCCGCTTCGTTCGACCAGCACTGCTCAAGATCGGAACGACAACAGCCACTCGGTCACAGCAGCAGAGCCGACAGGCCGGATCAGCTGAGACGACGGGCGAATCGGACCAGGTCATCTGAGACAGGGACCAGATCGCCTGGGACGGGACACCGTGCTCACCCACGGGACGGTGGGGCACCCCGTGTCCCGTGTCACGGCACCTTGACCGGTTGCCACCGAAGTTGGGCCACTGCGCGGTTCGTGCCGGCTACGACTGACCGCGCAGGGCAGCGCGTCGGCGTCGTGTCGGGCGGCCGTTGTCAGATCGCTTTCCTCCTGGCTCTTCTCGGCCCCCGTCCCGGACGGTCAGAATGCAAGCATGCGCACTCGGGGGGATGCACAGCTGCGCCTGGCGCCGTTCGCAGCCGGGCCAGTTGGAGGGATCGCGGCCGCTGCCGCTGCGTTGCTGATCGCGATGTCGGGCCGCTACGGATTCCACCGCGATGAGCTGTACTTCCTGCTCGCGGGTCGCCACCTGGCCTGGGGCTATCCGGACCAGCCGCCGCTCTCCCCGCTGCTGGCCCGGCTCGGCGCGGAGCTCTTCGGCGCCACCCCGACCGGGGTGCGGATCCTGCCCGCGCTGCTCGCCGCGGCCTCGATCACGCTCACCGCGCTGCTCGCCCGTGAGCTGGGCGCCGGGCGCGGCGGGCAGGTACTCGCGGCCGCGGCCGCGGCCTGCTCGGGCTACGTGCTGGGCAACGGCCACCTGCTCTCCACCGCGACCTTCGACCTGACGGCCTGGCTGACGCTCATTCTGCTGATGCTCCGCCTGCTGCGCACCGGCGAGGCCCGCTGGTGGCCGCTGCTCGGTGCAGCGGTCGGGATCGCGCTGCTGAACAAGCTGCTGGTGCTGGGCCTGCTCGCGGCGCTGGCAGCGGGCGCCCTGACGGCCGGGCCGCGCGGCCTTCTCGTGCCCCGGCCGCGTACCCTGCTCGGCCCGCTGACCGCGCTGCTCACCGCTCTCCCGTTCGCACTGCCCGTCCTGTGGTGGCAGAACGCACACGGCTGGCCCGAGCTGACGGTCGCCCAGGGGATCAGCGCCGCCGGCGGAGCGGGCGGGCGACTGCTCGTCCTCCCGCTGCAGGTGCTCCAGCTCTCCCCGCTGCTGGCGCCCCTCTGGCTGGCCGGGCTGAGCCGGTTGCTGCGCCGGCCGGAGCTGCGCTGGGCCCGGCCCGTCGCGGTGGCCTGGGTGGTGCTCTGCGTGCTGGTGACGGCGGGCGGCGGCAAGGCGTACTACCCGATCCCGCTGCTGTACGCGCTCACCGCGGCAGGCTGCGAGCCGTACGCCCACTGGGCCCGCGAGCACCGCACCAAGCTGGCCGGCGGACTGCTCGCGGCCCTGCTCACCAGCGCGCTGGCCGCCCTTCCGGTGCTGCCCGCCTCGGCGCTGGCCGTGCCGATGACCGTCGACCCCGACATCGGGGAAGAGGTCGGCTGGCCGGAGCTCGCGCGCGCCACCGCCACCGGGTGGGAGGCGATCCCCGCCGAGCAGCGGGCCACCGCCGTGCTGCTGACCGCGAACTACGGCGAGGCCGGTGCCCTTGCGCAGTACGGGCCCGCCCTTGGACTGCCATCCCCCTACTCCGGCCACATGGGACTGTATGCCTGGGGCCCGCCACCGGCCACCGCCACCGGGCCGGTGCTGCTCGTCCACCCAGCGGGCTACACCGAGGCGGAGGAACACTTCACGGGCTGCCACGCGGTCGCGCGCGTCGACAACGGGCATGGCACGGCGAACCAGGAGCAGCACGCGGCCGTGGTGCTCTGCGCGGGGCCGGACCGGGCGTGGGCGGCGCTCTGGCCGCTACTGCGCCGGTACTGAGCAGCTCACGCGGGCACGGAGCCTCCGCAACTCCAGCCACCGGTCCACTCGTCACTCATCGCCGACTGCCTCCGCTTCGGCTTTCCCTCAGGTACCTGGGGCCTCGAAGCGGCACGCAGAACCGGATTCCCCTGCACGTCGAGCCGCAAGAGGGCGGTTCGTGAAGCTGTTCCCGGTGCTGGGTCAGGTCTGTAAGTGCGATGCCGGTCAGGCTGCTCGGCGAGATGGCGTCCGTGCCACCGGGACGGACACGCCCGGCTCGGTCTCGGCGAGGACGCCGCGCGCGGCCAGGCGCTTGAGGCGGGCGCGGATGCCCTCGCGGTGCTCGGGCTCGGTGCCGACGTCCAGGATCTGGCACGGCCGGCCGGCGCGAAGCGGGCCGTCGGCGCGTCCGAACTCGGCGGGGATGTTGAGACAGGCGGGCTGGACGATCGTCGCATCGGCCGTTGCGTCGGCATCGGGTTCGGCGTAGCCCAGCGACACCGCCCCGACCATCGACTGACCACCGCAGGAACCCTCGTCCCCCGGGAGCCCCGTCCTGCCGGCCTCTCGCCGGCGGGGCGGGGTTCGGTCGTCCCGGAGCTGTGGCGGCGCCTCCGACGTCCTGTTCTGTATGTTCCTACAGAGGATGGAAGCCGTGGGTGTCCGCCCTTTGTCCGGATCATCAAGGCGGGTGGCCGAACTGGCTTTCTACCTGCGCTTACGCAACCATTGACGGTTGGGTGCAGGGAGCCCAGTGCGTCCGGTCAGCCCCGACCCAGTCCGCACCCCAGGTGTATCTACAACCCGCCGGAGACCTCTCTCATGCGCTTCCTGAACGACCTCAAGCCCGCGTACGACCTCACGTACGACGACGTGTTCATGGTCCCCAGCCGCTCCGCAGTGGGCTCCCGGCAGGGGGTCGACCTCTCCTCGAACGACGGGACGGGTACGACGATCCCGCTCGTCGTCGCCAACATGACCGCGATCGCCGGTCGCCGGATGGCCGAGACCGTGGCCCGCCGCGGTGGTCTGGTGGCCATCCCGCAGGACATCCCGACCGAGGTCATCGCCGAGGTGATCGGCTGGGTCAAGCAGCGTCACCTGGTGCACGACACCGCGCTCACCCTCGCCCCCGGCGACACCGTCGCGGACGCCCTCTCCCTGCTGCCCAAGCGCGCGCACAACGCGCTGGTCGTGGTCGAGGACGACAAGCCGGTCGGCGTGGTGACCGAGGGCGACTGCCAGGGCGTGGACCGGTTCACCAGTCTGTCCGAGGTGATGTCCCGCGACCTGTTGCTGCTGGACGAGGGCATCGACCCGCGCGCGGCGTTCGACCGGCTGAACGAGGGGCACCGCAAGCTGGCGCCGGTCGTGGACGCCGAGGGTCGCCTGGTCGGCATCCTGACCCGCAAGAACGCGCTGCGCGCCACCCTGTACACCCCGGCCGTCGACGCCGACAACAAGCTGCGGATCGCCGCTACCGTCGGTATCAACGGCGACGTGGCCGGCAAGGCCAAGGCGCTGATCGAGGCCGGCGCGGACGTGCTCGTGGTGGACACCGCGCACGGCCACCAGGAGACGATGATCAGCGCGCTGCGCGCGGTGCGCGGGCTCGACCCGCAGATCCCGATCGTGGCGGGCAACGTGGTCTCCGCCGCCGGTGTCCGCGACCTGGTCGAGGCCGGCGCGGACATCCTCAAGGTCGGTGTCGGCCCGGGCGCGATGTGCACCACCCGCATGATGACCGGTGTCGGCCGCCCGCAGTTCTCGGCCGTGCTGGAGTGCGCCGCCGAGGCCCGCCGCCTGGGCAAGCACATCTGGGCCGACGGTGGCGTCCGCCACCCGCGTGACGTCGCCATGGCGCTCGCCGCCGGTGCGTCCAACGTGATGATCGGATCCTGGTTCGCCGGGACCCTGGAGTCCCCCGGCGACCTGCAGACCACCGCCGACGGCCGCCAGTACAAGGAGAGCTTCGGTATGGCCTCCGCTCGCGCCGTCACCAACCGGACCTCCCGCGAGTCCGCCTACGACCGTGCCCGCAAGGGCCTGTTCGAGGAGGGCATCTCGCACTCCCGGATGTTCATCGACCCGGCGCGTCCGGGCGTGGAGGACCTGATCGACTCGATCGTGGCGGGCGTGCGCAGCTCCTGCACCTACGCGGGCGCCAACAGCCTGGAGGAGTTCCACGAGAAGGCGATCGTGGGCGTCCAGAGCGCGGCCGGCTACGCCGAGGGCAAGCCGCTGCACTCCAGCTGGGCCTAACCCCCCGGCACCCCTGGTCCCCCCCCGGCCGGTCCGGGCGGGTCCCGGCAGTGCCGCAGCCGTACGTCGGCCGGTCTCCCGCAGTGTGCGCGGAGGCCGTCCGACGGCATGCGGCAGTAGCCCGGTTCGGTACCGCCCGTTCAGCAGAGCCCGTTCAGCAGAGCCCGTTCAACACGGCTCGTTCAGCACGGCCCGCTCAGCGGGGTCAGCAGAGCCCGGCTGACCATGCCGACCGAACCGGACAGCGCAGCCGTGACCGCCTCGTACGCGTGCGGCGCGTTCCGCAGCTCCCAGAGGCCGAGGACGCTGGCCCAGGCCGCGTCCCGGGCGCGGTCGATGCTCCAGACGCCGACCACGTGCATCAGTGGGTCGGCGATCCGCAGCGCCTCGGGAGCGGGCAGGAGCTCCTCCCGGACCTGCGCCTCGACCTGGGCCAGCAGGTCGTTGACGCGGTGGAAGTCGGCCTCGGCCTCCCGGGGTTCCAGCCCGAGGGCCAGGCAGCAGTCCAGTACCGACAGCGGCAGGTCGTGCTCGATGTGGGTGTTCATCCCGGCCACGGCGAACTGGATCGGGTGGATCCCGGGGTTCCCGCGCAGTTCGAACAGCGGGCGCCAGCAGGCGTCCGTCCGCCCGCCGGAGTCGGCGGTGTCGACGGCCGACAGGTAGCGCGCGGCGAAGACGGCGTCCAGCCGGGCCATGCCCGCGGGATCGTCGAAGTAGGCGGCCGCCAGCCGCTCCCTGACCAGTTCGGTCACCGTCAGGTACATCCCGTTGAAGACCTCCACGCCGTCTCCCTGGGGGAGCGTCGCGGCTAGCTCGCGCATACGGTCGAGGACCTGATCGACCGTCAGGACATCGGTGGTGGTCATCGTGTTCCTCCGCCCTCCGCCATTCGCGTTGCCCGCCGCGCTGCTCCCCGCGCGGCTGGCGCGCCCCTGCCCCGGGTGCGTCCGCGCCCGTGCTCACCCTGCCAGGCGCCCGGCGCGCGCGGAATCCGCCGACCGGGCTATCCGCCGAAACGCCGCCGGTCCGCCCGCCGGTCCGCCGCCGCCCGCAGTCGTCCTAGGCCCAACGGCGCAGCCGGGTCGGCGCCCGAAGGCCGATCCGCGCAGGACCCGCGCGGAGGGACAGTCGAGGCATGAACACCGACAGGAACGCCGGCAGCACTCGTGACGGCAGCCGCCACCGTCCCGCCGGGAACGTCGCCGTGATCACCGGGGCCTCCCGGGGGCTCGGCCTGGAACTGGCCCGCGCGCTCGCCGAGGACGGCCTGCGACTGGTGATCACGGCCCGCAATCCTAGTGAACTCGCCTCGGTGGAGGTCGAGTTGAAGGGGGTGACGGAGACGGTCGGGCTGGCCGGGTCGGTCGTCGACGACGGTCACCGCGCACGGATCGCCGAGGCGGCCGCCGCGCTCGGGGGTGCCGGGCTCCTGATCAACAACGCCTCCACCCTCACCGGCTACGACCTCGACGGTGCCGCCATGCCCGCGCTCGCCGATTTCCCGCTGCCGGGAACTGCCCGGACTCCTGCTCCCCGGTGACCTGTTGGTGGTCAACAACTCGGCCACCCTGCCCGCCGCGCTGCCCGGACGACTGCCCGACGGTGCACCGGTCGCCCTGCACCTCTCCTCGGCCAGGCCCGATCCGGACGGCGACCACCTGGTCGAGCTGCGCCGCCCCGGCGCCGGAGCCGCCGAGTACTACCCGCCGGAACTCTCGCCCGCCATGGCCGGGTTGCGCATCGCGCTGCCCGCCGGTGCGGTCTGCGAACTCACCGCGCCGTACACCGCCCGGCTCTGGCGGGCCCGGCTGAACCTGCCAGGCCCGATCGTGGGGTACCTCGCCGACCACGGCAAGGCCATCCGGTACGGCTACGTCGACCGGGACTGGCCGATCGAGGCGTACCGGACGGTGTTCGCCAGCGAGCCGGGGAGCAGTGAAATGCCCAGTGCGGCACGGCCGTTCACCGCCGAGCTGGTGGCCAGGCTGGCCGGCAGGGGAGTCCTGGTCGCGCCGGTCACCCTGCACACGGGCGTCGCCTCGCCCGAGGTCCACGAGGCCCCGTACCCGGAGTGGTTCCGGGTGCCGGGGGAGACGGCGCGCCTCGCCGAGCATGTCCGGACGTCGGGCGGCCGGGTCATCGCGGTCGGCACCACGGTGGTCCGGGCGCTGGAGTCCGCGGCCGGCCCGGACGGCCGGCTGCGGGCCGCCGAGGGCTGGACGGAGCTCGTGATCACGCCCGAGCGCGGCGTGCGGACCGTGGACGGGCTGCTCACCGGCTGGCACGAACCCCGCGCCTCGCACCTGCTGATGCTCCAGGCCGTCGCCGGCCGTCCGCTGCTCGACCGGTGCTACGCCGAGGCGATCCAAGCCCGTTACCTCTGGCACGAGTTCGGGGACGTGAACCTGCTGCTCCCCTGGTGACCCCGGCAGGCGGCCGGGGTGCGGCCGCCGCTGCGGAAGGTGCCCGCCCGGCCGCACTCCGTCACCGTCGGCCGGTAGTTGGCGCGGCAGGAGTGCCCAGCGAAGTGGGTCAAATTTCGTAAGTGGGGCATATATCCCAGGATGAGCCCTCGAAGGGAGGCTGCTCGATGTTCCTCCTCGGACTTCTGCTACTCGCCGTGACCGGCGTCTTCGCTGCGCTGCTGATCGCGCAGAACCTCGACGCAGGCTCGGACTACAGCGTCATGCTGTTCAACAACCACATCGCCACCATGAACGCCCTGGAGATCTTCCTCGCGGGCATCGCTCTCACCCTCCTGTTCGCCCTGGGCTGGCTGCTGGCCTCGTCGGGAGTGCGGCAGCACCGCCGCCGGGCCGTCGCCCGCCGGGCGGGCAAGCGGGCGGTGGCAGCGGCCGGCCGGGGGCCGACCGGCGATCCCGAGCTGGACGCGGCGCTGCGGGACACGGAGGGCGGGCAGTCGCCCCCGGCCGCCCGGCGCCACCACTTCGGCCACCGGTTCGGCCACTGACCACCGGTTCGGCCGCTGAAGGGCGCGGCGGCACGACCGGCACCCGGGCGGGCGCGGCCGGAAAATCCGGTGCGCCCGGCGGGGGCGGGTGACAGGATGCCGAGGTTCGTCCGCCCCGATGACGGTCGCACGGTCCGATCACGGTCAGGAGAGTTGAGATGCGCCAGGTTCTCGGAAACCCCAAGCTCCCCGTTCGTACGAGCGTTTCCGAGGATTCCGCTACTCATGACCATTCTGAACATCGGCATTCTGGCGCATGTCGACGCCGGTAAGACGAGCCTGACCGAGCGACTGCTGTTCGAGACCGGAGCCATCGACCGGCTCGGCTCGGTGGGCGCCGGTACCACCCAGACGGACACCGGCGACATCGAGCGCGAGCGCGGCATCACCATCCGCTCCGCGGTCGCCTACTTCACCACCGGCGGTCTCCAGGTCAACCTGATCGACACCCCCGGCCACGTCGACTTCATCGCCGAGGTGGAACGGGCGTTGCAGGTCCTGGACGCGGTGGTCCTGGTGGTGTCGGCGGTGGAGGGCGTCCAGGCGCAGAGCCGCGTCCTGATGGCCACCCTGCGCAGGGCGGGCATCCCCGTGCTGATCTTCGCCAACAAGATCGACCGGGCCGGCGCCCGCCAGGACGAGCTGCTGACGGGTCTCCGCAGTCGGCTCGCACCCCGCATCATCCCGCTCAACACGGTTGAAGGCATCGGCACTTCGGCTGCCCGGGCCACTGAGCACACCCTGGCGGACCCGGACTTCCACACCCTGGTCACCGACCTGCTCTCGATGAACGACGACGGACTGCTGACCCGCCTCGTCCAGGACCGTCCGCCGTCCCACGCCGAACTGTGGACGGGCGTCGCCGACCAGACCGCGACCGGCCTCGTCCACCCGGTCGTCTTCGGATCGGCCCGCACCGGGGAGGGGATCGGCACCCTCCTCGACGGCATCACCCGGTTCCTCCCGATCCCGGCCGCCACGCCGGCCGATGCGCCGCCGTGCGGCACCGTCTTCGCGATCGAACGCGGGCGTGCCGGAGAGAAGATCTGCTGCCTGCGCCTGTTCACCGGGACGGTGGGCCGCGGCGACCGGCTGACCTTCCACCGGCGCGAGGCGGACGGCCGGACCGCCGAGTACCAGGGGCGGGTCACCGAACTGGCCGTGGTCGGCCCGGCGAAGCCGCCGTCGGCCACCGGAACCGCCACTGGAACCGTACGGCCCGCCGCGGTCCGGGCCGGGCGGTCCGGCGGGACCGCAGCGGGCGCACCCGTCGCCGGCGCGGGCAGCATCGCGCGGCTGCGCGGGCTGTCCGAGATCAGGGTCGGCGACCGGCTGGGCGCACCGGAGCGCGGCGGCGAGCAGGCCGGCTTCACCCCGCCCGCCCTCGACGTCGTGGTCCGCCCGAAGGATCCCGGAACGGCCCCCGGCTGCACGCGGCCCTGACCGCGCTGGCCGAGCAGGACCCGCTGATCCAGGCGCGGGTGCTCCCCGGCGGCGGAATCTCGGTGCTGCTGTACGGCGAGGTGCAGCGCGAGGTGATCGCCGCCAGGCTGCGCGAGGAGTTCGGGGTCGAGGCCGTGTTCGAGCCGTCCCGGATCCGGTACATCGAGCGGCCCACGGGCCGGGGCGAGGCGTTCGAGGCGATCGACCGGCGGGCACGCAACGAGTTCTTCGCGACCGTCGGCCTGCGCGTCGAACCGGCGGGCCCGGGCTCCGCCGTGAGCTTCCGCTGGGAGACGGAACTGGGCGCGCTGCCGCGAGCCTTCCACCGGGCCATCGAGGAGACCGTGCACGACTGCCTCCAACAGGGGCTCTACGGCTGGCCGGTGACCGACTGCGCGATCACCCTGACCCGCACCGGTTTCGCGAGCCCCATCAGCACCGCGGCCGACTTCCGCCGACTGACCCCGCTGGTTCTGATGCGGGCGCTCGCGGAGGCCGGGACCAGGCTCTACGAGCCCTGCCACCGGTTCGATCTAGAGGTGCCCGCCGATGCCGTGAACCCGGTCGTCGCCAGGCTCGCCGGGCTGGAGGCCGACATCGTCCGGTCGTCCGCACAGGGGGACGGCTGGCTGATCGAGGGCAGCATCCCGCTGCGCCAGGTGCAGAGCTTCAAGCGGCAGCTTGCTGCGCTCTCCGGCGGCGAGGGGGTCTGGTGGTCCCGTCCCGCCGGTGACCGCCCGGTCGCCGGTGCCTACGCGGTCGGCAGCCGGACGGACGGCAACCCGCTCAACCGCGCGGAGTACCTCCGGCACCTGGCGCACCGCGGGCAGGCGAACTGACCGCCGCCGCGCGCCGACCCCGGAGGTCCGGTGACGCTTCGGTACCGCCGTACCCGCCGGCGGTACCACCGAGTGACGGCCGGACCAGTGGTGGCGCGGCCGCTAGGCCGCCGAACCCTCGCCGGTCACCGTCGGACCCTCGTCGACCACCGCCGGGCCGGAGTGCCCTCCCGGCTCCCGGGGCAGCGCTCGGGTCGGCGGCCGAAGTGCACGGTCCTCGCGGCCAGCACGAACAGGTCGGTGCGCCGGTCGACACCCGCCGGGTCGGCCGGGTCGAGCAGCCGGTCCAGCGTCGCCACGTCGTCGGCGTCCAGGTGCTCGGCGAGGCCCGCGCGCTGCCGCTCCAGCGTTCGCCGTACCGCCTGCCGCGGCCCCTCGGCCAGCGGCGCGGGACGGTCCACCAGGAAGGTCCTGCTGCGCACCTCGGTGAGGCCCGCGCTCCGCAGCATGCCGGGCCAGTCCTCGACCACGGCCACCGTGTCCGGCAGGTCGGCCCGCATCCGGCAGAACCGGTCCGCCATCAACGCGTCCAGCCGGGCCTGCAGTTCGGGACGGCCGAAGCCCAGGTCGCGCGGCAGCCAACGGCTCGGCAGGCCGCCCTCGACGATGGCCAGCACGCCGCCGGGTTCAACCAGCCCGGCCAGCCGGTCCAGCGCGTCCTGCTGGTCGCCGACGTGGTGCACGACCTGCCCCGACCACACCAGGTCCGCCGGTTCCAGCTCGGCGAGGCCCGCCGGGAACCCGGCCACCCGGGTCCGCAGCCGGACGCCGAGCCGCTCGGCCCGTGCCTCGGCGCGGGCCAGCAGTTCCGGTGTCCCGTCCACCGCGGTGACCTCGGCCTGGGGGAACGCCGCCGCCAGTCGGCAGGCCGCGACACCCGGACCGCTGCCGATGTCCAGGATCCGCCGCGGGGCCGGTCGGTTCAGCTCCTCCAGCAGCTCGAAGGCCTGCTCCAGGTAGGGGCTGTGCGTCTCGCCGTCCAGCTCCAGCAGGTCGGCCATCGCGGCCCAGTCGAACTCGTTCATCGCATCCGCTCCCACGCTCTTGCTCGATCAGATCCAGGTCCACCGCACGGGTCGCCCGCGTCCTCGGCCGACTTGACTTCGACCTCGACCTCGACGCCGTCGCCGTCGCCGGAGCTGCTGCCGTCGCTGTTGCCGACCATGCGCCCGGCCCGGCGGCCTTGACAAACTTTGTTGCCGTTTCTGCAATAGCGGCATGGAAGACGTACTCGCCGCCGTGGGGCCGAGGCTCAAACGCATCCGCCTGGGGCGCAGGTGCACCCTGGCCGCCCTGTCGGAGACCACCGGGATCTCGATCAGCACGCTGTCCCGGCTGGAGACCGGACAGCGGAAGCCCAGCCTGGAACTGCTGCTGCCGATCGCGCACGCCCACCAGGTCCCGCTGGACGAGCTGGTCGGCGCGCCGCCGGTCGGCGACCCGAGGGTGCGGCTGAAGCCGGTCAGACACGGGGACTCGACGGTGCTGCCGCTGACCCAACAGGCCGGCGGACCACAGGCGTTCAAGATGGTCATCGGCGCCGACCGCAACAGTCCCGACCCGCGGACGCACGAGGGCTACGAGTGGCTGTACGTGCTCAACGGGCGGTTGCGGCTGGTCCTCGCCGAGCACGACATCGTGCTCAAGGCCGGGGAGGCCGCCGAGTTCGACACCCGGGTGCCGCACTGGTTCGGCAGCACCGGGGAGGCGCCGGTGGAAGTCCTCAGCCTGTTCGGACCGCAGGGCGAGCGCATCCACGTCCGCGCGAAACCCGGCGCCAGGTAGCGCACGGGCCACCGGCCAACCAGGGTGCGGCTGCGGACGGGTCGGCGTTCGCCCGGACGGTGGCGGGGGTTTTTGCATCGGCGAGCGTCGTGTGATCGGCTGTTGGCCCGATCTGCCCGCATGGGCATTGCCGACGAGGAGAGTGACCCATGGCGGGCTTCGGCTGGAAGCTGCACGGCGACGGAAGGAGTCCGGCGCCCGGTGCAGTGGTGAAGCCGGACGAACGGCTGAGCTGGGGACGGACCATCGGGCTCGGGGCTCAGCACGTGGTGGCCATGTTCGGCGCGACGTTCGTGGCGCCGGTCCTGATGGGGCTCGATCCCAACCTGGCCGTGATGCTCTCCGGTGTCGCGACCATCTTCTTCCTGCTGGTCACCGGCGGACGGATCCCCAGCTACCTCGGCAGCAGCCTGTCGTTCGTCGGCGTGGCCGCCGTGATCAAGGCGCAGGGCGGTGACGCCGCGACGCTGACGGGTGCTCTGCTGGTGGTCGGGGCGGTGCTCACGGCCTGTGGCGCGGCAGTTCAGGCGGCGGGCGCCCGGGTGATCCACGCGGTGCTGCCGCCGGTGGTGACCGGCGCGGTGGTCATGCTGATCGGATTCAACCTCGCTCCGGTCACCGCCGGGACGTACTGGCCGCAGGACCAGTGGACCGCGCTGCTCACCATGCTGTTCACCGGACTGGCCCTGGTGGTGCTGCGCGGCTTCTGGTCGCGGATCGCCATCTTCCTCGGCCTGGTCTTCGGGTACGCGGTCTCCTGGATCTTCGACCGGCTCTTCGGGCAGATCCACTCCGCCACCGGCGGCGGCACGGTGACGGACCACTGGCGGCTCGACCTCTCCGGCGTCGGCAAGGCCGACTGGCTCGGCCTGCCGACCCTGCACACGCCGAGCTTCTCCGCCTCCGCCGTCCTGGTGGCACTGCCCGTCGTGGTCGCCCTGATCGCCGAGAACGCCGGACACGTCAAGGCGGTCGGCGAGATGACGGGTGATCCGCTGGACGACCGGATGGGCGCGGCGATCATGGCGGACGGCGCCGCCACCATGATCTCCACCAGCGTCGGCGGCCCGGCCACCACCACCTACGCCGAGAACATCGGCGTGATGGCCGCGACCAGGGTCTACTCCACCGCCGCGTACTGGTGCGCCGCCGGGTTCGCGATCCTCTTCGGCCTCTGCCCGAAGTTCGGCGCGGTGGTCGCCGCGATCCCCGGCGGGGTGCTCGGCGGGATCACCGTCGTCCTCTACGGCATGATCGGCCTGCTCGGCGCCCAGATCTGGGTGCACAACCGGGTGGACCTGACCAACCCGCTGCACCTGGTCCCGGTGGCCGCCGGCGTCATCATCGGCATCGGGAACGTGTCCCTGAAGTTCACCGACAACTTCTCGCTCAGCGGCATCGCCCTCGGCACCCTGGTCGTCCTGCTCGGCTACCACGTGCTGCGCCTGATGGCCCCGGCCCACCTGAAGCAGCCGCAGCCCCCGCTGCTGGACGCGGGCACCAGCGAGTACGACACGGGCACCTCGGACCGCTGAACCCGCCCCTGGCAGGCAGGCCCGCCCCGCCGTCAGCTCTTGCGGAGATCCGGGGCCGGGACGCCGATCAGCAGGCGGCGCAGGGCGTCCCAGGCGGCGCGCACGGCTCGGGTGAGTGCGGGGGAGTCGTCCGACATGACGCGGACCCAGGCGCCGCACTCCTCGGGCAGGGTGCTCACACCGTAGTCGAGTCCGCTGGGCCGCAGCGCTTCGTGCAGGGCGTCGGCGACCGCGCCGGCGGAGGCGAGCGGGGTGACGGCGAAGAGGGTGGACATCAGGTCGTGGCCGTCCAGCACGGCCGGACCGTCGACGCCCTCGGCCGCCTCGCCCGGCTCCAGCCGGACGGTGTCCACGGCCAGCAGTTCGCCGTCGGGCCGCTGGATCTCCAGGTCGCTGTAGAGCATCCGGTAGGCGTTGCGCTCGCCCCGGGCCAGGCGCCCGGCGGCGATGGTCTCGCCGACCAGGACGGTGGCGCCCGGGTCGACCGTGACCACGGTGTGCTGGTAGAACCTGGCGTCCCGGTAGGGGATCAGCGGGTCGGGCAGGTACTCGACGTAACTCCCGCACTCTGCGGTGATGTTGACGATCTGGGTAGCGTGGTCGAACTCCATCCGGTGCACCTTGGTGGCGGCCTGGGTGGTCAGGTGCACGGCGGTGCCGGGGCCGCAGTCGACGTCGATGCGGTTGCGGTCGGCCTGGACGATCCCGCCGCCGGTGGACATCAGGAAGGTCACCGCCAGGTCGGGCCGCAGCGGGTCGATGTACAGCGGCCGCATGATCTGCAACGGGGACTTCTGGTAGCGGTCGACCAGCTCGGTGCGCTCGCCCACCCTGGCGTAGCGCAGTTCGAGCAGGCCGACCTTGCCGGGGCGCCCGGCGGCCAGGGTGTCGGGCCGGCCGGTGAGGTCGAGCATCCGGCGCGGTACCCGGCGGGGTTCGTAGTGCGCGGGGTCCAGCCGCGCGGGCGCCGAGGTCATGCGGGAACCGTCTGCGCGGCGGCCGCCCCGGGGACGGCCGCCTCCCGGCGGGTCGCCGCCGGGTGGGCGAGGAGGAAGTCGGCGATGGTGTCGAGGCCCTCGCCGGTCAGCGAGTTCGTGAGGACGACCGGCCGACCGTCGCGGACCGTGCGGGCGTCCGACTCCATCGTGCCGAGGTCACAGCGCACGTACCGGGCGATGTCGATCTTGTTGATGACGAGCAGCTCGCACTCGGTGATGCCGGGGCCCTTCTTGCGCGGCATCTTGTCGCCCTCGGCGGTGTCCAGGACGAACAGGAAGAGGTCGACCAGGGCCGGGCTGAAGGTGAGGGTGAGGTTGTCGCCGCCGCTCTCGAAGAGCAGCGTGTCGATGGCGGGGAAGCGTGCCGTCAGCTCGTCGGCGGCGGCCTGGTTCATCGTCGGATCGTCCCGGACGGCGGTGTGCGGGCAGGCGCCGGTCTCGACGCCGACGATCCGGTCCGGGTCCAGGACGCCGTCCAGGGTGCGCCGGACGTGCGCGGCGTCCTCCGAGGTGTAGATGTCGTTGGTGATGACGGCGGGGGTGCGTCCCCGTCCGATCAGGACCGGGACCAGCGCCTCGATCAGCGCGGTCTTGCCGGAGCCGACCGGACCGGCGATGCCCACCCGCAGCACACCGTCCCCGGGGCGGCGGACGAGCTCGTCGTGGTCGTGGTGGTGGGATCCGCGTACCTGCGTGGGGTCGTGCATGGCAGTCCTCGTGGGGAGTGGGGAGTCGGAAGCGGGGATGTCCGGCGAAGTGCGCCGGGTGAGCCGGTCGGTGCGGCGGTGCTGCGGCCGTCCAGGTGCGGATGATCAGCTGGCGAACAGGCGGGCGTCGGCGCGCTCGTGGCGTCCCGCCATCACGTCGGCCATCGGCGTGCAGCCGCCGAGGTCGGCCAACTCGCGGTGCAGGGCCGCCGCCACGGCCTCCTCGATCACCGGGGCAGCGCCGTGCAGGACGACCTGGGCCCGCCGGTGGTCGGTGAGCCGCAGCCGGAGGGCGGCCCCCACGAAACTGGCCGCGAAGGCGAACAGTTCGCAGGTGACCGCCTGCCGCGCCGGCACGCCGTTCCCCGCGTGGACGGCGGCGGCGACGACCGGCTGGCAGCCGTGGACCCGGCCGTCCCTATACAGCTCCCGATAGCGGCCGATCTCCGGCGTGCCGTAGACCTCGTCCGCCAGATCCAGCAGCTGCCGCCCGGTACGGACCGCGGCCTGCCGGGCCTCGCGGCCCAACTTCGTTGCGTACAGGCGTCGTTCCACGGCCACCAGCCGGTCCCAGTCACCGCTGCTCACCGCGCGGTGGGCGAGGGCGAGGGCGGTCGCGTCGGCGGGGCCGACGCCGTGCCGCAGCAGGTCGTGCAGGAGGGCGGGCAGGGTGCGCGGCGAGACCGCGCGGGCCTGCTGGTAGCCCTCCAGGCCGTGGGAGAGGGTGTAGTAGCCGCTGGGGAAGGCCGAGTCGGTGAGCTGGAGCCCGGTCAGCAGCGCCGGGATCGGCAACGGATCGTTCAAGCCGGGTGTCCTGACTGATGGTTGACGGTACGTCGGTCGAGCCGGCGCCGGGGCGGTGGATCGGGTGATGCGGATCAGACGATGTAGAAGAGCTGGTTGAGCGGGAGGCGCTCGGCCGGTTCGATGGTGGCGGGCTCGCCGTCCAGCGTGACCTTGTACGTCTCCGGGTCCACCTCGATCTTCGGCAGCGCGTCGTTGCGGACCATGTGCTGCTTGCCGACCGTCCGGCAGCGCTGCACCGGCTCGATCCTGCGCTGGAGGCCGAGCTCGCCGGGGACGCCCGCCGCGATGGCGGCCTGCGACATGAAGGTCACCGAGGTGCGCTGCCTGGCCCGGCCGTACGAGCCGAACATCGGCCGGTAGTAGACCGGCTGCGGGGTGGGCAGCGAGGCGTTGGGGTCGCCCATGAGTGCCCAGTTGACCATGCCGCCCTTGATGATGAGCTTGGGTTTGGCGCCGAAGGAGTGGATCGGCCAGAGCACGATGTCGGCCAGCTTGCCGGGCTCCAGCGAGCCGATCACATCGGCGGCGCCCACCGCGACCGCCGGGTTGATGGTGAGCTTCGCCAGGTAGCGCAGGACGCGGGCGTTGTCGTTGCGCGAGCTGTCCTCGGCCAGCGCGCCGCGCATCTCCTTGCAGTGGTGCGCGGTCTGGAAGGCGCGGGCGAAGGACTCGCCGACCCGGCCCATGGCCTGGGAGTCGGAGGAGAAGATGCTGATCACGCCGAGGTCGTGCAGCACCGTCTCGGCCGCGATGGTCTCCGCCCGGACCCGGCTGTCGGCGAAGGACACGTCCTCGGGGATGTCCCGGGACAGGTGGTGGCAGACCATCACCATGTCGAGCAGCTCGTCCACCGAGTTGACGGTGTACGGCAGGGTCGGGTTGGTGGAGGACGGCAGCACGTTGGCCTCGCCCGCGACCCGCATGATGTCGGGGGCGTGGCCCCCGCCCGCGCCCTCGGTGTGGAAGGTGTGGATGGTGCGGCCGTCGATCGCCGAGAGGGTGTCCTCGAAGAACCCGCCCTCGTTCAACGTGTCGGTGTGGATGGCGAGTTGGACGTCGTGCTCGTCGGCGACCCGCAGCGCGTTGTCGATCACGGCGGGGGTGGCGCCCCAGTCCTCGTGCACCTTGAGGCCGGCGACGCCCGCCTCGACCTGCTCGCGCAGCGCGTCCGGCAGGCTGCCGTTGCCCTTGCCGAGCAGACCGACGTTGACCGGCAGGTCCTCCACGGCCTCCAGCATCCGGTGGATGTTCCACGGCCCGGGGGTGCAGGTGGTGCCGTTGGTGCCGTCGGTCGGTCCGGTGCCGCCGCCGAAGAAGGTGGTGATGCCGTTGGACAGCCCCTCCTGGGCCTGCTGCGGCGAGATGAAGTGGATGTGGGTGTCCACGCCGCCGGCGGTGGCGACCAGGTGCTCACCGGAGATGACCTCGGTGCCGGGGCCGATCACCAGCTTCGGGTCGACACCGTTCTGCAGATGCGGGTTGCCGGCCTTGCCGACGCCCACGATCAGACCGCCCCGGACGCCGATGTCGCCCTTGACGATGCCGAGCACCGGGTCCATCACCACCACGTTGGTGATGACCAGGTCCAGCGCGCCCTCGCGGCCCAGCGCGGCGGGGTCCTGGGCCATGCCGTCCCGGATGGCCTTGCCGCCGCCGTAGACGGCCTCGTCGCCGTAGGAACCGGCGTTGTGGTCGTACTCGACCTCGACGACCAGGTTGGTGTCGGCCAGGTGGAACCGGTCGCCGACGGTCGGGCCGAACAGGTCGGTGTACTGCTTGCGCGGCAGGAGCGCCATCAGGCGTCGGCCCCCTCGGTCTCGTCGTTCGTCGAAGCCTTCGCGGAACCGTTCACGGAAGCCTTCGCCGAGGTGTCGGTCCGCACACCCGCCAGTGCACCCGGCAACGCACCGGTCAAGGCGGTCGGCAGCGCACCCGTCGGTGCGTTCTCCGGCGCGGCTGCGGGCGTGTTCCCGAAGCCCAGTTCGGTGGCGCGGCGCAGCGCGGTGCGGCGGGTGTCGGGCGCGGCCAGGCCGCCGTCCACCAGCCCGGCGAAGCCGACCAGGCGGCGGGTGCCGCCGAAGGCGCACAGGCCGACCTCGCGGGTGTCACCGGGTTCGAAGCGCACGGCGGTGCCGGAGGGAATGTCCAGGTGCATGCCGTACGCGGCCTCGCGGTCGAAGCTCAGGGCGCGGTTGGCCTCGAAGAAGTGGTAGTGCGAGCCGATCTGCACGGCCCGGTCGCCGGTGTTGGCGACGGTGAGCCTGGCCGTGGCCCGGCCGGCGTTGATCTCGATCGGATCGTCGCCGTAGAGGTAGTGAGCTCCCCCAGACATCCTGCTCTACTCCTTGGTGTGGCAAAGTCGGTGGTTCGGACTCCGGGCCGGCTGCGCGGTAGGCCGGGCGGCCGGGATGTCAGGCGTGGATCGGGTCGTGACAGGTGACCAGCTTCGTGCCGTCGACGAAGGCGGTCTCGACCTGGAGCACGGTGAGCATCTCCCGCACGCCCGGCATCACTTCGTCGGCCGTGACGACCTTGCGGCCGAGCTCCATGCACTCGGCGACGGTGTGGCCGTCGCGGGCGGCCTCCAGGACGGCCTCGGTGATGAGCGCGGCGGCTTCGCTGTAGTTGAGCTTGGTGCCCCGGTCCCGGCGGCGCCGGGCGAGGTCGGCGACCACGTAGACGTGGAGTTTGTCGATTTCCCGCGGCGAGAGGTTCAAGGCGTCACTTCGCTTTCTCGGTGGAGGGACCGGGCCGGTCCGGCGCTGGATCGGCTGCGGAGAAGGCTGGATCGGCGGTGGAGCGGACCGGGGTGGGCACGGGCGGATCAGGTCGGCGCGCCGTTCGTGGGGGAGGCGGACCTGGTGGGGACGGGGCCGGCCGGCGGCCGGGGCCGAAGGCTGCGCGACGTCGTGGTCCATGGCTCACGGGCTAGCTCTGAGGGCGCCCTTTCCGGCGCTTGCTCCGCAGCCTGCATACGTACTCCCGAGAACGTCGTCCCGCGCGCCAACACCACCTGGTTCGGGCGGTGTTGTTCGTGCTCGGCTCCCGGATCGGAACAGTACGCCTGACCGGCCGGGAGGCAAGCGGCCGATATCGGGTACTTAGCGTAGTCGATCGCGTGCCGAGTGGAATCACGCCTGGTGGGAGTGGCCGCCCAGGTGTGCGAGCGCGGTGGCGGGTGATTCACGGGGGTGGAAGAGTTGACAAAGCGTTGAACGTATTCGGGCCTGGGGTTGACTGATCGGGTCCCTGCGGGGCCGGTCCGGGAGCCCGTCACGGGGGCTGCGACCTGAACACGACAACGGGGAACAGTACATGACGACCGGTCCGAGACATGCGAAGGCCCGACCCCGGCGCGTGCGGCGCGGGGTCGGGCCTTCGGTCGGGCCGGCTGCGGCGCGGTTGCGGTGCTACTCGTACCGGTAGAGCAGTGCTTCACGCTCGGTCTGCTCGATCATCTCGACCGTCAGCCCGGGGTCGCGCAGGTGGGAGAGGGTGACCTGGGCGGAGCTGGGCGCGGCGTCGGGAGCCGGCCACTTCTCGGGCTGCCAGGCGCCGGCCCGCAGGAAGGACTTCGGGCAGTGCCCGTACGCCTCCTCGACCGCGACCACGACGGCGCTGCGCGGCGGTTTTCCCACGGCCTTCAGCTGCTCCAGCAGCCGGGGGTCGGTGGAGACACAGGCGCGCCCGTTCACCCGCAGGGTGCTGTCACGGCCGGGTATGACGAACAGCAGCCCGACCCGGCCGGTCTCGACGATGTTGTGCAGGCTGTCCAGCCGCTTGTTGCCGGTGGCGTCCGGGATGGCCAGGGTGTGCGCGTCCAGCACCGAGACGAACCCGGGCGGGCCGCCCCGGGGCGTCACATCGGCCCGGCCGTCCGCACCCGCGCTCGCCATGAACACCAGCGGGGCGCAGCCGATCAGCTGCCGGGCGCTGTCGAGCAGCCGGTCGACCTGCTTGCGGCGGGCGTGGTCGCCGGGCTGCTCGTAGACCTCGCGCAGCTGGGCGATGTCCCGCAGGGCGGTGGCGTTCAGGGCGTCGAAGAGCCGGCTCGTGGCCGGTGGCGTTGTCGTCACGTACGGGCAATCTAGCCGAGTGCCAAGGTCGCGGACGGGGAGTTTCGCCCCCAAGGCCCGGGCGGCGGCTGCCCGGTCAGGCCGTGAGCGGCACGTGGTGGATCTCGTCGGCGCGGTGCCCGGCGCGATCGTGCACCCGCTGGACGGCTTCCTTGGACGGGGCGTCGGAGAGGCAGTACACGGTGCCGGTCTCGGGATCGCCCCAGACCTGCTTGAAGTTCACGTGCTCCTCCGCCTGGATCGCCAGGTCGGCCCGGTGCGCGGCCGCGAGCTGGTCGGCCGTGATGCCGTTCATACCGTGGTGGACGTCCATGAAGGTGGCCATCGCCCTCACGCCTCTGCTGGTCGGTGACCCCGGGCCGACCGCCCGGAGCCGGGGGATACCACCAGAGTGCGCCCACTCGCGCTCCGTACGCCAGCGCCTCCTCCCGGCCGGCGCCGGCGAAGGGCCTCGGCGGACGGTGTCGAGCTGCTCCGCTCCGCCGCCGGTCACCCATGGACGACGGGCACTCGCCGCGCTCCCGGGAGTCGGCTCGCGATGACGCCAACTCTCCATGAGATCACGCCGGTTGACGGTGGAATGAGCGAGACCGGCGAAGGCCCGGCCTGGGGCGTGTGCGCCGAACTCCCTGCGCCGGGTGGGCATCCAGGCCGGACGGGGCCACTCGACCGTCGCGGCGTCAGTTCGCCTCCTCCTGCCGGTCCCCGCGATTCTGCCCGCCGCCGGCTGGGCCGCCGTGCTCCGGCAGGGCATCCTCGGCAGCGGCCCCGAAGGCCCCGTCCCGCTCAGCGGGACCGTGTGCCGCAACGACCGTCGCGGTATTCCCGCCGACGCCGAGTCGGCCGAGTGAATCAGGCCACAGCGGAACCCCCTCCTGGTCCGCCGGGGATCATGGCACAATGACGGCAATAGCAGTGACGTTCAGCGCACTCCGGGGTCGGTGAAAATCCGAACCGGCGGTTACAGTCCGCGACCCGTCCGCAGCCAGCGGCCGGTTGACCAGGTGAAATTCCTGGACCGACGGTTAAAGTCCGGATGGGAGGCGTGCGCGGGCGGACAAGCAGTGCCACGGCTCCACCCGAAGAGCCGCGGAAGGCGTGCCGGGAGGACTCCGTCCCGTGCGCCGGTCGCAGACCGGTGCCGAGGAGTGTTCTCCGGGCATTCCCAGACCTTGCTGTCCGTGTCCTCTCCCATGCCGCCCCCGGAGTCCGCGCCCAAGCGCGAGGAGAATCCGGGTGTTCACCGGCATCATCGAAGAGCTCGGCGAGGTCGTCTCCATCGAGGAGTTCGGAGAGTCCTCCCAAATCCGTCTGCGCGGCCCGGCGGTCCGTTCCGGTGCCAAGCACGGTGATTCCATCGCGGTCAACGGCGTCTGCCTCACCGTTGTCGACACCTCCGAGGAACTGACCGCCGCCAGCGACGAGTTCACCGCCGATGTGATGGCCGAGACGCTGCACCGCTCCAGCCTCGGCACGCTGCGCCCCGGTGACCGGGTCAACCTGGAGCGGGCCATGGCACTCGGTGCCCGGCTCGGCGGGCACCTGGTCCAGGGCCATGTCGACGCGACCGGCACCCTGCTCGCCCGCGAGCCGGGCGAACTCGACGCCGCCGGCAACCTGCGCTGGGAGGTGCTGCGCTTCTCGCTGCCGCAGAGCATCGCCCGGTACCTGGTCGAGAAGGGCTCGATCACCGTGGACGGCATCAGCCTCACCGTGGTGGAGGCCGCCCTCGACAGCTTCACCGTCAGCCTCATCCCGGCCACCCTCGCCCTCACCACCCTCGGCACCAAGCAGATCGGCGAGCCGGTCAACCTCGAGGTGGACGTGCTCGCGAAGTACGTCGAGCGGCTGCTCGACAGCCGTGCCCTGCCGGCCACCCTCGCCCCACCCACGGCGCTGGAGGACGTGTCGTGAACTGGCTCAACGACACGGCCTTCGCGGTGCTCGGCCAGCCGGTGAAGTGGACCGACATGGTCGGCAACCTGCTCGGACTGGCCGCGCTCGCGCTGGGCTGGCGCCGTTCGATGTGGACCTGGCCGGTCCAGCTGCTGTCCGCGGTCGTCCTGGTCGCCGCCTACCTGTCCGGCCACCTGGCCGGGCTGGTGGGCAAGCAGGGCATCGTCATCGCCGCCGCCGTCTGGGGCTGGTACCAGTGGCAGCGCGGCCGCCGCAGCAGCGGCGAGATAGAGGTCCGGTTCGCCACCGGGCGGGAGCGCGCGCTGCTGGTCGGCGCCACCGCGCTGGCCACCGTGGGCCTGGCCGAGCTCTTCCTCGCCGTCCCCGAGCTGTCGTGGAGCCCGTGGGCGGACGCGTACATATTCGTCGGCACGCTGGCGGCGATGTACGCCCAGGCCAGGGGCTGGGTCGAGTTCTGGTTCGCCTGGATAGCCGTCGACATCGTGGGCGTCCCGCTCGCCTTCAGCAGCGGCTACACCTTCTCCGGCCTGACCTACGTCATCTACTTCGTTCTGGTGCTGCTCGGCCTGCGCGCCTGGTGGCTGCGGACCCGCACGCCCCGTGCCGCGAGCACGGCCGTCCTCCAGGGAGCCACGGCATGACCACCCACCCCGTACCCGACGCCCGGCCGCCGCTGGACGACAGCCTCGCCCTCGACCCGGTCGAGCACGCCATCACCGACATCGCGCTCGGCCGGCCGGTGATCGTGGTCGACGACGAGGACCGCGAGAACGAGGGCGACATCGTCTTCGCCGCCTCCGCCGCGACCCCCGAACTGATGGCCTTCACCATCCGTTACAGCTCGGGCGTGATCTGCGTCCCGATGACCGGTGCCGAGCTCGACCGGCTCAAGCTGCCGCCGATGACCCAGGTCAACGAGGACCGCAAGGGCACCGCGTACGCGGTGTCGGTGGACGCCCGGGACGGCGTGGACACCGGCATCTCGGCCGCCGACCGGGCCCGTACCACCAGGCTGCTCGCCAGCGAGGGCACCGAGCCGGGCGACCTCACCCGGCCCGGCCACATCTTCCCGCTGCGCGCGGTCGAGGGCGGCGTCCTGGTCCGCCCCGGACACACCGAGGCGGCGGTCGACCTGGCCCGGCTCGCCGGGCTCCCGCCGGCGGGAGCGATCGCCGAGGTGGTCAACGACGACGGCACCATGGCCCGGCTGCCCGAGCTGGTCGCCTTCGCCCGGCGGCACGGCCTGTCGATCATCTCCATCGAGGACCTGATCGCCTACCGCCGCCGCACCGAGCTGCACGTGAGCCGCGCCGCGGTCACCACCCTGCCGACCGAGTACGGCGACTTCACCGCCGTCGGCTACAAGGGCACCCTGGACGGCGTCGAGCACATCGCCCTGGTGGCCGGCGGCCTCGGCGCCGACGGCAAGGTCCCGGACAGCGAGGACCTGCTGGTGCGGGTCCACTCCGAGTGCCTGACCGGTGACGTCCTCGGCTCGCTGCGCTGCGACTGCGGCCCCCAGCTCCAGTCCTCGCTGCGGGAGATCGCCACCGCCGGCCGCGGTGTGCTGCTCTACCTGCGCGGCCACGAGGGCCGGGGCATCGGCCTCGCCCACAAGCTGCGCGCTTACGAGCTGCAGGAGCAGGGCCGGGACACCGTGGACGCCAACCTCGAACTCGGCCTGCCCGCCGACGCCCGCGACTACAGCATCGGCGCCCAGATGCTCGCCGACCTCGGCGTCAAGTCGCTGACCCTGCTCACCAACAACCCCGACAAGATCGCCGCACTCACCGAGTACGGCCTCACCGTCAACGGCCGTCAGCCGGTCGCCGTCACACCCGGCGAGCACAACACCGCCTACCTGCGCACCAAGCGCGACCGGATGGGCCACGAACTGCCCTGGCTCGACGCCAACTCCTGAACCTCCCTACCACCGAAGGACGTACGAACGTGAGCGGCCACGGAGCCCCCGAGCTGACCATCAACAACGTTTCCGACCTGCGGGTCGCCGTCGTCGCCGCGCAGTGGCACGAGCAGGTGATGAACGGCCTGCTGGACGGCGCCCACCGCGCGCTCAAGGAGCTGGGCGTCGCCGAGTCGACCGTCGTCCGGGTCCCCGGCGCCTTCGAGCTCCCGGTCGCCGCCAAGCGGCTGGCCGATCGCGGCTACGACGCGGTGATCGCGCTCGGCGTGGTCATCCGGGGCGGCACCCCGCACTTCGAGTACGTCTGCGAGGCGGCCACCCTCGGCCTCACCGAGGTCAGCGTCAGCACCGGCGTCCCGGTCGGCTTCGGCGTGCTGACCTGCGACAACGAGCAGCAGGCGCTGGACCGGGCGGGCCTGGAGGGCTCCGCCGAGGACAAGGGCCACGAGGCCGTCACGGCGGCGGTCGCCACGGCCGCCACGCTGCGCGCGCTGGCCTGACCGCCGGCGGGACTCAAGCCGGGACGCGGGGATCCGCGCGGGCGACCGGGCACACAGTTGCCCGGTCGCCCGCGCGGGTCCCCGCGTCCTTGCGCGGTGCGACCGCGCCCGCCTGGGATAGTTCGACCGTGCGTCCATCGACCGTGCGTCCATCGGAGTGTCCAAGGTCCGGGACCGTTTACCGTCCGTCAGCCCGCAAGCCGTAAGGTGAGCTCATCATGGCTTCCAAGACATTCGAGGAGCTCTTCACCGAGCTCCAAAAGAAGGCCGCCACCGGCGACCCCTTGTCCTCCCGTACCGCGCAGCTCGTCCAGCAGGGCGTCCATGCGATCGGCAAGAAGGTCGTCGAGGAGGCCGCCGAGGTCTGGATGGCCGCCGAGTACGAGACCGACGAGCGGACCGCCGAGGAGATCTCGCAGCTCCTCTACCACCTTCAGGTGATGATGGTCGCCCGCGGACTGACGCTCGACGACGTCTACGCCCACCTCTGATCCGCTCCGCCCCCCACCGCACCACAGTCCCCTCCACAGCGAAGGATTCCTCTCTCATGCTGCGCATCGCCCTCCCCAACAAGGGTTCGCTCTCGGGTCCCGCGGCGGAGATGCTCCATGAGGCCGGCTACCGGCAGCGCAAGGACCCCAAGGAGCTGGTGCTGGTCGACCCGGAGAACCAGGTCGAGTTCTTCTTCCTGCGCCCGCGCGACATCGCCGTCTACGTCGGCTCCGGCCGCCTCGACGTCGGTATCACCGGCCGTGACCTGCTGCTGGACTCGGGCGCGGACGCGGAGGAGGTGCTCGCGCTCGGCTTCGCCGGCTCGACCTTCCGCTTCGCCAAGCCGGTCGGTGTCGACCTGAAGGACGTTCAGGGCCTGGAGGGCCTGCGGATCGCCACCTCGTACACCGGCCTGGTCGAGCAGCACCTGGCCGAGCAGGGCGTCAAGGCGACCGTCACCAAGCTGGACGGCGCGGTCGAGACCGCCGTGCAGCTGGGTGTCGCCGATGTGATCGCCGACGTCGTGGAGACCGGCACCAGCCTGCGCAACGCCGGCCTTGAGGTCTTCGGCGAGCCGATCCTGATCTCGGACTCCGTGGTGATCCGCCCCAAGGGCGCCGGCGAGGACGCGCGGGTCGAGCAGTTCCTGCGCCGCCTCCAGGGCGTGCTGGTGGCCCGCCGCTACGTGCTGATGGACTACGACATCCGCGCCGAGAAGGTCGGGGCCGCCGTTGCGCTCACCCCCGGCCTGGAGTCGCCGACGGTCTCCCCGCTGCACACCGAGGGCTGGGTGGCGGTCCGTTCGATGGTGCTCCGCAAGGAGGCCCAGCGGATCATGGACGACCTCTGGGGGATCGGCGCCCGCGCCATCCTGGTCACCAACATCCACGCCTGCCGCCTCTGACGACCGATCGGGCGGGGGCCGGACCGGGTCCCCGCCCGTGCTGGGGAGAACCACCGTGACCACGTCCGCCGAGTCCACCAAGCCCGCCGCGTCCGGCGCGCTCCCGGTCAGCTGGGCGCCGCGCCGCAACCGGGCCGTGCTGCTCACGCTCTGCACCGTGCTGCTGGTGCTGTTCAGCACGATCGCCTTCGCGCTGCCCGACAACTGGCAGCTCAACGACCGGCTGGCGATGGTCTGCAGCGGCCTGCTCTTCGCCGGGGCCGGCCTGATGCTGGCCCGGCCCAGGGTGAGCGCCGACGAACAGGGCGTCACGGTGGTCAACTTCGTCCGTAGCCGCCGCCTCGCCTGGGCCGAGATCGTCCGGGTCAACCTGCGCCAGGGCGACCCGTGGGTCACCCTCGACCTCGCCGACGGCACCGCGCTGGCCGCGGTCGGCATCCAGCCCGCCGGCGGCCGCGACCAGGCGGTCCGCGCCGCCCGCGCACTGCGCGACCTGGTCGAGGAGCGCGGTACCTCCCGCTGAGCGGACCCGCGCGCGGGAATCCGGCGGGACCTCACCCGGCCGGTGGCAGGCACCGCCCGACAAGATCCTTACCTCCGCACAGCTATCGTTTACGCTGGTAAAGCCGGGGCAAAGGCCCCGCCAGTCAAACCCACGACCTGAGGAGTGACACCTCCCCTCGATGGACGATCCGTCCGGTAGTACCCGCGCCGCCTCACTTCCGTCGCCCGGAAGGCAGGCGGCACTGTGATCACCGCCTGGCTGCTGCTGTTCGCGGCCCTTGTGCTCATCCTCGCCAACGGCCTCTTCGTGGCCGCCGAGTTCGCCCTCGTCACCGTGGAGCGCGGCAGTGTCGAACGCGCCGCCGCCGCCGGTGACCGACGGGCCGCGGGCATCGCCAAGGCCCTGCACAGGCTCTCCTTCCAGCTCTCCGGCGCCCAGCTCGGCATCACCGTCACCTCGCTGGTGGTCGGCATGCTCGCCGCGCCCGCGCTCTCCACCCTGCTCACTCCCGTGCTCACCGGCCTCGGCCTGCCCACGGCCGCCGCGGCCGGCGCCGCCGTGACCGTCGGCATGCTGCTGGCCACCGTGGTGCAGATGGTGATCGGGGAGCTGGTCCCCAAGAACTGGGCGATCTCCCGGCCGCTCCAGGTCGCCTACGCCGTGGTCGGACCGCAGCGCGTCTTCTCGGCCGTCTGCCGACCGCTGATCAGCCTCCTGAACGGCTCCGCCGACCGCATCGTGCGGGCGCTGGGCATCGAGCCGCAGGAGGAGCTCGGCCACGCCCGCACCCCCGCCGAACTGGTCGCGCTCGCCCGGCACTCCGCCAGAGCCGGTGTGATGGACGAGGAGTCGGCCCGGCTGTTCGTGCGCACCCTGGGCCTCGGCGAACTCACCGCGGAGAGCGTGATGACCCCGCGCGTGGACGTCGTCGCCCTCCAGCACGACGCCAGCGCGGCCGACGTCCTCAACCTCACCCGGGCCACCGGCCTGTCCCGCTTCCCGGTCTACGGGCACAGCGTGGACGAGGTCACCGGCACCGTCACGCTCAAGGACGCCCTCGGCGTCCCCGCCGAACTGCGCGCCGCGACCCGCGTCGCCGCACTTGCCTCGGCACCGCTGCTGGTCCCCGAGACCCTGCCCGCCGAGCGCCTGCTCGACCAGCTGCGCCGCCAGCAGCCGATGGCCATCGTGGTCGACGAGTACGGCGGCACGGCCGGCGTGGTCACCATCGAGGACATCGTCGAGGAGATCGTCGGCGAGGTGCAGGACGAGCACGACCCCGAGGACATCCCCGAACTGCGCCAGCTGCCGCCCGTCGACGGGTACCCGGTCTGGGAGGCCGACGGCCGCGCCCGGCTCGACCAGCTGGAGACCATCGGCCTCCAGGCCCCGGACGGACCGTACGAGACGCTCGGCGGACTGCTCGCCGACCTGCTCGGCAAGCTGCCCGCCCCCGGTGAGATGGCCGGCCTGCCCGGCTGGCGGTTCACCGTGCTCGGCGTGGAGCGGCACCGCACCAGCCGGGTGCTGATCGAGCGCCGCCCCGACGCCGGAGCCGAGGAGACGGACCGATGAGCGCCCTGTACCTGTTCGCCTCGCTGCTGCTCCTGCTCGGCAACGCCTTCTTCGTCGGCGCCGAGTTCGCCGTGATCTCGGTGCGCCGCAGCCAGATCGAACCGCTCGCCGAGGCGGGCAACAAGCGCGCCCACACCGTCCTGCACGCGCTCTCCAACGTCTCCGCGATGCTGGCCGCCGCCCAACTGGGCATCACCGTCTGCTCGCTGCTGCTCGGCGCACTCGCCGAGCCGACCATCGCCGGACTGCTGGAAGGCCCCTTCCATGCCGTCGGCATGCCCGAGTCGCTGGTCCACCCGGTCGGCTACGCCCTGGCACTGGCCCTGGTGGTCTTCCTGCACATGGTGATCGGCGAGATGGTCCCCAAGAACATCTCGATCGCCGGTCCGGAGAAGGCCGCGCTCTGGCTCGGCCCGCCGCTGGACCGGCTGGCCCGCTGGCTCGGCCCGGTGATCCGGCTGCTGAACGCCTTCGCCAACGGCGTGCTGCGGCTGGCCAGGGTCGAGCCCAAGGACGAGGTCGAGTCGGTCTTCACCGACGAGCAGCTGCTCCATCTGCTGGCCGACTCCCGCGCGGCCGGCCTGCTGGACGAACGCCGCCAGGAGCGGCTGGAGGACGCCCTGGAGCTCGGCCGCCGGCCGGTCACCGACGTCCTGCTGCCGGCCGAGCAACTGGTCACCGTGGGCCCCTCGGTGACCGCCCTGGAGATAGAGGAACTGGCCGTCCGCACCGGGTTCTCCCGCTTCCCGGTGGTCGACGAGGCCGGCACGCTGCGCGGCTACCTGCACGTCAAGGACATCCTGGACGTCGACGACCCGTCGGCGCCCCTTCCGGCCCGGCTCTGGCGCCCGGTGACCGTCCTGCGCGGCACCATGCCGCTGGACGACGCGCTCGGCGCGATGCGCAGGGCAGCCGCCCACCTGGCCGCCGTGGTCGACCAGGACGGCCGCAAGCTCGGCCTGGTCGCCTTGGAGGACGTCCTGGAGGAACTGGTCGGCGAGATGCACGACCCCGACCATCGCCAGGTGGCCCGCACCTGAGCCCAGGAGTTCCTCCGGGGCAAGCGTGAACCATCAGGGGTGCGGGGAACGGCGCGAGAGACCGTGCGGCTCCGAGGTGGGCTGATCGCGCAGTTCCCCGCGCCCCTGTCGGCTTGCCCTGTTGTGCTCGGTCGGGTGGGCAGGGCGCCTCGGGCGGCTGTGGTCTATCGCCGGCCGTCGATCAGTTCGCCGTAGGCCTGGAGCAGGTCGGGCAGGCGGAGGGTGGCCAGGTCCTCGCGGGTGGGGACGGCCCGGAGGGCGGACAGGCGCAGGTCCCGGTAGGCGCAGGACTTCTCGTAGAGGGTCCTGATGAAGCGGCCGTTGCCGAGGTCGTCGATCCAGCCCTCGTGGACCACGTGGCCGCAGATGCTGGCGAGCTCCTCGGCGGCGTCCTCGTCCCAGCCGTCGCCGCCGGACGCGGCCAGGGTGCGGCCGATGGCGGTGAGTTCGGCGGGGCGGTAGCTGGGGAAGTCCACCCGGGTGGTGAAGCGGGAGTTGAGGCCCGGGTTGGTGGCCAGCAGGCGGTTCATGCCCTCGGGGTAGCCGGCCAGGATGACGACCAGCCGGTCGCGGTTGTCCTCGGCCCGCTTCAGCAGCACCTGGAGTGCCTCGTCCCCGTAGGCGTCGCCCTTGCTGTAGCCGGAGTTGGAGAGGCTGTACGCCTCGTCGATGAAGAGCACGCCGTCCAGCGCGGAGTCGATCAGCTCATTGGCCTTGACCGCCGTCTGGCCGAGGAATTCGCCCACCAGGTCCGCTCGCTGGGCCTCCACCAGGTGGTCCCCGGAGAGCAGGCCGAGCGCGTGGAAGACCTGCCCGAGGATCCGGGCGACGGTGGTCTTCCCGGTGCCCGAGGGGCCGGAGAAGACGAAGTGCCGCTTCGGCGGCTGCACCGGCAGACCCTGCTCGGTGCGCAGCCGTGACATCCGCAACTGCGCCGACAGGGCCCGGACCTGGCGTTTCACCGGATCCAGGCCGACCATCTGCTCCAGCGCGGCCATCGCCGCGTCGAGCCCCTGCTGGCCGCGGAGCCCGCCGTGCTGTGCCGATCCGGCCGCGGGTGCGGCACGTTCACCGCCGTCGCCTCTGGGCGGCGGCCCCGGGGCCGGGTCGACGGAGCCGCCCGACCGCTCGGCGGCCGGCCGGGGCACGGGCACCCCGGTGGTGGCAGGACCGGCGTAGGACTCGCCTATCCGGTAGTCCGTCTCCGCCCCGAGCCCGTCCTCCCCGGCGCACACGTCCTCGCCGCCGAACCCACCGAACCCGCCGAACCCACCGTCCGGGCCGTACGCCTCGTCGCCGTCGTACCCGCCCCCGGCGTCGTAGTCGCTCCCGCCGTCGTATCCGCCGCCCGTCGCACCGTCGTTCTCGACGTCGTACCCGCCGCCGTCGGTACCGTCGGCGGTGTCGTAGCCGGGCTGGTAGTCCACGTCCGGTCCGAACTCGCCCACGGGCTCGGCGCCCGCCAGTTCGGCGGGCTCGAAGTCGGCCTCCGCGAGGGCGAGTTCACCCGGTGCCTGGGCGTCGCTCCGGCCCTCGCCGAGCAGTCCCTCGATCACCCCGTCCTCGGTGGTGATCGCGGCCAGCCGTGCCGCCGTGTCCATGAAGGCCGGGTCGGCCCGGTGCACCGCCCGGTACAGCGGCAGGGCCGCGGCGCTGCGCCCGGCCCCCTCGTACGCCCGGGCCAGCCAGTACCGCAGCTCCTTGCGCTGCGGCTGCTCCGAGCGGCAGCGGGCCAGCGAGGCGGCCAGCGGGCGCTGCGCCTGGGCGCACATGTCGAGCCGGACCCTGGCCATGCCGCCGAACAGTCCGGCCTCGATGCCGAGCAGCGGATCGTCCAGTAACTGGTCGGTTTCCCGGATGAGTTGCTCCCAGTCCTTCAGCAGGTAGGAGCGGCAGGCGTGCAGGAACCGGACCGAAGGGTCCCGGTCCGGCGGCGGGCAGGCCGTGAGGGCCCGGTCGAGCTCGGTCAGCTGGCGGCCGTCCAGCCAGTGCGAGGCGTGCGCCAGGGCCAGGTCGCGGGCGTCCTCCAGGACCGGCTGGACCCACCACCCCAGCCAGTACCAGGAACTGAGCGGCCGTTGGTGCCTGGCGCGCTGCTCGCCGAAACGCCGCTGGTGGCGGTGCATGGCCAGCAGCGCGCCCGAGGTGTCGCAGCGCAGGGCGTGCAGGCCGAGCCAGGCGTCCGCCATGCCGGGGTCGAGCCGCACGGCCGTGCGGAACTCCTCCTCCGCCCTGGCGTACGCGCCTGCGGCGTAGGCGTCCATCGCCCGCAGCCAGGCGCGGTCGGCGAGCCGGTCCGGCCCGGTCGTACTGGAACTGTCCACCGTCACTCACGCCCCCCGCTCGGTGTATCGAGGCTCGGCGGCCGAGGGGTGAGGCCAGGGTGGTGCCCGCCCACACCGACGCCCCCGGCACGCAACCGTGCCTGTCAGGAATCGTACCGGCGCAGGGCTGATCCGGAAGAGTGTCGCACCCTGTCAAATCGCCGGGCCCGCCGGGTTGTTGGAGTCCGTCCGGAACACGACGGTCGCGGTGGATCGCGGCAGGTGAGGAGAGCGGCGCAGCGGATGCGGAACGCGACAGCTCCGGCCCACGGGGGAACGAGTCGGAGTTGCCGCGCACGCTGTCGCGAGATCAACCGGCTCGTGACGGGGAGAACCTATGGGCTGAGGGCACCTCGGGTCAAGAACTGGCCAAGGAATCGCCAAGGAATGGGAAAAGAATCCGGCCGGTGAGGCCGTCCACCCGCAGGTCCGCATACGGACGGCTGGGGTCCGCCGCGAAGTGCGCCAGCTCGGCCGCCGCCCACCCGGCCCAGAATTCGGCCAACTCCGGTCCGTCGCGCCGCTCCCCGCGAGCGCGGGCGGCCGCTGCGTCCAGCTCCATCCAGATCAACTCGGCCAGCCACGGCCGCAGTCCGCTCCGTCCGGCGCCGACCCCCTCGATCAGCACCACCGGCGCGGGCGGCACCGCCCGGCGGTCCGCGAAGCGGCGCAACGTCCAGTCGTAGACGCGGTGTTCACCGGTCCGGCCCGCCGCCAGCGGCTCCAGTACCTCGGTGCGCAGGCGCTCCACCCAGCCGAACGGCTCGGCGTGGGTGGCGAGATCGTCCAGGTGTACCACCGGCGCTCCCCCCAGCGCGGCGGCCAGCCGGGCGGCGAAGGTGGTCTTCCCGGCCCCGGCGTGCCCGTCCACGGCCACCAGCCGGACCGGGCCGCAGGACGGCGGCAGGGCGAGCAGCCGCCGAGCGAGCCGCGCCGGGACGTCCGCCGCTTCCGCCTCTGCCACGCCCGCCGGTCCGGCCGGCCGGACCGGCTCGCCCCGTCGCACGGCAGCACCGGTCCCGGCTCCGGCCTCCGCCGAGCCGTCGCCGAGCCTTGTGCAGTCGTCCCGATCAGCCACGGGCCCACTCTACGGGCGGTGCGTTCCGGCAGGTCGTGACGGACCGGCCGGTATCGGGCATACTCACTTCGCCACGCCCGTGAACGACCGTTCACCGCAACCCGGTGCCGGTCGGACACGCCTGCCGTGCCGTGCCTCGTCACCCCGAGGCCCGGCACCCCGACCGAGGAGGCCCGTTCCGTCATGAGCCCCGCCCCTGCCAAGCCTGTCGACCGCCAGCTGCCCAGTGACGAGGCCCGCGAACTGCTGAGCCTCACCAGGGACCTGGTCCAGCGCGAGCTCCGGCCGCGCGCTGCCGAGGACGAGGCGGTCGCCCGGTTCCCCCGCGAGACCTTCCGCACGCTCGGCGACGCCGGGCTGCTCTCCCTCCCGTACGGCGAGCAGTACGGCGGCGGCGAGCAGCCGTACGAGGTCTACCTCCAGGTCCTGGAGGAGCTGGCCGCCGGCTGGCTCGCGGTCGGCCTCGGAGTCAGCGTGCACACCCTCTCCTGCCATGCGCTGGCCACCTTCGGCACCGAGGAGCAGCGGGACCGCTGGCTGCCCGCGATGCTCAGCGGCGAGCAGCTCGGCGCCTACTGCCTCTCCGAGCCGCAGTCCGGCTCCGACGCCGCCGCCCTGCGCACCCGGGCCGACCTGGACGGCGACGAGTACGTGGTGAACGGCACGAAGGCGTGGATCACGCACGGCGGCCGCGCCGACTTCTACAGCACCATGGTGCGGACCGGCGAGGACGGCGCCCGGGGCATCAGCTGCCTGCTCGTCCCGGGCGACAGCCAGGGGCTCGCGGCCGCGCCGCCGGAGCACAAGATGGGCATGAGCAGCTCACCGACCGCACAGCTGCACTTCGACGGCGTCCGGGTGGACCGCGAGCGGCGGATCGGCGACGAGGGCCAGGGCTTCCAGATCGCGCTCTCCGCCCTGGACTCCGGCCGGCTCGGCATCGCGGCCTGCGCGATCGGCGTGGCCCAGGCCGCGCTCGACCTCGCCGTGGACTACGCGGGCACCCGGGAGCAGTTCGGCCGCCCGATCGCCGACTTCCAGGGGCTGTCCTTCATGCTGGCCGACATGGCCACCCAGGTCGAGGCCGGCCGCGCGCTCTACCTGTCCGCGGCCCGCCGCCGCGACAGCGGACTGGCCTTCTCCAAGGAGGCGGCGATGGCGAAGCTCTTCTGCACCGACGCCGCGATGCGGGTCACCACGGACGCGGTGCAGGTGCTCGGCGGGTACGGCTACACCCAGGACTACCCGGCCGAGCGCTACATGCGCGAGGCCAAGGTCCTGCAGATCGTGGAGGGCACCAACCAGATCCAGCGGCTGGTCATCGGCCGCCACCTCACCGGCAGGTAACCGGGGCCCCTCGACGCGGGGCGGCGAACCGGTAGGGGCGCGGGGAACGGCGCGAGAGAGCAGGCACCTCCACAGAGGGCCCTCGCGTGGTTCCCCGCGCCCCTACCGGTTCCACCTTCGTGCGGTTCCGCCCTCGCGAACGTGAGGCGGAACGGGAGCGGTCAGTGCCGGACGAGGCGGCCGCGCTGCGCCGGAACCCGCACCCGGCTCACCGGGGCCGCGTCGGGGCCGCCGACGTGCGAGAACGGCTGGGTGCGCCAGTCCAGTTCGGCGGGAAGGGCCAGCAGCGCCTCCGCGCCGGGCCCGGCCGGGTCGCCGAGGGCGTCGTCGCACTCGGCCAGGTCGTCGGTGGCCGCACCGGAACCGGGGCAGAGCGCGGGGGAGAAGGGGTGCCAGGCGGTCGGCAGGACGGCGTGCTGCGGCAGCCGCTCCTCGTCGCCGACCAGGGCGATCGGGCGGTCGCACGCGGGGCAGTGGACCCGGACGATCTCCCAGGTGTCCATGTCCCCCGGGTCCACCCCCGGGAACCCGGTGAAGTCGAAGTCGGCGTCGCGGTCGAGGCGTTCGTCATCCTCCGCGGCGCGGGAACGCTGATCAGTAGCAGACATGTGATGATCCCCCTCGGATCGGACCGGGCTCGCGTCGGCCCTGGCCACAAGCAGCACTTCCCGCCGACGGAGTGTCATAACCCTGCACTGCGGTGCACTGTGATGCACAAGGTGTGTCGTTCGCCACATTCCAGCGGCACATGCCCCGTTCACGCGCCGTTTCTGCTGGGGGCTCGCGCTCCGGGTGCACGGCGGTGGTGCGCACCGGCGGCGCCGGCCGTCCGGCGGGCCGCAGTCCCCGGTGAGCAGCCGATCACCGTCCGGAACCGGCGGAGTGCGCACCTGGTCGGCAGACGGGACCTGGGGGCAGTAGGTTTGCGCCTTGTGGAGGATCTCGATCAGCACATCGTCCAGTTGCTTCTCCAGGACGGCCGGATGAGCTACACGGACCTGGGCAAGGCCACCGGCCTGTCCACCTCGGCGGTGCACCAGCGCGTGCGCCGTCTCGAGCAGCGCGGCGTCATCCGCGGTTACACGGCGATCGTCGACCCGGACGCGGTCGACCTGGCGCTGACGGCCTTCATCTCGGTGAAACCGTTCGACCCGAGCTCGCCCGACGACACCCCGGAGCGGCTGGCCCCGCTGCCCGAGATCGAGGCCTGCCACAGCGTGGCGGGTGACGAGAACTACATCCTCAAGGTCCGGGTCGGTGCCCCCGGCGACCTGGAGGACCTGCTGGCGCGCATCCGCAGCGCCGCCGGGGTCTCCACCCGCACCACGGTGGTGCTCTCCACCCCCTACGAGGCGCGCCCCCCGAAGCTCTGACCCGACTCGTCCGGGTGCAGACTTAGGCCCATGACCGAACGCACCAACCGGACCGTGCTCCTGCGCGGCGGCGCCGTCTACAGCCCCGCCGACCCCTTCGCCACCGCGATGCTGGTCGAGGGCGAACACATCGCCTGGGTCGGCAGCGACGGCGCCGCCCAGGCGTACGCCGAGAGCGCCGACGAGGTGGTGGAGCTGGCCGGTGCACTGGTCACCCCCGCCTTCGTGGACGCCCATGTCCACGCCACCTCGACGGGCCTGGCCCTGACCGGTCTGGACCTCACCGGCTGCCCCTCGCTCGCCGAGGCGCTGGAGCGGATCTCCGCCTTCACCCGCTCCGCCGACGGCGCCGGGGCGGCCGGCCGCGGCGTGCTGATCGGTCACGGCTGGGACGAGAGCGGCTGGCCCGAAGGCCGTCCGCCGACGCTCGCCGAGCTGGACACCGCCGCCGGCGGTGCCGCCCTCTACCTCTCCCGGACCGACGTGCACTCGGCGCTCGCCAGCACCGCCCTGCGCGAGCTGACCCGGGACCTGGCCGGGCTCCCGGGCCACCATCCCACCGAGGCGCTCACCCGCGAGGCCCACCACGCCGTCCGGCAGGCCGCGCTGGCCCACCTGACGCCGGATCAGCGCCGCGCCGCCCAGCAGGCCGCCCTGCGGCGGGCCGCCGAACTGGGCATCGGCTCGGTCCACGAGTGCGCCGGACCCGAGATCTCCTCCGCCGAGGACCTGACCGCCCTGCTGGCCCTGGCGGCCGAGGGCGAGGGCCCCGAGGTCTTCGGCTACTGGGGCGAACTCGGCGGCGTCGAGACCGCCCGCCGCCTGGGCGCCGTCGGCGCGGGCGGTGACCTCTTCGTGGACGGCGCGCTCGGCTCGCACACCGCCTGCCTGCACGCCCCCTACGCCGACGCCGAGCACACCGGCACCGCCTACCTGACCGCCGACGAGGTGGCCGACCACGTCACCGCCTGCACCGAGGCCGGTCTCCAGGCCGGGTTCCACGCGATCGGGGACGCCGCGCTGGCGGCCGTCCTGGACGGCGTACGGGCGGCGGCCGACCGGCTCGGGCTCGCCCGGGTCCGTTCGCTGCGGCACCGGGTCGAGCACGCCGAGGCGCTGGACGACAAGATGATCGCCGCCTTCGCCGAGCTCGGCCTGACCGCCTCCGTCCAGCCCGCCTTCGACGCCAGCTGGGGCGGCCCGGACGGCATGTACGTCCAGCGGCTCGGCGCGGAGCGGGCCGCCGCGCTCAACCCGTTCGCCGCCCTGCTGCGCGCCGGAGTCCCGCTCGCCTTCGGCTCGGACGCACCGGTCACCCCGCTCGACCCCTGGGGCACCGTCCGGGCGGCGGCCTTCCACCGGACCCCCGGGCACCGGATCTCGGTCCGGGCGGCGTTCACGGCGCACACCCGGGGCGGCTGGCGCGCGCTCGGCCGGGATCAGGACGGCGTGCTGGTCCCGGGCGCCGTCGCCAGCTTCGCGATCTGGGACGTGGCCGACCTCGTCGTCCAGGCCCCGGACGACCGCGTCGCGGGCTGGTCCACCGACCCCCGCTCCGGCACCCCGGGCCTGCCCGACCTCACCCCGGGCGTCCCGCTCCCGACCTGCCTGCGCACGGTCGTCCGGGGCCGCACGGTGCACCGGCGCTGACCCGCCGGCCGCCGGCCCGGCACCGTCCGGGGGCGCGCAGAACCTCAGGAGCGTCCCCGGGTCAGGGGGCACGGTTCTCGCGCCCCGAGCCGCCGGCCGGCGGGTCGCTCCGATCAGGCACCCTTGAGGGCAGGTCGGTACCGCTCCGGGGTACCTTTCTCCGACGGCTCTCGGTGACGAGCGGCCGGTCGATCAGACGGCACTCGCAGCGCGAGCGGACGGCACAGCCAGAGAGGTGGTGCGCAGGTGGCACTGCCCGGGAACGAGGAGCAGCCGGCGGCGGAGTCGGAGGCGGCCGAGTCCGTCCCCGAACAGCGGCCGGGGCGGCTGCGGCGCCGCTGGACCAAGGTCCGGGCCGGCCTGCCCAGGACCGGGCTGGCCGTCGCCGCCGGTCTGCTGCTGGCACTGGCCTTCCCGCCGTACGGCCTGTGGCCGCTATCGATCCTCGGGGTGGCGGCCCTCTCCCTGCTGACCCGGGGGCGGACGGCCCGCCAGGGGGCGTGGACCGGCTTCGCGTTCGGCTTCCCGTTCTTCCTCCTGCTGCTCGACTGGATCCGGGTGATCGGCCCGGACGCACTGGTCGGGCTCTCCGTGCTGGAGGCGCTGTTCGTCGTTGCGCTGGGCGCCGGTCTCGCCGCCACCTCCCGGCTGCGCACCTGGCCGCTCTGGGGGGCCTGCCTCTGGGTCGCCCAGGAGTGGGCCCGCGACCGGCTGCCGCTGGGCGGCTTCCCGTGGGGCCGGCTGGCCTTCGCCAACACGGCCAGTCCGTTCACACCCCTGGCCGCCCTCGGCGGCGCGCCCCTGGTCACCTTCGCGGTCGCCCTCGCGGGCACCCTGCTGGGGTACACCGCCCTCCGTCTGCGCCGGAGCCCCGCCCCGACGACCGCCGGGGCCACCGACGCTGCGGAAGCCGCTGACGCCACCGAGGCGGCCCCGGACACCCGCCGCCTTCCCCGTGCTCCCCGCGCCGCCGCACTGGCCGCTGCCGGGGCCGTGGCGACGATCCTCGCCGGGTACCTCGTCCCGGTGCCGACCGGCGCCGATGCCCGCGACACCGTCAAGGTGGCCGTCATCCAGGGGAATGTGCCGCACCCCGGCATGGACTTCCTCGGCCGCCCGTTCATGGTGCTCGACAACCACGCCTCGGCCACCGAGCGCCTGGCCGCCGCGGTGGCCGCGGGCAAGGCCGAGCGTCCGGACGTGGTGATCTGGCCGGAGAACTCCTCCGACCTCAACCCCTACGCCGTCCCGGAGGCCTACCAGCGGATCGACCAGGCCGTGAAGGCGATCGGGGTGCCCACCCTGGTCGGCACCCTGGTGGACGGCCCGGACAGCCAGCACGTGCAGAACGAAGGCATCGTCTGGGACCCGCAGAGCGGCCCCGGCGAGTTCTACACCAAGCAGCACCCGGTGCCCTTCGGCGAGTACGTGCCGTTCCGCGCCGAGCTCTCCAAGGTGATCACCCGCCTGCAGCGGGTCGCCCGCGACTTCTACCCCGGCACCCACGACGGTGTGATGCAGCTCGGTCCGGCCCGGATCGGCGATGTGATCTGCTTCGAGGTGGCGTACGACGAGATCGTCCGCGACACCGTCAACGACGGCGGCCGGGTGCTCGTGGTGCAGACCAACAACGCGACCTACGCCAAGAGCGGCCAGCCCGACCAGCAGCTGGCGATGTCCCGGCTGCGTGCGGTCGAGCACGGCCGGGCCGTCCTGATCGCCGCGACCAGCGGGATCAGCGCGATCATCGCCCCGGACGGTTCGGTGGTCAGCCGCACCCAGGAGCTCACCCCGGCCGAGCTCAGCGCCACGGTGCCGCTGCTCAACGGGAAGACGGTGGCCGACCGGGTCGGTGCCGCGCCCGAGTGGGCGCTCTCCATCGCCGGCCTGCTGGCCTGCGGCGCGGTGGCGGTCGGCGCGACCCGGCGCCGCCGCAACGGTGGCGGCACCGCCGGAACACCGGCCGAGGCCGAACCGTTGACCCAGGTGGGTGCCGCAGCCGCAGTCGCCCCCGCTCGGATTGCCCGTCGCTGATCTGCGCGGAGAGCACCGGGATGGAGTGGATTCGACCGTGACCCAGCAAGCTACCCCGGTCCGTCCGGCCCCGCGCAGTCGCCTGCGACGGGTGCTGCCGTTGCTGATCACCGCCTGGCTGGTGCTGGAGATCTGGCTGCTGACCGTCGTCGCGGGCGCGACCGGCTGGTTCACCGTGCTGATCCTGCTGATTGCCGGGGTCTTCGTGGGTGGATCGCTGATCAAGCGGGCGGGCCTGAAGGCCTTGTCGGCGGCCATCGAGCAGGGCCGTGATCCGCAGTCGCAGCAGGCGCAGACCGGCACCAGCCTGACCGTGCTGGCGGGCCTGCTGCTGATCCTGCCGGGCTTCCTGTCCGACCTGATCGGGCTGACCCTGCTGCTCCCGCCGACCAGGGCGCTGTGGCGGGCGCTGGGCCGCCGGTTCACCCGGACGGCACTGCGCTCCACCGCCAGGCCCGGGTCCGACGCGTTCGCGGACGCCATGCGGCTCCAGGAGCAGATGCGCATCCACCGGCCGGACGGCAAGGTGATCCAGGGCGAGGTGGTCGACCCCCCGACCGGCCCCACCGGCCCCGACACCGACTGCCGACCCCCGATCACCGGCTGAGCACCCGACTCGTACGGTGCCTCAAGGGGCGCGGTGAGCCGAGCGTCCGCCCCCCTGCGGCTTCGCGGCAGGCGCCCCGCACGGTCCGCCGCCGACGAGGCCCCGAGGCCCGGCGGCGCCGCTGCGGCGTAGCCCGCCCGGACGGGCGCTCGCACGCCGAAGCCCCCGCGCAGTGGAGCCCCCCGGGCAGCCCGAAGGGGCCCCGGGCGGCTGCCCGGGGCCCCTTCGGTGCCCTCTGCCTAGGTGGAGGGGGCGATCACGCGCTCTTGCGGGTGTCGCGCGGGTGAACCGCGAGGTTCATCCCGCCGGAGCGAAGCACCGCCAGCCGCTCGGCCAGCACCTCCTCCAGCTCCTCGCGCGTACGACGCTCCATCAGCATGTCCCAATGGGTGCGCGTCGGCTTGGTCTTCTTCTCCTCCGGCTCGTCGCCGTCGAGCAGGACTGCCTCCTGGCCGCAGAAACGGCATTCCCAGATCGAGGGAATCTCCGCCTCAACGGAGAAAGGCACCTCGAATCGGTGTCCGTTCTGACATGCGTACTCAACGGTCTGGCGGGGAGCCAGATCGATTCCACGGTCGGTCTCGTAGCTAGTGGCCCCGAGTCGCGTGCCGCGGAGAGCTCGCTCGCTCATGAATCGTGCCTCCCGGGCTTATGGCCCACAGGACTAGTGGTCGCTGTCATCGTCGTTCGGTCAACGCTCGGCCGCCGACGAAGATTCCCGTCCCGGGACATGCGTCGCCTGTCGTGCCGCCCCTGTTTGTACCCATCCCCGCCCGATTTGTCACATCTGAGCTCGAATATCACCCAGAGTGTCACTAATTGTGCACACAGCTAGCAATTCGGCCCAGTGGCGGCCGTCCAAGTTTATCCGTGCCCGGTCACCAGACCGGACGCGGGCGCACCGAGGCGGGGTCTTTCGTCAGCTCGACTCCCGGCCCGCCGATCGAGCTCGCCACCGGGCCCGCGATCGAGCTCGCCACCGGCTCCCCGGCCGGTGCCTGGGCCTGGGCCGCCGCTTCGGTCCTGGTGTCCCGGTGCGGCAGCAGGGCGATCACCGCGTCCCGCAGCAGGGCCGGTGCCTCCTCGTCCAGCGGGTCCACGGTGACCGGGACCTGGAGCCGGACGGGGGCGGCGGTGCCGATCCGGGCGTAGCCGCGGCCGGCGGGTGTCTGGGCGGCCGGGGTGATGTCCAACGGGGCGCCCAGCGCCAGCTGGGCGCCCTCGGCGCCGGTGGGGCCGAGCACCACGCGGGCCCTGGTGGTGGCCCGGACGGTGGGGGAGAGCCGCTCCCGGGCCTCCAGATCGTCGGCGACCACCACCGTCACGCGTGCCGCGCGGCCCTGCCGCAGCGGGATCTCCAGCAGTTCCTGCGGGTCGAGGCGGCCCTCGGCGTGGGCCAGTTCGGTCAGCTCGGTGGGGTGGTCGAGCAGCAGCCACAGCGGGCGGATGACGTCCTCAGGCGGGGTGACGCCGTGGTGACGGGCGGCGTTGAGGGCTGCGATCCGGCGCTCGGTCTCCTTGACGGCCCACTCCAGCGCGGCCAGTGCGCCGCGCAGGCTGGTCTCCACGGTGTGCACGCCGGGCCGGTTCACCAGGCAGGCGTGCTCGCCGGTGCCCGCGCCGTCGATCACCACCAGGTCGCCGTGGGGGAGCGCCTGGAGCGCGATCGAGCGGATCAGCGTGGACGTCCCGTGCCCCGCCGTGCCGAGGGCCAGCAGGTGCGGCTCGGCGGCTCGGGCGCCGGTCCGCCAGATCACCGGCGGCTGCTGGGCGGTGCCGCCACCCTGGTGCACCGGGATGGTCCGGTGGGTGCCGAGCGCGTCGGTGAAGCCCAGCACGATCTCGCCCGGCGTGGTGACGAAGGGCTGGGCGGTGATGTCGGTGGGCAGCGGGGCCAGGGCGGTGACCCGCAGCCTGTTGGACTCCTCGTCCCAGTCGAAGCGGTACTCGCGGGCGCGGCCCGCCTTGCCCTGGACGACCTGCTCGATCCTGGCCCGGGCGGCCGGCTCGGTGTCGGTGAAGTACGCGGGGTAGGCCAGGTCGAGGGAGCTGAGCCGGCCGTCGCCGTCGAACTCCCAGGCGCTGAAGGCGGACTTGTAGCTGCCGTCCATGCTGTAGAGCGGCGAGAAATCGTCCACCCCACCCAGGTAGGGGGTCAGGGCGGCGTAGAGGGCGGTCAGCTTGAGGTCGGCGACGTCCGCCTCGGGCGGGGCGGGGGCGGCCTTGAGGGTCCGGCCGACCCAGGTGGCGCTGGCCATCAGGGCGACCAGGGCGAGCAGCGGGCCGTGCGGCAGCAGGTAGATCCCGAGCAGGACCGCCGCGGAGAGGAAGGCGGTGGGGCCCCGGCGGTCCTTCGGGGTGGCCGCCCAGCGGCCCTTGGCCCAGTCGACGTGGGCGCGCAGGCCGCGCCCGATCACCGTCAGCGGGGCGAACACGTCGGAGGCGTGGTCGCCTGCCGTACGGGCGAGGTCGCGGCCGCGGTTGAAATGGCGGGTGAGGGACATTCCTGACTCCCCGGGCGGATGGGACGGGCGGGACGGTGGCAGAAAGGCCCGGGGCGGTGGGATCCGCACCCGGGCCGTGACTGCGAGGGATCGGTCAGAACTTGATGCCGCTCAGCAGACTGGCCAGGCTCGCGCCGCCTGCCGTGATGCTCGGGGCGATCGAGGAACCCGCGATGTAGAAGCCGAAGAGGGCGCAGACCAGGGCATGCGAGACCTTGAGGCCGTCCCGCCGGAAGAAGAGGAATGCGATGGTGCCGAACAGGACGATGCCGGAAATCGAGAGGATCACGTGCTCTGCTCCTCGGTGAGGGGGACAGGGGACGGCGAGAGAGGGTTACCGAAAGCGACTTAATCGTGACAAAAAGTAATAGATGATGGAACGGGGCAAATGGGTGCTCTTGTTGCCGGGGTGAACCTCGGAGGTATACGTGCGGACCGCTGCTCACGGCGGAATTCCGCTCTCTCAGGTCCCCCGCGCACCCTGCTCCGGGCGCACCTGCCGGGAAAAGTTCGCTCGAACGGATGCGTTACCTCCGGATGAACGTGTCATCCGCTACGGTGCCGTACGACACTGCACCGGATCCGAAAGGGCCGTCATGACCGACTCAGCTCCGCAGACTCCGCAGGACCCGCCGGCGGGGCAGGTGCCGGACGCCGAGGTGATCGAGCTCGCGGGCAGGCTCTTCGACGCCGCCCGTACCGGCGACACGGCGTTGCTCGCCGGGTACCTCGACGCCGGAGCCCCCGCCGACCTCACCAACGACCGGGGCGACACCCTGATCATGCTCGCCGCCTACCACGGCCACGCGGACACGGTCGAGGCCCTGCTGGCGCACGGCGGCGACCCGAACCTGATCAACGACCGGGGTCAGACGCCGCTCGCCGGGGCGGTGTTCAAGGGCGAGGAGGAGGTGATCGCCGCCCTGCTGGCCGGCGGCGCCGACCCGCAGGCCGGTACCCCCTCCGCCGTGGACACCGCCCGGATGTTCGGCAAGGAGGGCCTGGTGGCCCGCTTCGAGGGCCGCTGACCGAAGCCGCCCCGCCGCCTCCCGGCCGTCGGACCGAGGTCGGAAGGCCAGGTGGCGGCCGGTCGCAACTAGGCTTGGCGGCCATGGAGATACGCACCACCGGTTACGGCCACCCGGATGCCGTACAGCTGTCCGCCGAGGTCCAGCAGGAGTACGTCCGCCGCTACGGCGAGGTGGACGTGACCGTCATACACCCGGAGCACTTCGACCCGCCCGCCGGGATCTTCGTGGTCGGCTACCTCGACGGCCGGCCGGTCGCCTGCGGCGGCTGGCGGGCCAAGGAGGCGGACGGCACGGGGCTGCGCGACGGCGACGCGGAGCTCAAGCGGATGTACGTCTCGCCCTCGGCCCGGGGCCGGGGTCTGGCCCGGGCGGTGCTGCGTCACCTGGAGCAGAGCGCCGCCGAGGCCGGCCGGACCAGGTTGGTGCTGGAGAGCGGCACCGAGCAGCCCGAGGCGCTGGCGCTGTACGCCTCCGAGGGGTACGAGCCGATCACCAAGTTCGGCGTCTACAAGGACCACCCGCAGAGTGTCTGCATGGGCAAGCCGCTGGTGCCTGCGGCGGCCTGACCCGCCCGGTGCCGTCAGGGTGTCAAGCGGTGCAGGTCGCGGGGGAAGAGCGTGGTGCGCCGCACGTTGTCGGCCCCGGTGAGCCGGGCCGTCCAGCGTTCCAGGCCGAGCGCGAATCCGCCGTGCGGCGGCATCCCGTGCGCGAACGCCCGGAGGTAGCCCGCGTACGGTTCGACGGGCTCGCCGCGCGCCGCGAGCGCGGCGAGGTAGTCCTCGTGGCGGTGCAGCCGCTGGCCGCCGGTGACCAGTTCCAGGCCCCGGAAGAGCAGGTCGAAGCTGTTGGAGTAGTCGGGCCTGGCCGGGTCCGGGTGGGTGTAGAGGGGCCGCTTGCGCATCGGGTAGCCGACGACGAAGAGGAACTCGCTTCCGTACTCCCGCAGCGCCCACTCGCCGAGCCACCGCTCGTGCGCGGGGGCGAGGTCCGGTTCGTCGGTGCCGAGCATCCGCATGGCCTCGGAGAAGTGCACCTGGGGGATCTCGGCGGGTACCTCCGGCAGGTGCAGCGAGAGCAAGTCCACTGCGCCGGCGGCGCGTTCGGCGACCGAGGCCAGCATCCCGGCGAGCGCCTCGCGGAGCACCGCCTGTACGTCGCGGTGGTCGGTGACGAAGCCCAACTCGGCGTCCAGGCTGGTGTACTGGGCCAGCCCGGAGCGGTCCCGGATCACCAGGAAGGTGACGGATTTGAGCCCCCGGCGGCGGTGCAGCCAGCCGGAGACTTCGACGGTTTCGCCCACGTGGCCGTGCAGTTCGGCGGCCAGCACGCGGGTGGTCGGGTGGATCATCGCAGCCCTCCAAGGGCGTCGTCATGATCCCTTCGGAGTGCGGGCGAGAAGGGGCAACTCGCGGTGCCACCGCACTTCTGCCGCTGCCCGGGGGCGGCGGCCTCATTGCGGCCCGATGACGGAGGCCGACCGGCGAGGCATTTCCTCCTCGCACTCAGGAGTGTCTTCCCCCACGGGACGTGAGGCCGCCTTCCCAGCTGCCGGCGGCTCTCTCCGCTCACGTGAACCCGGGGGTACTCGGCTCCCTCGACGTGTTGCAGGTGAGGCTAGGGCCGGGGTCCGGCAGACCGCAACGCGATTTGCCGGACCCCCGTGCGGTGAGGCGGATCGGGTCAGAGCAGGGTCCGCCAGTAGTACCAGAAGCGGTTGAGTACCAGCAGGGCGATGCCCGCGTACCAGAGGGCGGGCAGGACCCAGTGGTAGCGGGCTGCGGTCCGCCAGTTCGGACGGTTGTGCAGCAGGGTGTACCAGCCCAGCGGCAGGACCACGGCCCACACCACCATGCAGTACGGGCACAGCGCCCCGATCTCGTACAGGGCCTGGTCGATCAGCCAGAGGACGAAGCCCAGGCCGGCGACCGTGCCGGCCTGGAGGGTCCACCAGAACCAGGGCCGGTACGTGGCGCCGGCGAGCAGGCCGACCCCGGCCGCCAGGACGGCGGCGAAGGCGGCAAGGCCGATGAGGGAGTTGGGGAAGCCGAAGACCTCGGCCTGCGGGGTGCGCATGACCGAGCCGCAGCTGATGATCGGGTTGATGTTGCAGCCGGGGACGTAGTCCGGGTTCTGCAGCAGCCGGATCTTGTCGGCGGTGAGCACGGCCGAGGCGGCCAGGCCCAGTGCGCCGCAGACCGTCAGCAGGACGGCCTGGGCGCGGCTCGCCCCGATCGGGGTCGCTGTGGCCATGGCGTCAGCTCCCGGTGGCCTGGCGGACCACGGCGGTGAACTGCTCGGCGGTCAGCGGGGTGCCCTTGGAGTCGAAGAGCTCCAGCGCCTTGCCGTCGAGCTTGATGGTCGGGGTACCGGTGACACCGCTGCCGTTGAAGGCGGCGGCGACCTTGCCCGCCCAGGGGCGGTAGGTGCCCTCGGTGACGGCCTTGGTGAACGCTTCGGTCTTCAGCCCCGGCACCTTGTCGGCCAGCGCGAGGATGTGGTTCACGTCGCCGAAGCCGTCCACCCGCTCCTCGGGCTGGTTGGCGTACAGCACGTCGTGGAACTGCTTGAACTTCGCTGCACCGCCCTCGTTGATGGCCGCGCCGACGGCGGCCAGCGCGGTCTTCGAGCCCTGCCCGCCGAGGTTGTCGTCGAGGAAGGCCGCCAGGTGGTACTCGATCTTGTACGTGCCGTCGTCGGCGAGCTGCTGGACCGCCTTCCCGGCCGAGCCCTCGAAGACCTTGCAGATCGGGCAGCGGAAGTCCTCGAACACCTGCAGGGTGTGCGGGGCGTCGGCGCGGCCGTAGACGATCACCGTGCCGTTCTGGCCCGAGGTGTTGGCCGGGGTCACCAGCGCGCTGGACACCGAGGCCGTGTCGGAGCTGCTGCTGCTGCCGTCGCTCGCGGTGCTGATGGCGAGCGTGGTCGCGGCGGCCAGGGCGAGGACGCCGAGTATCGAGGCGCCGACGACGGTCCGGCGGCGGACGGCGGCGCTGCGGGCCTCGCGCAGCTGCGCCTCGCGCAGACGCTCGCGGGGGCTGGGCTTGGGGGACTGCGGGGTGCTCATGGTGAAGGTCAACTCCTTGGAGCAGGGGCGGACCACGGACCCGGCGCGTTCGACACGGCCGGACCGGCACGCGGCCGCGCGGGCGCGGGGGTGCGTCGGAGGCGGTGCTGCGGGCCGGGGCGGGGTCCACCCGGTGGCGGGGAAGTGGTGGGGTGGTGGGCCGACGGATCGTCAGGTCGGCTCGCGCCGGGCCGTGCAGGACCCGGAGGCGGCGGACGTCGTCAGCAGGCGAGCGCGAACGCCGGGGCCGGCGGTCCGCGCCGGGGCGCGGGGGTGAGCACCACGTCCGCGCGGCGGGGGAGGCAGTCCTCGGCCGTCGGTGGCGGCGTCAGGGAGGCCGGGCAGTTCGGCAGCGGGGCGGGCAGCAGGAGAGCCCGCAGCGGGGCGGCGAGCAGCTCGCCGAGCGCGCGTTTGGCCTCGGCCAGATCGTGGAGCGCGGCCTCGCCCAGGCGCAGCCAGAGCGCGGCGGCGAACGCGAGCAGCAGGTGCACCATCAGGACCAGCGCCTGGGCCGTGCCCGGGGCGCTCGCGGTCAGGAACGACTCCTTGACCGAACTCCCGCCGCAGACCAGCAGATCGACGCCGTGCGAGGGCGCGGCACAGGCGTCCTGGCCGAGGTTGAAGGCGGTGTTCAGCAGCAGTTCGATCGGTACCAGGACCGCCGAGATGTGCAGGAAGCGCCGCTGACCGCCGCAGGCGGGCAGGGCGGCCAGGAACACGGCCGCCGTCGCGACGGCCACCAGGCTCAGCGGCAACGGCCGCCCGGTGATCACGACTTGGCCGAGCGCGGACAGCGGAACGGCGAGCGCGGTGAACACCGCTGCCCGCAGAGCCCTGGTCGCCTGGCTGTCAGTCATGGTGCTCGGAGTATGACACGGCCCCGCCGCCGCGCACGAGGGCACCTTGGCGGCACCGCGGGCGCGGTGCGGGGGGAGCGGGTCGGCGGAGTGGTCGGCGGCAGCCGGGTGCCGTGGTCCGAGGGCCGTGGTTCGACCGGGTCCGATCGAACATCTCTGCCATGTCGAGTGCCTTGAATCGCAAGCCAGTCCGGCTGTCGTCACCCGCCGGGGCGATCACCGGGCGGTGGACGGGTGATCCGCTGCCACCCCGCTCCGGCCGGATGGACAATCGGCCGATGGACGATCCTCCCGGCTGCCCGCCCGACGTCCCGGCGCCGCCCCTGCCCACGCCCCCGACGCCGCCCGAAGCTCCGCATCCCCCGCACCCTCCGCATCCCCCACTGCCGCCGGTACCGACGCCGCCGGTACCCGACCCGCCCTCGCCGCCCGATGTGCCGCTGCCGCCGGTGCCGTCCGCGCCGCCGAGCCCGCAGCCGCACCCTTCGCCCACGTTCACGCCCGCACCGACGCCCACCAAGTCCGTGGCGGCGGTCGTCCCGCACCCGCAGAAGCCCTCCGCGCCGCCCGCACCGGAACCGACCCCCGCGTACAGCGCACTGCCGACCCCGGCCCCGGTGGTGACCACCGCAGTGGCCGTGCCGCCACCGCCGACGCCACCGGCGGCCGCACCGGGTCTCGACCCGGTGGTGTGGGCGGCGGTCGTGCTCGTCACCATCCTGCTGCCGGCCGCACTGGCGGCCATCGGCCACTCGTTCCCCGTCACCCGGAGCCGCAGTTGAACCCCGTCCCGATCATCGGCGCTGCCGTAGCCGTCACCGTCGCGCTCGGCAGCCTCGCCGTCGCCCAGCGCCTGCGTCCCGCACCGTCCCCCGACGCGGGGGACGACTCGCCGCACCCGGCCCTCTCCAGCATCGGCGCGGGCCTGCTCTCCGGCTTCGTGCTGCTCACCGGATTCCTGGTGGCCACGGGCTGGGCGGCGCACACCACCGCCGTCGTCCCGCCGACCGGCCTGTACGTCGCCGACGGTGCCGCCGCGATCGCCGTACTGCTCTACCCGTCGCTCGCCGCACTGCCGTTCACCGCCCGGCACGCCACCGCCGTGGCCTTCTTCGGGGCACTCGTCGGCTACACCCTCTCGCTGGCGATCCAGCTGCGGCCGTAGCACCTCGACGGTGTCTCCCGGCCGAGCCCGGTCGAGCCCGGCCGAGCCCGTCAACCGGGCTCGGCCCGGCGGGGCTTGGCACGGCGGGCCGGGGGGACCGGCTGGATCGCGTCCCGTACCCGTACGAACGACGGGCCTGCGGCGTGGGTCCGGCCGGGGAGGCGGCGGCATAGCCTGGAAGCCCAGGAGAGGGCGGACGGTATGCCGCAGAAGGAAGTTCCGGCGGCGGGGGCACTGCTGCACGCCCGGATCGTCGAGCAGGCCGAGGTGCTGGCCGGCCTGGGACCGGAGGTACGGGCGGACGCGCCGGACGCCGTCCACCGGATGCGGGTCGCCTGTCGGCGGCTGCGCGCCGCGCTGCGCCCGTACGGTGCTCCACTCGCCGGGACGGGGCGTGAACTGCGCTGGCTCGGAGGCTGTCTCGGACAGGCCAGGGACACCGAGGTGCTCGGTGACCTGCTGGTCGCCCAGGCGCGCGAACTGCCGCCCGAGTGCGAGCCCGAGGCGCTGGCGCAGGCGCTCGCCGCCTGGTCGCGCGAACGGTACCGCGCCGCCTGGCCTGCGGTGACGGCCGCCCTGGACAGTCCCCGCTACCTGGCGCTGCTCGCCGAGCTGCGGGAGCTGGCGCAGCGGCCGCCGTCCGCCGCCGACCTGCCCGCGCTCGGTGAGCTGGCCCGGCGGGAGCAGCGCCGTACCGCCGCCAGGCTCAAGGCCGCCCGTCGGGCGACGTCCGGCGAGGAGACCGACCGGGCGCTGCACGAGGCCCGGAAGGCCGCGAAGTGGGCGAGGTACGCGGGGGAGACGGCCGGCGAGCCGGGGGAGCGCTTCACCGCGCGGATGAAGGCGCTGCAGGAGCTGCTCGGCGCGCACCAGGACAGTGTGGTAGCGCGCAGCGCGCTGCGGGAACTGGCCGTCGGGGCCGACGTCGGGCGGGCGTTCGGCTACGGAGTGTTGTACGGCGGTCAGCTGACGGTGGCCGAACGGGCGCGGGAGCGGCTGCCTGAGGTCTGGCGGAAGGCGCGCAAGTCGCCGGGGTTCGAGTAGGACTCGCCCCCGCAGGGGACAGGCTGCCGGGGGGCGCGGAGGTACGCGGTGATCCGCGCCGCTGTTCAGGGGGTGTGCGGGAGGGTGGTGAGGCCGGCGGAGTGGGCGGCGTCGGCGAGCAGTCGGCGCAGCATGGCCGTGGTCAGCCGGCCGGTGTTGGTGTTGCGGGGGCTGACGTGGTAGCAGCCGAAGAGTTCCAGCGGCGCGCCCCCGTCGGCGGCCGGGAGCAGCACCCGTGCGCCGTGCCCGAACACGGGGCGTGGCCGGGGCAGCTCCCACCCGGCGCCGGCCAGCGCGGGCAGCAGGGCCTGCCAGGCGAAGCCGCCGAGTGCGACCACGGACCGTACGGTCGGCCGCAGATAGCCCAGTTCGCGCTCCAGCCACGGGCGGCAGGTGTCCCGCTCGGTGACGGACGGCTTGTTGTCGGGCGGTGCGCAGCGGACCGGGTCGGTGATCCGGACGCCGTACAGTTCCAGGCCGTCGTCGCGGCTGACGGCGGTCGGCTGGGAGGCCAGCCCGAGGTCGTAGAGGGCCGCGTAGAGCAGGTCGCCGGAGGGATCGCCGGTGAAGATCCGGCCGGTCCGGTTGGCGCCGTGCGCGGCCGGGGCGAGACCGACCAGCACGAGTGCGGCGTCGGGCGGGCCGAAGCCGGGGATCGGCCGGGCCCAGTAGTCCCAGTCCTGGTACGAGCGGCGTTTGGTCCGCGCCGCCTCCTCGCGCCAGCTGACCAGGCGCGGGCAGGCCCGGCAGTGCGTGACCGCGGAGTCCAGCTCGGCGAGGCTGCGCACGGTGTCCGCCGGGTGGCAGGGAGACGGCGGTGGCGGCGGGGGTGCGGCGGCGCTCATGCGGCGAATCCTAGGGCCCGTCTTCAGACTCCCGGCAGAGACGGGCCCTGGGGCGGACTGCGGTGATCGCGGGGGGCCTTGGCGGAGTAGCGTGGAACGGGCTAGTGCGGAGTCGGGTGGCCGAGGTGACGGCGATGCTCATTGTTGACGCGATTCTGGGTGCGGCCGGTCTGTTGGGCGTGTGGGCGGGGCTCAGTATCCGGGTCGTGCAGCAGTTCCAGCGCGGTGTGGTGTTCCGGTTCGGCCGGGTGCGCGAGCAGATCAGGCAGCCGGGGCTGGCGGTGCTGATGCCCGTGGCGGATCGGATGAGCAAGGTGAACGTGCAGATCGTCACCATGCCGATCCCGGCCCAGGAGGGCATCACCCGGGACAACGTCACGGTGCGGGTGGACGCCGTCGTCTACTTCAGGGTCGTCGACCCGGTGCGGGCTGCGGTCAACGTGCAGGACTACCAGTTCGCGATCTCCCAGGTGGCCCAGACCTCGCTGCGTTCGATCATCGGCAAGAGCGAGCTGGACGACCTGCTGGCCAACCGCGAGCCGATCAACCAGGGACTGGAACTGATGCTGGACAGCCCGGCGCTGGGCTGGGGCATCGAGATCGACCGGGTGGAGATCAAGGACGTGGCCCTGCCCGAGTCGATGAAGCGCTCGATGTCCCGGCAGGCGGAGGCCGAGCGCGAGCGGCGGGCCCGGATCATCACGGCGGACGGCGAGTACCAGGCGTCCGCCCGGCTCTCCGAGGCCGCCACGATCATGAGCAGGGCACCGGCCGCGCTGCAACTGCGGCTGTTGCAGACGGTGGTGGAGGTCGCGGCGGAGAAGAACTCGACTCTCGTCCTGCCCTTCCCGGTGGAGCTGCTGCGTTTCCTGGACAACGCGAGCAGAACCGGTGGCGGCGGGACCGCAGCAGGGGGCGGGGAGGAGAAGGGCGGCGGCACGGCGGCCGCTGGGCCCGAGCCGTCGGCGCCGCTGCCCGAGGTGCGCGGGGTGGAACAGCTGGAACTGCCGTCGCTGGACGAGGTCCTCGCGCAGTCGCCCCTGCCGGACGCGGTCGTGGCTCCGGACGCGGCTCCGGACGCGGGGGATGGCGAGCAGCAGTCCGACCGGATGCCGAAGGACGGCGCCGATCCCGGTGGCGACGCCGGACGGCCCGGACCAGGATGGAGTAACGGGGCTGTGCACTCACGGCAGGAGGCCGGACAATGACCACCGCAAAAGACATCATGCACGCCGGTGCGGAATGCGTCCGGGAGCACGAGACCCTCGCCGAGGCGGCCCGGATCATGAAGGAGCGCGACGTCGGCGCGCTGCCGATCTGCGGGGAGAACCAGAAGCTGCTGGGCATCATCACCGACCGCGACATCGTCCTGCGATGCGTCGCCGCCGGCCTGGACCCGGCCCACACCACCGCCGGTCAACTCGCCCTGGGACGGCCCCTGGTGGTGGAGGCGGACGAGGACGTCGAACAGGTGCTGGAGATGATGGAGGAGCACCGGGTCCGCCGCCTGCCGGTGATCAACCACCCCGAGCACAAACTGGTCGGCATGATCAGTGAGGCCGACATCGCCCGGGGACTGCCGCAGGAGCGGGTGGCCGAGTTCGTCGCGGCCGTCTGCAGCGAGAAGGTCTGACCGACGCGGAGCGGGGACGAGGGTATGACCGGTACGGATCGGGTGCCTGGGCGGTCGGGCAACCGATCCGCGTGCGGGTGGTCAGATCCTGGCGAGGAAGGCGTCCGCGATCGCCTGGTAACCCGTGTCGTCGGCGTGGATGTCGCCCCGGGCCATGTTGGTCCACTGCATGACCCGCGCCACGTTCAGCGGCAGTCGCTGCCCGTTCCACGGCACCAGTGGGAGGAACGAGTCGGTGGCGAAGGCGCCCGCCACGTCGACGGTCGGCACCCCGTGGGCGGCGTCGGTGGCGCCGATCGCCGCGTTCAGCACGTTCACCAGCGCCACCGAGAGCGCCGCCTGCGCGCGCCCCTGACCGCCCGTCAGCCAGACTGCCAGGAACGGGTCGTAGAGGTTCATGCCGAGTACGCGGGTGTGCGGGCCCGCAGCGCCCCTGAGCCGGCCGAGGACGGTGTCGAGGCCCCGGGTGGCCGTGCCGACGCCGGTCAGTGCGCAGGGCAGGTCGACCTTGCCGCCGGTGAGGCAGCCGTCCACGTCGTTGGCACCGATGTCCAGGGTCACCAGGACCCGGTCGCCGTGATGCCGGCGCAGGAAGTCCACCGCGGCCGAGAGCTGCGAGTCGGCGTAGGGGTGCGGGTACGGGCAGCCACCGTCGATCATCGTCCCGGTCGTCTCGCCGGGGCAGCCGAGGTCGGTGAAGTCGAAGGGCAGGCCCGAGGCGGACGCCCGGGCGCCGAGGGTGCGGGCGATGTCCTGGGCGTAGCCGCGGCCGGTGACGTGGCCGCCGCCCGGCAGTGACTGGTAGCCGGCCGCCAGCGAGTCGCCAAGTGCCAGGTAGTAGCTGGGAGTTGTTGAGCGCGGCGGTGCTGCTCCGGTTGCCGCGGCGGCCGGTCCGCTGGCCCCGAACAGCGTGGCGATGGCCAGGGCGGCGGCCGGCAGCGCGACTCGAAGACGGTGCGAGCGGAGGTGGGGGAGGCGGGGGAGCAGGTGTCGGCGCATGGACAACCCTCCAGCGGAGCCCGGTGATTGGGTCCCGCGAGGCTACTGCGCGGCACTTGCGCCTGTGTAGGGCTCCGACCGAACTGGGGCCGCCGTGCCGTCCTGCCCGCCCCCGGCCCGGGACGCGGTTCCCGGGACGGAGGCGGGCGGGCGGACGGGTTCCGGCGTGCGGCGCCGTGCTGTCGCACGGTCGGTGGCTGTGACCTTGGACCAGGCGCGGGTGAACCGGTTCTTCCTTCCCGGGACCTCTGTCGAGGGTCTGCCGTACGGGCTCTTCCGGGAGCTGCGCGCCACCGCGCCGGTCTGCCGGGTCGAGGAGCCGCCGGTCGGCAACTGGCCCGCCGGGCCCGGCTACTGGGCCGTGCTGCGGGATGCCGACGCCAAAGTTGCCCCGGCGTCGGCGAGGCCCTGCTCGGTGAGCTGGCCGGTCTCCCCGCAGCAGGGCCTCGATCTGCTCGGCCGGGGCGTCGGGAAGCGCGAGCCGGGTGATCACTTGAAGGTCCTGGAGCTCGGCCGTGCGCGCCAGGACGTCGGCGGTGAGCAGGGCCCGCAGGTCCGCGAGCTCGAACGGCCGACCGGGCTGGCTGGCCTGGACGGTCACCCGCAGCAGTCCGGCGCGGTGCGGGCGGATTGCGGTGCGGTTCCCGGTGTTGGGCGTCGGTGATGCGCAACGGAGTCCTCCCAGGCCGGGGGCGGGCCCTCAGAAAGTGAGGGTCTGACCCGGGGCGGACGCCTGCTTCCTGGTGTAGGCGACGCCGTGCACCTTGAGGCCGGCCGGGTCGAGGAGGGAGATCACGCCGCCGTCCTCGCCCAGTCGGAAGCCGTTCGCGGCCTGGAGGGTGGTGCTGGCGCCGGGCTGGAGTTCGGTGTCGGGCAGCGGCAGCAGGTTCTTCTGCTGGTCGCTGAGGTGCCAGCCCTGGAGGTTGATCGGCGCGGCCGAGGTGTTGACCAGGGTGACCGTCTCGGCCGCCGGGGCGAGCGGGTTGACCAGCGCGGCCGAGATCCGCACCGGCTCCTGGTGCGGGGCGGTGGGCCGGGCGGGGGCGAGGGCATGGCCGGTGGTGTCGTCGGTGTGCCAGGACTGGGACTGGAAGGCCAGGAAGATCGCGACCCAGCGGTTCTCCGAGGCCACGTGCAGCAGCAGGCCGCCGTCCTGCCGGACCCCGTCGTCGTTGGCGTGCGCCGCGTCGTTGCCCTGGTTCATGTGGATGTCGTGGACGCCGTTTCCGGGCTGGAAGTCGAAGACCTTGTCTCCGGCGTCGGTGGGCCAGCGCTGGCCGAAAACGTAGAGGCCGATGGTCTGGTCGGCGATGGCACGCTGGACGTAGTGGTCGAGCAGGTCCTCCAGGTCGTTGTCGAGGCCGGGGGCGTCGGGCGGGAGGACGCGCATGGTGGCCGGGTCGAAGAGGTTCCCGCGGATGAAGTCGAGGCAGGCCGTGCCGGGCCGGGACGGCTCAGGGTGCCAGCCGCTGCCGGCCGGAGGAAGCAGCTGCGTCAGCGGGTGGTGGAAGTCGTCGACGGCGACGTACAGCAGGTTCGGCGGCGTGTCCTGGGACCTGACGTTCACGGCGATCCGGTAGTCGGTGCCGCCGTCGTCGCGTACGTGGATCTGGTAGTGCGGCGTCGAAACCTTCGCTGCCTCGCGCACGCTCTCGACGGCTCTGGCGGCGAGCACGCCGTAGTTGATCAGGGGCATCTGTCGTCCTCTCGGCTGAATCTGCGGGTAGCGGTGACCCGGATTGCTCCCGTTATCGCCGATCGGCGGCTGGGCGGGGCGGAGAACCACGCGGTGTTCACCCGCATGCCGTCCGACGGCGAGTCATGAGCGCCCGGGTTGCGCCGTCCCGGAGGTCCGGCCCGTCGTGCACTCCGCTGCCGCGCGCGTGAATGAATCGTCCGTGTGCGTGTCTCTGTCTGAGGTTCGCGGGCACACCGGGCGCCGCAACCCCACCGAGACGACGACCCGCCGTCCGTCCACCGGCACGTCCGCGGTCCTCCGCCCGAGGACGGGTTCGTCGCCGATCGCGAGGTCGATGGGGGTGTCGTGGAAGGCGACGCCGCCGACTCCCAGGGGCGCGCCGGTCGGGAGGTCGAGCAGGGCCGGCGGACGGCTCGGGCGGGTGCGGACCGGTGGCAGGTGGCCGGCGGTGGCGATGCGGCAGCGGTGGTAGCGGGCGTGTGGTAGGCGGTCATGACGGTGAGGGCCCGGAACAGAGCCGGGCTGCCCTGGGCGGCCAGGGGCGGGCTGCATGCGTGCGGTGAGCGCCGGGACCTCCGCACCGGGCCGGGGACGGACGGACGCTGAGGACCTCGGGAGAGACGAGCGGCACTTCAATGCAGTTCGGTGTCACATCGACAGTGGATCGAGGCGAGGCTTTTCGAGTGAAAAACCGGAGCAAGGCCGCCTGATTGACGGTTCGCCGACTACTGAGGGTTCGTCATACCATACGTTAAATTCCGGCGCCCACAGTGGCGGCGCTCGTGCACAGAGTTCATTCACACCTGCCCCGGACCACAAAGCCAAGAGGAACAGTCATGCGCCTCACCCGCTGCGCTCTCGTTGCTTCAACGGTGGCGGCTTCCGCCTCAGCCTTCGGCCTGCCCCTCTTCTTTGCGGATTGGATGTCCCAGGGTTCCGATGCCACGCAGGTCCGCATGGTCAGCGCCGCCGGCGCCTCGCGGATCGAAGCCGAATCACCACAGCTCCCCTTCACGAATCCGGGTCCGCAGGGGTCAGCGCCCCCCTGTCACAGCTACGGCGGTCCCTACTGCGGCTGGGTGGGAACGTACTGGGGCGGCTGCGACAAGGATTGGGGCCTGAGCTTTGGATTCAAAAGCCCCGACTTGATCTGCCGCCACGACCCCCGCCCGAGCTCCTCGGCCACACCCAGCCCTTCGGCCACACCCAGCCCTTCGGACGAGCCCAGCCCTTCGGACGAGCCCAGCCCTTCGGACGAGCCCAGCCTCTCGGATGAGCTCAGCCTCTCGGCCGGGTCGGCCTCCACCGGAAGCAGCAGTTCCTCCTGACCAGTCCTGCTGGTGGGGCTCCGGCGACCAGCAGCAGCGGCTATGCGTGCCCGCCGATGGCGGTCGAACCGCAGGTGCTGCCGAGGGAAGAGAGACCTGCTCGTCTCGGCCCCGATCTCCGCACCGGGGTCGGCCGGTCGGTACCCGACCGTGATAGCCAGGCAGACTGATCCACTACGAGAAACGCCGACGCCGAACTCTCGAAACTCCCCTGCAGCGCCGGGATGACTCATCGGGGCGACCGGGCACAGCGGGTCTTCTCCGACCTGCAGGTCCGACTACGGAGGACTACGGCTTCGCCTGACCGACGGCCAAGCGGGTCGTTGGAGGGGAGCCGCATGGCTGCGGGACCGTCCCGGCGTGGCCGACCCGGCCGCCTCCCCGGAGGCCGGCCGTTCGTTGTCGGTACGGCTGGGGCGGCGGCTCATCAGGCTCCTGCTGCGACGTGATGTCAGGGACCGAAGGTGCTGCCGGTTCCTCTTCCGGCCGAGGACCGCGTGGCAGAACGACGTCGGCGAAGCCATGCCGTAGCCAGCATTCCCAGAACCATCAGCAAACCGCCGGACGCGATCCCGATGTGCTTCGCGCTCAAAAGACGGCCGCTCCTACCGGAAGCCGCCGCATCGCGCGGAAGAGGGCGGATGGTGCCTCCGGAGCCGGGCGTCTCCGGCTCACTCTTGCCGTTTTGATGCTGGTCCCCTCCCTGGGGTGACGGGGAGCCGGACGCGCCTCTCCCTTCGGCAGCTTCACCATCACCATCCGGATGAGCACGGTTACCACGGCCACCGTCGTCTTCGTCGTCGATGCAGTGGGCAGCCGGGAAGGGGAACGCCCGTTCGTGACTGTCGAATGCCTTCACCACGAAGAGCGGGTGCTCCCTGAAGAAGTCACGAATCTTCCACTCGTACTGGTTGCTGGTCTGGGTGGGATAATTCACGTCCAAATACGTTGAAACAGTAAAGCCACTCCATGGTTCCGCCGGCGACGAGGACGGGGATGACGGGTCCCTCTGGAGGAGGATGGCCTCCGGCCCACGCCGGCCGTTTTTCAGGATCACCCTGAACTGTTGGTCGATGAGTACGACACGGAGGGGACTGTGGCAGTCGCGCCAGGGATTGTGGTGATGGTGGTCCCTGTCCCTGTCCCCGTCCCCGTCCTGGAGCCACGGGGAGCCGGAGGCGTGCCGTGCAGACGCCTGCGCAGCGACGCCTGCCGACGGAGACGTAAGGGCGACCACCGCACCCGCCAGCGACGCTGCAACCCTGCGACGAAGATTCATCCGATGACCTCCATGGGCGGCGAACGCAGGCGGCCACCTGGTGGGTGACGCATCCGAATCTCAGGAGAAGTTAAGAGGAGTCAACTCGTCATATCGTGAACATCCTCGGGGAGCCGTACCCTTGTCACTCAGCCGCAGCAGTTTCGGGCGGAAGAGGTGGTTCGTGGGCGGCTTTGACCGGGTGACCGCCACCGTGGGCGGCCGGCCCGTGGGACGGCCTCGCCCTTGCCGACAACCTCATCCGCCCTGGTAAGAGGCGCTGCGCGAGGGTACTGGCGTCGACCTCATCGGTCGAGCCGGCGCTCTGGCGGAGCCGACGAGGTCCCGGGATGCTGCGACTACTGCCGAACGGCCTCACGGGAGGTGGGATTCCGCAGCTGCTCGACGGCGTCCAGCCGCACGCTGGAACAGGGAGAGGCCGGCGTGCTGCGGACCCTGGACGCCCTTGACGCGGCCGAGCTGAGGCATACCGGATCGGCCCGGAGCAGGGCGGACGCGGACCGGCTGAACACCGTCGAGGTCAGGGGGCCTGCACCTCCACCCTCATCGAGCTGACCCCGCGGATCCGCACCCTCGACCTCCACGCCGCACTCGCCGGCCCGAACCGCGCCCCCGATCGCCGCAGCCGCTACGACCGGGCGGACCACCGGGCCCGCGCCGTCGCCCTGAGCCGTGGCGCGGGCTCGCTGGGCCTGGGATGAGTTGCCCACGGTCATGGCCCAGCAGACCGTTGGTGCGCCCGCCGCTTTCCACGCGTCGACCACCGATCCGACTGTCCTGGCACCACAACCCGTGTCACGCAAGGGATTTCACGTCAACGCGGACCTGATCCTGGCCGCGATCCCGGCTGCCTCTCCTTCGTCCCGGTACCTGGTACGCGGCCAGAGGAAGCCGCGCAGCCCATCCCCGGGGTTGCGCGGGATCACATGGACGTGAAGATGCGGCACCGACTGGCTGATCCGGTTGTTGGCCAGCACCAGGCTGCCCGCCGCCGCCATACCCCGCTCCACCGCCGCGGTCATCCGCTGCACGCTCAGGAAGAACGGGCCCACCTCCGCCGCCGCGAGGTCCGTCAGTGTCGCCACATGCGGACGAGGCACCACCAGCACATGCCCTGGGAACAACGGGCGGTGATCCAGAAAGGCAACCGCCCCCTCGTCCTCCATCACCAGATACGTCGCGGCTTCTCCGGCCACCACCGCACAGAAGAGGCACTCCATCCGCGGATTATCACCCCTGCTCGCCGCCCAGGACTCGTTCTCCGGAGGCTCGTCGTGCACGCGTCGGAGCCGGACCGAAGGGCCGATCGCCCACGCGGGTGCTGCAGGCCACGGCCGAGAGGGCCGGGTGGCCCAGTTCGTCGCGGCCGTCCGCACCGAGAAGGTCCGACCGGCGCGGTGCGGGTGTCCGTGTGATCGGGCACCTGTTCCGCGTGCTCCTGGCGTCCGGCGCGGCGCTGTCGTACGGTCGGTCGTTGTGATCCTCGATCAGGCGCGGGTGAACCGGCTCTTCCTTCCCGAGACCTATGCCGAGGGGGTGCCGTACGGGCTCTTCCGGGAGCTGCGCGCCACCGCGCCGGTCTGCTGGGTCGAGGAGCCGCCGGTCGGCAACTGGCCCGCCGGGCCCGGCTACTGGGCCGTGCTGCGGCACGCCGACGTCAAGTACGTGCTGCGCACCCCGGAGCTGTTCTCCTCGCACCTGGGAGCGACCCAGATCCGCGACCCCGACTCCGCGGCGGACCTGGACTTCGCCCGGACGATGATGCTCAACCAGGACCCGCCCGACCACTCCCGGCTGCGCCGGATCGTCGCCGGGGCCTTCACTCCGCGCGCCATCCGAGAGCTGACCGCCGCCATCGAGCGTCGGGCCGGGGAACTGGTCCACGCCGTAAGGCCGTTGGGTGAGGCGGACTTCGTGCAGCTGGCGGCCGACCTGCCGGTGTGGACGCTGGCCCGGATGATGGGCGTTCCCGAGCAGGACCGGCAGTTGCTGGTGGACTGGGCGAACCGGGTGATCGGCTACCAGGACACCGAGTACGCCCGCTCCAGCACCGCCGACCCCGGCCGGCTGTCCGAGGCGGGACGTGCGGCGCTCGCCCACCGCCCCGCCACCCTGACCGCCCCGGACGGCCGACCGGTCAACCCGCGCTCGCGGGCCGCGCTCGCCGATATGTTCGCCTATGCCCATGCGCTGGCCGAACAGCCCACCCCCGGCAGCGTGTTGGCCCGGATGAGAGAGGGCGGGCTGAGCGTCGAGGAGTTCGAGACGATGTTCTTCCTCTTCGCGGTGGCCGGGAACGAGACGCTGCGCAACGGCCTGCCCGGCGGCCTGGCCGCCCTCCTCGCCCACCCCGACCAGTACCGACTGCTGTGCGGCCGGCCGGAGCTCACCGCCTCGGCGGTCGAGGAGATGCTCCGGTTCTGGCCGCCCGTGCTGGACTTCCGGCGCACCGCCACCCGGGATGTGGAGCTGGCCGGGCGGCGGATCCGGCGCGGCGACAAGGTGGTGGTCCACCATGCCTCCGCCAACCGCGACGAGGCCGTCTTCCCGGATCCGGACCGCTTCGACATCACGCGCACACCCAATGACCACCTCGGCTTCGGCGACGGTCCGCACTTCTGCCTGGGGGCGCAACTCGCCAGAGTGCAGATGGGAGTGATGATCCGTCAGGTCGTCGACAAGCTGCCCGGGCTGGAGGTTGCCGTCGGTGGGCCGCTGCCGCGACTGGTCTCCAACTTCCAGAACGGGCTCAAACACCTGCCGATCCGCTGGAGTAGGGAGGCGGGGCGGTAGGAGGAGGCGAGGGGCCCGAGGGGGGCGGGGTGGCAGGGGGAGCGTCCTACCCGAGGGAGTCCCGGTAGAGGCTCCTGGCGAGGTCGGTGTCGACGGCCGGGTGCGGGTCGTTGTCGAGGTTCCCGCTGATGCCCGCCACGAAGGTGTCGATGTCCCGGCCGGTGAAGCCCCGGTCGGCGAGGGTGCCGCCGAGGCCGCCCGTCTCGATGACCGCTTGGACGGCCTGTCCGGCGTCCCGGTGGCCGAGCGCGTCGGCGACCGCGTCGAACGCGTCCTGGGCGTGGGGGTAGGCGCTGCGCAGCCAGGCGGGGTACAGCAGGGCCAGGCCCTGGCCGTGGGAGACCTCGATCCGCGGCACCGCGCCCATGGCCTGCTGGAGGCGGTGGGGCAGGCAGGTGCTGACCGTTGCCACGTTGACCCCGCCGAGCAGGGCCGCCAGGGCCATGTCCTCGCGTACCTGCGGATCGGCCGTCCCGCTCGCGACACGCGGGAAGCTGTCCCGGATCAGGGTGAGGGCGCGGCGGGAGTACGCCCGGCTCTGCTCGGTCGCGCGGACTGCGACGGCTCCCTCGACGGCGTGCGCCAGGGCGTCGAACCCGCTCTCCACCGCGAGCGCGGTCGGCAGCGGCTCGGTGAGGTCGGGATCGACGACGGCGATCCGGGGTGCCACGTCGTCGCCGCGGATCCCGGACTTGAAGTTGCGGACCACGTCGGTGACGATCGCCCCCTTGGTGACCTCGGAACCGCTGCCCGCGGTCGTCGGCACGGCGACGATCGGCAGGGCGGCGTCGGAGGCCGGCAGCGTCAGCCCGATCAGGTCGCGCACGGTGTCGGCGCCGGCGGTCACCGCGACGGCCTTCGCCGCGTCGATGGCGCTGCCGCCGCCCAGGCCGACCACCAGGTCGCAGGAGTTCGACCGGGCCAGCGCCACCGCCTCGTCGATCTCGTCGGACCGGGGGTTGGCGCTGGCCCGGTCGAAGACCGTGACCGCGACGCCCGCCGCCGTCAGCGCGGCCACCGCCCGGTCGAGGTAGCCGTGGCGCCGCATCGCGGAGCGTCCGCAGACCAGCAGGGCGTGCCCGCCCAGCGGCGCGGCCAGGCTGCCGAGCCGGTCGAGGGTGCCTCGGCCGAAGACCACCCGGGTGGCGACCGGGAGGTCGAGGTCGGTGCCGACGTCCGGTCCTGTGGTCGGGTCAGAGGTCATGGTGTCCGGCTCCTCGCCGCTCGTTGTCCTTCAGGGCCTCGAACACCGCGCAGGTGCCCTCGGCCAGGTACTGGAGTGCCGAACCGCCGCCGGTGGACCTCGGCCCGTCCCAGGGCAGTTCGGCCACGGTGTCCCCGCCCAGCAGGAGGGTGCCCGCCTCGCGGCCCGAGCGGGCCCGCAGGATGGCTGCGGCGGCGTGGCGGTTGCCCTCCGTGTAGCGTCCCGGGGTGCCCGCGACCACCGCGCGGTCGGCGCGGCGGAGCAGGTCGAGCGCCCAGGACTCGACCTCGAAGTCGACCACCGCGCAGTCGTCGGGGACACCCTGCTCGACCGTCACCCGCCGCAGGGTGCCGTCCGGTCCTGCCACCACGAGGGTGCTCGGGAGGTGGATCCTGGCGCCGCCGTCCTGCGCCAGTACGGCGCGGGCGACCTCGGCGCACCGCTCGGGTGCGCTGCCCAGCTCGGACCGGCCGATCCGGTGGCCGGCCGCCGCGAGCAGGGTGTTGAGCACCACCCCGCCCGGGACCACCAGGTCGTAGCTGCGGCTGAGACTGGCGAGACCGATGAGGGTCTTCTCCGGTTTCACCCCGCCGAGCACCGCCGCCGAATATCCGCCGGCCCCGCCCGCCCCGGCCGCCCAGGGGTCGAGCGCAGCAGCCTCCTCGACCAGGCTGTCGGTCGCGTAGCCGGGCAGGTGGTTGAGCAGGCCGGTGTTGGACGCGTGCCGCCGGTGCGCCTTGGAGAAGCCGCCGACGGCCACCCGGTCGCCCAACCCGGCGAGCGCACAGGACAGTTCGCCGTCCTCGCGCTCCTCGCCCGGGTTCAGCCGGGTGTTCCCGAACAGGGCGATCTCGCCGTCCTGGAGGCCCTCGGACCGGGCCCGCGCCCAGGCCGAGGCGTTCTCCGGCAGGTAGCGGACCCGCTGCCCGAGCCGACGGCCGAGGTACTCGGCGATGTACTCGAGGTGGCGGGCGGTGCCGTCCTTGGCGCTGCCCTGGTGGCTGAGCAGCGCGACCCGGGCCCCGGCGGCGGACAGCCGCCGCAGGTCGGCCAGTTCGGTGTCGATCCGGCCGGTGTCGGCCAGCGCCGGACCGACGTTGAACCCGGCCGAGTAGATCCAGCGCTCGCCGGGCGCGGGCCGGTGCTCGGAGAGCAGCCGCATCGCTCTCACAGCCCGTAGTGGCCCAGGCCGGCCCGCTCGTCCAGCCCGAACATCACGTTCATGTTCTGGATCGCCGAACCGGCCGCCCCCTTCACCAGGTTGTCGCTCACCGCCACCACCTTGACGAAGCCCCGGACCGGGTCGTAGTCCACCCCGAGGTGGCAGAAGTTGGAACCGACCACCGCGTTCAGGCTCGGATAGACGCCGTACTCCTTGGAGTTGAGCTTGCCCTTCTTGGCGAAGGAGTTGACCCGGACGAAGTGCTCACCGGCGTAGTGGCGTTCGTAGAGGTCCAGCAGTCGCGACCGGTCGACCTCGGCCCGGGCCTCGGCCCGCACCGCCACGCTGGCCTGGACGTAGATGCCGCGGACGAAGTTGCCGTGGGCGGTGGTCATGTCGACGCACAGCTCGCGCCCGGCCAGCGGCGCCAGGTGGGTCTCCAGCTCAGGGCCGTGCCGGTGCCCCTCCAGGCTGTACGGCAGCATGGAGCCGAACGCCTCCGCGTGCATCACCTCGGTGACCGGCTTGCTGCCCGCGCCGGAGGTGCCGTTGACCGCCGCGAGGTGGATCGCGGTGTCCAGGTCCGCCAGCCCGGAGGCCAGCAGGGGCGCGAGTCCGAGCACCGCGGTGATCGCGTAGCAGCCCGGGTTGGCCACCAGCCGTGCGGTGGCGACCTGTTCGCGGTGCAGCTCGGTGATCCCGTACACTGCCTCGGGCAGCAGCTGCGGGCTGGCGTGCGGCTCGCCGTACACCGCCGCGTACCGCTCGGGGTCGCCGAACCGGAAGTCGGCGCTGACGTCGACCACCTTCACGCCGCGCTCCAGGAAGAACGGCGCCGACCGCATCGCCTCACCGGACGGGGTGCAGAAGAACACCACGTCGAGCTCGTCGGCGCGCTCCTGGAGCTGCTCCACCGTCACGAACCGCAGCCCGCTGCCGAGCAGGTTCGGGTGGACCCGTTCGAGCTCCTCGCCGTTGCGGGCGGTCGGGACGATGGTGTCGACGGCGGGGTGGTTCAGCAGGAGCCGGCACAGCTCGCCCCCTGCGTGGCCGGTGCCCCCGACGATTCCGATGTGGAGAGTCATGCGTCACCTCGCGGAGTAATGATGATCTTGCCGGTGGCCGGTTCGCCCGCGGCCATCAGGCGCATGGCGGCGTCGGCGTCGGACAGTTCGAAACGGTGGGTGACCATGGGCATCGGGTCGATCGTGCCCTCGGCCAGCCAGGAGATCACGGTGCGGAAGTCCTCGGCGGTGGACAGCGAGGAGCCGACCACCTGAACCTCCTTGCCCACCAGGGCGTTGACCGCCACCGCGGGCGGACGGTCGAAGAAGCTCACCACCACCACGGTGCCGCCGGGCCGGACCGCCTGCACCGCCTCGTCGACCGCGCCCGGATGGCTCGAGGCGACCATCACCACGTCGGCCTCGGGCGCCGTGGCGGCCGCCCCGCCGCCGTCGGCCAGCACGTCCAGGTAGCCGTCCGCACCCAGCGCGGCGGCCCGGCGGCCCTTCTCCGGTCCGAGGTCGGAGCAGACCACCCGGCCGTACCCGAGCCGGCGGGCCGCGATCAGGCAGCCGAGACCGATGTTCCCCGCGCCGATGACGCGCAGCGTCCGGCCCTGCGCGGGGCCGGCCAGGTTGACCGCGTGGACGGCGATCGACAGCGGCTCCACCAGCGCCCCGAGCACCGGATCGGTGCCCGCGGGCAGCCGGAAGGCCATGTTCGGCCGGAGCGTCACGTACTCCGCGAAGGAGCCGTCCCACCCGAGGTGGCACAGGTTGCGCTTGGCACCGCAGAGGTTGGTGCGCCCCTGGCGGCACATCGCGCAGCTCCCGCAGTGCGAGTAGGCCGCGGCGCACACCAAGTCCCCGGCCGCGAACCCGCCGGCCGCCCGTTCGACCGTCCCGCACAGCTCGTGGCCGAGCACGGTCGGCGCGGTCTTGTACGGGTGGGCGCCGCGGAAGGTCGCCAGGTCCGAGCCGCAGATCCCGGTGGCCAGCACCCGGACCAGGAGCTCGCCCTCGGCGACCGCCGGAAGGGGGGTGCGCCGGGGCTCGATGCGGCCGTAGTCGGCCAGCACCGCGCTGTTCATCAGCATGTGTTCGCGACCTCCCGGCCGGCCAGGGCGGCGTTCACCGAGTCGACCAGGATCCGTCCGATCCGGGCCTGTGAGTCCGCCGACATCGCCCCGATGTGCGGGGTGATCACTACGTTGTCCAGCTCGCTCAGCCGGTTCGGCTGCCCCTCGCGGGCGACCACGTCCAGGCCCGCGCCGGCGATTCCGCCGCCCGCGAGCGCCTCGTAGAGCGCGTCCTCGTCGACCACCAGACCCCGGGAGACGTTGACCAGGAGGCTGGTCGGCTTCATCACGGCCAGGGCGGCGGCGTCGATCAGGTGGTGCGTCTGCTCGGTCAGCGGCACCGCCAGGCACACCACGTCGGCGGCCGGCAGCAGCTGGTCCAGGGCGACCAGCTCGTAGCCGTGCAGTTCCAGCTCCCGCCGCCGCTCCTCGGTGGCCCGGTCGACGTCGACCAGGACCCGCATGCCCAGAGCCCGGCCCAGCGCCGCGATCCGCGAGCCGATCCGGCCGAGACCGACCAGGCCGAGGGTCTTGCCGGCCAGCTCCGCGCCGGACAGCGCGGACTTGTTCCAGATGCCCTGCCGGACCTGGCGGTCGGCCAGCGCGATGTGCCGCCCGACCGTGAGCATCAGCCCGAGCGCCAGCTCCGCGACCGCCGGGGCGGACACCGCGGGGATGTTGAAGGTGGTCACGCCGGCCGCCCTGGCCGCCGCCAGGTCGATGTTGTCGACACCGGAGCCGGCCCGGGCGATCACCTTGAGCCGGTTCGCCGCGGCGATCACCCCGGCGTCCAGCCGCACCCCGCTGCGCAGCACGACCACCTCCTTGTCGCGCACCAGCCGGAGAAGCTCCTCGGCGGGCGGGCGCAGCGCGACGGTCACGTCGTGCCGGCGCTGGAGCTCCTCCAGCGCCCCCTGGTGGATCGGGTCGACCACCAGGATCCGGGGGCGCGGAGCGGCGGCCTCGGCGGCGAGCTCGGCCAGCGCGCGCCGGTCCAGCTTCCCGGAGGAGGTCAGCGGGAGCGCGTCCACCCGGTGGAACCGGTTGGGCACCAGCTGTCCCGGCATGGTCGTGCGGGCGTGCCGCCGCAGCGCGGCGACATCGAGGGTGCCGGGAACGGCCGGTACCACCAGAGCGGTCAGCAGGTCGTTGCCGGCGCTGTCCCGGGTGACCAGTGCGGCCGCGTCCGAGACCTGCTCGGCGGTCCGCAGGCCGGCCTCCACCTCGCCGAGCTCGACCCGGTGGCCGCGCAGCTTGACCTGCTGGTCGTTGCGGCCGAGGTAGGCGAGCTGCCCGTCGGGCAGCCGGCGGGCCAGGTCGCCGGTGCGGTACAGCCGGCGGCCGTCGAGCGTGCGGAACCGGTCGGCGCTGAGCTCGGGCCGGTTCAGATAGCCGGTGGCGACCCCCGCGCCCGCCACCCACATCTCGCCGACCGCACCGTCCTCGACCGGCCGCAGCTCCTCGTCGCGCAGTTCGACGGACAGGTGCGGCAGCGGGCGGCCGATCGGCGACCGGACCTCCCCGGCCAGATCCTCGGGCGTGAGCCGCAGGTACGTGGCGTGCACGGTGATCTCGGTGATGCCGTACATGTTGACCATCTCGGGCGCGGACTCGGGTACGGCGGCGAGGAACGCCCGCACCACGTCGAGGTCGACGCTCTCGCCGCCGAAGACCACGTACCGCAGCGGCAGCGCCGGGGCGCCGGAGTCGGCGTACTCCCGGGCCAGGTAGCGGAACGCGGAGGGCACCTGGTTGAGCACCGTGACGCGCTCGTCGCGCAGCAGCCGCAGGAACTCCTCGGGCGCCTGGGCGGTTTCGGCGGGGACCACGACCGCGGTCCCGCCGCACGCCCAGGCACCCCAGAGCTCCCAGACCGAGAAGTCGAACGCGGCCGAGTGGAACAAGGTCCAGCGGTCGTCCGCGTCGACGTCGAACAGCGGCAGGGTGGCCCGCAGCAGCGCGAGCACGTTGCCGTGGGTGACCACGCAGCCCTTGGGCAGGCCGGTGGAGCCGGAGGTGTAGATCACGTAGGCCGGGTCGTCCGGTCCAGGCGGTGCCGCCGCCGCGGCCGGGGCGGGCGGCGTGGCGGCCGGGTCGATCACCGGGAGCGAGTCCAGCCCGCAGGCCGCCGCCCGCTCGGGGGCGGCGACCAGGGCCGCGAGGCCGGCGTCCTCGGCCAGGTAGGCGAGCCGCTCCGGCGGGTAGGAGGGGTCGAGCGGTACGTAGGCCGCCCCGGCCTTCAGCACCCCGAGGATCCAGGCCGGCGCCTGGTGGGAGCGCTCCAGCAGCACCCCCACCAGGTCGCCGCGGCCGATGCCGGCCGCGCCGAGCAGCGCGGCGACGGCCTCGGCCGAGCGGTCGAGCTCGGCGTAGCCGACCTCGTGGCCGCCGCCGGCGACCGCGGGCGCGTCCCCGCGGTCACCGGCCACCCGGGCGAACAGCTCGGGCAGCGAGCCGACGTCCGCCGGCAGTTCACTCCCCGCCATGGTTGCCACCGACCGCCATCACGTCGCCCTGGTCGACGGGCTTGTAGTAGTCCGTGGGGTGGACCTTGGGGCCGAAGTCGCCGAACATCCGCCGCAGGCGCGGCGACATCCGCTCCAGCACCTCGGCGGGCTGCTGGAGGTAGTCGTGCGGGCGGTGCCACAGGTGCCCGTAGCGCAGGATGAAGGTCTTGCGCTCCTGGGTCTTGTTGGGCGCCACGGCGTGCCACAGCGAGTACGGGAACAGCAGCACGTCGCCGGGGGCCGCCTTGACCTCGACGGCCTCCCCGGGGAGCTCGCCGCGGCGCAGCGGCTCGTCCAGCTCCTCGATGTAGCAGAGCGCGGTCTGGTCGGTCGGCACCCGGCGGTGGCTGCCGGGAACGAGCAGGAAGTTGCCGCTGTCGGACCGGGTGACGTCGGTGAAGAAGATCTGCGCCTTGATCTGGAGGCTGGGGCTGCCGTGGGCGAGCCGGACCCGCTGGAGGTACTCGCCGCCGTCGGTGTGCCAGTACTCCAGCGCCTCGTCCTGGAGCGAGCGGACGAATATCTCGGTGCCCAGGATCTGCACGCTGTTGGTCAGCAGGGTCATCAGCGGGCCGACCAGCTTGGGGTGGTCGAGGAAGTAGTCCATGCCGGCCGTGCGGGTCACCGCGTCGCGCACCCGGACGGTGTGGCTGCGGTCGGTGAAGCTGGCGTGGTTCTCGATGGTGGGCGCGCCCTGGCCGACCACCTCGTCGATGACGGCGAGGCCGCGCTGCACCTCCTCGGGGGTGAACAGGCCCTTGAGGTGCAGGTACCCGTTCTGCTCGTAGCTCTCGAACTGCTCGTCGGTGAGCGGGGACCAGTCCCGCTCCTGTTCGGTCTTCATGGTCGATTCGCGGATGGTCGCGATGTGCATGCCAGTGCCTTTCGTCAGCGGTGGGCGGGCGGGGCCGGGGTCGTCGGTCACGGGCGCAGCTCCGCGGCCCACCGGTGCAGCAGGGTGTCGACGGTGTTCCACAGCGCCAGCACGTCGGCGGCGGCGTACCAGTCGGTCTTGAACATGACCGACACGGTGATCCCGTCCTCGTCCTCGTCCCAGAAGGTGGCGATGGCGGCGTCGTGCCAGCCCACCGAGACCCGCAGCGGTGCGGTCCGGACGCCCGGGATGGCGATCTCGCCGACCGTCCGGCGCATGCCGATCGGGCGGGCGTTGAAGGTGACGTACGGGACCTTGGCCTGCCGGCCCACCGCCTCCGGGTCCATCCGGTCGATCAGCGCCGGCCACGGCAGGTCGCTGTCGTCCAGGGTGAGCAGGACCCGCTCGCGGAAGTGGTGCAGGTAGTCGAGCGCCTCGGGGAACCGGCCGGGCTCGCTGGCCAGCACCGTCTTGCTGGCGAACCAGCCGGCGGTGTGGTTCAGGCCGGGCAGCTCCCGGTTGGCGGTGGAGAGCGTGGTGGCGACCGTGGGCCGGCCGGAGAGCCGGAACAGCGCCTGGTGGAGCGCGGCGTGCATGAGGTTCAGCCCGGTCATCCGCAGCGGGCGGGCCGCCGCGCCCAGGTCGCGGCAGAGCTGCTGCGGCAGTCGCCGGGTGAACTCCCCGTACTGCTCGTAGCGGATGTTCGAGGCGCCGGTGAACCCGTCGATCGGCATGGCCGGGATCGCGCCGATGCCCTCCAGCCGGGCGGCCACCCGGGTGAGCGCGGCCTGGCCGGCCGCCGACTCGACGGCGAGGTTCTGCCGCCGCACGAACTCCTGGAACGGCAGCTCGATCGCCGGCAGCTCCGGTACCCGGGCGCCGGACTCCCGCCCGTAGAGCGCGGCCAAGTCCCGGATCAGGACGTTCAGCGACCAGCCGTCGCTGACCAGGTGCTCGGTGACCATGGCGAAGTAGGTCTCCTCCGGCGAACGGGGGAGCACCACCAGCCGGGACACCGGACCGTGGTCCAGGTCGAACGGTTCGATCACGGCCGCGTGGACCGCCGCCAGGTCGTCCTCCTCGCTCGCGCCGGCCGCCAGCCGCACCACGTCCTGCGGCTCCGCCGATCCGACGTGCCACAGGGCCGCATCGGTGTCGAACCCGCTCAGCAGCACCGGGTGGCGCCGCTGCATGGCGTGCCAGGCGCGGTTCAGCGCGTCGAGGTCCAGCGGGCCGTGCAGCTTCAGCGGCAGGGTGCTGTGGTGCGGGTTGAACACCCCCCGCTCGGCGTCCTCCCGGGTCTGGCCCAGCCGGTGGCGGTGGTTCCAGGAGGCCTGCAGTGACTCACGCATGGTTCAACTCCCTCTCCGGGGCGAGCCGGACGACCGACGCCCCGTCATGGGCGCGGACTCCGCCGTCGGCCCGCAGCGGGCGCAGCAGCTGCTGGTCGGGGTCGCAGACGACCTCGACCAGTGCGGGTCCGGGCTCGGCCAGCACCGCGGCGATGTCGCCGTCGAGCGTGTCGACCCGGGCCAGCGTGCGGTAGGGGAGCCGGAACGCGGTGGCGACCGCCCGGAAGTCCAGCGTCTCGGGCTCCGGCAGCTCCGGGCCCTCGCACAGCGCGGCCTGCGACTCGCGGATGGAGGCGTAGCCGCCGTTGTTGAGGACGAACACCTTGATGGCCAGCCCGTACTGGCTGATGGTCGCCAGCTCCTGGATGTTCAGCTCGATCGCGCCGTCGCCGACGATCACCAGCACCTGGGCGTCGGGCTGCGCGAAGGCCGCGCCGACCGCCATCGGGACCGCCGCGCCCATGTTCAGGAACGCCGCCGAGGTGATCTCCCGCTGGGAGGCGGTGAACTCCAGGGTCTGGCCGGTCACGTAGTAGGCGCTGCCGGTGTCCACCACGAACACGTGGTCAGGACCGGTCTGGGCCTCCAGCCGGTCGACGAACCGGTAGGAGTTGATGGGCGCGCCCGGCCGGCTCTCGCCGACCGTCGGGTGGGCCTGCTTGAGCCGGGTGCAGTCGGCCAGCCAGTCCCGGTGGGCGCCGGGGACGACCGCCGATGCGGCCTCCGCCTGGAGGGCCTCCACCAGCCGGCCGACGTCCATGCAGACCGGGAAGTCCACCCGGACGCCCTTCTTGGTCAGCTGCGAGGGGTCGATGTCGACCGCGACGACGGTGGCGTCCGGGTCGAAGGCATCGGCGTCCTCACCGACGAAGGCGGTGGACAGGCTGGAGCCGAGCGAGATCACCAGGTCCGAGCGGCCCATGATCAGCCCGGGGTAGAGCCGCCCGCGGATGCCGCCCTGCCCGAAGCAGTACGGCGAGTCGTACGGCAGCAGGTCGGTGCCCAGCCGGGAGGTCACCACCGGGACCCCCAGCCGCTCGACCAGCTCGCGGAACGGCTTCACCGCGTCGGCCTGGCGGATGCCCTGCCCCGCCACGATCAGCGGCCGCTCGGCGGAGCGCAGCATGGTCATCAGCTGCCGGGCGGTCTGCCGGGCCCCGGCCCCGCGCGGCTCCCCGGTCGAGGGGAGGGCGCTCTGCAGGGTGTCCGGGTCGATCGCCGCGGCCTGCACGTCGAGCGGGATGTCCAGCCAGACCGGGCCGGGGCGGCCCTCCAGGGCGTGCCGGACCGCCTCGTCCAGGTGCACCTTGATGTCGGCGGCGCGCTCCACCACGGCGGAGTACTTGGTCATGCTGCGGGCGCTGTTCACCACGCCGAAGCCCTGGACGCCGAACGAGCGGGCGCCGTCGTCCATGTGCCGGGTCTCGACCTGACCGGAGACGACCAGCACCGGGACGCCGTCGGCGTAGGCGTCGACCAGCCCGGCCAGCGCGTTCACCGCGCCGGGGCCGCTGGTCACCAGGGCCACCCCGAGGCTGCCGGTCAGCTTCGCCGCGCCGGTCGCCATCAGCGCGGCCGCCGTCTCGTGCCGGGCGCAGATGCTCACCAGACCGGGCTGCTGGGCGAAGGCCTGGTCGAGGTGGATCGAGCCGGTCCCGGAGAGGCTGTAGCAGGTGCGGACGCCGAGGGCATGCAGGTAGGAGGCCACGTAGTCGGCCACGCGCACCGTCATGCCAGCCACTCCCTTACCCGCTTGGCGATGCCCTGGGGGGTCAGGCCGAAGTGCTCGTACAGGAACTCGGCCGGGCCGATCGGCGCGTACTCGTTCGGCACGCCGATCTGGAGCACCGGCACCGGGTGGGTGCGCACCACGGTCTCGGCGACCGCGCCGCCGAGACCGCCGTTGAGGACGTGGTCCTCGGCCACCACGAGCCTGCCGGTCCTGGCGGCGGCCCGGCCGATCGCCTCCGCGTCGATCGGCTGGACGGAGCCCAGGTGCAGCACGCCGGCGCGCACGCCGTCGGCCGCGAGCAGGTCGGCGGCCTCCACCAGGCGGCTGGTGAGCAGACCGGTGCCGACCAGGGTGACGTCCTCGCCCTCCCGCAGCTGCTCCGAGCCGCCGTAGGCGAAGCCGTGGTCGGCGGGGAACAGCTCGGGCGTGTCCAGCTTGCTGACGATCCGGATGTAGACCGGCCCGTCGTGGGTCAGGGCCTCGCGCAGCGCGGCCACGGTGTCCACCGGGGTGGCCGGTGCCAGCACCGTCATCCGGGGGATGGCCCGCATCCAGGCGAGGTCCTCGACCGCGTGGTGGGTGCCGCCGAGCGCCCCGTACGCCAGGCCGCTGACGAAGCCGCAGAACACCACGTTGGCGTTGGTGTAGGCGGCGTTCTTGATCTGCTCCAGGGCCCGCGAGGCCATGAAGCAGGAGGCCGAGTAGACGAACGGGCGCAGGCCCGCGTTGGCCATGCCGATCGCGACGCCGACCAGGTTCTGCTCGGCGATGCCGACGTCCACGAAGCGGTCGGGCAGCTCGGACTGGAAGCCGAGGGCCGAGTGGGTCTCGGCGGAGTCGTTGTTGACGATGCAGATCCGCTCGTCGGTGCGCGCCAGTTCGAGCAGCGCGGCCGAGAAGGCGGTGGCGCAGTCAGGCGTCGATGCCATGCTCAAGCTCCCGGAGTGCCTGGTCGAGAAGGTCGGGGGTCAGCCGGCGGCTGTGCCATTCGAGGTTGCGCTCCATGAAGGAGACGCCCTTGCCCTTGACGGTCGAGGCGATCACGCAGGTCGGCCTGGACTCCTCCAGCGGTGCCCCGTGGAAGACGTCCAGCAGCGCCTCGACGTCATGGCCGTCGACGGTCCGCACGCCCCAGCCGAAGGAGCGCCACTTGTCCTCCAGCGGCTCCAGCGCGTTGATGTCCTCGGTGCTGGCGCCCTTCTGGGCGAGGTTGCGGTCGACGACCACCACCAGGCTGCTCAGCTTGCGGGACGCCGCCAGCATCGCGGCCTCCCAGTTGCTGCCCTCCTGGAGCTCGCCGTCCCCGGTCAGCACGAAGGTGCGGCGCCCGGAGCCCTGCACCCGGGCGGCGAGCGCGGCGCCCGCGCCCAGCGACAGGCCGTGGCCGAGCGAGCCGGTGTTGAACTCGATGCCGGGCACCCGGGTGGAGACCACGGTGCTCAGCCGGGAGTCGGCGCCGCCGAAGGTCGACAGCTCGGCCTCGGGCAGGATGCCCTTGAGGGCGAGCACGCTGTACATGGCGGCCGACGCGTGGGCCTTGCTGAGGATGAAGCGGTCGCGGTCCGGGTCCTCGGGCCCGCCGCGCAGCACGCTGAAGTACAGCGAGCAGAGGATGTCCATGGCGGACAGGTCGGCTCCGATATGGCCGGTTCCGGCTGTGCTGACGGTGGTCAGCGCGAGGGCTCGGGCCCGTGCCGCCTGGCGGCGCACCAGCGCCACGTCTTGCGACGACAAGAGTTGATCCTTTCGGTGGTGAGAGTGGGGGGACGAGGGACCGTCAGGCCGTGAACTCCTGCCACTGGCCCAGCCGCTGGAGCGCGAAGACGTCCTTGACCTCGGCGATGCTGTCCTCCAGGTGGGCCGAGTGCCCGGTCTGGTAGATCGAGCCGAGGGCGGTCCGCAGCGAGGTGATGGTGGCGCGCAGCCCCTGGTTGGCGTAGATGACGGCCGAGACGCCCGCGGCGTGGGCCTCGTCGGCGTGCCAGTCGGGGTAGGTGGTGGGCACGACCACCACCGGGAGCCGGTTGTCCCACTGCTCCAGGAACTCCAGGACCTCGTCCTTGGTCGCCTTCTTCGAGTGCACCAGCACGGCGTCCGCGCCGGCGTCGGCGTAGGTGGTGCAGCGCTTGAGCGCCTCGTCGACGCCGAGTCCGCTGATCATGGCCTCGGTGCGGGCGATGACGAAGAAGTCCTCGCTGCGCTGGGCCTTCTTGGCGGTCTCGATCTTGTGGGCGAAGTCGCCCGCGTCGAGCAGGGTGTGGGCGGCCGCGGCGAAGCTGTTCATCTTCGGGAAGATCTTGTCTTCCATGCAGACCGCGGTGATGCCGGCCCGCTCGTACTCGGCGACCATGTAGGCCACGTTCATGCTGTTGCCGAAGCCGGTGTCGCAGTCGGCGACCACCGGAACGGTCAGCGCCTTCTGGATGTTGGCCGCGGCCTCCAGGTAGTCGGTCATGCTGAGGAGGCTGGCGTCCGGGAGGCACCGGGCGGCGGAGATCTCGAAGCTGGAGGCCCAGACGGCCTGGAAGCCGACCTGTTCGGCGATCACGCCGCCGAGCGCGGAGTGCGCTCCGGCGATCCGGGTGAGGGGGTGCTCCGCCATGACGCTGCGGAACGACGGGTGGCTGGGGTGAATGTTCAGACTCAACGTGGCGTTCCTACGGTGAAGGAGTGGGGGTTGGGTGGGCCGGCAGCTCCGACGGAGCGTCACGGGCGAAGGCCCACCGGGCGATGAGGCCGGCGAGCAGGAACACCGTGGCCAGGATCAGCCAGCCGGCGGTGCCCATGCCGAGCGGGAGCATGATGACGAGCGCGGGTCCGAAGAACTGCTGGAGACCCCGGCCGAGGCCGAACACGCCCTGGTACTCGCCCATCCGGCCCTCGGGCGGGAGTGTGAAGGACAGTCCCCAGCCGCCGGCCGACTGGGCCAGCTCGCCCAGGGTCATCACGGCCGTCCCGGTGATGAGCAGTACGACGGCCCAGGTGGTGCCGGTGCCGCCGCCCGAGGCGGCGAACACGCCGCAGGCGAGCGCCATCAGCAGGCCGGCCCGCAACAGCAGCCGGCCGGAGCCGGACACGGTGTCCGAGCCCTTGCTGGCGGCGACCTGGAGCAGCACCACCAGCACGGTGTTGACGATGGTCAGTGCCGCCACCAGGGCGACCGGCGCATGGGTCCGGTTGACGACCCACAGCGGCACGCCGACGGCGAGCACCGGCTGGAACAGCTCCAGCACCCCGCTGACCACGGTGGCCAGCAGGAACCTGCCGTCCCGGAACGCCGCCCAGGACCTCGCGGCCCCGGCCTTGGCCACCTCGGGGCCGGCCGGTCGAAGCCGTACGGTGAGGACGGCGCAGAGCAGTTGGAGCGCCGCGTTGGCGGTGAGGACCAGGAGGAAGGCGGTCCGCGAACCGGTGGCGAGTGCGGCACCGGCCAGCGCCGCTCCGCCGGTGAAGCCCAGGTTGTACAGACTGCGCATCCTGGCCCGCACACCCGCGGACCGTGCGGAACCGAACAGGGCGTGGGTCAGGGCCGCGCGCAGCGGGCTGCCGACAGTCTCGCACACCGCGATGGCGCACGCGACGATCGTGAACTCGCCGATCCGGCCGACGAATCCGTACGCCACGAAGAGCACGGCGAGCAGTGCGTAGCTCGCCGCCAGCGGCCTGCGCGCGCCGAGCCGGTCCGCGACCCGGCCACCCGGGATGGTGGCGAGGAAGCCGCACAGACCGGCGATCGACATGGCCACCGAGACGCTGTCGGCGGACAGGCCGACGGTCCTGGTGAAGAAGACCGCGCTGGAGGTCAGGAAGAGGCCGGTGCCGAGTGACTGGGCGAGCGTGAGCACGCCCATCCGGCGCTCGGCACCGGGCGCCGGGATCAGGTCTCGCAGAAGGCCGGTGGTGGCCGTGCGGAGGGTAGGCATGGGTCTTCCCGGGGTAGTGGCACACGGAGGTGACTGATCGTCAGAAAGACGGGGGCCCGGGCGGGGCCTGGAGGTCGGCGAGGGCGGGGCCTAGGGATTGGTGAGCAAGTCCCTGGCGGTCCGCAGGACCCGCCGCCCGTCGACGGTGAACTCGAACGCCAGCCGGTCGACCGCCTGTTCCAGCAGTGCGGTCATCCCCTGGTGGTCGTCGGCCGAGCCGCACAGCAGGTCGAGCAGGGTGGTGCTGGTCCCGCCCGCCAGCTCGGTGCCGGGCCGCACGGACGGCCGGTAGCCGGTGATGCCGGGCAGCGCCCGGACGGCGGCCGCGCCGTCGACGCGTTCGACTCTGGCCGGGGCGGTCGGGCCCGGTGTGTAGTACTGGAAGTGGACCCCCTCCGGTCGGACCGGGCTCAGGTTGACGCTCCGCCCGAGGGCGATCTCGCCCGCCAGTGCGACGAGGTCGAGCCCCACCGCGCGTCTGGCCAGCTCGGCCTGCTCCCCGCCGAGCCGCCCGTTGACCTCGATCAGGCGCGGCCCTGCGGGTGTCAGCTTGATCTCGGTGTGGGTCAGGCCGTGGGTGACGCCCAGGGCGCGCAGTGCGCGGTCGGTCAGCGACACCACCTCGGCCTGCTGCTCCGGCGGCAGTTGGGAGGGCCAGAACTGGCCCGACTCGCGGAACGGCGGTGCCAGCGGGAGCTTGCCGGAGACGGCGTAGTGGCAGCTGCCCTCCGGGGTGACCGCGCTCTCCACCGAGACGTAGTCCCCGAACGGCGCGCAGTCGGCGCCCTGGAGGAACTCCTCGACGACCAGGGCCGGTTCGGTCCGCAGGAACTCCTCGACCACGGCGGCGCCGTGCTCGGGGTCGGTCACCCGGACGGTGTTCCGGCTGCCCTCGCCGCGCACCGGCTTGACCACGGCGGGCAGCCCGGTCAGGGCCAGCGCGGCCGGCCAGTCCTCGGGGGTGCTGACCACCATGCTCCGGACGGAGTCCACCCCCGCCTCCCGCAGGCAGCGGCGCTGGGCCGCCTTGTCCGTCAACACCCGTACCGTTTCCGGGGAGTTGTACGGCAGGCCGAGCAGCTCCGCGAGTCTGGCGGTGTCGGGGAGCATGCGTTCGCTGAAGGTCAGGATGCCCTCGACCGGGTACCGGCGCAGCAGGGCCACGACCGCCTCGTCGGTGTCCGCCAGGGACACCACGCCGGCGCAGTTCTCCTCGAACAACGGCCCGACCTGCTGGGCGTGTTCGGACGGTGCGAGTGCGACGACCACGGGTTCCGAGCCGCCCAGCCGACCGATGATGTCGCGCGGTGAGGCCGCGCCCTGGTCGTAAACGACGACGATCGCCATGGGTCAGACGCGATCGAACAGCTGGGGATCCTCGACCGCCTCGGCGAGCTGCCTGAGCGTGCTGCGGCGCAGGACCGCCGACCGCGGCATGGTCAGGCCGGACTCGATGGCGCGGGTGGATATCGCGAGCGCCAGCAGTGAATCCCCGCCGAGGTCGAAGAAATCGGCGTCGACGTCGTCGACGGGAATGCCGAGGACCTCTTCCCAGATCTCCCTGAGTGTTTCGGTGACGTCCTTGTCGGACATTATCTGATCATCCCCCTTCGGCTTGTGACCGCATATCAGTATTAGATGTTCGCTGTCGTACTGTCAAAGCTTTTTCGAACTTCTGGTGAATTCGCCCGAGCGCATATCGATACGCGGGCACGGCGGCCCGAGGCCCCGGCTTCCGCCCCGCCGTCGGGCGGTTCGGGCCGGGCCTCTGCTCGGTCGCCGGCGGGGCGGGCCGCCGGGGTCAGACCGCCGGGGTCAGGCCACGCTCGCCTCGGCGAATCCCTCGGCGTGCTTCAGATGGGTGATCAGGTCGGCGATGGAGATCAGTGCCAGGCCGTGCCGGCGGGCGAAGTTGCGCAGCTCCGGAAGCCTCGCCATGGTCCCGTCGGCGTTGGCGATCTCGCAGACCGCCGCGGCCGGGCGCAGGCCCGCGAGCCGGCACAGGTCGGCCCCGGCCTCGGTGTGGCCGGCCCGGGCGAGCACGCCGCCCTCGCGCACGCGCAGCGGGAACACGTGGCCGGGCCGCACGAAGTCGTCCGGGGTGGCGGCGGGATCGGCCAGCAGGCGGATGGTGAGGGCCCGGTCGGCGGCCGAGATGCCGGTGCTGATGCCGGCTCTGGCGTCGACCGAGACGGTGAAGGCGGTGCGGTGGCTCTCGCTGTTGTGGCGGACCATCTGCTCCAGCTCCAGCCGGTCGAGGTCCTCGCCGAGCATGGGGGCGCAGAGCAGGCCCCGGCATTCGTTCATGGCGAAGGCGACCAGCTCGGTGGTGGCCAGCTCGGCCGCGAACACGATGTCGCCCTCGTTCTCGCGGTCCTCGTCGTCGACGACGACGACCGCTCGGCCCGCGGCGATCTCCGCGACCGCGTACTCGATGGAATCGAGCGGCGACTCGTCCGGGGCGGTCGGGTGCGTGATCGAATCGGCAGTGGTCATGCCCGTGGTCCTTCGGTTCGATGGGAGGGACTCGTCGCGGAGCGCGAACTCAACGGGTGCCACGCCTGGCCCGGGCCGTCGACCGGGCGAGGCCGGTCGGGCGGGGCGAAAGGGCCGGCAGCGGTACTGCCGGGCGGGCGGCCCATCGGTCTCCTCGCGCTCGGAGCGCGGACTGCCGGGGCACGGGAGGAAGGGCGCGCAGGGGAGTGGCGAACCGTGGTCGTCGGGACGGCGCGGTTCGAAAGGACCGGCGGCACGCTCGCACAGATCGGAAACCCTGCCCGCCGCGCACTGCCTCCCTTCCGGACTTTCACCGTCGGTCCAGGAGTTTCACCTGGTCAACCGGCCGCTGGCTGCGGTCGGGTCGCGGACTGTAACCGCCGGCTCGGAATTACACCGACCCCGGAGTGCGCAAACGTCGTAATAACTCTGGTTAACCTTGCATACACGTCCCGATGTTGACAAGCCATCAGCAAATCCCGAGTGGTGTGGCCTGTGTCACGCGCCGATCGGTGGGGGTGTCAACTCCCCCGTTCGGGGGGCTTGCCCGGGCCGTCCGGCTGTGACTACGATCCGGTTCATCGCCGCCTACCCGTCAGTAAGACCTCGAACTCAACGGAATGTTGAGGCCGGGGAAGGGGGTTGACGGGCAAAGGGCGGTACTTCCGGCGAGTCGGCACTCCACTGCCGAGCGTCAGCCGGGTGCGACACGGGGGAGCAGTCACACCAATGCCTGAGAACGTCCGAACCACACTGTGCGAAGCCATGCCCGCCGACGGCGGCCGCGCCCGCGCCGACGCCCGCGAACCCGGCCGGTTCGCGCCCGGAGAGGTCGTCCTGCGCCGTGAAGTCCTCGACGGCAGGACCTGGTTGAGCTACCCGGTCCGCGTCGTCGCCGACCGCTCCGACCTGCTCGCGGTGTACCTGGCCCGCGGCACACCGCTCACCTTCGGCGAGGGCCCCTTCCGCTGGGGGCCGCACCCCTGGCGCGACGTCGCCGACCACTGGCGCAGCCACGGCGTCCTCCAGCTCCAGCGCCCCGGCGACGCCTACGCCGTCTGGGTGTTCCGTGACGACGCGACCGGCGAGTTCTCCGGATGGTACGTCAACTTCCAGGACCCGTACCGGCGTACGCCGGAGGGCTTCGACACCCTCGACCACGAGCTCGACCTCTGGGTACCCGCCGACGGTGGCCCGTACCGCTGGAAGGACGTCGAGGAGTTCGAGGAGCGCGCCCGCAGCGGCGGTTTCACGCCCGAGGAGGCCGCCGCCGTCCGCGCCGAGGGGGCCCGGGTCGCCGACCTGCTGGACCGGGGCGAGCCCTGGTGGGACCAGGACTGGTCGCGCTGGAGCCCCCCGGCCGACTGGGCGGTGCCCCAGGCGCGGGCCTCTTCCGGCGCGCCCGCCCACTGACCGAGGACTGCAGCGCCGACTCCGGACGGCCCGCGCACCGCTTGACCGCACCAGCCGGCCGTGCGGGCCCCGGGCTCGGCGTGCGGCGGCCCCCCACGCCGCCAGGGTGGTCCCCGGACCGCTCGCACCGCACAGCACAGCACCACGAAAGGAACGACCGATGCGCGTAGCACTGGTGACCTCCCCCGGTTCCGTGGAGATCCGCGAGACCCCGCTGCCCGAGATAGGCCAGGACGACGTCCTGGTCAGGATCTCCGCCTGCGGCCTGTGCACCATGGAGGCCAAGCTCTACACCGGGACCATGCCGGTCTACCCGGTGGCCGCCGGGCACGAGGTCTCCGGCCGGATCGAGCGGGTGGGATCCCGTGCGGCCACCCTGGAGGACGCGCCCGCCGTCGGCGACCTGGTCACCCTGGACCTGCTCACCCGGTGCGGCGCCTGCCGCAGCTGCCGCGGCGGCAACAGCGCCGTCTGCGCCTCGCCGCAGGGCGGCCAACTGCCCGACGGCAGCATCACCATGGGCGCCGGCCTGGCGGAGTACGTCAAGGTCCCGGCCGCGCACGCCTGGCCGGTCGGCGACGCCGACCCGCTGCACGCCGCGATGGGCGAGCCGCTCGCCTGCGTGGTGCACTCCTTCGGGCGGGCCGCCTTCCGCCCGGACGACCGGGTCGCCGTGGTCGGCGGCGGCTTCATGGGCCGGCTCCACCAGCTGCTCGCCCAGCACCGCCAGGCGCGGACGGTCACCGTCGTGGAGACCGACGCCGCACGGCGGGCCGCCGCGCTCGCGGCCGGTGCCGACCACGCGGTGACGCCCGCCGAGGTCGCCGAACTGCCGCGCGCCGACGTGGTGTTCGTCACCATCGCGTCCGCGGAGGCGATCGCCACCGCCTTCGAGGCGGCCGCCGACGGTGCCCGCCTCGTGCTGTTCGGCGGCTCCCACGACGCCCCCGAGGCCGCGCTGCCGGGCTACGAGGTGCACCGCCGCCAGCTCACCGTCACCGGCTCCTACAGCCAGGAGCCCGCCGACTGGCGGACCGCCGCCGCCCTGCTGCGCGGCGGAGTGCTCGCCGAGGGGCTGGCGCAGCTGGTCACCTCGCGCCACGAACTCGCCGACGTCGAGAAGGCGTTGGCCGAGAGCTCCGGATCACCGGCCTACCGGGTCTTCGTCGAGCCGCGCTGACCGCGCCTCCCGCCGGCCCGCGCCGCAGACCCTGTCGGCCCACCCACCGCAGAGTCAGCCCGCAGGCCCCGAGCCAATCCTTCCGCACGGCCGCACCAGGAGACCACGGATGACCACCACCCCCACGACCCGCCCCGCCCTCCGGATCGGCGCCCAACTCCACCCGCAGCACTGCGATCTCGCGGACCTGCGGGCCGCCTGGCGCGAGGCCGACGCCCTCGGCGTCGACTCGCTGTGGACCTGGGACCACTTCATCCCGCAGACCGGTGACCCGAAGGGCGCCCACTACGAGTGCTGGTCGCTGCTGGCCGCGATGGCGGTGGAGACCCGGCAGGCGACCATCGGCTCGCTGGTGACCTGCACCGCCTACCGCAACCCGCACCTGCTCGCCGACCAGGCCCGGACGGTCGACCTGCTCAGCGGCGGCCGGCTGGTGCTCGGCGTCGGCGCCGGCTGGTTCGAGCAGGAGCACCAGGAGTACGGCTACCCCTTCCCCGGCCCCGGCGCCCGGATCGACGCCTTCGAGGCGGCGGTGACGGCGATCCGCGACCGGCTTGGCCGCCTCAACCCGCCGCCGGCCGGCCCGCTGCCGCTGCTGATCGGCGGCGGCGGCGAGAAGCGGACCCTGGCGGCCGTCGCCCGGTACGCCGACATGTGGAACTGGTACGGCTGGAACTCCGAGGACCCGGTGGCCGAGTTCCGCCGGCGCAGCGGCCTGCTCGACGAGTGGTGCGAGCGGCTCGGCCGCGACCCCCGTGAGATCGCCAGGACCGTCATGATCGACGTCCCGCAGACCGGCCTGGCCGGCGACTTCGCGGCGGCCGGTGCCACCGAGATCATCGTCTCCGTCCCCGGCCCCTTCGACCTCGCTCCCGTCCGCGAACTCCTCGACCTGCGCGACGCGTTGGCGGCGAAGTGAGCCGTACCCGGCGAACCGGCCGGGAGCGCGGTACCACCCCGGGCGGCACCCCGCCGCCCGGGACCGAGCCGACGGCGGAGCGCCTCGGCGGCCTGTTCCACGCCCTGATGGCCGGTCTGCTGGTGTCCAGTGCCGGTATCGGCCTGATCTTCCCGCTGACCAGCATCTACATCAGCGACCAGCTGGGGCTGGGCGGTTCGGGCGCCGGCCGGTACTTCGTCGCCATGGCGGTGGCCGGGTGCGCCGCCGCCGTGATCGGCGGCCCCAGGGCCGACCGGGGCGGCGCGGCCCCGGTCGGCGCCGTCGGCACGTCCGCCCTGGTGCTCGCCTACGCGCTGCTCGGCGTGGCGCACGGCAGCGCCCCGGTGCTGGCCTCCGGCGTGCTCGCGGGCATCGGCTACGGCCTGCAGTACGCGGCGATCACCGGGGTGGTCACCGCCCTGGTCCCGGCCGCCCGGCAGCGCCGTGCCTTCGTCCTGCGGCACGTCATGACCAACGTGGGCATGGGACTCGGGGCCGCCGCCGGCGGCCTGCTGGTCGCGGACGCCGCCCGCTCGGCGGCGACGCTGCGGGTGCTGTACGAGGTGAGCGCCGCCGGCTCGCTGCCGCTGACCGCGGTCTTCCTCGTGGTGCACCGGCGGCGCCGCGCCCGTCCGGCCGACCCCCGGCCCGAGGCGGCACCGCAGGGCGGTGACCGCTACCGCGAACTGCTGCGCAGCCGCCCGCTCGCCCTGCTGCTGGTCAGTCAGGCGCTGCTGGCGGCAGCGGGATTCACCCAGATCGAGGCCACCGTCCCGCTGCTGCTGCACCACGGCATGGGCATCGGCCTGACCGGGGTCAGCGCGGTGACGGCCTGCAACGCCTTCGCGCTGCTGGTGCTCCAACACCCGGTCGGCGCGCGCCTGGAACGGCTGGTGGAGGCGACCGCGCTGGTCGCGGCACCGGTCCTGTGGTGCGCGGCGTTCGGCGCCGGGGCACTGGCGACGGCCGCCGGCAGCGGCCCGGTCCGCACCGCGCTGCTGGTCGCCTTCGCGACGCTCTTCGCGCTCGGCGAGATCGCCTACTCCTCGGCGTTCTTCCCGCTGCTGGTCCGGCTGTCCGGCCCGGCCTCGCTCGGCCGGGGCAGCGCGCTGTCCTCGCTCGCCTGGAGCGCGGGAACGGCGGCCGGTCCGCCGGTGGGCATCGCGGTGGTCACCGCCACCGGCACCACCGCAGGCTGGCTGGCCCTCGCCGCAGGAGCCGTGCTGGTCTGTGCCGTCACGCTCCTGCTGCGGCGCTCGTCCGGGGCGACATGACACCGCACACCCGGCCTGCCACCACCGGCGGCCCCGCCCGACCGGCCGGCCGGATCAACCGCACCGCACGGGGAAGCCTCACCGCACGCGGAAGCCTCACCGCACGCGGAAGCCTCACCGCACGCGGAAGCCTCACCCCACCGCACCCCAGAACACCGCACGGGAAACGAACGGAGCAGCTGTGCCACAGCCGGAGAGCATGACACGCATCCCGCGAGCGACGGCGGTCGCAGCCGGGACCGGTCGGCCCGCGAGAGCGGCGGCGGCCCGGCGCCCGGCCGGGCGGGCGGCCGCCGTGCTGCCGCCGCTGGTGTTCGGCCTGCTGCTGCTGGGCAGTTGGGAGGCGGTGACCGCGACCGGGGCGGTCTCGGCCTTCTTCCTGCCGGCACCGGGTACCGTGGCGCAGGCGTTCGTCGACGCGGTGGCCCACGGATCGCTGCTCGACTACACCTGGCAGACGGTCCTGGAGAGCCTGGCCGGCAGTGCGCTGGGCATCGCGGCGGCCGTTCCGCTGGGCTACCTGATGGCCCGCAGCACGATCGCGGCCCGCGCCCTCCAGCCGTACCTCGCGGCCTCGCAGGCGGTGCCGGCGGTGGCACTCGCGCCGCTGCTCGCCATCTGGGTGGGGTACGGGCTGCTGCCCATCGCCATCCTCTGCGCGCTGCTGGTCTTCTTCCCGATGCTGGTGAACACCATGCTCGGGCTGCGGGAGCTCGACCCCGAGGTGCTGAACGCGGCCCGGGTCGACGGGGTGGGCCACTGGGGGATGCTGCGCCACATCGAGTTCCCGCTCGCGCTGCCGAGCGTGCTGGCCGGGGTCCGCACCGGCTGCACCCTGTCGATCACCGGAGCGGTGGTGGGCGAGTTCGTGATGGGCGGCGAGGGACTGGGACAGCTGCTGGCGGTGCAGCGCGGCCAGGCGGACTCCACCGGGCTCTTCGTCTCGCTGCTGACCCTCACGCTGCTGGCCGCCGGCACCTACGGCGCGGTGCGCCTGGTCGAGCTGCGGGTGGACCGCTGACGAGCCGTCGGGTCCCGGCCCGACGAGCGTGCGCCGGCCCCGGGCCCCGGGGCCGGCGCGGATCACCGGAGGGCGGCCGTGCGGCCCCGTCCCTCCGGTCCTTTCGAAGAATGCACGGCACCTAGAGGAACAGGACGCGAATGCGCATGCGAAAGATCAGCGGACGGTCGTCGGGCTCGGGCTCGGACCCGCGCCCCGGGTCGGTCTCACGGGCCGCCCGGGCCCGGGCGGGAGCGGTTGCCCTCGTCCTGGTGGGCAGCGCGGTGCTCTCGGCCTGCGCCTCCGACCCCACCGCCGCGAAGTCGTCGGACGACAAGGGCGGCGGCCAGAGCCTCACGGTGGGGCTCACCTACATCCCGAACATCCAGTTCGCGCCCTTCTACGTGGCCGAGAGCAAGGGCTTCTACAAGGACGCCGGGCTGAAGGTGACCCTCCGTCACCACAGCTTCACGGACGACCTCTTCGGCGGTCTGACCGCCGGCAAGGAGGACATCGTCTACGCCGGTGGCGACGAGATGCTCCAGGGCCGGGCCAAGGGTGTGCCGGTGGTGGACATCGCCTCGCTCTACCACACCTACCCGGTGGCGATGCTAGTGCCGCAGGACTCCCCGATCCACAAGGTCGAGGACCTGCGCGGCCACAGCGTCGGCACCCCCGGCCCCTACGGCGAGACCTACTTCGGCCTGCTCGCGCTGCTGAAGTCCGCCGGGCTCACCACCAAGGACGTCAGCGTCCAGAACATCGGCTTCACTCAGCAGGCCGCGCTGGCCGGCCACAAGGTGGACGCGGTGATGGGCTACCTCAACAACGACGCGGTCCAGTTCGAGCAGGCCGGCGTGGCGGTGCGACCGGTGGAGGGCACCGGCGGCGCGGCGGCGCTCCCGCTGGTGGCGGCCGGACTGGGGGCGACCAAGACCACCCTGGACCAGCACGGCGACGACGTGAAGAAGTTCGTCGCGGCCACCCTGCGCGGTGTGCAGTACACCGTGGAGCACCCCGACGAGGCGGTGTCGATCAGCAAGACCTACATCCCCGGGATGAACGACCAGAAGCAGCAGGCCTCCGCGCTCGCCGTGCTGAAGGCCACCGTGCCGCTGATGCAGACCCCGGCCTCCGGCAAGCCGGGGCTCAACGACGCGGCGACCTGGGACAAGATGGCGTCCTTCATGAAGGAGCAGGGCCTGCTGGACAAGCCGGTGACCGCCACCGACGCGTACAGCAACAGCTACCTGCCCTGATCCGCTGCTTCGGCGCCCAGAAGCAGCCGAGACCGTTCCGGGAGCGCCCCGCGCTTCCGGAACGGTCTCGGCCGCGCCGCTGACGGTCGGCCGCCGACCGGCCGTCAGCGGCGTGCGGCGGCGGCGTCGATGGCGTCCTTGGCCGCCTTCAGGCCGAAGCCGGTGCGCTCGCGGTAGACCTTGATGGCCTGGATCTTCTTGCCGGCCTGGACGTGCTGCATCACCTCGGGCATCTGCCGCGGGTCCGTGGCCGGCAGGGGGTGGCTGAGGCCGAGGTAGCTCAGGATCGTGTCGAGCTTCGACTCGATCGAGGCCAGTCGCTGGGAGAGTTCCGCATCGTCCATGGGTTCCATGCCAGCACCCTAGCGGCCCCTGCGGTCCGGGAGCGCGGGGGTCAGTGCCTGGGGACGGCGAGCTCGAAATCCAGCAGGCCGGGCTGGGCCGGGTCGGCTTCGAAGACCCCGGTCCGCTCGAAGCCGGCCTTGCGGTACAGCGCCTCCGCCCGGGAGTTGTCCTGGTGCACATAGAGGCGTACCCGCTCGACGCGGGGCTCGGGCAGCGCCCAGGACCAGGCGAGGGCGGCCCGGACGAGTTCCTCGGCGATGCCGGTGCCGCGCGCCTCGGGCCGGACGAAGACTCCGACGAGGTGCGTCTGCGCCACCTTCGGAGCCTGCCCGAACACGGCCGCCTCACCCGGTCGTTCGACGAGCACGGAGATGGTGCCGAGCCACCGGCCGTCCGCCGCCTCCGCGACGAACTGCCGGGCGAGGACGCCTGCCGCGGCACCCGCGACCCGGTCCTGCCAGAACTCGTCGGGCCTGGCGGCGGCCTGCTCCGCCGTCTCGATGAAGGCGAGGTGCGCGAGCGGGTCGCGCAGCGCGGCCAGCCGGATCTCCTTGGCCTTGGGCCAGTCCTCGTCCCGTACGGCTCTGATGATGTGCTCCATACGGTGATCCTCGCACCCGCCACGGTGCGGCCCGCAACCCGATTACCGCTGCTCGCCGGGGCGGCCGGGGCGGCCTGCGCCGCCGCCGACGCGGTGTGCGCTGGGGAGAGCGCCCCGACCGTTGCGAAGGATGTGATGCCACTCACCCCGCAGGGCGGGCGCATGGCCGGGCGGCGCCGGTCAGCGGCGTGCGACCGCCGGACGCCGCGTCCCGGGTGGCCGGCCACCGGGCCTGCTGCGCCTGGTGGTTGGGGCCGTCCGGTGGGCCTCGCCCGGTCGGGGCGCCGCGTCGGGCAGGCTCCCCACGTGCCGTCAGCGACGCTCGGATGCCAAGTTCTGCGGACCGTTCGCGGTGAATCCGCGAAGGTTGCGAAGACGCGGTCCGGCGGTGCCTCGCTATGCTGCCGGGCAAGCACATCGGGGCGCCGGGGGCGGGTCGCTACGGGGGCTCCGAGTGGAACGGGGGCGGTTGTCGTGGGAAGGACCTTGGCCGGGGCACGGCTGCGGCGGCTGCGGGAGGAACGCGGGCTCAGCCAGGCCGCGCTGGCCCGCCTGATCGAGCTGTCGCCGAGTTACCTCAACCAACTGGAGCACGAGGCCCGGCCGTTGACCGTCCCGGTGCTGCTGCGGCTCACCGAGACCGTCGGCGTGGACGCCGGCTACTTCGCCGCCGCCCTGATCCTGCCGTACCGGGCGTTCCACGCGCAGGCCGAGGCGACCCGGTACGACATCGAACGCCTCGCCGACCACTTCGGCGTCGGCTACGAGACCGTCTGCCACCGCCTGAGCACCCTGCAGCGCCCCGGGCTGCGCGGGGTGCCGTTCTCCTTCGTCCGGGTCGACCGGGCCGGGAACGTCTCCAAGCGGCAGTCCGCCACCGGCTTCCACTTCTCCCGGACCGGCGGCACCTGCCCGCTGTGGAACGTCTACGAGGCGTTCGCCGCCCCCGGGCCGGGTGCACGTCCAGGTGGCCGCCATGCCGGACGGGCAGCGCTACCTGTGGACCGCCCGTGCCGTCACCCGCTCCCCGGGCGGCTGGGGCCGGCCCGGCAAGAGCTTCGCCATCGGCCTCGGCTGCGAACTGCGCCACGCCGCACGGCTGGTGTACTCCGCCGGGCTCGACCTCGCCGACGAGTCGGCGGCCACCCCGATCGGCCTCGGCTGCAAGGTCTGCGAACGCCCGGCCTGCCCCCAGCGGGCCGCACCGCAGCTCGGCCGCCCGCTGCTGGTCGACGAGCACGCCAGCACCTTCGTCCCGTACCCGGTCCGCCCGGAGGCGGGGCGCTGACGGCCGGCTGGCCGACCGGGGTCAGGGGGACGGGCCGGGGCGGGGCTGGTGGGTCAGCCGCCGTAGACGTCCTCGACGTAGCGGCCCTGCGCGATCAGGCTCTGCAGCCAGTCGTGGGCGCCGGTGCGGTCGGCGCCGGGAGTGCGCTTCAGGTACAGCGTCCGGAACGCGTCGCGGACGCCGGGCGCCATCCGGGCGCCGTCGCCGCAGACGTAGACCTGGGCACCGGCGTTCAGCAGCCCCCACACCCGGTCGGCATCGGCGGCGACGCGGTCCTGCACGAAGCGCCGGCCCTCGACGGGAGCTGCGCTGAAGGCGGGACGCATCGAGACCGCCCCGGCCCGCTCGGCCGCGTGCAGTTCGGCGGCGTACAGGTAGTCGGCGTCGGGGGCGTCGCAGCCGAAGTAGCAGAGGGCCGGGGCGAGTCGGGAGTTCTCGGCCCCGTCCGCCAGGCGGGCGCGGCGGTCGGCGATGGCGCCGCGGAAGGGGGCCAGTCCGGTTCCTGCGGCGATCATGATCACCGGGGTGTCGGCGCCGTGGTCGATCCGGAAGGCTTCGCGGCACGGCTGGACGCGGGCCAGCACGGTGTCGCCGGGCCGCACGGTGCTCAGGTAACCGGAGCCGGTACCGCGGTAGTCGCCGCGGCCGGAGCGAGCCGGGGCCTGGAGCAGCGAGACCATGAGGTCGACGTGGTCCGGGTCGGTGGCCGGGGAGGACGACACCGAGTAGTGCCGGGGCCTGATCGGCGGCAGCAGGTCCAGCAGGACGGGCCAGGTCAGGACGGTGCGCAGGGCCGGGTGGTCCTCGACCAGGTCCAGCAGGCTGCGGTGGTCGGCGCGCCGCGCCTCGGCGTCCTCGGCGAGGGCGCGCAGGGCGGCCTGTTCGGGCGGGCAGGGGTTGAGGGCCGCCAGGGTGGTCAACCGGTCGGGGGCCGGGCGGTCCTGCAGTTCGACGTGGTGGGTGAGCAGTTCGCGGACGGTCAGCGGCCGGTCGACGGCGAGACCGTCGCGGCGCGGGCGGCCGGGGACGATGTTGAGGACGGTGTCGAGGTCCGCGGCCAGCAGCCGGGCGGCACGTTCGACGAGGACGGGGTCGTTGGCGGGCAGCACGGTGAGGTGGTCCCCGGTGCGGTAGGTCGTGCCCTCGGGCAGCGCAAGGCGGACCAGGCGCTTGACCCGAGGATGCTCCGGGTGGGTGAGGCCGCCGGTCTCGGTGACGGTCATCGCCGTCAGGCCGTGCCGGGCGGCCAGGGCGTCGAGCGGGTGGCCGCTGACCTCGGTGACGGTGTAGCCGGGGCCCTCCGGCTCGGGCCGGGCCTGGGCGCCTGCGGTGGCCGGGTCGCCGTACTGCGTCAGCAGCGCGGTGCGCAGCGCGGCGGTGAACGCTCTGACGCTGCCCGCCAGATCACCGGACGCATCGGCCTCGGCCCGGTCCAGCAGACGGGTGGCGCCGAGCGCGGCGAGCCGCTCGTCGATGAAGGCGGGGACGCGCTGGTAGGTGGCGGACCAGTTGCGGTCGCCGACGCCGAGGACGGCGTAGCTGACGCCCTGCGCGGCACCGGGCTCGGCCGTCTCCAGCCATCGGACGAAGGCGGCGGCGTCGTCGGTCGGCTGTCCGTTGTACGAGGCGGCGGTGATGACGACGGGCCGGTCGGTGGGCAGCACGGCACGGTGGTCGTCGAGCGGGGCGGAGGCGGTGTCGCAGCCCAACTCGGCTGCGGTGTGGGCGAGTCGGGCGGAGAACTCGCGGCAGGTGCCGTAGTTGGAGCCGTGCAGCAGTAGCAGGCCGGTGCCCGGCCGGACGCGGGTGGGCAGCGCGGCGGCCTCGCCCGGTGTGTTGTCGGCCGGTGCGTGGGCGGCGGGCAGGGCGGTGCGGGACGCGGCGCGGTCGGCGGGGGTACGCGGAACCAGGGTGAGGGTGAAGCCGTCCGGCTTGATGGTCAGCGACTGCTTCAGACTCAGCCGGTAGTCGGCGTGGTCGATCAGCCGGTACCGGTGGACGAGCATGCCGAGCAGCATGGTGGCCTCGTGCAGGGCGAACTGGCGGCCGATGCAGGCGCGTTCACCGGTGCCGAACGGCTTGAAGGCGTGCGGGGAGCGGGCCGCCTCCGCCTCCGGGGTGAACCGGGAGGGGTCGAACAGCTCGGGGTTGTCGCCCCAGGCGGGGTCGCGGTGCAGCATCGGGGTCATCACGGCGACGTTCTGCCCGGCCCGCAGCGGGATGCGGCCGCCCAGCAGGGTGTCCTGCCGCGCCTGGCGCCCGAATCCGGGAGCGGCGGGCCACAGCCGCAGGGTCTCGTTCAGCACCTGCCGGGTGTAGCGCAGGCGGCCGATGTCCTCGAACGTGGGCTCCACATCGGCGTCTTCGCCCCACACCTGGTCCACCTCGCGCTGCACCAGGCGCAGCACGGCCGGGTGCTTGACCAGGTGGTGCAGGGCGAACGCCAGGGTGCCGGAGGTGGTCTCGTGCCCGGCGATCAGGAAGGTGATCACCTGGTTGCGGATGTTCTCCAGGTCCAGGGTGGTGCCGTCGCCGGGGTGGGTCGCGCTGAGCATCAGCCCGAGGAGATCCTGGGCCTGGCCGCCGGAGCCAGCCCCGGCTCCGGCTCCGGCCCCGGTGGCGGCGGCGGTGCGCGTGGCGATCACCTCGTCGACCACCGAGACGAGGTAGGCCGCGTCGGCGCGCATCGCCGCGTCGCGCTCGCTCTGGTCGAGGCCGGGGTCGCGGCCGAGCCGGGTCATCGCCCAGTCCAGGCAGCGCACCATCGCGCTGACGAAGGGGTGCGGCCGGTCACGGTCGAAGGAGCCGAAGTCGAACCCGAACCCGGCCAGCCCGATGGTGTCCAGGGTCATCCGGGTCATGTCCTCGGGCACGTCCACCGGAGCGCCGGTCGCCGCCCGGCGGTCCCAGGAGTCCAGCAGTCGGCGGGCGACCGTCAGCATCACCGGGTGGTAGGTGCGCATGGATCCCAGGGCGAAGGCCGGCATCAGGATGTCGTGCGCCTTGGCCCAGTTCGGCTCGTCGTTGTAGGCGGTGAACAGACCGTCGCCGGTGAACTCCCTGACGTTCACGAGCGCGGGGCCCACCGACTTGCTGAACCGCTGCTCGTCGGCCAGTTCGGTGACCAGGTCCAGGCTGCTGACGAACAGGGTGTCGCGGCCGTGCAGGCGCTGCACGAAGACCGGACCGTGCCGCCGGGCCAGCTCCATGTGCCGCAGGACCGGCGTGTCGGTCGGGCCCGCGGCGGAGATGTCGACGACGGGAACACCGAGGCCGGGGGAGTCGACGGCGGGAGTGCCGACGACCGGGGCGTCGGTGACGGGGTCGCCGTCGCCGCTGCCGGTCCGCGGGGGAAGCAGGGTCTCGGTCATGGGTGGACCGCCCTCCGAAGTCAGGGATTCCGGACTACCGCCGCCACGGTGCGGGCGACTGCGTCCACCCTGGCGCAGCGGGGGTTCCGCGTGGTCCACTCGTCCTACATGATCGTGTAGTGACCTCGGGAGTGTCGGGCTTGTGGTGCCCGGCTCCGAGGGTGTATCGGCCCGGCGGTGGGCAGCGGCGGTGGGCAGCGGCGGTGGGCAGCGGCGGTGGGCAGCGGCGGTGGGCAGCGGCGGTGGGCAGCGGCGGTGGGCAGCGGCGGTG
>NZ_JYJF01000111.1 GCF_000955975.1 Saccharothrix sp. ST-888
ACCACGACTGGAGCCACACCGAGATCGACGTCACCGACGCCCGGACCGCGGCCGCCATCCAGCAGGCGATCACCGCGTACGCCGCGGGCCCGCACGCCTTCGACGCTGGCGACGTGGCCGGCCACACCATGCGCGAGCTGGGCATCGTGGCCGGCAGCACCGGCCTGCGCCAGGGCAACCTCGGCCTGGTGAAGCGGATCCTGGGCGTGTTCGGCCCCGGTACCGCGCTGGCCGGCAGCAGCGCCTGGGGCGGCGCCGCGCTCTCCGCACTGAACGTCAACTACCTGGGCATCTACAACCAGGACCAGCCCTTCACGGCTGCCGTCGCCGCCGACGCCGACTACCGCGCGGTGTTCCGCTCCTTCGCGAACGCCGGATACCTCAAGGGCACCGCCAATGCCTGGCTGGCCCGCGACGCCGTCGCCGAGTACGGCCGCTTCGGCCAGATACCCCCGCTCAAGCCGGCGATAACCGCCGACCTGGGCGCGCTGCTCGACCTCACCACGTCCGCCTTCGGGCAGTTCTCCGACCCCTGGGTCAAGGTGGTCGGCTGGGCCAACACCTATGGCGTGTGCGCCCAGTTCAACGTCTGCACCGACCAGATCGAGGCCCGGCTCTTCCCGAACACCTACCGGTACGACAACGGCGCGATCGAGGTGCACACCGCCCTCGACAAGGCCACCGTCGACCAGATGTACTACGCCAGCAAGCAGGTGAAGACCCAGTACTTCCGGGTCCTGGGCACCGACGTCCCGCTCGCCGGCGACGTCAACTCCACGCTGCACATCCACCTCTACGCCTCGCGCGCCGACTACGAGGTCTACCACCCGCTGCTCACCGGCATGGGCACCAACAACGGCGGCATCTACATCGAGAACGGCGCCACCTTCTACACCTACCAGCGCCGGGTGCCGCAGGACTCCACCCTCACCCTGGAGGAGCTGTTCCGGCACGAGTACACCCACTACCTCAACGGCCGCTGGGCGGTGCCCGGTTACTTCGGCGACGACCGCTGGTACCACGACGACATGACCACCGCGATGGACGAGGGAACGGCCGAGTTCTTCGACGGCTCCACCCGGGACCAGGGCATCCTGGTCCGAAAGTCGCTGGTCGCCAAACTGGCCCAGGACGAGGCGGCGGGCATCCCCCGGATGACGGTCAGGGAACTCATCCACGCCAAGTACGGCGACACCCCGGCGTTCCACTTCTACAACTACGCCGGGACGTTCTTCGAGTTCCTCTGGCAGAAGCACCCCTCGCTGATCCGCGAGATGTACGGCTACCAGCGGGCCGACGACCCGGCGGGCTTCGAGGGATGGCGGAACAAGGTCTCCGACGACGCCGCGCTGAACGCCGAGTACAGCGCCTTCCTGGACGCCCAGATCAAGAACCTGGCCAACCTGTACGTCCCCAGCACCTCCTTCACCGCCAACGGCTCGCTGAAGTACGCCCTGCCGTCCGAGGTGCAGCGGGCCTTCGCCAAGGCGACCGGCGCAAGGCCCGGCTGCAAGGACAATGGGGACTGGAACAACAAGCCGATGCGCTTCGTCTGCACCGGCCGGGTCACCGCCAACCTCGCCGATGCCGGTAACCCGGACCAGGTGTTCAAGGACATGTCCGACACGGTCGACTACTTCATCCTCCAGCGGACGAAGGGCGTCGCCAACAACCTGGACGACATGAACTGCTACTTCGGCAAGGTCGAGCCCTGGAGCAACGGCCGGGCCGGGACCGCCGACTACACCTGCGAGGGCCCGCTCCGCCGGTGACACAGCCCCCGGTCGGGCCGCGGCGGAGAGCCGTCCGACGGGCCGCGCCCGACCGGGCCCACCCTTCCTGCTCCGTTCCCCGTTCCGCTGAGATGAGGACGTCACCCCGTGAGCCAGCACCCGACCCCGCCCAGCTGGGACGGCAGCGCCCCCGCGTCCGGGCGCACCGAGACCACCCGGGAAGTGGACACCGGGCTGGACGTACCGGGGCTGCGAGTGCGGGCGACGGCCGTCGGCGGGCGGTCGATCGCCGTCACCGCGACCGCACAGGAGACGCCCGGGGTCGTTCTCCTCCAGGTCCGTGGCGGCGAGCCGGACAGCGGAGCGCCGCTGCGGGTCAGGGTCGAGTGGCGGCTCCCGTGCACCGGGGCGAGCGCGTACTGGACCCCGGACACCGGTCCGCGCTGGCTGCCGCCGTCCTGGCTGGCGCCCCGGACCGCCTCGCTGTCCAAGGGTGCGCCGGTGGGCAGCCTGGTCGGCGGCAGCACCGCGCTCTGCACCTTCGCGGTCGGCGAGGTGGTGCGGCCGGTCGCCATCGGCGAGGGGGTGGTGGAGGAGAGCGGCGAGTTCAGCTGGTGGGTCGAGCGCGAGGGGCCGGAGCTCGCACTCCGGCTCGACCTGACACATCGTCACTTCGCCGACACCGTACGGGACTGCTCGTCCTGGTGGGCCGGCCGACTGCCCGAAGTCACCGTCCCGGACGCCGCGTTCGAACCGGTCTTCTGCACCTGGTACGCGCTGCACCTGGCGATGGACGCCGCCGAGGTCGAGCGGCTCGCCGCACTGGCCCGGCCGCTCGGGTTCCGCTCACTGATCGTGGACGACGGCTGGCAGACCGACGAGTCCACCCGCTCCTACGCCACCACCGGTGACTGGCGGCCGGCCCCGATCGGGTTCCCCGACTTCGCCGCCCACGTCGCCCGGGTCCGCTCCCTCGGCCTCAACTACCTGCTCTGGCACGCCCTTCCGTTCGTCGGCGACCGCAGCACCGCCGCCGCCGAGCTCGCCGGACACGCGCTCTGCCACCTGCCGCAGCTGGAGACCTCGGTGGCCGACCCGCGCAGCGCCACCGTGCGGAGGCACCAGGTCGAGCGGCTCGCCGCGGCGGTCGAGCGGTACGGGGTGGACGGCCTGAAGATCGACTTCATCGACACCTTCGCCCGCCCGGCCGCCACCGGGGGCTCGCCGGAGGCCGACCGCGCGACGGTGGCGGAGGGAGTGCACCGGCTGCTCGCCGCGCTGGACCGGCGGCTGCGCGCCGCCCGCCCCGACGTGCTGGTCGAGCACCGGCAGGACTACATCAGCCCGGCCCTCCGTCCGTTCGCCACCATGGTCCGGGCCGCCGACTGTCCGCACAGCCCTGCCGAGAACCGCAGCCGGATCGCCGACCTCCGGCTCACCGCGGGACCGCTGGCCGTCCACGCCGACCCGCTGACCTGGCACCCCGAGGAGCAGCCCGAACAGATCGCCGTCCTGCTGCTGTCCGCGCTCTTCGCCACCCCGCAGGTCTCGGTGGACCTCGGCGCCCAGCGGCCCGAGCAGCTGGCCGTGCTGCGGTTCTGGCTCGCCGTCCTGGGCGAGCACGTCGATCTGCTGCAACGCGGCGGCTTCCGTCCGCACCGGCCCGATTCCGGCTATCCGCTGATCGAGGCCCGGCGCGGCCCGGCACTCGCCTTCGGCCGGTACGCGCCCGTCCCGGTACCGGTCACCGGCGACTGGTCGCTGCTGCTGGTGGCCAACGCGGACCCCGACACCCTGGTCCGCCTCACCTTCGACCGCCCGCCGGGCCGCCTGGCCGCCCTGGTCCAGGACTGCCGGGGCGACACCGTCGGCCGGTCGGAACCGCAGCCCGACGCGGGGGAGTTGGCGCTGCGGGTGCCCTTGGGCGGGCTGCTGACCCTGCGGGTGCTCCCGTAGGTCCGGTACGTGCGGGGTGGCGCCTGATCCGGTGCGCGGTCCACCCGGCCGGCCCGATGGCGATGCACTCGACCCGGGCCGGAGGGTGGGGGACCGCCGGCCCGGGCCGGCCCGTGGCCCACCAGGTGCGCCACGCGATCCGGCGATCGGGCGGCACCTGGTGGGCACCCTTGCCACCAGGCGGGGTCGGCGACCGAAGTCGCAGCAGCAGCGGGTCACCCGCCTGGTGTGCTGAGACCGGCCGCCCCCCGCGCGGCCGATGCGGCGACTCTAGGGCGGATGCCCCGTCCGGCGGTACCGCACCGGTGCACGGTTGAACGGCCGCGAACCGTCACCGGTGCACGGTCCACCGCTGTGACATGGTGCGACTCGACGACCGCGTCAGGCCGGAGGTGACGCCTCCGCCGGACCAGGGCTGTCCGGGAGGCCGGCCGGCTCCGCGAACTCCAGCTCGCCCAGGACGGCGAAGGCCAGCGCCGTCTCGTACACCCCGCCGCCGCCCGAGAGCAGTTGACGCTGCAGCAGCCGCTCCGCGCTGCGCAGGTGTTCGCGCACGGTCTGCGGGTGCAGGTCGAGCTGTCGGGCGGTCCGCTCCACACTCGCGTCGGCGGCCAGCCAGGTCAGCAGTGTGCCGCGCAGATCGCGGCCGTCCTCGGCGAGGCGCCGCAGCAGGGCCTCGGACCAGGTCCGGGCGCCCGCGCCGGAGAGGACGTCCACGAGCCGCACGGGCCGCTGCGGATCCGGGCTGGGTGAGGTGCGGCAGAGCCCGTCCGGACCGGCCACCGAGCAGGCCTGCAGAGCCAGGTGGAGCACTGCCCGCCCGCGCAGCCCGCCGAGGTCCAGGCCGAGCAGCCCGGCGGCCCGGTCGAGGCGGGCGCGGACGGTGTTGCGGCTGACCCCGAGGATCTTCGCGGCGCTGGTCGCCGGGAACTCCAGACCGAGGTGCAGCGTGCCGAGCATCTGGTCCAGGCTCGCGTACGAGAGCGCGTGCAGCGGACGCAGCAGCCCGCCCGCCCAGACGGCCGCCGTGTCAGGGGCGAGGGCCTGGACGAGCCGGCTCTCCGCGGCGTACAGCGCCGAGCGGTCCGGTTGCAGCCGGGCCACCGCGAGGGCGCGGGCCGCGTCGCCGTACGAGCCGGCGGTCTGCGCGAGCGGGAGCGCCGCGCTGCCGCCGAGGCAGCGTTCGGGGTGGCGGGCGACGAAACCCCGCAGCGTCGTGCCCACCGCGTCCCAGCCGTTCTCGTGGCGGTTCCCATGCCGGTTCGGGGCGCCGGTCTCGGGGCCGGGAGCCGGGCCGGCTGCTGCGGTGGCCCGCCGGGGAACGGCAGGCCCGGCGTCCTTCAGCGGGGCCACGATGATCAGGTGCTGGTCGTAGGCCGGGCAGCGGACCACCAGCGCCTGTCCCTCGGTCGCCGCCGCGCACTCCTGCGCCAGCCGGTCACGCTCGGCGGCGGGACCCTCCAGGACGTACACCCGGGCGGTCTCCGCGTCCAGCAGCCCTCGGGACAGGCCCTCGGCCGTCCGCTGGGCCAGCGTCACCTCACCGCCCATCAGCAGCTGGAACACCGCCACCCGCAGCGCCGCCGCGACCTCGTCCAGCCGGTCACGGTCCGCCCCCGCCTCCCTGAGCCGGAGGATCGGCGCCAGCAGCTCGGCCGTGTGCGCGATCAGTGCACGGCTGCGGGCGTCGAAGGGCGCGGTCCGGCCGACCGCCAGGACCGGGAACGGGCGCTGTCGCCCGATCGCGGTCAGCCGGATCCGCAGTCCGCCGTCGTCGATCGAGGCCGAGGCGAGCCGCCCCTGCGCCACCTCCTCGGCCGTCCGGCGGGCACCGGCCAGCAGCTGCGGCGCCCCGGCGGGAGCGGCGACCGGCTCGGGATTGGAGCGTGTGCCGGTCAGCGTGACCGCGCCGCCGACCGTCCTGGCCAGCCAGCCGACCAGCCGTTCCGCCCGACTGTCCGGCGGGCCCTGCTCCCGTACCAGCGTGAGGAGTTGCTCCAGATCGGCGAGCTGCTCCCGGGTCTCGCGCAGCCGCTCCTCGCCGATCACCTGCGCGATCCGCAGCCAGGAAGTCCCGGCGGAGACCGTCAGCAGGACCACGCCGTACCGCGCGGCCGCCTCGGCCAGGGCGGCCGGCACCTCGCCGGGCCGCTCGGCGGGGACGGCCAGTGCCGCCGCCCGGGCAGCGGCGAACCGGCTCACGACCCGGGCCGCCCCGCGCGGCTCGGCAGCCCAGCCGCCGCCCGGCCCCAGTTCGATCCGTACCAGCTTCTCGGCGAATTCGGCGAGCTCGGCGACCTCCGTGCCGCCTCCGGAGGCCGGAACGCCGCTGGACTCCGTGACGTCTGTGACGTCTGTGACGCCCGCGACGTCCGCGAGGCTCGCGGGGTCGGCGCAGGCCGCGCCGACCACCGCCCGTCCCGCGCCGCGCTCGGCGGTACCCGCCACGAACTCCATTGCCAGCTCTGCCATCCCGGCCAGCGAACCGACTGTGGGCACTTGTCCTCCCTGTTCACCGCAACTGTCCGCGAGATCTGTCCGCCCGCTGCTACCCGAACGACTCGAACCCCCGGTGACCTGCCCCGATCGTACGGAGCCGGTCAGGTCCCGGTCAGGTCCCGGCCGGGACCTGACCTGACCACAGGTCAGGCGGGCAGAGGATCCCGGCGGTGTCAGAGCGTGCGCAGCCGGCTCAGGTAGCGCCGGACGGCCTCCACCTCCTCCGCCCGCGCCGTCAGTGCGACGTGGTTGTCCGGGCGGACCAGGACCAGCGCCTCGCCCTCGACCCCGTAAGCGCGGCGGGCGTGCCCGTCCCGGTCGTGCAGCGAACCGGGGCCCGCGTCGATCGCGAAACCCGCCACCGGGCCGTCGAGTTGCGGCGCGGGGCGGCCGAAGGAGAGCAGGGTGAAGTGGCTACCCGCGAACAGCTCGAAGAGGCGGACCGCCCGGCCCCCGTCGTCGGCCAGCGGGGCGTCCGGGGCCCGGTCGCCCGGCTGCGGTCCGCCGTCCAGGCCGTCCGCCGCCAGCGTGCTCCAGCGGTAGTGGACGGTGAGCCCGGTGGTGTCGTCGGAGCGGACCACCTCGAGGCCGACACCCGGCGTGCGGGAGCGCTCGGCGACCTCGATCATCGCGGCGGTGGTGATGTCCAAGGTCCGGGCGGCGATCGGCAGCCGCTCCTCCTGGTAGCTGTCGATCAGCCCGGGGCCGGCCTGGCCGGTGAGGACGTAGGCCAGCTTCCAGCCGAGGTTCCAGGCGTCCTGGATACCGGTGTTCATCCCGAGACCGCCCGCGATCGGCTGGACGTGCGCGGCGTCCCCGGCGAGCAGCACCCGGCCGACCCGGTAGCGCTCCGCCATCCGGACGTTGACCCGCCAGGTGGAGAGCCAACTGGTGCTGCGCACCCGCAGGTCGGTGCGGCTGGTGTGCAGGGTGACGATGCGCTGGAAGCTCTCCAGCGAGGGCTCGACCACCCGCCCGTCCCGGTCCAGTTCGGGGTTGGCCTGGAACTGCCAGCTGTCACTGCCCTCGAACGGGTAGAGCAGCAGGGCACCCTTCGCGCCGAACCACTGGTGCCAGTAGCCGGGCTCCAGCCCCTCCAGTTCGACGTCGCCGACGACCATCGCGGTCTCCGGATCACTGGACCCCTGGAAGGCGAGGCCGAGCCGCTTGCGGACCGTGCTGCGCCCGCCGTCGCAGCCCACCAGGTAGTCCGCGACGATCACCTCGCCGCTCGCGAGCCGGGCGGTGACGCTCTCCTCGCCCTGCTCGAACTCGGCCAGCTCGCTGCCGAGTTCGACCTCGATCCGGTACCCGGCGAGGACCTCCCGCAGCGCCTGCTCCACCCTGGTCTGCGGGAGGAACAGGCCGCGCTCGTACGGGACGTCGGGCGTCGGGTGGACGCCCTCGTGGGGATCGGTGTCGGTGACGAACTCGCCGTCGAAGTACTTGCGGAACACCTCGCGGCTGCGCCCCGACCCCGCCAGCCGCTCGGCGACGCCGAGATCGGCCAGCACCTCCAGGCTGCGCGGGTTGAGCCCCTTGCCGCGAGAGCCGGTCTGGAACCCCGGCGACCTCTCGATGATCCGGACGCCGACCCCCTGCCTGGCCAGACTGCACGCCAGTGTGAGGCCGGTCGGCCCGGCCCCCACGATCAGCACGGTGGACATGGCTGCTGCTCCCTCCCCGAAACGTTGGTGCATCCATCAGAACGCAACCGAGGCAAATATGCAACTCGGTAAAAAATATTCCGGGGTTATGATGTCCGTATGAACGAGCTCGGAGGTCTGCGGACCCTCAAGAAGGAACGCACCCGCCAGGCCATCGCCGACGCCGCGATCAGGCTCTTCCTGGCCAACGGGTTCGAGAAGGTCTCGGTGGCCGAGATCGCGGCGGCGGCCGAGGTCTCCAAGCCCACGCTGTTCCGGTACTTCGCCAGCAAGGAGGAGTTGGTCCTGCACCGGATCGCCGACCACCGGGGCGAGGCGGGCCGAGTGGTCCGGGCCCGGGCGGCCGGGGAGTCCCCGCTGGCGGCCCTGCGGCGGCACTTCCTCGACCTGCTGGCCGACCGCGACCCGATCACCGGCCTGTGCGCGCTTCCCGAGGTGCTGGCCTTCCGCCGACTGGTGTACGAGACGCCCAGTCTCTCCTCGCACCTGCTCGACTACGTCGCCGCCGACACCGAGGCGCTGGCCGGGGCGCTGGCCGAGACGGCCGGCGCGGCGGGCGGCCAGGAGGGCAACGGGGCGGGCGAGGAGGCGGGCGGCGGAGTGCCGGGGCTGACGGCTCGGCTGGTGGCGGCCCAGTACCTCGCCGCGCACCAGACCCTGGCCTACGCCAACTGGGCCCGGGTGGCCGCCGGTACGCCGCTGCCCGAGGCCGCCGTCCAGGCGGTCGCCGACGCCGAGACGGCCTTCGCCCTGCTCGGCTCGGGTGCGGCGGCCTACGGCTACTGAGCCGGGTCCGGTCGGGCTCCCCGGCTGCGGTGCTCCGCCTCAGCTGTACCGCTCCAGCACGGTGGCGAGGTAGTGCTCCAGCCGGTGTTGCAGCACCTCGGGGGTCAGGTCGGCCCGGCCGAGTTCGCGCCAGGGGACGGCGACCTTCTCCGCGTCCGGGGCGAAGGCCAGGGCGTCCAGCAGCCGCCAGTACCGCTGGTGTCCGCCCAACTGCCCGCCGGCCGCCCGGTACTCGTGCTCCAGCTCCGCTGCCGCGTCGACGCCGTGCAGCAGCGCGAGCGCGGTGGAGCAGTGGGCGAGGTCCAACTCGGCCGGGCCCCAGGAGGTTTCGACCCAGTCCACCACGCCGCTGATCCGCAGCCCGCCCTCGCCCGCGCCCGTGCCGCCGTTCCCGCCCGTGAACAGCACGTTCCCCGGATGGAAGTCCCGGTGCAGGAAACAGCCCCGGAACGGGGGAGCGGGCTGCCGGATCGCCTCGACCGCCTGCCGCCACAGCTCCGGCCGGCCGGTCGCCGTCGGTACCCGGACCGACTCGGGACTCGTCCACGCCTGGTAGGCGCGCGGCCTGGTCTCCGCAGTGACGGGAGTGCGGTGGATCCGCACCAACTGACGGGCCAGCAGCGGGATCCGGGCGGCCGCCGAGTCCTCCGCCAGCCGTACCGAGCCCGGCAGCAGCGTCATCAGCAGGGAGGGGTGGTCGCAGTGCTCGCCGGCGGGGTCCACCGCCACCAGCCGGGCCGCCGGGACGGGCCGGTCGGCAGGCGGGTCGGCGGGCCGGTCGAGCAGGCGCAGCACCCCGGCCTCCCGGCGCAGCAGCCCGTCCGCGTGCTTGCGGTAGAACGGCCGGACGAACGAGCGCAGCACCAGCGTCCGTTCTCCGCCGGGGCCGTGCAGGTGGATCCGGCGCATGGTCGAGGTCCATCCGCCGGCCAGCCGTTCGGCGCCGAGGATCTCCTCGCCGGGTTCCAGGTGCTGCCGCACCCAGCTGAGGGTACGGTTCCAGGGCTCGGTCAACTCTGTCCTCACAGTCCTGCGTGATGGCGAAATGCCCCGGTCCCGCCGCGCGTTGGGCGACGGGACCAGGGCACCATTCAACAGGCCGGGGATCCGGGCCGGCCGGCCGGGGTCAGGAGGCTCGGGTCAGGAGGCCGGGCCGACCCGGACGGTGGTCAGCAGGCCGCCCCGGGTCTCGCGGACCACCTCGATCGTGGTGTTGGTGTCGGGGACGTGCACGCCGAGCTGCGGGGTGGCCGGGTCGGTGTAGACGCCGGTGTGGTCGTTGAAGACCGGGACGGCCGGCTCGCTGGTGACGGTGCTGGCGATGCCCCCCTTGTGCAGGTCGAAGGCGGTGGTGGGCTGCCGCGAGAAGGTCGCGTCGAAGGTCTGGGCGCGGGCGTTGACCAGGCTGCCGTCGCCGAAGCGGATCGGCTTCGGGTGGGCGTCGATCGGCAGGATCAGGCCGCCGCCCAGGTGGTCCTGGGTGTTGTTGTCGCTGTAGGCGGTGTCCCAGAGCCAGATCAGCACCCCCTCCTGGTAGGGGTAGGTGTCGATGACGTCCTGCTTGCCCGCGACGCCGCTGAAGCCGAAGTTGTACGGACCGGTCTTCAGGAAGGCGCCGTAGCCGACGTAGCGGCGGTTCTCCACCAGGTACGCCCGGGGGTGGTCCTTGACCGCGTCCTTCCCGGTGACGATGGTGAAGCCGGAGGCCGTCCAGCCCTGGTTGCCGTGCTCCGCGCCGTCGGCGAAGAGCTGCTCGCCGCCCGCGCTGATCCGCACCGCGTCGACCAGGACGCCCTTGCCGTGGGTGTTGCCGTCCGAGGTGACGTGGAAGCGCAGCCGGACCTGGCTGCCGAGGTAGGCGTCCAGCGGAATGTGCAGCTGCACCCACTTGCCCGAAGTGCCGCTGAGGCCAGGGGTGTTGGCGGTGGTGTTGCCGATCGGCGCGCCGTCCACGGTGCCGCCCAGCGGCTTCCAGGTCCGGCCCTGGTCGGTGGAGGCTTCGACGGTGAGGAAGTCGTAGTCCTGCTCGGTGTCGTACCAGGCCGCCGCATCCAGTGCGGCGGTGCCGGTCCTGCCGGTCAGGTCCACCGTGCGGGCAAGGGAGTTGTCGAGGTTGTCGCCGGTGTCGCTCCACCACTGCGAGCCGCCCTCGGCGGGGTCGGCGAGCTCGGTGGTGGTCCGGCTCGGGGGCAGATGGACGAGCACCGCCTGCGCCTGGTCGGTGTTGTAGCTGCTGACGCCGAGGGCGTGCGAGGAGCGGGTCGCGGCCTGCGCCTCGTCGTAGTTGAGCCAGCCGAACTGGAGTTTGCTCCAGGCGTCCAGGTCGCCGGGATAGGCGCCGGTGGTGTTCCGGCCCTTGCCCAGGTACGAGCCGGAGGACATCAGCGACCAGAAGTTGACGCCGTTGTCGCCGCCGGTGGTCGGATACAGGTCGGGCAGGCCGAGGTTGTGGCCGTACTCGTGGGAGAACAGGCCGACGCCGCTGTTCTCGCCCGCCTGGAGGTAGTCGTAGACGTAGAGGCCGGTGTCGCCGACCGGGACGCCGCCGATCCGGTCGCCGGTCGGCCCGGTCCGGCCGGTCGGGTCGGGGAAGGCCCAACTCCGGTGCGCCCACAGGGCGTCGGAGCCCTGGGCGCCGCCGCCCCAGGTCTCGTCCACGCCCGCGTGCACCACGATCACGTTGTCGAGGTAGCCGTCGGGCTGGTCGAAGTTGCCGTCCTTGTTGTGGTTGTAGCGGTCCTGGACGTCGTACTGGGCCAGTTGCGCCTTGATGTCGGCGACCGAGCGGCCCTTGGCGATCTCGCCGTCGTACCAGGCCTTGACCGCGTCGCGGACGAACTCCTGCGCCTGCGTCCACGCGCCGCTGCCCTGCGGGCCCTTGTTGCTGCCGTACCGCGCCTCGTTGTACGGGACGGTGACCCAGTCGCTGACCGTGCCGTCGACGTCGTACCGGCCCGAGGACTGGATGCGGTAGTAGTTGCGCAGGGAGACCGCGCCGGGTGTGTCGTCGAAGAACATCTTCTGGTAGTAGGCGCGGTCGAAGTCCTTGGTCCAGAGCGTGTGGGTGTCGCTGCCGGTGGGCTTCGGGATCAGGTTGTGCCGGGGTCCCGGGGTGCCGCCGTAGCGCACCTGGCCGTTGTAGAGCGTGGTGTTGTCGACCTGGTCGCCGAACTGCGCGAGGATGACGAAGACCTTGTCCTTGCGCTGCTGGGCGAGTTGGACGTAGTCGTTGCCGACCTTCACCTTGGCCGGGGCGAGGCCCTCGGAAGTCCTGGCCACGGTGCCCTGGTTGAGCTGCTCCAGTGCCTTGGCGCGCAGCGCCTGGCGCTCGCGCTCCTGCGGGACCAGCGGGGGCTGCGGCCCTTCACGGCCGTCGGTCTCCTGATGGTCCGTCAACGAGGGGCGGGCGGCGGCATGAGTGCTTACGGTCTGCGTGGTTGCTGCCTGGGCGGGGGCGCCGAGGAGGGTGGCGGCTATGGCGCCGGTGGTCAGCGCAGCCGCGAGGGCTGCGGACAGTCTGCGCAACTGACCGGTCCTTTCCGGACGGGGAGTTGAGGGAAGGGGCGGTTGCTGGTGAGCGGCGCAGGTAATATTTCACATGTCATCGTTCACATGGAAGAGTGCGGGAGGGCTCGTATCGGTGGGATCAGTCGGTGGGATCACCGGTGCGCCCGGGTATGACTACCGCGCCGACCGCGAGCACGTGGCACATCGTCAGTGGCAACAGTGGAGTTGGTGAAGCCGTGACCGAGGTACCGCCCGTCCCGATGCCGGGAGTCAAGGACCTGTTCAGCCTCGACCCGGCCGTCGCCCACCTCAACCACGGCTCGTACGGGGCCGTGCCGTTGCCCGTCCAGCGGGCCCAGGCGCGGCTGCGGGTCGAACAGGAGCAGGACCCGGACGGCTTCTTCGGCGGACTGCCCGACCGGATCGGCGGCGCCCGCGCCCGGATCGCCACCGCGCTCGGCGCCCACCCCGACCGGCTGGCGCTGCTCACCAACGTCACCGAGGGCATCGCCGTGGTCCTCGACTCGGTCCCGCTCGCCGAGGGCGACGAGATCCTGGTCACCGACCACGGCTACGGCGCCGTCGTCCGGGCCGCGGAACGCCGCGCCGCCGAGACCGGGGCCAAGGTGTGCACCGCCCGGATCCCACTCGGGACCCCGGACGCGGACGGCGTGGCCGAACACGTGCTGGCCGCCGTCGGCGACCGCACCAGGATCGCCGTGCTCGACCTGGTCACCTCGCCCACCGCCCGCGAGATCGCCGGCCCAAGGCTGCTCGCCGCGCTGGCCGAACGCGGGATCGTCACCGTGGTGGACGCCGCGCACGCGCCCGGCCAGCTCCCGGTGGACCTCGGCGGCGCGGCGGGCGGTGCGGACTTCTGGGTGGGCAATCTGCACAAGTGGGCCTTCACCCCGCGCGCCACCGCCGTCCTGGCGGCCCGCCCCCCGTGGCTGGAGCGGATCCGGCCGCTGGTGCTCTCCTGGGAGCACGACCGGGGGTTCCCGGGCCACGTCGAGTGGCGCGGCACCTGTGACTACACCCCCTGGCTGGCCGCCCCGGCCGGGTTCGCGCTGCTACAACGGCTCGGTGCCGAGCGGGTGCGCGCCCACAACGAGGTCCTCGCCGCCTACGGCAGCCGCCTGCTGGCGGAACGGGCCGGGCTGCGCGAGCTGCCGGTGATGCCGGGCCTGGCCATGCGCGCGGTACGGCTGCCACCCGGCTGCGCCGAGACCGAACAGGGCGTCAGGGAGCTGATGGCGTCGGTCCGGGAGCACCTGGACGCCAGGGTGGCGGTGCGTCCGTGGCCGGGCGGCGGGGTGCTGCGGATCAGCGCCCAGGTCTACAACTGCGCCGGGGAGTACCGCCGGCTGGCGGACGGGATCGGCGCACTGCTGCGCACCTGACGGCCGCCGCCCCGTGCTTCAGGGAAGGGCAGCTACCCGCATGCTTCCCAATCGGGAGTAGCTTCCCCTGTGGCAAGGTCACCCCGACCGGATTCTGACTGGCCGGATTCTGATCGTGCCCGACGAGGCGGGCCGACGCGGAGCCGGGCCGCGCGGCCCTGTGGCGCGGGGTCGGTGGGGCCGGGCGGTGCCTCGGCGGCTCAGTCCGCCGCGCGGAGCTCGGCGAGCAGGGTGCCCTGGTCGGCGAGCAGTTCGGTGAGGATCCGCCGGGCCGCCCGCAGCAGCTCGGCCACGTCCGCCCCGGCGAGGGCGTACACCACCGTGGAGCCCTCCCGGGTGGCCGTCACCAGCCCGTAGCGGCGCAGCTGGGCGAGCTGCTGGGAGAGGTTGGACGGTTCGATGTCCAGCATCGCCAGCAGGTCGCGGACCGGCATCGGACCGGCCTGGAGCAGTTCCAGTACCCGGATCCGGACCGGGTGGCCGAGCATCCGGAAGAACTCGGCCTTGGCTTGGTGCAGCGGTACCGGCACGCGGTGCTCCTCCTCAGATCTCGAGTCCGGACTCGATCCGCCGCAGCTGGTGCCTGGCCATCGCCAGGTTGGACCGGCTGCGGCTGAGCGCCAGGTAGAGGAACAGGCCCCGGCCGGTGGCGGTGGTGAGCGGCCTGACCAGGTGGTACTGGCTGGTCAGGCTGATCAGGATGTCCTCGATCTCGTTGTCGTGCAGGCCGAGCATCTCCATCGTCCGCATCTTGGCGCGGACCAGGTCGGTGTTCCCGGCGGCGGCCACGTTGAGGTCGAGCTCGGCGCCGCCGTCGCCGAGCGTGCCGAGGGCCATGCCGCTGCCGTAGTCGACCAGTGCCACACCGATCGCGCCGTCGATGGTCATGGCTTCCTTGAGTGCGCTGTCCAGACTGCTCATGGCGGTTCCTCCCGTTGCGGACGAGCCCGCTCCTCTTGTCGGTGGGCTCGGAGGTCCGACTGTAGGGAGCGGCCCCCGGAGGCACGGCGAATGACCGGAAGCGATCGAATACGACCGAAACAAGCCGGAATCACTGTGCGAAGTCGACTGATTGAAGACATCTGCAACTTCGAATTCGATTGATCGGTGACTCCCCGCGCATGTCCGCTCGCAGCGGGTCGCGCGGCGCTCCGCCGAGATGCGGCGGTGGAAAACAGTGCTATCGATGACACTCCCGACGGGTAATCTCAGGCTGAGATGCTCGATCACCACATCAACCACACCCGCTGCGCCCCGCCGCCGCCCCAGGTCGGCCCGGCCCCGCAGCCGCAGGCGTCGCCGTCTGCACCCCCGTCCCGCCCGTACGGGCCCCACCGGCCCCACGGGACGAAGCAGTCCCACGGGAAGAAGAGGTGACGCAGATGAACAGCGCCATGCCCCCGCACTCGGACACCCCGCCCGCGGACACCGAGCAGCTCAGCCCCGCCGAGGCGTACGCGGCCTTCCGCCGCCGCGCCAAGGAGCAGGCCACCGCCCTCCACGGGTTCCAGCAGCTGTACGACTTCCCGCTCGACCCCTTCCAGATCGAGGCCTGCCAGGCCCTGGAGGAGGGCACCGGCGTCCTGGTCGCCGCCCCGACCGGCTCCGGCAAGACCATCGTCGGCGAGTTCGCCGTCCACCTGGCCCTGCGGGCCGGCCGCAAGTGCTTCTACACCACGCCGATCAAGGCCCTGTCGAACCAGAAGTTCGGCGACCTGGTCAAGCGCTACGGCGCCGCCAAGGTCGGCCTGCTCACCGGCGACAACTCCGTCAACGGTGACGCGCCGATCGTGGTGATGACCACCGAGGTGCTGCGCAACATGCTCTACGCGGGCTCGCAGACCCTCGACGGCCTCGGCTACGTGGTCATGGACGAGGTGCACTACCTCGCCGACCGCTTCCGCGGCGCCGTCTGGGAAGAGGTGATCATCCACCTCCCCGAGTCCGTCACCCTGGTCTCGCTCTCCGCCACCGTCTCCAACGCCGAGGAGTTCGGCGACTGGCTGGACACCGTGCGCGGCGGCACCAAGGTCATCGTCTCCGAGCACCGCCCCGTGCCGCTCTGGCAGCACGTCATGGCCGGCAACCGGATGTACGACCTGTTCGCCAACCCGGACCGCGACGGCCGCCCCAAGGACGCCCCGCGCAACCCGGCCAAGGCCGTCAACCCCGAACTCGTCCGCCTCGCCCGTTCCGAGCAGGACCGCAACCCGCGCGACCGGTTCGCCCGGGGCCGCGGCCGCTCGATGCCGAACGGCCGCCCCGGCCGGGTCTGGACCCCGGGCCGGGTGGACGTCATCGAGCGGCTGGACGCCGAGGGCCTGCTGCCCGCGATCACCTTCATCTTCAGCCGGGCCGGCTGCGAGGCCGCCGTCAACCAGTGCCTCACCTCCGGGCTCCGCCTCAACCGCGAGGGCGACCGGGCCCGGGTCCGGGAGATCGTCGAGGAGCGCTGCGCCGACATCCCCGACGAGGACCTGCACGTCCTCGGCTACTTCGAGTGGCTCGACGGCCTGGAGCGCGGCATCGCCGCCCACCACGCCGGCATGCTGCCGAGGTTCAAGGAGGTCGTCGAGGAGCTCTTCGTCAAGGGCCTGGTCAAGGCGGTCTTCGCCACCGAGACGCTCGCGCTCGGCATCAACATGCCCGCCCGCTCGGTGGTCATGGAGAAGCTGGTCAAGTGGAACGGCGAGACCCACGCCGACATCACCCCCGGCGAGTACACCCAGCTCACCGGCCGGGCCGGGCGGCGCGGCATCGACGTCGAGGGCCACGCCGTGGTGCTCTGGCAGCGCGGCATCGACCCGGAGGCACTCGCGGGCCTCGCCGGCACCCGCACCTACCCGCTGAAGTCCTCCTTCCGCCCCTCCTACAACATGGCCGTCAACCTGGTCGGCCAGTTCGGACGGCACCGCTCGCGCGAGCTGCTGGAGACCTCCTTCGCGCAGTTCCAGGCCGACCGCTCGGTGGTCGGCATCGCCCGCCAGGTCCAGCGCAACGAGGAGGGGCTGGACGGCTACCGCGAGTCGATGACCTGTCACCTCGGTGACTTCGAGGAGTACATGGGCCTGCGCCGGGCCCTCAAGGACCGCGAGAACGAGCTCTCCCGCGAGGGCACCAGCCAGCGCCGGGCCGCCGCCATCGAGGCGATCGAGCAGCTCAGGCCGGGCGACGTCATCCACGTGCCGACCGGCAAGTTCGCCGGGCTCGCCCTGGTCCTCGACCCCGGCCTGCCCCCGGTCAGCCGCTCGCCGCGCACCAGCCGCCACCCCGACTACCAGGACGGCCCCCGTCCGGTGGTGCTCACCGCCGAGCGGCAGGTCAAGCGGCTCGCGATGATCGACTTCCCGTACCCGGTCACCGCCGTCGAGCGGATGAAGATCCCCAAGTCCTTCAACGCGCGCAGCCCGCAGTCCCGGCGCGACCTCGCCTCCGCGCTGCGCACCAAGGCCGGCCACCTGGAGCCCGAGCGGTTCCGCAAGGGCCGCGCCGCAGCCGCCGACGACCCCGAGATCACCCGGCTGCGCACCGAGCTGCGCCAGCACCCCTGCCACGGCTGCGACGAGCGCGAGGACCACGCCCGCTGGTCCGAGCGCTACCACCGCCTGCACCGCGACACCGAGCTCCTGGGGCGCAAGATGCGCTCCCGCACCCACACCATCGCCCGCACCTTCGACCGGGTCTGCGGCCTGCTCACCGACCTCGGCTACCTCAGCGGCGACACCGTCACCGCTGACGGCAAGCGCCTCGGCCGCCTCTACGGCGAACTCGACCTGCTCGCCTCCGAGTGCATCCGCGAGGGCGTCTGGAAGGACCTCGGTGCCGCCGAACTCGCCGCCTGCGCCTCGGCGTTGGTGTACGAGGCCCGGCAGGCCGACGACGCGATGGCCCCCCGGGTCCCCGAGGGGAACACCAAGGAGGCGCTCGGCCGCATGATCCGGATCTGGGGCCACCTGGACGCCCTGGAGGAGCAGCACCGGATCAACACCGACGAGGGCGTCGGCCAGCGCGAACCCGACCTGGGCTTCGCCTGGGTCGCCTACCGCTGGGCGCTCGGCCACAACCTGGACTCGGTGCTCCGCGACGCCGACATGCCGGCCGGCGACTTCGTCCGCTGGACCAAGCAGCTGATCGACGTGCTCGGCCAGATCCAGGACGCGGCGGGCGAGGACGTCCAGCTGCGCACCACCGCCCGCAAGGCGGTCGACGGGCTGCGGCGCGGCATCATCGCCTACTCGTCCGTGGGCTGACGGCCCGCTCACCCCGGCTTCGCCCCGCCGGCCCGTCCGGCGGGGCGAAACCGTACGGCGGCCCGCCCCGGCGGCTGCTCGGCCGACTCCCCGGCGTTCGTTCTCGGCCGGTGGACGGACATTCCGGTCCGGAATTCCCCGGCCGCCGTCCCGGTCGCCGATTTCTCCGCCCGGCGCGAGGCGCGGCGCTACTGTCGTGGGCCGGAATTTCCCGATCCGCCGTCCGGGCGCATTTCGCGGACCGGGCGGAAACCGCCCGTACGGGTGTTGCTTTCCTGCGAATGGACGCGGCGCAGTACCCCGACGGCCCCCGGGCACGGGTCCCGGGGGCCGGAGCGGATCGCGATGGCTCAGTTCAGCTGGAAGACGGCCTCGACCGGGTAGTGGTCGCTCGGCGAGTTGGTGTCCAGCTGGCCGGCGGTCCAGCCAGCCTGCGGGTCGAAGTCGACCTGGACGTTCGGCAGGGCGAGCGGGGTCGGGCGGCCGGGGGCGTTGAGGTAGCCGAGGTAGTCGAGGTCGTCCCGGTAGTCCTTCGGGAAGGTCTCCACGCCCGACATGTACTGGCACCAGGCGGAGACCGAGCAGTCCATGGTGTTCCAGGTCCGGTTCGGGTCGGTGGCCGGGGTGCCGAGGACACCGCCCGCCGCGTCCTGGGCGTTGGCGAAGTCGCCGCGCGACTGGCCGTGCTGGTACTCCACGTTGAGGTCCCCGCCGATCAGCACGGGCGCGGTGGTGCCCGCGATGCCGTTCACCCAGGAGCGGATCTCGGAGAGCTGGCCGAGCCGGGTGGACTGGGTGGTGTCGGTGGAGACGTCCGACTCGTCGGCCTGCAGGTGGGTGCCGACCACCCAGCTCTTGACGCCACCCTTGGCGACCTGGACCAGTGCCGCGCCCTTGTTGGCGTGGTAGTCCCAGGTGCCGTAGGTGGAGTTGCTGAAGACGTGCGCGTACTGGGCGGTGATCGGGTACTTCGACAGGATCATCGTCCCGCCGTTGATCACGAAGAGGGAGCTGGAGCAGTTCCCGCTGATGCCGGTCCAGCCGCCGCCCGAGCAGGTCTGGCCGACCACCGGGGTGCGGTACGGGTAGAGGTCCGCCAGCTTGCGGGTGATGTCGGCGGTCGAGGTGTTGTTGAAGTTCTCGTCCAGGATCACCACGTCGGCGTTGTGCTTGCGCACGATCGACTCGATCACCGGGGTCCGCCGGGCGGCCTGCTCGTTCTGCGTGCTGTCCACGATCGGGGTGCCGAGGTCGACGTTCCAGGCGAACACCGAGAGGGTCGTGCCGGTGTCGGCGGCGGCCGCCTGGTTGGTGGCGGTGGTGCCGAGCAGCATGGCCGCGGCCGCCAGGGAGGTGAGCGTGGCGGCCGAACGACGCGAGATCATGCGTTCTCCTGAGGGTGGGTCAACCCCGGGCCCGCGACCGCCGGTGCGGCCGCGGGCATGACAGGGGGAGACGCTAGCTACTCGCGGGTACCGGCAGGGGAACGCCAACCGATCATTCTGTGGCGGAAACGTGTCTGGCCAACTCCACCGCTCCGGAGTGGACAACTCACCTGGCGAGTACGGTGAGCAGCCGCTCCAGCGAACCGCCCAGACCCCAGCGGGCGGAGAGCTCCTCCAGCGTCATCGGGTCCAGCGGCTCGCGCGGCAGCGCCGCGTCGACGTCCGGCACCGGGACGTCGACGGCCACCTGCACCACCTTCGGTGCGACGTCCAGGTAGGCCGAGCCCTCCAGCAGGTTCCGCCGCCGGGCCGGGGTCAGCCGCGAGGCCGGGTCCAGTGCCGCAGCCCGGACCCCGGTCAGATCGCCGTACTCCTTCAGCAGCTGCGCGGCCGTCTTCTCGCCGACGCCCTTCACGCCCGGCAGCCCGTCGCTCGGGTCGCCCCGCAGTGCGGCGAGGTCGGCGTAGGAGGCGCCGGTGACGCCGTACTTCTCCAGCAGCACCGCGTCGTCCGTCCGCTGCGCGGAGCCGACGCCCTTCACCGGGTAGAGGACGGTGATCTCCCGTGCGTCGTCCACCAGTTGGAACAGGTCGCGGTCGCCGGTGACGATCTCCACCGGGCCCCGGGCGCGGGCGGTGAGGGTGCCGATCACGTCGTCCGCCTCGTAGCCGGGGACCCCGATCCGGGCGATGCCGAGCGCGTCCAGCACCTGCTCGATCACCGGTACCTGCGGCGCGAGGGTGTCCGGGATCTCCTCCTCGCCCTCGGCGGACTCCTCGGCCATCCGGTGGGTCTTGTAGGAGGGGATGAGGTCCACCCGCCACTGCGGCCGCCAGTCGGCGTCCATGCAGGCGACCAGGTGGTCGGGGCGGTGGTCCTGGACCAGGCGGGCGATGAAGTCGAGCAGCCCGCGAACGGCGTTCACGGGCTGCCCGTCGGGGGACTTCACCGACTCCGGCACGCCGAAGTAGGCACGGAAGTAGAGGCTCGCCGTGTCGAGCAGCATCAGTCGCGGTGCGGTCACCCTGCAGATCATGCCGTACCGCTCGGACGAACCAGGGTGCGCCAGGGCGACCGGCCGCCGGGTGCGTCAGTGCTCGTGCGGACCGCTGCGGTGGACCGGTCCGTGCGAGTCGGCGCAGTGGTCGGCCGCGATCTCGCCGGGGGCCGGCGAGATCTGCAGCAGCTCCTGCGAGGCGTCCTCGCCGACGTGGTCGACCTGGAGCGTGGCGTGGGTGATCCGGTAGTCCTCGCGCAGCCGGCGCTGGAGCTCGCGGCGGACGGCGTGGCAGTCGCCGCCGGGGGTGACCAGGATGTGCGCGGAGAGGGCGGGCTGTCCGGAGGTGATCTCCCAGATGTGCAGGTCGTGGATCTCCTCGACCTGGGGGGACGTCACCAGCTGGTCGGCGATGGCATCGGGGTCGATCCCGGCGGGCGCGGCCTCCAGGAAGATCCGGGCGGAGTCGCGGACCAGGCCGACACCCGCCTTCAGCATCAGCGCGACCACGATCAGCGAGGCGATGGCGTCCGCCTGGCGGAAGCCGGTGAGCAGCACCACCGCCCCGGCCACGGCGGTCGCGATGAACGCGTACAGATCGGTGAGGACGTGCTGGAAGGCGCCCTCCACGTTGAGCGAGGAGCGGTTGGCCTTCGACATGCACCAGGCCGCCGCGATGTTGACCACGATCCCGACCAGCGCGGTGACCAGCACCAGCGAGCCGGCCACCTCGGGCGGTGCGATCAGCCGCCGGATCGCCTCGTACCCCAGCCAGGCGGACAGCACCAGCAGGGTGATGCCGTTGACCTGGGCGGAGAGGATCTCGGCCCGCTTGAGCCCATAGGTGTAGCCGCCCCGGGCGGGGCGGGCGGCAAGCCGCATCGCGACCAGGGCCAGCACGATCGAGGCGGCGTCGGTCAGCATGTGGGCCGCGTCCGAGATCAGTGCCAGCGAGCCGGCGGCGAAGCCGACCACCACCTCGCCCGCCATGAAGACGACGATCAGCGTCAGCGCGCTGACCAGCCAGCGGCGGTCGGCATCCGCGGCGACCCCGTGCGAGTGGCCGCCGTGACCCGAGTGCGAATGGCCGTGGCCGGCGTGCGAATGGCGGTGGTCGTCGTGCGCGTGGTCGTGGTCGTGGTCGTGCGCGGCCATCGAAGTCCTCTCCCGAACGCTCATGAGCCAGGGGGCCGCCGTCGGCCCGCACACGAAGTGAACCCCAGATCGGAGGAAGATCCAAAGGCTGCACTGGTGACCGTTGTCGTTCCCGTTGACGCAACTGTTTCCGCAGGTCAGCGGCCTGGTGGTGATCTGCGGGGCGAAGTCACTCGGCGAGCGGCACCAACTCGCCGGACCGCCTTCGGGCCCGGGCCACCACTGCGGCGCCGACCAGGGCCTGCAACACCCGCAGGTCCTCGCCCTGTTCGGGGTGCCACTGCACCCCGAGGGTGAAGCCACCCCCTTCGACGGCCTCGACGGTGCCGTCCTCGGCGTACGCGGAGACCGTCAACCCGGCGCCCAGCCGGTCCACCGCCTGGTGGTGGTAGGTCGGGACGGACACCGTGCTCTCCGGCAACAGCCCGGCGAGCAGCGTCCCCGGCACCGGCCGTACCGCGTGCCGCCCGTAGCCCTGTGAGGTGCCCAGGTGCTCCTCGACGTGGTCCAGGTGCTGGATCAGCGTGCCGCCCCGGGCCACGTTCAGCAGCTGCATGCCCCGGCAGATGCCCAGCAGGGGCAGTCGGGCCGCCAGGGCGGCGTGCAGCAGGGCCAGCTCCCAGGCGTCGCGCTCCGGTGCGACGGCGCGGGTTCTCGGGTGCGGCCGGGCGTCGTAGTAGGCGGGGTGGAGGTCGGGGCCGCCGGAGACCACCAGGGCGTCCAGGCGGGTCAGCGCCTCGGGGGCGCGCTGCGGCGAGTCCGGAGGGAGGAGGAAGGCGACTCCGCCGGAGGTCTGGACCATCGCGGGGTAGCGGGCGGAGAGCAGGACGGCGCGCTGCCTGTCCCAGCTGTCCCAGATCGCCTCGGTGAGGTGGGTGGTGATGCCGATCACGGGCCTGGTCGTCATAACCGGATTCTCCAGCTCCGGATGCTGACCCGCAGTCAGCGGTGGGCTGTCCGGCCGCTGCTGGGAGTAGGGTCCGATATGCCATTCGTGGCGTTCCGTCGATTTCTCATCGGAATCTCATCGGAAAATCTCAGAATCGACGCTCTGCTGATATCGCACTTATCCGGAACCGTTTAGATTCTTCAGCGTGAGCGAGCAGATTCCCGCCGGGTGGTACCCGGACCCGCAGGACGTCACCAGCGATCCCCGGCCCGAGCGCTGGTGGGACGGCCGGGGCTGGACGGCCACCACCCGTCCGGCGGCCGCCACCCCGTCCCAGTCGCAGCCCGGCGAGCAGCCGGGAGCCCCGGCGGATCAGCAGGTGCTGGTCGGTGAGGTGCTGTCCGGCGGCCCGACGGTTCACTACCCCGAGCTGCCGCCGGCCGGCGCCGAGTACGGGAGCGGGTTCGGCACCACCCCGCCGCGCGCCCGCAGGAAACCGCCGAAGGCGGTGGTGATCGCCGCGACCGTGGCGGCGCTCGCCGGTCTGGCCGTCGGCTCGGGCGTCACGTACCTGCTGACGGACCACGGGTCGAGCTCGACCACGGCGCAGCCGAACAGGGGCAAGCAGGGCAAGCGCTTCGGCGGCCCCGGGTTGAACGGCGGCGGTGCGAACGGCGGTGGTGCGAACGGCGGCTCCAACGACGGCAGCGGTGGCCTCGGCGGTGGCGGCGGGTCCAACGGCGGTGGTTCGAACGGTGGCGGTGGCGGCCTCGGCGGTGGCGGCGGGTCCAACGGCAGCGGATCGGTCGGCGGTGCCGCCGTGGACATGGTCAACGGCATCAGCATCCCGGTCCCGTCCGGCTGGACCGGCAGCACCACCAGCGACGGCTTCGCCGGGCTCACCGTCGGCTCGTACACCTGTGCCGACGGCAAGAACAACTGCTCCCTCGGTGGCGTGACCACCGGCCACCTGGACGGTACCGACCCCAAGGCGGCCGCCGAGCAGGACATCGCCACCGCCGCCAAGGACTCGTACGGCGCGATCAAGGGCCACCAGGAGCTGAAGTCCGGCGCCGTCACGGTGAACGGGCGCAGCGGCTACCTGGTCCGCTGGAAGGTGTCCGCACCGCAGGGCAACGACGGCTACGTGGAGAGCGTGGCCTTCCCCAGCGCCGACGGCAAGTCCCTGGTCTCGGTCCACCTCGGCTTCGACGTCGCCGACAAGGCCCCGTCCGTGGACCAGATGGACTCCATCGTCAGCAGCATCACCACCTTCACCGGAAGCCTCGGCAGCCTCGGCGGCGGAGCGACCGGGGGAAGCAGCACCTGACCCCGCGGCCTCGGTACGCGGTGCCGGTCATGCGGCACCCAGGGCGCGGAGAACCACCTGAGCGACCCGGCACACCCTCGCGGAGTGCCGGGTCGCGGCGTTCCCGCACCCTTGAACACGGACGGTCCCCGACGGCCCGGCACCGAGCGAACCCGCGCCGGGAAGAGTCAGGAGTTTCCAGGATTCTGATGGGTGGTCAGGTGGTCGATCCGGCCGCTCTGCACCACGGTACCGTTGAAGGTGCCGCCGTTGATGACGTTGCTGATCGAGCCCCGATCCGCCGCCGGGCCGAACTCGGCCAGCAGGTCGCGGAGTTCCTCGGCCGCCTCGGGATCGGCGGCCAGCGCCCGGCGCAGCCGGCGGGCCCACTCGGCGGCGGCGGCCGTACCGTCCCCGGTCGAGCGGAGGTCCTCGCGGACCTCGTCCAGCTCCTCGGCGATCTCCGTCGCCCGGTCGCGCCCGAACAGCGCCGCGAAGCGGCCGCGCGCCTGCGTCCACAGCTCGGTCGCCATCAGCCCGACCAGCGTCGTGGCTCCCGATGTCGCCAGTGCCGCGATCTCGGCCTCCCCCGGCCACCCCCTCGGTCCCAGAGTGCTCGCCAGCCTAGGACACCCCGTCGAGGGCTGTCCCCGGAACGCCGAGGTACTGCCCCGGACCGGCCCGGCGCTCAGAGGAAGGTCCGTCCCTCTCCCCGGTACGTCGGGACCGTCCGCACCACCCGGTCCCCCTCGACCAGGTGCAACTCCGCGAAGCGTTCGCACAGTTCGCCCGCCTTGGCGTGCCGGAACCAGACCCGGTCGCCGAGCAGCAGATCGTCCGCCGCCGAACCCAGCAGCGGGGTCTGCACCTCGCCCGCGCCCTCCTGCGGGTCGTACCGGAGCCCCTCGGGCAGGTACGGGACGGGGGAGCGGTCCGCGCCCGCCGCACCCGAGGCCGGGTAGCCGCCGCCGAGCACCGTCACCACCCCCACGCCGGGCCGCCGGACCACCGGCTGGGCGAAGAGCGCGGCCGGACGGCCCCGGAAGGAGCGGTAGTTGTCGAAGAGCCGCGGCACGTACAGCCCGGACCCGGCGGCCACCTCGGTGACGGCCCGTTCGCGCACCGTGGACTCGACGCTCCCGGTGCCGCCGCCGTTCACGAACTCCAGCTCCGCCACCTCTCGCAGCCGCCGCACCGTCTCCGCCCGCCGCCTTGCCAGCTCGGTCCGCGCCTTCGCCTGCATCAGCTGGATCGTCCGGGAATGCAGCGGCCGCCCCTGGATCCGGTCACCGACCCCTGCCACGTGCCCCTCGTACGCCATCAGCCCGACCACCCGGAAACCCCGGCGCTGCTGGACCAGTTCGGCGAAGGCGCCGAGCGCCTGCGGGGTGCGCAGCGGAGAGCGCCGGGCGCCGATCCGGACCCGGCCGCCGAGCAGGTGCAGCGCGGTGTCCAGCTCCAGGCAGACCCGCACCTCCTCGGTGCCCTCGCGGGCGGCGTCGATCAGATCCAGCTGCGCCGGGTCGTCGAGGACGACCGTCACGGCGGCGGCCAGCTTGGGATCACTGGTCAGCAGGCCGAAGTTGGCCCGGTCCGCCGACGGATAGGCGAGCAGGACGTCGTCGAAACCGGCCCCGGCCAGCCAGACCGACTCGGCCAGCGTGAAGCTCATGATCCCGGCGAACCCCTCGACGGCCAACACCCTTTCCAGCAGGGCCCGGCAGCGCACCGACTTGCTCGCCACCCGGACCGGCTTCCCGCCCGCGCGGCGCACCAGATCGGCGGCGTTGGCGTCGAAGGCGGACAGATCGACGATGGCCAACGGCGCATCGAGGTGCGCAGTGGCCCGGTCGTAGCGG
>NZ_JYJF01001099.1 GCF_000955975.1 Saccharothrix sp. ST-888
GGCCCACCTGGTCAACGTCCCTGCCCGGCTGGCCCGTTCAGCCCGTCGGCCAACACTCCACCTGCCCGACCGATGGCCCTGGCAGCACGCGTCCACCGACCTGTTCGACGCCGCCCACGCCCCGCCCACCTGATCACAGACCCGACCACCCCGCCCGCCAGGGCCCGACCGGAGCAGACGCGGAAGAGCCGGGCAGACCAGCGGACACCCCACACCCTCCAACCAGTCACCCCCACAAAACCACCGCTGCGATCACC
>NZ_JYJF01001100.1 GCF_000955975.1 Saccharothrix sp. ST-888
GGCCGCTGATGGCCGGAAGACCAAGCGGCTCATGGTCAGCCACGCGTTCCACTCGCCGTTGATGGAGCCGATGCTGGCGGAGTTCCGTACGGTCGCGGAAGGTCTGACCTTCCAGGAACCGAGGATCCCGATCGTCTCCACCCTGACCGGCGAGGTCGCCGACGAGCTGGTCACCCCCGAGTACTGGGTGCGCCACGTCCGCGAGGCCGTCCGCTTCCACGACGCCGTGCAGACCCTGGAGAGTGAAGGCGTCCGT
>NZ_JYJF01001101.1 GCF_000955975.1 Saccharothrix sp. ST-888
TCGACGCGCTGGACCGGACGCTCTCCGCCATCTCCCCCGACCACGCCGAACGCGCCCGCGTCACGGCCCGACTCCAGGCCCTCCTGACGAAGTGGAACGGGGGCGACGGCCCCGCCGACAGCGCCGACGACGACGAGTTGGACAACGCGTCGGCCGCCGACCTCTTCGACATCATCAACAAGGAATTCGGCAGGTCCTGACGTGACGACCGCAACCCAGCACCCGACGACAGCAACGGCCGGCCCGACAACCACCG
>NZ_JYJF01001102.1 GCF_000955975.1 Saccharothrix sp. ST-888
CGACATCGCCTGGGACGTGCTGCTGGCCGACCCGGGTGCCTCGCCCCGCGCCACCACCCTGTTCGACGAGATTCCCGAGGCCCGCAAGGCCCTTGACGCAGTCGGCACCAAGGCGGCCGCACCCGAGGGACCGGCTCAGCACGGCCCCCTCACCCATCGCCTCACCGGCCTGTCGGAGGCCGAGCGCGACACCGCCCTGCTGGACCTGGTCCGCACGGAGGTCGCCGCCGTCCTCGGCTACGGCACCCCCGAGGCG
>NZ_JYJF01001103.1 GCF_000955975.1 Saccharothrix sp. ST-888
TCGCCCCAGCCGGCCGACGGTGCGACCTGTTCGCGTACTGCGATGGAGTTGCCGTTGGGTCCGAGGACGAAGACCGCCATTCGGCCGTCGGCTTCGCGGCCGACCACGGGGATGCCGCCGGCCGGTCCGCCGAAGGGGCCGTTGCCGTCGCCGTTCCAGGCGCTCCAGCCGCCGTTGGGCGCGGTCTGCCAGATGTGCGAGATCGAGCCGTAGTCGGGCGCGACCGCGAACACCTCCATCCGGCCGTCCGCACTC
>NZ_JYJF01001104.1 GCF_000955975.1 Saccharothrix sp. ST-888
CGTCCGACAGACGCTCCAGCACCAGCACCCCCACCCCCTCGGACCACCCGGTACCGTCCGCCGCATCCGCGAAGGCCTTGCACCGACCGTCCGGCGAGAGCCCGCCCTGGCGGGAGAACTCCACGAACATCCCGGGGGTGGACATCACCGCCGCCCCGCCCGCCAGCGCCAGCTCGCACTCCCCGGAACGCAGCGACTGCGCCGCCAGGTGCAACGCCACCAGCGAGGACGAACACGCCGTGTCCACCGTCACC
>NZ_JYJF01001105.1 GCF_000955975.1 Saccharothrix sp. ST-888
CGTCCGACAGACGCTCCAGCACCAGCACCCCCACCCCCTCGGACCACCCGGTACCGTCCGCCGCATCCGCGAAGGCCTTGCACCGACCGTCCGGCGAGACCGCGCGCTGGCGGGAGAACTCCACGAAGGTGGTCGGCGTGGACATCACCGCCACGCCGCCCGCCAGCGCCAGCTCGCACTCCCCGGAACGCAGCGACTGCGCCGCCAGGTGCAACGCCACCAGCGAGGACGAACACGCCGTGTCCACCGTCACC
>NZ_JYJF01001106.1 GCF_000955975.1 Saccharothrix sp. ST-888
CACCCTCAGACACCCCGACAGGACATCTTTGAGTGAGACCGGCTCCAGAGGCACCAGCCATACGGCCGTTCCCTCAGGACCCAACAACGTGCCCGACACGACCCAGCTGCAGACCACGTTCCACGCCGAAGCAGTACTAGTGATGCACCCAAACCGTGCCGAATAGTCAACGTTCCACCCATGAGCAACCGTGCGAGACATTCGCTCGCATCCGGCTATGTGCTCCTTAGAAAGGAGGTGATCCAGCCGCACCT
>NZ_JYJF01001107.1 GCF_000955975.1 Saccharothrix sp. ST-888
GACCGGCCGGTCGAGACCGCGCCGCGCGTCACGCACCACAGCGGAGCGGCGATACCGGCGTCGCCCAGCGCCTGCACCAGAGTTGCGGTGAGCACCAGGACCGCCGGGACGCTCTCGCCCTCGGCGTACGGCTGCTCGTCGAACGCGAGCAGGAAGAGCACACCGGTGACGGCTGCACCGTCGGCGACGGAGTCGCGCAGCAGCTGCGCCGTCGCGCCGCGATCGGCGCCGTCCAGCTCGACCTGGCGGACGT
>NZ_JYJF01001108.1 GCF_000955975.1 Saccharothrix sp. ST-888
CGGTACGCCGATCCCCGGCGCTCCGGGCGCGGGCGCGCCCGGAGGCAACCCCGGTGGCGCCGACTCCCAGAGTCGGCGACCCACCCGTCCGCAGCGGTTCGACGGCTTCGACGCCCCTCGGGGCAACGGGGGCTTCGGCGAGTTCGGCCCAGATCACCAGGAGCGTTGAGTTGAGTCAGATGAGCCAGGCCGCACAGAACCTGAACTGGCTGATCACCAATTTCGTGGACAACACCCCCGGGGTGTCGCACAC
>NZ_JYJF01000112.1 GCF_000955975.1 Saccharothrix sp. ST-888
GACGATCTCGATCAGCTTGGTCGGGTTGGAGTCCAGGTCGACCATGTTGCCGGCCTCCTTGGCCGCCATGGTCCCGGTGTTCATCGCGACACCGACGTCGGCCTGGGCCAGGGCGGGAGCGTCGTTGGTGCCGTCACCGGTCATCGCGACCAGCTTGCCACCCTCCTGCTCCTTCTTGATCAGGGCCATCTTGTCCTCGGGCGTGGCCTCGGCCAGGAAGTCGTCGACTCCGGCCTCCTCGGCGATCGCCTTGGCGGTCAGCGGGTTGTCACCCGTGATCATGATGGTCTTGATGCCCATCCGGCGGAGCTCGTCGAAGCGCTCCTTCATGCCCTCCTTGACGACGTCCTTGAGGTAGATGACGCCGAGGGCCTTCGGTGCCGCGCTGCCGATCCGGGAGGCGACCAACAGCGGGGTGCCACCGGCGGCGGAGATGCCGTCGACCAGGTCGGCTACGTCGCTGCCGACCGTACCGCCGTTGTCGGTCACCCACCTGGTGACCGAACCGGCCGCGCCCTTGCGGACCGAGTGCACGCCGTCGGCCTCGTCGAGGTCGACGCCGGACATCCGGGTCTGCGCGGTGAACGGCACCCAGGTGGCGTGCGTCAGCTCGCCCTGGGCACGGGCCCGCAGGCCGTACTCGGTCTTGGCCAGGACCACGATCGAACGGCCCTCGGGGGTCTCGTCGGCGAGCGAGGAGAGCTGGGCGGCGTCGGCGAGCTCGTCGACGGTCACGCCCTTGGCCGGCTGGAACTCGGCGGCCTGGCGGTTGCCGAGGGTGATGGTGCCGGTCTTGTCCAGCAGCAGGGTGTTGACGTCACCGGCGGCCTCGACCGCGCGGCCGGACATCGCCAGCACGTTGCGCTGCACCAGCCGGTCCATGCCCGCGATGCCGATCGCGGAGAGCAGCGCACCGATGGTGGTCGGGATCAGCGCCACGATCAGCGCGACCAGCACGATCATCGACTGCGGGGCGCCCGCGAAGGTCGCCATCGGCTGCAGGGTGACCACGGCGACCAGGAAGACGATCGTCAGGGACGCCAGCAGGATGTTCAGCGCGATCTCGTTCGGCGTCTTCTGCCGGGCGGCGCCCTCGACCAGGGCGATCATCCGGTCGATGAAGGTCTTGCCGGGCTCCGAGGAGATCTTGACCACGATCCGGTCGGACAGCACCTTGGTGCCGCCGGTCACCGCGCTGCGGTCACCGCCCGACTCGCGGATCACCGGAGCGGACTCACCGGTGATCGCCGACTCGTCGACGCTGGCCACGCCCTCGACGACGTCACCGTCGCCCGGGATGATCTGCCCCGCCTCGACCACCACGTGGTCGCCGAGCTGGAGCGCGGTCGCCGAGACCTCCTCCTCGTCCTGCTTGGCGGGCCAGTCGGTCAGGCGGCGGGCGGTGGTGTCGGTCTTGGTCCGGCGCAGCGTGTCGGCCTGCGCCTTGCCGCGGCCCTCGGCGACGGCCTCGGCCAGGTTGGCGAAGACCGTGGTCAGCCAGAGCCACACCGTGATCGCCCAGGCGAACACGCTCGGGTTCGCGATCGCCGACACGGTGGTGACCACCGAGCCGACCTCGACCACGAACATGACCGGGTTCTTGACCATCACCCGCGGGTCGAGCTTCTTCACCGCGTCGGGCAGCGAGGAGACGATCAGCTTGGGGTCGAGCAGGCCACCGGAGACTCTGTGCGGAGCGGCGGCCTCGGCCTGCTCTACAGGCGTGGGGGTAAGAGTGGACGACATCAGTGGAGACCTTCCGCGATCGGCCCGAGAGCCAGGGCCGGGAAGTAGGTGAGGCCGACGACGATCAGGACGACGCCCGACAGCAGGCCCACGAACAGCGGCTTGTGGGTGGGCAGGGTGCCCGGGGTGGCGGGAACGGGCTGCTGCTGGGCGAGCGAGCCGGCCAGCGCCAGGACGAACACCATCGGCAGGAACCGGCCGAACAGCATGGCCAGGCCCAGCGCGGTGTCGTACCACTCGGTGTTCACCGTCAGACCGCCGAACGCCGAACCGTTGTTGTTGCTGGCCGAGGTGAACGCGTACAGCACCTCGGAGAAACCGTGCGCACCGGAGTTCAGCATCGCCGCCCGCTCACCGGGCAGCGCCATCGCGACACCGGTGCCGACCAGGACCAGCGTGGGCGTGGTGAGGATGTAGAGGGAGGCGAACTTCATCTCGCGGCCGCCGAGCTTCTTGCCCAGGTACTCGGGCGTGCGGCCGACCATCAGACCCGCCACGAAGACCGCGACGATGGCCAGGATCAGCATGCCGTACAGGCCGGATCCGGTACCGCCGGGGGCGATCTCGCCGAGCATCATGTTGAAGATCGTGATGCCGCCGCCGAAGGGGGTGAGCGAGTCGTGCGCCGCGTCGACGGCACCGGTGGAGGTCAGCGTGGTGGAGACCGCGAAGAGGCTGGAGGCCGCGACGCCGAAGCGCTGCTCCTTGCCCTCCATCGCACTGCCGGCCGCCTGCAGTGCGGCACCGCCGTGGTGCTGCTCGGCGAGCGTCATCAGCGCGGCGGAGGCGACCCAGAAGATGCCCATCACCGCGACGATGGCGTAGCCCTGGCGGTTGTCGCCGACCATCTTGCCGAAGGTGCGGGGCAGCGCGAAGGAGATCACCAGCAGCAGGAAGATCTCCAGCAGGTTGGTGAAGCCGGTCGGGTTCTCGAAGGGGTGGGCCGAGTTGGCGTTGAAGAAGCCGCCGCCGTTGGTGCCCAGCTCCTTGATGACCTCCTGGGAGGCCACCGGACCGCCCGGGATCGACTGGGTGTCGCCGCCGAGGGTGGCGATGTCGTGGAAGCCGTGGAAGTTCTGCACCACACCGTTCGCCACCAGGACCAGGGCGAAGACGATCGAGACCGGCAGCAGCAGGCGCAGCGAGATCCGGGTGAGGTCCACCCAGAAGTTGCCGACGCGGTCGGTGCGGTTACGGGTGAAGCCCCGGATCAGCGCGGCCACGATGGCGATGCCGACGGCGGCGGAGACGAAGTTCTGCACCGCCAGACCGGCCATCTGCACCAGGTGGCCCAGGGTGGACTCACCCGCGTAGGACTGCCAGTTGGTGTTGGAGACGAAGGAGGTGGCGGTGTTCCAGGCCGTGTGCGGCTCGACCCCCTTGTTGCCCAGGCTCAGCGGGAGCACGCTCTGGATCCGCTGGAGCAGGTAGAGGAAGAGCACCGAGGCGGCGGAGAACGCCAGCACCGAGCGCAGGTAGACCGGCCAGCGCTGGTCGGCGTCGCCGTCGACACCGATGACCTTGTAGAGACCGCGCTCGACTCTGAGGTGCTTGGCGGTGGTGAGGAGCTTGGCGATGTAGTCGCCAAGGGGGCGGTAGCACAGGGCCAGGGCGCCGACCAGGGCGATGGCCTGCAACCAGCCCGCGAGAGTAGAACTCATGTCAGAACTTCTCCGGGTAGATCAGCGCCACGACGAGGTAGCCGACCAGTGCGACGGCGACGATGAGACCTGCGATGTTCTCGGCAGTCACAGCTTCTCCACCCCCTTCGCGATCAGGGCCAGGACGACGAACACGGCAACCGTGACGCCGACGTAGATGAGATCGGGCATGGGTTCCACCAAAGTGGTTCAGGGTGTGTGGTCGCAGGTGCCCCGGAAGCCCCTCACGACGCCGACGGGAGGCCGGCAAGAGGAGCCAACCAGCCACCGGCCGCCGTTTGCGCGACCCTGACGCCCTCCATACGGGTGGCTCGAAAACATTGACGCATCCTTGATGACCGCTTCACACACCCGAGACCTGGCCTTGTCCCGATCGTTCCACAGCATCCGAAAGGCCCCGGGAGACCCTCCGTCCACGCTGGTCAGAGCGGGTACGGAGGGCCTCCCGGGGCCCGGGACGGTCATCACCCGGCGCCGGTGGCACGCTGCGCCGGGTGGGCACGGGGGTCGCTCAGGCTGGCCTGCGGCCGTGGTTGGCCTTCTTCTTGCGGCGGTCCTTCTTCTTACGGGCGCGCTTGGACATACCTGCTCTGCTCTCCGATCCGGCGTCTGTCGGTGGTGTGGTGTCCAGCGGGTGCGGTGCCGCCTGCTGGTGACGTGGCGTCAGGCACCGGCGACCAGCTGGTCGGCGAGCTTGGCCAGACGGCGGCGGGAACGCTCCTCATGGACGGCCTGGGCGGTCTGCGCGATGTCGCCGCCGTCGTAGTACGCGCCGTTGACCAGCACGGTCCCGGGCAGGCATAGGCGGACCACCGCCGCCGCGCCCTCGGCCGGCGGCGCGCCCACCCGCCCGTACAGGGGCAGCAGAGCGGTGTCGCACAGCCCGGGGTTGAGGCTGACCGCCGTGATGCCGGTGCCCTCGGGGGCCATGTCGAGGGTGGCCATGGTCAGCGCGAGCTGCGACTGCGCGTACGCGGCGACCCGGGAGTACTTCTTGACCCGGTGCGGGTCGGTCCAGTTCATCGCGGCCGTACGGTGCAGGGAGGAGGACACGTTGACCACCCGGGCGCCCCGGGCCGCCGCCAGCGGGCCCTGCAGCTGCCTGGTCAGCAGGTGCGCGGCAAGGAAGTTGACCTGGAGCGAGACCTCGTTGCCGTCGTCCGTCAGGGTGCAGCGCTCCGGCGCCATCACCGCCGCATTGTTGACCAGCAGGTCGAGCGCGGGCACCGTACGGGCGACCATCGCGGCCAGCACCGAGACCGCCGCCAGACGCGTGAAGTCGGCCGTGTAGGTGAGGAGTTGGGCGCGGTCGGCGCCGGCGGCGACCAGTCGCTCGACGGCGTCCTCGCCCTCGGCGGCGGTGCGCGCGTGCACGATCACGGTGGCACCGTGCTCGGCGAGCATGCGGGCGCTCTCCCATCCGATGCCGGAGGAGGCGCCGGTGACCAGGGCGGTCCGGTTCGAGAGAACACGGTCCGCGGGGGACGGCAGGGACGGCAGGACTGCGTCGGGCATGACCCATCCAAGGGGTTGCGGGCGCATCCCGGGGTGCCGCCGCGCGACCGAACTGCGCGGCGGGGCCGGGACTGCGAGAGGTGTACGTGCTGGAGCTCCGTGCGCCGACCGCGCACGGGAGTAAGACACAGGCGGGCCCCGGTCACGAGTACCGGGGGCCCGCCTGCGGCGCTATCGGAGCGTGGCTTCGCGGGGAGGAAGCGCTACCGGATGGCGACGAGGACCGCGACAACAGCCCCCGCCCGCGGATGCGGCGGGCGGTCGTGATGGCGTGTCGAGCAGGTCATGCCCTCATTCAAGTGGACCACCGATCGTCCGGGCAAGGACGGTTCACCCTCCCTGATGAATCCTTGATGCAGGATCAGCCCTGCGGGTTTCTCCCCGGGCTCCGCACGGTCCGGCCGACGCCGTCGGGCGCTGAGGCCCGGCCGGCGGCGGTGTCGACGAGCAGGTGGGCCAGGTCGGCGGGGAGATCGAGGTGGTGGGCGATCCAGGCGGCGTCGCGGCCGTGGGTGGCGAGCACCCAGGCGGTCTGCAGGCAGTCCCGCCCGGGGTCGGCCGTGGTCGGGCGGCGGCGGGCCAGCGCCTCCTCCGGGAAGCCCGCCAGGGCGTCGGCGCCGTACCACCGGCCGTCCGGCGGCGGCCCGGGTGCGGCGGGGCGGTCCCGTCGGGCGGCGGACCTGCGGCGGTGCAGCACCACCGCGACCACCGCGAACACGGCCGCCCCGGCACCGGTCAGAGCCGCCCCGACCAGCGGCCGGACGTGGGCCGGCACCAGGCCGAGGACGACCAGTTCCACCAGCAGCAGGGTGAGCACGCCCAGCACCGCCAGCCCCTCACCCGTGCGCGGGTGGACGGCCCGGCTGCCCGGGGCCCGGGGGTGTGCGACCCGGGGGCGGATGTTCCGGGGATGCATGGCCCGGGAGTGGGCGTACGGCCTCATCGGGGTCCCTCCGCTTCCAGTCTCGCACCGGTGCACGGGCACCGGCACCGGGTGGCCCGGGACCGCCGCCCCGGGCGGCCGGGCCCGGCGGGGGGTGGTCGGACGGGGGTGGTCGGACGGGGGTGGTCGGACGGGGGTGGTCGGACGGGGGTGGTCAGGGTGGCCGGCCGGCCGGCCGGTCAGGCGAGGGCTTCCTCCTCCGTCCCGGCGGGGCCGTCCTCCAGGTGCCAGTGCAGGTCGCGGACGGCCGGTTCGAGCGAGAGCCGGGAGACGACCTGCTCCAGTGCGGCGGTGACGTCGCCCGTGATCGCCACCGTCGCGCGGACGCCGGTGACCTCGCCCCGTTCGCGGCGGGCACGCAGCCCGGTCGGCGCCAGGCCCGAGGCCGCGAGGGCCTGCAACAGCAGGGCGCGGACATGCGTCTCGGACTGCCGCTCGCACTCCAGGTGGACGGTGGCGCGCACGGTCGTGTCGGGGTCGGTACCGGCGAGCGGGGCCCGGTCGATCAGGCGGCCCGCCGGACGCAGCACCAGGTGCACGGCCAGCACGGCCAGCGTCCCCAGCACGGCCAGGTCGTACCGGCCGGAGGCGGCGAGCACCCCGACGGCGGCCGAACACCACAGGGTGGCCGCCGTGTTGAGCCCGCGCACGCCCGCACCGTCGCGGAGGATGACACCACCGCCGAGGAAGCCGATGCCGGAGACGACGTACGAGGCGACCCTGGTCGGGCTGCCGACGTCGCCGACGGCCTCGCTGTACAGCACGAACAGCGTCGCCCCGGCGGCGACCAGCGCGTTGGTGCGCAGGCCCGCCATCCGGGCCCGCCACTGGCGTTCGACACCGATGAGCGCCCCGCAGGCGACACCGGTGGCCAGCCGGAGAATGAAGTCGATCGCGGTCAGGGTGTGCATCGTGGCACCTCCTCATCGGTGGCTGAACGTAGTTGACGGACCGCCAGGCCGCGATGACCGCCGGGCTCGGGTCGCGCGTGCACCCGATCCGGCGGGCACGGCACTGCCGGCGCGAGGGGTCACTGGGAGAGCGCGACCTGGACGATCTTCACGATGACCAGCACCATCGCGACCAGCAGGTACGAGCGCAGTGCGCCCATGCCGATCTTGCGGGCGGTGGACATCGACGGGCGGGCCAGGGTCTCCAGCGGCGGCATCCGCCACGCGTCGCGGCCCGTGCGGTCCTGGGGGTCCTCCTTCGTGGCGGTGCGCCGACGGGTGAAGGAGTACCCGGCGGCCAGCACCCCGAGGACACCGCAGACGGCCATGATCTGCAGGATCGCGTCGGCGCTGATGTCCGGGAAGAGGACGGCGGCGGTGAGGATGACCGACAGGGTGACCAGGACGCCGACGACCGCCGCGGTGAACGCGTTGGTCTTGGGCCCGTTGACCCAAGGGCCGAGCACCTGGCGGTCGTTGCAGAGCAGCAGCAGGAAGACCGAGGCCGAGGGCAGCAGCACACCGGCCAGGGTCTGGACGCCCTCGGTCAGCAGACCGAGCGGCGAACCGGGGATCAGCACGATGGTCGCGGCGAGCCCCACCAGGCCGGCGTACACGGCGTAGAAGCCCTTGGCGCCGCCGACGCCCCGGTGCAGCGAGTGCTTGAGGCCGAGCACGTCACCGATCGCGTAGGCGGTGGAGAGCGAGACGGCGAAGGCACCGATGATCGAGGCGTCCAGCAGCGCGATCGCGAACAGCACACCCGCGACCTTGCCCGCGTGGTCCGCCAGGCCCTTGGCCACCCCGGCCGCGTCGGTGAACTGGCCGACGCCACCCGTGCCGGCGAAGGCGGCGGCGGTGAAGCCCATCATCGCGGCGGCCCCGACGACCACGACCGCGATCCCGATGGCCAGGTCGGCCTTCTCGTACTTCATGAAGTGCGGAGTGATCCGCTTGTCGATGACGTACGACTGCTGGAAGAAGAGCTGCCAGGGCGCGACGGTGGTCCCGACGATGCCGATGATGAGCAGCATCACGGTGGACAACTCACCTGCGCCACCGGGCATGTTGGGCACCACGAAGTCCCGCGCCAGCTGCGAGGTCTTCGGGTGGACCAGGAAGTAGACGGGGACCAGCAGCAGCGATCCGGCGCAGAGCGCGATGGCGATCCGCTCGAAGCGCTGGAACGAGCCGGTGAAGGCGGAGGCGATGATGATCGCGGCGGCGAGCACCACGGCGGCCACCTTGGGCAGTCCGAGGTATCCGGCGGCCAGGGTGATCCCGATGAACTCGGTGACCAGGGTGAGCGCGTTGAGCAGGAACAGGTCGATCACGCTGAACGCGCCCCAGAACCTGCCGAAGCGCTCCAGGATCAGCCGGGCGTGGCCGACCCCGGTGACGGCACCCAGTCTGAGCACCATCTCCTGGTTGACGTAGAGCACGGGGATCAGCAGGAGCAGCGTCCACAGCAGGTGCGTGCCGTAGTTCTGGCCCGCCTGGCCGTAGGTGGCGAAGGCACCGGCGTCGTTGTCGCCCACCATCACGATCAGACCGGGCCCGATGATCGCCAGCAGGGTCTTCAGCTTGGCGGAGAGGCCGTGGCGCGGAGCGGTGTCGTCGAGGCTGATGGTGCCCAGGGCGCCTTTGATGTCGCCGACGTGGGCGTCGTCGAGCACTGCGGCGCGGGGCGCCGGGATCTCGGGCGTGGTCATCGTGGTGATGTCGGTCATGGCGAACCTCCCTAACCCCCCGGTTCAGGGGGAGAGTTCGGGCACGCAGCAGTAATTCTCCGCACGAGGGCACACCGCGGCAGCCCATGGCGGCGTAACGCCATGGGGGCATGAGGACACGACTCATGAAGGCATCAGGACATGAGGTCATGAAGTCGCGAGGACATGACGGCATGGCGCCGCACTGAGCTGACGGTGCGTCAGAGATACTCGTGGAGAGAGTTGTTACCGCGTGCCAATGGAGAACGAGGACATGCGGATGTGGGGTCGTTTATGACCCGGACTACTGCAACTCGAATCCATGTCTCTCGCCTCCTTCCGGCCGGGGCGCACGTGTGCGCCGTATCGACACGGCAAGGAGCGGACCGGCGGGAACAGCCGGTTCACCCCAACTCGTCAGAGCTTTGGCACTCCACGGCGTGATCCGGCCCTTGAGCCGGAAGCCACTTGGGATCAACCCTTAGGTCGGGAAGATCTGTCCTGATCCGGAGCGTCTCTCGACGGTTGGGATCAGTGGCCTGTGTCCGTGAAGACGCCTCACCGAACGAGGTGCCTTTTCAAACCTCGTCAAGCGTAGACCACCGAAAGGGTCCCTCGGCCACATTTACCGAATTTTGACCGACCCGCCCGGTCGGAACGGGAACCCTCGGCACCGGTCCTCGGAATTCCGGTCCGTGCGACCCTCGGCCCCGCGACCCGCGACCCGCGACCCGCTCCCCGTTCCGGGCCCGGCGCCGTCAGGGCTCCACGCGCCGCCCCCGGGCGCCGCCGTGCACCACGGCCTGCCAGAGCACGCCCGGCGCGAAGAGCCGGGTCGGCGGGGCGGTCAGCGACAGGGTGTCGACGAACGCGCTCTGCGCCACCCGGTTGCTCCGGGCCGCGCTCAACACCCGGTCCAGGTAGGCGTGCTGGAACCTCAGCAGCGGTCCTCGGCGGCCACCGACGGTGGTCTCGTAGCGGAGGTCCTCGGAGGAGGCCATCTGCCAGGCCGTCTCCGCCGCCCGGAACACCGCCCGCTGGACCCGCCTCGTGGGCACCGGAAGTCCGACCGCCCTACCGGCGGCGGACGTTGCCACCCCCGATCCGCGAGCGCCACGCCCGCCGGCCGAGAGCAGGCCACGCAGCACCAGCGCGGACCGGGCCGCCACCGACATGCCCTGCCCGTACATCGGATTGAAGGTGCAGGCGGCGTCGCCGACCACCAGCAGCCCCTCGGGGAGGCCGGCCAGCCGCTCGTAGTGCCGCCGACGGCTGGGCGGCGGACGGAAGCCGTGGATCGGACCGACCGGTTCGAGACCCTTGAGCACCTCGTGCAGGTCCGGCGCCCGCAGCTCCCGGGTGAAGGCGAGGAACCCCTCGGGATCGGTGGGCGCGGTGAAGCCGCGCATCCCGCCGATCGTCACCATCCAGCGGCCCCCCTCCACCGGGAGCAGGACGCCGAAGCGCGGATTGTGCCCCGGCCTGGGCTGGAGGTACAGCGCACGGCCGACGGGCAGGTCCTCGGCCCGGCGGAACAGTCCGGTGGCGTAGCTGACCCCGCCGTCGACCACGCTCTCCTCGGGAACGTCGAACCCAAGGTCGTTCAGCCAGTGGGGAGTTCGCGAGGTGCGGCCCGTGGCGTCCACGACCACCTCGGCGGCCAGCACGGTCTCGGAGCGGTCACTGCTGCCGCGCTCACGGCAGCGGACTCCGGCGATCCTGGGCCCGGCGACGGTCAGCCCGACGGCTTCGACGCCGTCGCGCGTCTCGATGCCCGGATGCGACAGCACCTGGTGGCGCAGCGCCCAGTCGATCAGCGGGCGGGTGAAACAGACGATGCTGTGCCGGGACGAGAAGGTGTCGAGCCAGCCGGCGGGTGTGAGCCAGCGGATGTCGGTGGGCAGCCCGAGGTGCTGCGCGCCTTCACCGGCGAGCAGCGCGGTCGTTCCGGGCAGCAGCCGCTCGATGGCGTTCAGCCCGGACGGCATGAGCAGGTGGGCCTGCCTGGCCTGCGGCACTCCCCCGGCGAACTCGGCCTTCGCGGGCCGGCGGTCGCGCTCCACGAGGGTCACCCGCCAGCCCGCCTCGGCGAGGACCCGGGCATGCAGCAGCCCGGCCAGGCTGCCTCCCAGAACGGCGGCGCTGCCAACCGGCTGCGGCATCTCGGTCCCTCTCCGGGCCTCTCGGCCGGCTCGGTGTCTGTCGGATCGCGGTGTCTGTCGGATCGTGCGCGGTGTCCAGTGGTGCGGGGGCGTACGGCAGTTCGGCGCACGACGGTGCGAAGTGGTGCACGACGGCGCGAGTAGGGGCGTGCGGAGCGGGCAAGGGGCGTGCAAGGTCGGACCGAGTGCATTCTGCCCATCGGAGCCGGACCGCTAACCAGCATCCGCCGAGCCCGGCGGCGGACCGGGTCCGGACCGGAGGTCGAGCAGGTCGGGACCGGAGGTCGTGTGGGTCGGGTGCGGGCATCGGATATCTTGACAGTACATCGACATATAAATGGGGACTTCTCCCCATTTCTCTGTTAGGGTCGCGGCCGAGGGGTTGGCGACCGCCGACCCGCCGATCGTGCGAGGTATCGCCGTGAGCACTCCCCCGCCCGCATTCCCCGTGGTCCGCACCGCCCAGGGCGCCGTCCGAGGCGTCGGATCGGCGGGGATCGCCTCGTTCCGCGGCATCCCCTACGCCCGGCCGCCGGTGGGCCCGCTGCGCTTTGCCGCCCCGGCCGCCGCGCTCCCCTGGGACGGTGTGCGCGAGGCGTTCGCCTTCGGCCCCGCCGCGCCCCAGCCGTTCCTCGGGATGGACCTGCCCGCTGGAGAACCGGGCATGGCCGCCGAGCACGAGTGGCTGACGGTGAACGTCTGGACCCCCGAGACCGGCCCCGCCGGGCTGCCCGTCATGGTCTGGTTCTACGGCGGCGGCTATCTGGCCGGGGACAGCTCGGTGCCGACCTTCGACGGGGCGCGGCTCGCCCGGGAGGGCCGAGTGGTCGTCGTCTCGTTCAACTACCGGGTGGGGGTGGAGGGTTTCGCCCAGATCGACGGCGCGGTGGCCAACCGCGGGCTGCTCGACCAGCTGGCAGCACTGCGCTGGGTGCAGCAGAACATCACGGCCTTCGGCGGCGACCCGCAGCGCGTGACGGCCTTCGGGCAGTCGGCGGGCGCCGGGTCCATCGCGGCACTGCTGGCCATGCCCGACGCCTCGGGGCTGTTCCGGCGGGCCGTCCTGCAGAGCGTCCCCCGGCTGTACTTCAGCAGTGCACTGGCCCGGGACATCGCGAGCGAGCTCGCCGCGCTGGTCTGGCTCCCGGCCGACGCCGACGCCCTGCGGGCCCTGCCCCCGCACCAACTGGTGGAGGCGGCCGGCCAGTTGACTTCCCGGATGCCCAAGCACGCCGACCGCTGGGGGGCGGTCGCCGACGCGGCGATGCCCTTCGCGCCGGTGGTCGACGGCGAGGTGCTGCCGCAGGACCCCTGGACGGCCGTCGCCGCCGGCAGCGCACGCGAGGTGGAGCTCCTGATCGGCCACACCCGCGACGAGTACCGGCTCTACCTGGTGGCGGGCGGGCTGCTCGGCAGGATCGGCGCGGAGCAGGCCGGGCACGCGCTGCGCACCTTCGTCCCCGGGCCGGACGGACCCGCCGCCTACCGCGCCGCCCACCCGTCCGCCGAGCCCGGCACGCTCCTCGAACTCGCCTGCTCGGACTGGCTGTTCCGGATGCCGACGGTCCGGCTCGCCGAGGCCCAGGCGGCTGCGGGCGGCAGCGCCCACCTGTTCGAGTACGCGCACACCGCCGGTGAACTCGGCGGCGCGTTCGGCGCCTGCCACGGCAGCGAGGTCCCCCTGGTCTTCGGCAGCTACACGGCCGGCGTAGCCAACCCCTTCCACGCGAACCCGCCGGCCCCGGCCACCGAGGCTCTCGGCGTCCGGCTCCGCCGCGCCTGGACCGGCTTCGCCAGCACCGGGAGCGCCGACTGGCCGCACTACACCCCCGAGTCCCGCCTCACCCGTGTCTTCGACACCGCGGGCAGCACGGACCCGGGGTCCACCGAGACCCCACAGGCGGTCGCGTACCCGCACGAGGCCGCCCGCGCGATCTGGGCCGAGCACCCGATGGACCCGCTCGACCTCCGGCGCTGACCGGACTCCCCGACTACGACGCCGCTTCCGCCCGATCAGCCGACGGCCCCGGCCCGCCGTTCGGGGCGGTGGCCGGGCCGGAGCCGGGCCACCGCCGCGAGAGGTGCGTCAGTTGGAGAAGTCGTGCGTGAGCCAGACGGTTCCGTGGGCGTCCCGGTAGACCGCGATACCGATGTGGGTGAACTCCGAGCTGAGGATGTTCTTGCGGTGGCCGTCGTTCGGCGGCGTCTCGTTCAGCATGTCCTGGGTCAGGCTGACGGCCATGGCGGCGATGTCCTGGCTGGCGGAACTGACCGGACCACCCTCGCCTATGTTCTCGCCCACGGCGTTCCACTGGATGCCCTGGGCCGTCTCCCGGTCCCCCAACTCGGCCTCGCCCGGGCACTGGTGGGACATGCCGCAACCGCCGGCCATCTGCTGGTTGTGCGCCTCGGCGCTGCGGGTCAGCCCCGCGGTGATGGTGTAGGCGGGCAGACCCTGGGCGGCGCGCGCCTGGTTGATCAGGCTGAGCACCTGCTGCACGGCATTCGCGTCGGAACCGGGCTGCGCGGGGGCGGGAGCGGGGGCCTGGGTGGCCGGCGCCGACGGGGACGAGGACGGTGCCGAGGACGCGTGGGACGCACCGGTCGGAGCTGCGGACGGTGCGGTGTGCGAGCCGCTACCGGGCCGCGCGGTCGCGGAGGCGGTGGGCCTGGCCGCGTGGCCGGTCGAGGCCGAGGCCGATGCCGACGGGGAGGCCGACGGGGACGCGTGGGACGCCCCGGCGCCGGCCGCGCCGGAGTGCTGTCCGGCGTGCGAGTCGGCCTGGTAGTGGTGGCCGGAGTCGGCCTGGTGGTGGTACTGGTGGTGCTCCTGCCAGGAGGCGTGGCTCGCGTGCGGGCGGGCGTCGGGAGCCGCGGAGGCTCCGCTCGCGCTCACCAGCGGCAGCATGAGGCCGGCGCCGGCGACCCCGGCGGTGGCGGCGAGACGGGGGGCATACCTCCGGCGTGCACGGCGGTGTCGGCCGGTACCTGAAGTCAGCATAGGGCGTTCCTCTGCGACGCCTACGAGGTGAGCTGTCGGGTTCGGGCCGTGAGGTAGCCCGGCCGTACGAGACGGCTTCACCCCGAGCCGCAGCCTGGAAAGCCCGAAGAACGGGCTGAGCAGGGCACGGCGAACTACCTGGTTCCCCCGCTCCTGCCCGGTGCACAGCTCGACGTCCCGTCGGCCGGTGGACAGGACTCGGCGTCCCGGCGACAGGGTCCGCAAGTGCGAACAGCCTGAACGCTAGGCAGATCGACCCGCAGGGCACAAGTCCGTATAGCGCACATCACACTGAGGCCGAGAGAACTGACAGACAATCACATTCAGGACGTAACGCACCATAATCTGCCATATCAGGACAACCATGCCCGTGACCCGCCCCGGGGGCCCGCGGTGCACCGGACGATCGCTGGATTCGCGAGTGCGCCCGGGAGCCCTCAGCTGGCGGGAGGCCGTCTTCGGGTCCCGGCGATGGAAGGATGAGGGCATGACCGAGTTCCAGGCATCCGAACGTCATGCCCAGCTGCTGGCGTACGCGCAGAGCCTGAGCCCGCCGTCGGGCTGGAAGGTCGAGGTGTCCGGCGACGAGATCATCGTGATGGCGGGACCATCGGTGATCCACCAGCGGAATCTGCTGGTCGTCCGGGAGCAGTTCGACGCGCACCGACCGGCTGACCTGATGCCGAGCGAGAACACCGATCTGGCGTCACCGAACGTCGGCAAGCTTCGCAACCCCGACCTGGCCTACATCCCGATCGCGGTGGTCGAGCCCGGGGGGAACGACGTCCCCGCCGAGCTGGCCGCGATCGCGGTCGAGATCGTCTCTCCGTCGAACCCGGAGAACGACCTGGTGGGCAAGGTCCGGGACTACCCGCTGATGGACATCCCGCTGTATCTGCTGATCGACCCGCGCGACGGCGTGATCACGCTCTACTCCGACCCCGCGAGCGGTGCCTACCACCAGCAGTGGAACGCCGGATTCGGCGACACCGTACCCGTCCCGGAGCCGTTCGCGTTCGACCTGGCCACCGACAACCTGGTCCGCTACCCCGTCTGACGTCCACGCGGCTGGGCACCGCACGGCACGAACGCTCACGGTCTCGTGATGCGGCGGTGCGAGCCCGCCGCCGCGCTACTGCGCGTTGATCGCCCGCAGCGTGTTCAGGCGGGCCGCCCGCCGGGCCGGCCAGACCGCCGCCAGCCCCCCGATCGCCAGGCCGAGCAGCAGGAACAGGCCGAGCCGCGCCCAGGGCAGCACGATCTCGTACTGCGAGAGCGAGGATCGGGTCAGGCTGCCGCATGCCCAGGCCAGGAAGATCCCCGTGCCGATGCCCATGGCTGCGCCGAACAGCGAGATCACCACCGATTCCAGGCGCACCATCTGCTTGACGCCCCTGTTGTCGAGGCCGATCGCGCGCAGCAGCCCGATCTCCCGGGTCCGCTCGAAGACCGACATGGCCAGGGTGTTGATGACGCCGAGCACTCCGATGACGACGGTCATGCCGAGCAGGCCGTACATCATGTTGAGCATCGTGTCGATCATGCCGGACTGCGCCTTCGTCAACTGGTCCTGGTTCTGCACCTGGAGGAGCGGGCTGTTGCCGAGGGCCTTGCGGATGTCCTGGTCGAGGCCGCTCGTGTTCCGGCCGGACACGGCCTTGACCAGAATGCTGTCGAGCTTCCCTCCGTTCGCGTACGGCAGGACGTCGCCCATGGTGCCCACGGCGCCGCCGACGGCGCGGGTCTGCTGGTAGACACCGACGACGGTCAGCTCCTTCTTGTGGCCGTGGCCCAGCGTGCCTTGGAAGGTGTCGCCCTTCGACAGGCCGGTGTCCTTGGCCAGCTGGTCGGAGAGCGCGATCTTGCCGGGGCCGATGTCTGCGAGCGAGCCGCTGCTGAACCTCAGGTCGGAGACCCGGCCGAGCCGCTGCGGGTCCGCGCCGGTGAGCGCGGCGAACTTGCCCCGCGCACCCAGGTTCGAGGAGGCGACGGGCACCGACTCCGCGACGCCCGGGACTTCGGCGACCTTCGCGCCGAGTGCGGGGTCGAGGCCGGCGAAGCCGGTGTTGGACACCTTGTAGTCCGCGGTCAGGCCCCGCACCGCCGCGTCCTTGAGGGCGGCGTTCGTGGAGCTGCCGGTCACGCTCAGGCCCGTGATCAGGGTGAGCCCGATCATCAGGGCGGAGGCGGTGGCGGCGGTGCGGCGCGGGTTGCGCAGCGCGTTCTCCCTGGCGAGCTTGCCGCTGACGCCGAAGAGCCGGGTGGTGACCGCCCCCGCGAGCCGGATCAGCGGCCGGGACAGCAGCGGTGCGATCACGATCACGCCCGTCAACGTGAGCACCGAGCCGAGTCCGGCGGCTTTGAGGTTGGTGTCGGCTCCGTCCTTCTGCGTGGAGACGTACAGCATGGTGAGGACACCGGCGCCGGTGAGCAGCCCGCCGAGGCTGTTGCGGAGCACCATGCTGCGCTTGGGCGGCGTCTGGTCGACGGTGTTCAGTGCCTCCACCGGTGCGACCTTCGCGGCCTTGCGGGACGGCAGCCAGGCGGCGAGCACGGTGATGCCGACGCCGACCACCAGGGCCCGGAGGAGCGTGTCCGTGGAGATGACCAGGGGGCCGTCCGGCAGGCTCAGGCCGCTCGCGTCGAGGAGCGGCCTGAGGGCGGTCGCGATACCGGTGCCGAGTGCGAATCCGGCCGCGGTGGCACCGAGTCCGAGCAGAGCGGCCTCGATGAGGATCGCGCGGACGACCTGGCGGCGCAGGGCCCCGATGGCGCGCAGCAGCGCGGTCTCACGGCTTCGCTGGGCGATCAGCATGGTGAAGGTGTTGGCGATGATGAAGGCGCCGACGAACAGCGAGATCCCGGCGAAGCCGAGGAGCATCCGGGTGAGCTCCTTGGTGTTTTCGGCGATCCGCTCCGCCTGCTCGCGCGCGAGCTGGGCTCCGCTGGTGACCGTGATGCCGTTGGCGGGCAGCAGCTCGCGGATCCTGCCGGTGAGCTCCTGGTTGTCGGTGCCGGGTGCGGAGCCGACGGCCAGCTCGTCGAACCGGCCCTCCTGCAGGAAGAGTTGTTGTGCGGTGCGGGTGTCGAAGAGCGCGAGGCTGCCGCCCGCCCTCACCCGCGGGTCGTCGGTGTCGACGGTGCCGACCAGCTTCTTGGTGAGTGCGGGGCCGTTGGTGGCGAAGCGGACGGAGTCGCCGATGGCGTAACCGGCCTTCTCGGCGGTTCGGCGGTCCAGAGCCAGCTCTTCACCGGTGGTGGGGCCGCGTCCGGCGCTGACGGGGAAACGGCTGTCCCGGTCGCTGTGCGGTGTGTCCGGTGAGTAGTTGGTCGCCAGGTTCTGCCCGTAGTTGTCGGCGTTCAGCGGTCGGCCGTCCTTGGCGGCCAGGGTGGCGCTGCCGTTGACGGTGGGGCGCACGGACGTGACGCCGGGCACGGCGCGGACCCTGTCGGCGAGATCACTGGTGAGCGCCGTGGACCGGGCGTCGTCCGCCTCGCTGTCGGAGCTCCGCTGGGACGCGGCCTGTACGGATACGGCGACGTCCTTGAGGTTCTTGGCGGAGGCGTCGCGCAGGGCCCGGGTGACGGTGTCGCCGAAGACGAGCGTGCCGGAGACGAAGGCGACGCCGAGCGTGATCGCGAGGGCGGTCATGACCAATCGGGCTTTGTGCGCAAAGACGTTGCGCAGGGCTGTACGCAGCATGGCGGTGGTCCCACTTCTGGGGTGCGTGGCGGAAGTCCGGGCGGGGAGCGGGCCGTGGGGTCAGCTGGTGCGGGCCCCGGTGTCGAAGCGCCTCATCCGCTCCAGGACGCCCTCGGCGGTCGGTGCGTGCAGCTCGTCGGTGAGCCGGCCGTCGGCGAGGAAGACCACGCGGTCGGCGTAGGCGGCGGCCGCCGGGTCGTGGGTGACCATCACGACGGTCTGGCCCAACTCCCGTACGGAATCCCGCAGGAAGCCCAGGATCTCGGAGCCGGCGCGGGAGTCCAGGTTGCCGGTCGGCTCGTCCGCGAAGATTATCTCCGGCCGGGACGCGAGGGCACGGGCCACGGCGACACGCTGCTGCTGGCCGCCGGAGAGCTGGGCGGGGCGGTGGCTCAGTCGTCCGGAGAGGCCGACGGTCGCCACGACAGTGTCCAGCCACTGCCGGTCCGGCCTGCGGCCCGCGATGGCCATCGGCAGCGTGATGTTCTCCAGCGCCGTCAGTGTGGGGAGCAGGTTGAACGCCTGGAAGACGAAACCGACGCTGTCCCGGCGCAGCCGGGTGAGCTGTCGGTCGTTCAGGCTGGACAGCTCGGTGTCGCCGATCTGTGCGGAGCCTGCGGAGACCGAGTCGAGGCCCGCCATGCAGTGCATCAGAGTCGACTTGCCGGAGCCGGACGGCCCCATGATCGCGGTGAACCGGCCGCGTCCGAACTCCAACGAGACCGAGTCCAGGGCGACGATCCGGGTCTCGCCCTGGCCGTAGACCTTGCTCAGCCCGGTGGCCCGGGCGGCGGCAGGACCCGTGGAGGGGAGGGCGGGCACGGGGGCGGCTGCCTGCATCGACATGTCAGCTCCGGAGGTACGGGGAAGAGGGTGTGTGACTGCCTCTCATCCTCGATGCGCCGTACCGCCGAACCGTCGGCCTCAGGGTGTGGATGAGGCGTCTGTCGAAGGGGCAGGCCCGGGGGCGCGCGTAGTCCTCGGGGCGGACGGCCGTCTCTGTCCTCCGGCAGAGACGATGTGCGGGGCCGCTGCTCAGGCCAGCAGCCCCGTCCGGTACGCCAGTACCGCCGCCTGGACCCGGCTGTCCGTGCCCGTCTTCACCAGGACGGCGCTGACGTGGGTCTTCACCGTGCCCACGCCGATGCCCAGCTGACGGCCGATCTCCGCGTTGGCCAGGCCCCGGCCCAGCAGTGCGAGGACGTCGCGCTCCCGGCCGGTGAGCTCCGCCAGCCGCTGTTCGGGGACGGAACCGGAGGCCGGTGCTGACGGCCCCCCGGGTCCTGGCGTGCCGGCACCGCCGTTGAACATGCGCTCGATGACGGTGCGGGTGACCTTGGGTGAGAGGACCGCGTCGCCCGCGGCGGCGGCCCGTACCGCACTGATCAGCTCCTGCGGGCCCTCGTCCTTGAGCAGGAAGCCGGTGGCACCGGACCGCAGCGCGCGCGTCACGTTCTCCTCGTCGCCGAAGGTGGTGAGCATGACGACCTGCGGCCGGGGGCGGAGGACGAGGAGCCGCTCGATCGCGGCGAGCCCGTCGAGCACGGGCATCCGGATGTCGATCAGGGCCACGTCGGGACGGGTCTCGCCGGCGACCCGCACGGCCTCCTCGCCGTTCGTCGCCTCGCCGACCACCTCGATGCCCTCGGCATGACGCAGGATCAGCCGGACGCCGTGCCGGATCAGCTCCTCGTCGTCGGCGAGCAGGACCCGGATCGGGCGGTGGTCGGAACCGGGAAACTCGGTCATGGGGACTCCCACGGTGGCGTACGCGACACCATGGGTACGGTGAAGCGGTCGATCGTGGCCAACGTATCGCCACGGAAGCAGAACCGGGTGATCCTGAGGTGACCGCGGCCCTCCCCGGCGCCCGCGGCAGTGGACTCCCCGGGGCCGGCGCCCTCGGCCGGCGGCGTGGAGTCCTCGAACGGAAACGTCGAGTACATGCAGTTCGTCACAGACTCCGGGTGAGCCGGCTCCCGGCCCGTCGCCGCCGCGCGCACCGCCGTGTTGTCCCCGTACACGGCCTCCTCCACCATCTTGCGGGACATCCCGATCCGGGGCGGCTCGTGATTGCGGGGGTCGGGTTCCGGGAACGCCTGGGTGACCAGGAAGAGGCCGCACATCATCAGCACGCCCACGCCCATGAGGCCGAGGAGCCCGCTGAGGGCATTCACGGCACGGCGTCGGACACCGGCGGGTGAGTGGTCGGAGCGCGGCTCGGACGGCGATTCACGCGGCGGGGCGCCCGCGGCGGCGAGGCTCGCTCCCGGGTCCGGCTGTGCCGGGATCCGCGCTGTCACCGCGAAGCCTCCGGCCGGCGTCGGGCCCGCCTCCAGGGTGCCGCCGAGCAGTGCCACCCGTTCCCGCAGGCCGACGAGGCCACGTCCCGAGCCCAGGCCGGTCGCCGCTTCCGGGGCCACCGGCGGAAGCCCGTTGCGTACGAGCACCTCCACACGGTCGTCGGTGTGCGTGACCGCCACGGTGACACGGGCTCCGGCGGCGTACCGGTGCACGTTGGTCAGCGACTCGCGCACCACGCGGTGCACCGCACGCCGCACCTGGGCCGCGCGGTCGTTCAGGTCGGGGCCGTCCCAGGTGAGATCGACGGGTATGCCGCCGCTGCGCGACTCCTCGGCCAGCGCCTCGACATCGGATCGGGTACCCGTGCTGTCGGTCAGGGCGTCGGTCCCGGTGTCCCGCCCCAACGGGCCCAGGACACCGAGCACTTCGCGCAGCTCCCGCATCGCCTCTGCGGCGGCCCGGCGCACCAGGGCCGCCTCGTCGCGCAGTTCGGGCGACTCCTTCTGCAGTGCCATCTCCAGGCCGCCCGTGTGCAGCGAGACCAGGCTGAGCCGGTGGCCGACCAGGTCGTGCATCTCAGCGGCGATCCGGGACCGCTCATGTATCCGGGACTCGCTGTCCGCGAGCCGGCGGGCCGCCTCCGCGGCGGCGGCACGTTCCCGGAGCGCCCGCAGCAGCCGCTCCTCCTGTCCGCCCGAGATGCCGAGAAGTCCCGGCACCATCAGCGTGCTGGCGGCGAGTACGGCGCCGAGCGCGAGCCCGAACGGGTGGCTGCCGAGCCCGATGCCCGGGGCGAAGGCGGCGCAGGACAGCGTCGCCAGAACGGTCGAGGCGAGTAGCACGGCGCCCCGGCGCCGGGGGACCACCAGGTGCTTGGCCGTGGTGTACGCGGTCATGGCGGCCGGCAGCCCGGCGGCGGGCAGCAGGCCCACGACGACGGAGATGCCCAGCAGGCTCGTCGTGGGGAAGCGACGGCGGACGGCGAGCAGGGCGAGGGCGACGGCACCGAGGAGGAGCTGAACCTCACCGGACGGGCCCCGGCCCCGCAGGACCTGCTGGGTGAGGAGCATCAGCAACGCGCCGCCGGCCACTTCCGCGAGCGCGCGCCACAGCCCCCGGCCCTGTTCTCCAGGGGCCGTGAACGGATTTCGGGAGATGGGGGCCATCGGCCAATTGTCCGGGGCAGTGGTGCGCGTCTGCATGCGACCTGGGGATGAGGTACTGCTCCGTCGAAAGCCAGAGGCGTGGATCAGGCGTACCCGGCGGTGCCCGACATCCGGTCCGCGCGGAGCGGCGCACGGCCTCGACACAGGTACGGCTGCCTGCGCCCCGGTCCGGCGTGACGTTCGGTCCGCCGCGCGGCCGGCATCCACAACACCGGGGATACCTGCGGTTGCTGATCGTCCCGGGGTCGTTCACCTGTTCCGGCGCCTGCCTGACCACGGGCGGGTCGTGCGTGAGCGGTTCTGTTACGGCGTGGTGACGTGGCGGGTATGGCAGGCGAACATCGGTCCGAGAGGATTTTCACAGAGCGTCCGCCGGGTCTCCATCACGTGTGTGGGAGAGGGAGGCGAGTACGCGGCACCACCTCTACCGCCACCACGTTCGTGTTCCCGGGGGACCACCATGCCTGCTCGTCCTGTTCGCCGTCGCTCCCGCCTGTTCGCCACCGCCGCCACCGCTGTCGTGATCGGCGCTGCTGTTCCACTGTTCGGCGGTGCCTCCGCGGCCTGGGCCTGCGGCGACGACGACACCGCTCCGGCGGCTGCGGTGGCTACCGGCACTCCGACGGCCACGGCATCGGCCGGCACCGCCTCGACCGCGAGCGCTGCGCCGACGGCGAGCACCGCGCCGACCGCCCAGGGCGCTTCGACCGGCCCGGCCGCCGGGTCACCGTCCGCCGCCACCCCGCACACGCCTGCTCCGGTGCACCACGGCGAGGCGCGGAGCGCCTTCCTGCCGGGGATGCCCGACAGCATCACGGCGGGCGGCAGCCCGATCGAATTCGGCGTGGAGATGGCCAACTTCACCGGCGCGGCGTACGACAACCTCCGCCCGTTCCTCGGCTTCTACAACAACGAGGCGGGCTCCCACCCCGGCGGCGGAACCAACCTGCGGCCCGAGGACTTCACCGTCCAGGTCATGACCGGCGGCCAGTGGAAGACCCTGCCGGTGCACCACGGATGCGACCCGGTGATCTACCCCGACACCTCCAGCCTCGCCCAGCACCTGGACAACGACCGGGCCGCCCGCTTCGCGTTCCGCGTCGCGCTCTCCGCCAAGGCGCCGGCCGACCAGAGCAACATCACGGTCTACTTCGGCACGTCGGACGGCGGCATGGCCCCCGCCCGCACCCTTCACATCGTGCGCACCGGCAAGCCGACCGGTACGCCCACGGACCCGGCCCCGGCGCACACCGGCAAGCCGACCCGCTCCGCCCCGGCCACGCCGCCCACCACCGGGCCGGCGCAGTCCAAGGCCGCGCCCACAGCGGCGATCTCGCCCGCCGCCGTGCCGATGGCGGCAACCCCGACCGCAGCGGCCCCCGACACCCAGCAGCTCGCCTCCACCGGCGGCGGCGACTCCTCCGGACCGCTGATCGGCGCCGGCGGGGCCCTGATCGTCCTCGGCGCGGCCGCGGTGGCGATGGCCACGCGCCGTCGCTCGACCACCCGCCGCTGAGGCGCAGACCAGGGGCGGGGTCCCGACGGCATCCACCGTCGGCACCCCGCCCTCGCGGCGTTTCCGATGCGGACCGCCGGCCCCGGTCACTTGGTGACGGAGGGGCGGGCGGCGGCGGGCTGCTAGGTCGGCCAGCCGGGCCCGGGAGCGGGTCAGCTCGACCACCCGTCCGGCCAGCTCAGCCTCCCGTGCGGCCGGCAGCAGCCGGGAGAGCCCGAGTTGGACGCCGGCCGGCAGCGCGCCGCTCAGCAGGTAGGCCCAGCACCGCCACGGCCAGCCGGAGCACAGGAACCGCACCGGATGGGCCGTCAGCGCGGCCCGCAGCGCGAGGCCGGGCGGCCGGGCCGCCGGTTCTCCGGTTCTCCGGGCATGCGTCCCCTCCATGTCGCTGCTGCTCGGGCCACTCGACCCTGGTCGGCGGCCGGGTGGCGGCCGGGTGGCGGCCGGCAACCGTGCCCGGCAGGTAGAGAAAACCCCACCGTCGACACTCGAGCCAGCTCTCCTGACGGCGCGCCATCCAGCCGGTGCAATGGCGGGGTGACGATTGAGCTACCCGAACGAACCGCTGCCGCACCCGTGTCGGCCGAGGTACCGCACCGGACCGGACACCGGTGGGCCGGACGCCGGTGGGCCGCGAACAGCGCGGGCAGACGTGGTGTGTGGTCGGCCGGATGGCTGGCCGCCGCGGTCTGGGCCGGGTCCTTCCCGCTGCTGTCCGGGCTGCCGACGCACCGGCTCTGGGGCCTGTTCGCCGCCGTGGGCTACCTGTGCGCGGCCGGGGTGGCGGCCTGGATGCCGGGTTCGCGGGCGCGTCCGGCCTCGGCGGCGGTGGCCCTGCTCGGCGCGGTGCTGCTGCCGCTCGCGGTCCTGCTGATCGGCGGACAGGCGCAGTCCGAGGTCGCGGTCATCGAACGTTCGGCGGACCTGCTGGCCCGCACCGGCAGCCCGTACCTCCCGGACCCGCAGCAGGTCGCGGACTTCACCCCGTACCTGCCCGGGATGGCCCTGCTCGGCCTGCCCCGGGTGCTGCTGGGCGCGACCCCGCTCGCGGACCCGAGGCTCTGGTGCGCCGCCGTCCTGCTGGTGTGCCTGGCGGCCGGGCGCGCGGTGCTGCGGCCAAGAGGTGGTCGGGTCAAGGGTGTTGAGCAGGCCGAGGCCGGGCGGCCGTCGTTCGGGGCCGGGCTGACGGCGCTGTTCGCCTCGCCGGTGGTGGCGCTGCCGGTCTGCGTCAGCGGGGTGGACCTGCCGTTGACGGGTGCGTGCTGCCTAGGTCTGGCGCTCGCCGCGCGCGGACGTCCGGTCGCGGCCGGGGCGGCACTGGCGCTGGCGTTCTCGTTCAAGTGGTCGGCCTGGCCGGCGCTGCCGGTCGCGCTCGCGCTGCTCGCCGCGGTGTACGGCGGCCGGGCCGCGGTCCGGTGCGCGGCCGCCGGCCTGGCCGGTACGGCGGCGCTGATCGTGCCGGTCGCGGTGGTCGCACCGCACGAGATGGCCGAACAGGTGTTGGCGTTCCCGACCGGCCGCGCTGCCGTACCGACTCCGGCCGGCAGCCCGCTGCCGGGCCATCTGCTCGCCGAACTGGGCCCCGCGGGCTGGTTCGCAGCCGTCGCCCTGCTGGCCCTGGGCGGTACCGCGCTCGCACTGTCGCTGCTCCTGCGTCCGCCCGGCTCCGCCGTCGCGGCCGCCGACCGGCTGGCCCTCGGCCTCACCCTGGCCTTCGCCCTCGCCCCGGCGGGCCGCTTCGGGTACCTCGCCCTGCCGGTCGTCCTGGTGGTGTGGACCCGTCTCTCCGAGCTGCCCGCCGCGCAGGGCGCGGAGCAGGTGACACCGGCAAGAGGTCAACTCCAAAGCCTTAAAAGACTGTTGGTTCACAGCCCCGGAATGAACTGCACCACCAGGTCGATCAGCTTGATCCCGATGAACGGCAGGACCAGCCCGCCGAGACCGAACACCCGCAGGTTGCGCCCGAGCAGGTCGGAGGCCGAGGACGGCCGGTAGCGGACGCCGCGCAGGGCGAGTGGGATCAGCGCGACGATGATCAGGGCGTTGAAGATGATCGCCGAGGTGATCGCCGAGGTCGGGCTGTGCAGATCCATGATGTTGAGATGGCGCAGCCCCGGGTAGGCCCCGGCGAACATCGCGGGGATGATCGCGAAGTACTTCGCGACGTCGTTGGCGATCGAGAAGGTGGTGAGCGCGCCTCGGGTGATCAGCAGCTGCTTGCCGATCTCGACGATCTCG
>NZ_JYJF01001109.1 GCF_000955975.1 Saccharothrix sp. ST-888
CCAACGGCCTCACCGCCCCCAACGGTCCGTCCCAGCAGCGGGTGATCCGTCAGGCCCTGGCCTCCGCCGGTCTGTCGGCCGACGAGGTCGACGCCGTCGTGGCGCACGGCACCGGCACCGCACTGGGCGACCCGATCGAGGCCCAGGCGCTGCCCGCCACCTACGGCCAGGACCGCGCCGAGGAGCAGCCGCTCTGGCTCGGCTCGGTGAAGTCCAACATCGGCCACACGCAGGCGGCCGCCGGTGTCGCGGG
>NZ_JYJF01001110.1 GCF_000955975.1 Saccharothrix sp. ST-888
GACTCCCCATCGGCGCCGGCGTCACCCGACGGCGCGAACGCCGCCTCCATGACCTTGCGCGCCTCGGGGATCTCGTTGAAGAGGCTGATCCGGCGAACCCCGACGGTCTCGGCCGCCACCCGGTCCCAGTCCACATCGGCGATGGTGAGGGCTATGTCACCGTGGTCCAGCGCGTGCTGCATGGCAGTGATCGCCAGACCCGGTGCCATTCCGACGACGCCGTCGCGGCGCAGGCGCTCGGCGACGAGATCC
>NZ_JYJF01001111.1 GCF_000955975.1 Saccharothrix sp. ST-888
CTGGCCGGTCACTCGATCGGTGAGCTGGCGGCCGCGCACGTCGCGGGGGTCCTCTCCCTGGCTGATGCTGCTGCTCTGGTGGCGGCTCGTGGCCGGCTGCTGCAGGCGCTGCCCGCCGGTGGGGCGATGGTGGCGGTGCAGGCGTCCGAGGACGAGGTCCTGCCGCTGCTGGGCGCCGAGGTGGGTGTCGCGGCGGTCAACGGCCCGAACTCGGTGGTGATCTCGGGTGCCGAAGCCTCGGTGCTCAAGGTC
>NZ_JYJF01001112.1 GCF_000955975.1 Saccharothrix sp. ST-888
CCGACGACGGACCGTTGACCGCAGCGACCGAGATCCGCTCCTCGCCCCAGACGCTCAGCCGCTCACGCACCAGCTCCACCGGCAGCGCGACCGACACCAAGCCACCACGCCCCGCCAGACCACCGGCAATCGCCCGGCTGCGCAGCGCAACCTCCCTCGCGCCGTCCTCCAACGACAGCGCACCCGCCACCACAGCAGCCGCGATCTCACCCTGCGAGTGGCCCACCACGACCGACGGCGACACGCCCGCCG
>NZ_JYJF01001113.1 GCF_000955975.1 Saccharothrix sp. ST-888
TGGCAGCTGGTCGCCGACTCCGGCGACGCCATCTCCGAGTTCCCCACCGACCGTGGCTGGAAGCTCTCCGACCTCTACGACGCGGACCCCGACCGCCAGCGCACCTTCTATGCCCGCGGTGGCGGCTTCCTGCACGACGCCGCCGAGTTCGAGCCGGCGTTCTTCGAGATCAGCCCGCGCGAGGCGCTGGCCATGGACCCGCAGCAGCGGCTGCTGCTGGAGACGTCCTGGGAGGCGTTCGAGCGGGCGGGC
>NZ_JYJF01001114.1 GCF_000955975.1 Saccharothrix sp. ST-888
CCCGCCCGCTCGAAGACCTCCCAGGACGTCTCCAGCAGCAGTCGCTGCTGCGGGTCCATCGACAGGGCCTCGCGCGGCGAGATCCCGAAGAAGGTCGGGGCGAACTTCGTGACCTCGTCCAGGAAACCGCCCTCTCGGGCGTACGTGGTGCACTGGTTGTCCGGGTCCGGGTGGTAGAGGCCGTCGAGGTCCCAGCCTCGGTCGGTCGGGAAGTCGGCGATGGCGTCGCCGCCCGCGACGAGCAGCTGCCA
>NZ_JYJF01001115.1 GCF_000955975.1 Saccharothrix sp. ST-888
GGAAGGCGTAGGTCGGCAGGTCCACCCGGCGGGCATCCCGGCCCGCGAAGAACGACTGCCAGTCGACCGCGACACCGCGCACCTGGGCCTCACCCAGCGTCGCGAACAGCCGCTCCAGACCGCCCTCGTGACGGCGCAGCGTCCCGAACGCGACCGCGTCCCGGCCGGCCGCCTCGATGCTCTCCTGGACAGCCATCGCAAGCACGGGGTGTGCGCTGACCTCGACGAAGGTCCCGACGCCGTGCTCCTCG
>NZ_JYJF01001116.1 GCF_000955975.1 Saccharothrix sp. ST-888
CCGAGGTCGTGGGTGATCAGGATCAGGCCCATGTTGTACTCGGCCTGGAGCTCCGCCAGCAGCTCCATCACCTGCGCCTGGACCGTCACGTCCAGCGCCGTGGTCGGCTCGTCCGCGATGATCAGATCCGGTTCGAGCGCCAGCGCCATCGCGATCATGATGCGCTGACGCATACCGCCCGAGAACTGGTGCGGATAGTCGTTCACCCGCTCCCTGGCCGCCGGGATGCGCACCCGCTCCATCAGCTCGA
>NZ_JYJF01001117.1 GCF_000955975.1 Saccharothrix sp. ST-888
GTGGCCAACCCCAGTCAGGTGGCTCACCCGGGCCAGGTGGCCAACCCCAGTCAGGGGGCTCACCCGGGCCAGGTGGCCAACCCCAGTCAGGTGGCTCACCCGGGCCAGGTGGCCAACCCCCGTCAGGTGCCTCACCCGGGCCAGGTGGCCCACCCCAGTCCGGTGGCCCACCCGCGCCAGGTGGCCAACCCCAGGCGAGTGGCTCACCCGGGCCAGGTCGCCAACCCCAGTCATCTGGCTCACCCGGGCC
>NZ_JYJF01000113.1 GCF_000955975.1 Saccharothrix sp. ST-888
GGGTTACTGGGGGTGGTTGTTCGGGGGTGGGGGGAGGAGTTGTTCGGCCCAGATGATTTTGCCGTCGGGGGTGTAGCGGGTGCCCCAGTGTTCGGCGAGTTGGGCGACGAGGAAGAGGCCGCGGCCGCCTTCGTCTTCGGCGGCGGCGTAGCGCAGGTGGGGGGAGGTGCTGCTGGTGTCGGAGACTTCGCAGATGAGGGTGCGGTCGAGGAGGAGGCGGACGCGGATGGGGGCGGTGGCGTAGCGGATGGCGTTGGTGATGAGTTCGCTGAGGATGAGTTCGGTGGTGAAGGTGGTTTCTTCGAGGCCCCAGTGGGTGAGTTGGCGGGTGACGGCGGCGCGGATGCCGGCGACGGCGGCGGGGTCGTTGGGGACGTTCCAGTGGGCGATGTGGTGGGGGTTGAGGAGGTGGGTGTGGGCGACGAGGAGGGCGATGTCGTCGGTTTGGCGGGTGGGGAGGAGGGCGGTGAGGATGGCGTCGCAGGTGTCCTGGGGGGTGCGGGTGGGGTGGGTGAGGGTGGTGGTGAGGATGTCGAGTCCGGTGGTGATGTCGCGGGTGCGGTCTTCGATGAGGCCGTTGGTGTAGAGGATGAGGTTGGTGCCGGGGGGGAGGTGGAGTTCGGTGGATTCGAAGGGCATGCCGCCGAGGCCGAGGGGTGGTCCGGCGGGGAGTTCGGGGTAGTGGACGGTGCCGTCGGGGTGGACGAGGGCGGGGAGGGGGTGGCCGGCGCGGGCGAGGGTGCAGGTGGCGGTGGTGGGGTCGTAGATGGCGTAGAGGCAGGTGGCGCCGGAGATTTCGGGGTTGCCGTTGTTGGTGGTGGTTTCCTGGTCGATGCGGGTGACGAGTTCGTCGAGGTGGCCGAGGAGTTCGTCGGGGGGGAGGTCGAGGGCGGAGAAGTTCTGGACGGCGGTGCGGAGGCGGCCCATGGTGGCGGCGGCGTGGAGGCCGTGGCCGACGACGTCGCCGACGACGAGGGCGACGCGGGTGCCGGGGAGGGGGATGACGTCGAACCAGTCGCCGCCGACGCCGGCTTGGGCGGGGAGGTAGCGGTAGGCGATGTCGAGGGCGTTCTGTTCGGGGATGCCGCGGGGGAGGAGGCTGTGTTGGAGGGTGACGGCCATGGCGTGTTCGCGGGTGTAGCGGCGGGCGTTGTCGATGCAGACGGCGGCGCGGGCGGTGAGTTCTTCGGCGAGGGAGAGGTCGTCCTGGTCGAAGGGTTCGCTTTCGTTGGTGCGCCAGAAGTTCGCGACGCCCATGAGCACGCCGCGGGCCCGCAACGGAACGGTGATGAGTGACCGGAGGCCGTAGTCCAGCACCCGCTGCATGCGGTCGCCCGGTCGGCGGGGATCGGTGGCGGTCTGCACGTCGGGTACCAGCACCGGCCGTCCGGTGACGAAGCCGACGGCCATCGGGGTGTTCGCCGGGTAGCGGTGCGCTCCGCCCTCCCGGACCAGCGGGTGGTCGTCCCGAATGCCGCTGAGCGCCACCCGTCGCAGCTCGGGCACCTCGTCGTAGACCCCGGCCTGCGGTTCCTCGCCCTGGAGGACGGAGTCGGCGAGGTCGACGGTGACATGGTCGGCGAACCGGCCGACCGCCACCCGGGTGAGCTCCTCGGAGGTCTGCTGGACGTCGAGGGTGGTGCCGATGGACACGCTCGCGTCGTACAGCAGCCGCAGCCGGCCCTGGGCGACCTCGGCCTTCCCCGCCAGTGCGCGCAGCTCGGTCGAGTCGCGCAGGGTGGCCACGCTGCCGGGCGGGCCGCCCTGCTGGTCGGTGGGGCGGATGTTCACCGCCAGCAGCCGGTCGCCGAGCGGGACCACCTCGTCGGTGACCGCACGGCGGGAGAGCAGCAGACCGGCCGTCCGGGGGGCCAGACCGAGCTCGGAGACCAGCCGCCCCTCCAACTCCGAGGACAGCCCGAGCAGGCGGCGCGCCTCGTCGTTGGCGAGCAGCACCCGGCCCTCGCCGCCCACGATGACCACGCCCTCGCGCACCGCGTGCAGCACCGCGTCGTGGTGTTCGTACATCCGGGTCATCTCGGCCGGGCCCAGTCCGCGGGTCTGCCGCCGCAGCCGTCTGGTCACCAGCGCCGTCCCCGCCGTCGCCAGGGCCAGCGCGGCCGCACCGGCACCCAGGATGAACGGGAGCTGACGGTTGATCGCACTGCTCACCCGGCTCACCTGGAGCCCGGCCGACACCAGGCCCACGACCGCACCGCTCGGGTCCGTCACCGGGACGACCGCCTGCACGTCCTCGCCGACCGGGCCGCTGACGTTCTCCAGCGTGACGCCGCCTGCCAGCGACGGGGCGATGGTGCCGATGAACTGCTTCCCGATCTGGTCCGGCTCGGGGCCCGTGTACCGGATGCCCTCCCGGTTCATCACGACGACGAAGTCGACGCCGCTCTGCACCCGGGCGGCCTCCGCCTTCGGTTGCAGCAGCGCGGTCGGGTCGGGGCTCCGCAGCGCGGGCACCAGGCCGGGCGCGTGGCTGAACGACGCGGCCACGGCGAGCGAACGGCTGCGCGCGGCCTGGATCCTGTCGGTCCGTGCCTTGACCAGCAGCGTGGTCACCGCGGTCACCACCAGCAGCAGCACGATCAGCACCTGGAGGAGGAACATCTGACCGGCGACGCTGCGGATGCTCGCCACCGACCGCAGACGTCCCACTGACGGCTCCCTCGGAACTTGGCGCGGCTGTCGCCGCTGACGGTGGCCACCTGATCGGCGCCAAGGCAGCCGGGAGGAGCGGCCCAGGACTCGGGCCATACGCATGTTTACCCCGATCCCGGCCCGAGTGGGATGCGCCACGCCTGGGAGCTCCCACAACCGCCAGGGCCGCATCGCTCAGACCCGTTCGAAGGGGAACGACTCGATGAAGCAGTCACGGGGCCGGCCGATCGCGAAGAGGATGCACTCGATGAGCGACTGCGCCGTGCGGGCGTCCGCAGCCTTGCGTGGAGCGGTCTGCCTAGAACAGCATGGCCGGGTCGGCCGGCTGCCGCTGCCGGGACGTGAACTTCGCCGCCGCGCGGGCCTCGTCCCGCAGCCGTTCCTGGCTGAGCTTGGCGCCGAGGTACCCGCCGGCCAGGAGCACGATGCCGCCCACGGAGATCCAGAGCGTCCCCGCGAGGAACGAGTCCTTCTGCTGGCCGTCGTAGTCGCGGACGACACTGCCCACCTGGCATCGGTCGCCCTCGGACATGCCCTCCCAGCCGCATTCCGCACCGGAGTTCATCGAGTAGATGCCCCAGCCCACCAGTAGCAGGCCGGGGATCACGCCGAGCAGGGCACCGACGATGACCGCGCGCAGCCTTCGCGCTCTCCTCATGAGATCACCACTCAGACTCCCGCCAGGCGCCGTCCGTTCGGATCAGCACCGTACACGTGGCGGATCGGCCCTGCCATTATCGAGCAGAGCAGGTCGCGATCCGGTGAGTGGTCCAAGTCGGCTGCACGGCAGGGGATATGGCGTCGGCCCGGGCGTCCAGTCCTCCGACTGGGCGGCGTGTCCACTCGCGTGGACGGACATCCGGACGTTCCGCCGACCGCACGGCGTCGGATTCGCTACCGTGCGGGAGATGGATGCCCACGACTCTGTGACCGAGCTGATCGGCAACACGCCGCTGCTGCGGCTTCGAACGTCCGGTGAAGGCCGCGAGGCCGCCGTCTACGGCAAGCTCGAGTACCTGAGCGTCGGCGGCAGCGTGAAGGACCGGATCGGTCTGCGCATGATCGAACAGGCCGAGCGGGAGGGGCTGTTGAAGCCCGGCGGGACGGTGGTCGAAGCCAGCTCGGGCAACACCGGCGTCGGACTCGCGCTGGTCGCGGCCACGAAGGGCTACCGGATCGTGACCGTCCTGTCGGACCGGACCAGCAGCGAGAAGGTCGCGGCGCTGCGGGCGTTCGGCGCCGAGGTGGTGCTCAAGCCCGCCGGAGTGCCACGCCACCATCCGGAGCACCCGCTCGGCACGGCGGCGCGGATCGCCGGGGAGATCCCGGGCGGCTGGCTGGCCGGGCAGTACGACAATCCGGCCAACCCCGAGGCGCACTACCTGACCACCGGGCCGGAGATCTGGCGGCAGACCGGAGGCCGGATCACCCACCTGGTGTCGTGCATCGGCACCGGCGGCACCATCAGCGGTACCGGCCGCTACCTCAAGGAGGTCAGCGGCGGCGCGGTCCGGGTGATCGGCGCGGACCCGGCCTCCTCGGTCTACTCCGGGGGCGACGGCCGGCCCTACTTCGTCGAGGCCGCCGGGCACTGGAGGCACCCGGAGACCGTCGAGGACCTCTGGCCGCAGTCCTACCACCAGGACGTCGTGGACCGGGTGGTGCCGGTCGCCGACCGCGACTCCCTGCTGACGATCCGTCGACTGGCCCGCGAACAGGGGCTGCTGGTCGGCGGATCCTCCGGCACCGCGGTGGCCGCGGCCCGACAGGTCGCCGCCGAGGCCGGACCGGAGGCGGTCGTGGTGGTGATCCTGCCGGACTCCGGTCGCCAGTACCTCACGAAGTACTTCGACGACGGCTGGCTGCTGCGGCTGGGCTTCCTGGACGGCGACGCCGCCGGCGTCCGGGTCGACGACGCGGTGGCGGCCGCCGCGCGGGAGCAGCCGCTGCCGTACCTGAACGGGCGCACCACCGTCGCCGACGCCCTGGCGGCGCTGCGGGAGCGATGCGCCGGCGGCGCACCCGCCGTTCTGCCCGCAGGTCCCTGCCCGGTCGGCCCCCGCCGTCGGCCGACCGCGCCCGAGCTGGCGGGATCGGTGGCACTGGACGAGCTGACGGCCGCCGTCGAGAGCGGCAGGGCCGCGCCCGGCGACCCGGTGGGCGATCACCTCGCCGCGCCGCTGCCCCGGTTCGGCTCGGGAGAGCCCGCCGAGGCGGCACTCGCCGAACTGACCGGGCGCGGCCTGGACACGGCCGTCGTCCTGCACGACGGCCACGCGATCGCCCTGATCGGCCCCGCCGACCTGCGCGGCTGCCTGGCGGCGGAGCGGCCGCAGTAGGCAGCCGCGAGCTCCGCTCCTGTGCTCCCACCGCATGGAGCGCCGCGCGCCGCACCGCTGGGGACGCTAGCGCTTGCCGGACGACGGCAGCTGTACGGCCGCCTGGACGTCGGAGGACTTCAGGAAGGCGAGCCGGTGGTTGTAGCGGATCGGGTAGTAGGTGTCCTTGCCGACCACCAGGGTGCGGTCGTCGGGTGCGTCGCCGTTGATGTTCTGGTCGTAGAAGAAGTCGCCGGGCTCCGGTGTGCCGTCGACGGCCAGGTACGCCTGCCCCGCCGGGACGGTGGCGCTCAGCGCCACCACCGGGAGCGCCTTGATGGCCGGATAGGGGGCGTAGGCGGCGGCCTCGGGAAAGGCCCGCCCGTACACCGGGATCGAGGCGAGGCCGGGGCGCGGGGTCAGCACCGTCCGTCCGGCCAGGCCCAGGAGGTGGATGAGCGGCGCGAGGCCGGGCAGCGGCGAGGACGTGGTCCTGGCGTTTCGCCCGCCCGGGTTGGCGAACCAGCACTTCTGGCCGTCGTACCAGATCGCGGTCCAGTCGCCCTGCTGGTCGGCGACCACGTAGCCGGTGCCGGCCACCGCCTTGTCGCTCCAGTCGTCGGCCCTGGTGCCGCCGCCGTTCACCAGCGGGGCGTCGGCGGCCGGCCGGGTGCGCAGGTAGACGAAGTTCTCCGGTCGGGCCGGCACCCCGCTGACCGGCGGCTGGTTGCCGGAGTCGAAGGGCGGGGCGATGGTGACGGTGTCCCCGGCCCGCGGCGGTGCGTCGATGCCCGGTCCGATCGGCGCTCCGAGCAGTTCCAGGTAGTGGTTCCAGTCCCAGAACGTCCCCGGGTCCCAGTGCATCCCGGGGACGGCGTCCTGGGTCGGCCCGGGCACGTCGTCGTGGCCGATGACGTGCTGACGGTCCAGCGGGACACCGAACCGTGCGGCCAGGTACCGCACCAGCTCCGCCGAGGACTGGTACAGCTGCTCCGAGTACCAGGTCGGCCGGTCGGCCGGAAGCGCGAAGCCCTCGTGCTCGATCCCGATGCTGTGCATGTTGACGGTCTTGTTGCCGGAGTGCCAGGCGATGTCCCGGGTGTGCACCAGCTGGGTGACATGGCCGTCAGAGGCGCGTACCAGGTAGTGCGCGGTGGCCTGCTCGGCGGGGTTCTGGAAGGACGCGATCGCCCCGGCGTAGTCGCTCTCGGTGTCGTGGACGACGATGTAGCGGATCTTCTCGCCGTCCTCGGGGCGGTTGGCCGGGTTGTAGTTCCCGTACGAGGTCGGGTCGTTGGGGTCGGTCAGCGCGTACGCGGCGGGTGTGAAGTCGCACCCGAGGCCGACCGGGCACTCGGCCGTGCTCGGCACGGCTCTGGACCCGGTGGAGCCCGGCGGTTCGGCGACCACCAGCCCCGGCGTGGCGGGCAGTGTGACCCGCTGGCCCTCGGCGGTGCTCCGGGATGCGCCGGTGCGGACGGTCTCGAACACCCGGTCCGCGAACGCGCGGCCCGCTGCGCCGCCCCGGCCCGGGGTGCCGGCCTGCCCGAACCGGGCCACCGCGCCGTACCACTGGCCGGGATCGGCGGAGGCGGGGCCGCCTGCGGCCTTCTGGTACTGCGCCAACAGGGCCGCGCCGCCCCGGATGTTCTGCGCCGTGTCGTACCTCAACTGTTCGGCCGGGCGGTGGAGCAGCCCGGCCGCGGCGTCGAGGGTGTGCAGCGCCGGGGAGTCCACCACCCGTGGTGCGATCGGCCCGGGGGCGACGGGCCCGCGTCTGCGGCGCGGGTCACCGTCCCCCCGCTCGTGGCTGTCGCGGCCGGCGCCGGTGCGGCCCGCGGTGGCGGCGTTCTCGGCGGCGACGTCGACCTGGGTCAGGCCGAGTACGCCGTAGTTGCCCGTCGTGCTCGGCTGCCCCTGGTGGGACTCCCAGCGGGTCTGCCGGTAGGCCAGCGCCAGCAGAACGCTCTGCGGTACCCCGAACTCGGCCGCAGCGGCCGCGAACTGCCGCTGCACCACCTCCGACGCCGCAACCGACGTCGCCGCGCCGTCGGCCGGCAGCGCGAAGCCGGTCGTGCAGGCGGTGGCGACGGCGGTGGCGACGGCGGTGGCGACGGCGACCAGGCCGGCGGGCCGGCGCAGCCGGCGGCCGGAGCCGGGTGCTGAGGGGCGGTGCGCAGCCGACGGGGTCTCGGGCGTCCGAGGGCCGGCGGGGGGGAAGCAGTCCATACCACGGTTCTACCGCAGCTGACTGTGCGTCATATCACCTGACACTCCGGCGGATCGCCGAGGTGTGGGGCCGGTCGCAAGCGTTGGTCCCGGGTGTCGCCGGGCCTGCCGTGGGCGGCGCGAAGGCGGGTCGGCCACGGTCAGGCCGCCGACCCGGCGCAGTGCGAGCGCGGGGCGCGCAGGTGCGTGAGCAGGCGGTCGAGCACGGAGGACCGCCAGTGCGGTCAACGCCGCCATCGCGAACCGAATCCAGGACCTGCCGGGCATCCGGGGCCCCCGAATCCTGCCCACGGATCGACACGGCCCCACCTGTGACGCCGTCGGGGGCCGTCCCGGGCCCGGTGAGCGGGCCCGGGAGCGGCGGCGGATCAGCCTGCGGTGCCCCGCAGTTCCGGGAACTGGTCGTCGCGCCACTCCCGGTCGAGGCTCGCTCCGGTGTCCGCCGCCTGCTGTTCGCGGGTCCGCAGCTCGACCCGGCGGATCTTCCCGGAGATGGTCTTGGGCAGGTCGAAGAACTCGATCCGGCGCACCCGCAGATACGGCGGGAGGCTCTCCCTGGCGTGCCGCAGGACGGCCAGGGCGGTCTCCCGGTCGGGCTCCCAGCCCGGCGCCAGCGCGATGTACGCCTTCGGCACCGCGAGCCGGACCGGGTCGGGCGCGGGGACCACGGCGGCCTCGGCGACGGCGGGATGCTCGATCAGGACGCTCTCCAGCTCGAACGGGGAGACCTTGTAGTCCGAGGCCTTGAACACGTCGTCGCTGCGGCCGACATAGGTGATCCGGCCCTCGGCGTCCCGGGCCGCCACATCGCCGGTGCGGTAGTAACGGCCCTCCGTCACCCTGGCGTTGAGCTCGGGGTCGCCGAGGTAGCCGGTCATCAGGTTGAGCGGGCGCTCGGCGAGGTCGAGGCAGATCTCGCCCTCCTCGGCGGGCCTGCCGCTGACCGGGTCGACCAGGACCACCGGAACTCCCGGCAGCGGACGGCCCATCGAGCCGGGCTTGACCGGGGAGCCCGGAGTGTTGCCGACCAGCAGGGTGGTCTCGGTCTGCCCGAAGCCGTCCCGGATGGTCAGCCCCCACGCCCGTTCGATCTGCGCGATGACCTCCGGGTTGAGCGGCTCCCCGGCCGCGACCAGCTCGCGCAGCGTGCCGGGGCCGGCCGAGAGGTCGGCCTGGATCAGCATCCGCCACACCGTCGGGGGAGCGCAGAAGGTCGTGACCTCGGCCCGGTGCAGCTGCCGCACCAACTCGGCGGCGTCGAAACGCGAGTAGTTGTGGACGAAGATCGTTGCCTCGGCGATCCAGGGCCCGAAGAAGCTGCTCCAGGCGTGCTTGGCCCAGCCGGGGGAGCTGATGTTCAGATGGACGTCGCCGGGGCGCAGCCCGATCCAGTACATGGTCGTCAGGTGTCCCACCGGGTAGGAGACCTGGGTGTGCTCGACCATCTTCGGCCTGCTGGTGGTGCCCGAGGTGAAGTAGACCAGCAGCGGATCGTCCGGTGCGGTCCGCGCCTCGAAGGGCGCCGGCTCACCGACCCCGGACGCCTCGGCGTAGGACGCCCAGCCGGCCACCGGGCCGCCGACCACCGTACGCGAGTAGGAGCCGGGCACCGCGGCGAACTTGGCGGTGTCGGCGGTGTTCGCGAGGACATGGCGGGCGCCGCCGCGCTCGATCCGGTCCATCAGGTCGGCCGTGCCGAGGGCCGTGGTGGCCGGCATGATCACCGCACCCAGCTTCATCACGGCGAGCATCGACTCCCACAACTCGACCTGGTTGCCGAGCATCAGCAGGACCCGGTCGCCCGGCTGCACGCCCTGGCCGGCCAGCCAGTGGGCCACCTGGTCGGAGCGGCGGGCCATCTCGTCGTAGCTGTAGCGGGCCTCGCTGCCGTCCTCCTCGACGATCCACAGTGCCGTACGGTGGTTTCCGCGGGCGATCGCGTCGAACCAGTCGACGGCCCAGTTGAACCGCTGGCGGAAGGCCGGCCAGCGGAACTCCGCCAGGGCGGTGGGGTGTTCACCGGACAGTCCGAGCAGCAGGTCACGCGCTGCGCGGTAGGACTCGGTGGCTGAACTCGTCGTCACGACTATCGGCTCCCAGTGCAGTTGGCCGCCCATCCGGGGTGGTCGGCGCGGCAGACCCGGACATGATCTCGCGCACGACCGTAGCCGGTACCGAACCCCGGTCAGGGCTCGGGGCGTTCGCTTGGCGGCGCACCGGGGGAGCTGCCGACCGGCCGACCCGTCCTGTGCTGCCGGCGCCTGCCCGGCGGCGGCGCAGGGCGCGCGGGATCACCTGAGCAGGAACCCGGCGAGGTACCCCAGCGAGTTGACCGCCCAGTGGAGTCCCGCCGGGGCGAGCAGGCTGTCGCTGCGTCTGCGCAGCTCGCAGAGGAGCACCCCGGCCGCCGCGGTGAACAGCACTGCTCCGGCGTCCGCCAGCAGGGCGCCCGCCAACGAGCCGCCGAACAGCGGCGCGAGCGTCGGTTTTCCCCCGGCCAGATGGAGCGACGGCAGGATGTGCCACAGCCCGAACAGGGCCGAGGAGAACGCCGTCGCCCCCACCCGGCCCCAGCGCCGCCGGGCCAGTCCGTACAGCACACCTCGGAACGCCAGCTCCTCCAGCAGTACGGTGCCCACCGGGACCGCGACCAGCACGCGGAAGGCGATGTCCGCGCCGCTGAGCCCGCTGTTGCGGGTGTCCTGGAACAGCGGCCGGGTGACCGGCAGCAGGGCCGCGAGGAGGTAGCCGGCCGCGACCACGCCGGTGCAGCCGAGCGCCCAGCGGGCACCGCGCCCCAGGGTTCCCGCGCCGAGCCCCAGTTCGGCCCGGCTGCCGCCGCTCCAGTACTCGACGGCCAGCAGACCGAGGACCGCCGGGACGGTCGTCAGCAGCCCCCAGCCGGGCGCCCACCGGTGGAGGGTGAGGTTGACCAGTACCAGCAGGACGACGGCGACGCCGAGGGCGACCCGGGTGTCCACCGGTCGCCGAAGCCGCATGCCGTTCACAGTCCCGATGGTCCTCGTGCCGGTGGGACCGGACCACTCGGCGGCCGTCCGCCCGCCGTGCGCGCCTCCCCGGTGCGGGTACCGGCCGTCCCTATCCTCGCGGATGGAATACGGACCGACATCTGGGGTGAGAATGGGCATTTCACGCATCAATCGTGGCAGCACCCGCCGTACCGGCCGGCCCGTCGTCTGATGCCCGAGCCCGTCGAGCAGCCCCGCCGCCGTCCCGAACCCTCGGGCCTTCCCGCACCCTCGCGCCGGCCCGTGGTGCGCCGCCTGCCGAGCTGGAGCGCGCTGGTCGGAGCCGTGATCGGCTACTGGCTGTCGTTCACGCCGTCGCTGCTGCCGCGCCCCTGGTGGCTGCAGGCCGCCGCCTGCGCGATCACCGCCGCGATCGGGTACGCCGTCGGTGCCCTGATCGGCCTGATCGTGAGGCGCTGCGGAGTCCGCCCCGACGAGCGGCTGCGCCGGATCGGGTGGCTCGTCCTGGCGGCCGCGGGCGGCACGGGGATCGTGTTCGTCACCGCGTGGAGCGTCCGCTGGCAGGGCGACCTGCGCCGGGCGGTGCACCTGGACCCGCGGATCGTCTGGTGGCAGTGGGCGCTGGTACTGCCGCTGGCCGTCGTGCTGTTCGGGCTCCTCGTCCTCGTCGCGCGGGCGCTGCGGCTGGGCACCCGGCAGCTGGCCCGGCTGACCGCCAGGGTGGTCCCGCCGCGGCAGGCGACGGCGGCGGCGGCGGTCCTGATGGTGGTGCTGGTGGTCGGGTTGGTCCAGGGCTTCCTGCTGCGCGGGCTGCTGGCGGTGGTGGGGGGCGCCGCCTCGGTCACCGATCTCTCGACCTCCCCCGGGATCGTCCGGCCCGAGCTGCCGACCCTCTCGGGCAGCCCGGCCTCGCTGGAACCCTGGGACAGCCTCGGCTCCAAGGGCCGCGACTTCATCGGCCAGGCCCCCACCGCCGCCGGGATCAGCCGGTTCACCGGCCGGCCCGCCAAGGATCCGGTGCGGGTCTACGTGGGCCTGCGGTCCGCCGGCACCCTGCACGAGCGGGCCGAGCTGGCGGTGCGCGAACTGGAACGGACCGGCGCCTTCTCCCGCCGGGTCCTGGTGGTGATCAGCACCACCGGGACCGGTTGGGTCAACGAGCGGATCGCCAAGCCGCCGGAGTACATGTACGGCGGCGACAGCGCCCTGGTCGCCATGCAGTACTCGTACCTGCCCAGCTGGGTCTCCTTCCTCGCCGAGGGGGAGGCCAGCGACGCGGGGGTCGCACTGATCGACGCCGTGCGCGCCCGCTGGTCGCAGCTGCCCGCCGACGCCCGGCCCAGGCTGCTGGTGGCGGGGGAGAGCCTCGGCTCGTACGCCACCGAACGGGCCTTCCCCGACGGGGTGGCCCAGCTGGCGCAGCAGGTGGACGGCGCGCTCCTGGTCGGGCCCACCCCGGACAACCCCATCCGGCGGACCGTCACCGACGGCCGCGACCGGGGCAGCCCGATCTGGCGGCCGGTCTACCAGGACGGCCGGACGGTGCGGTTCGCCCAGTGGCCGGACGACTTCGGGAAGCCGCCGGCCGAGTGGGCGCCGCCGCGCGTCGTCTACCTGCAGAACGGCGGCGACCCGGTGACCTGGTGGGAGCCTGGGCTGCTCTGGGCCCGCCCGGCCTGGCTGGATCGGCCGCGCTCCCCCGACGTCTCCGACGCCATGCGCTGGTATCCGCTGGTCACCTTCTGGCAGGTGACCTGTGACCTCGCCGCCGCCGACAGCGTCCCCGACGGGTACGGCCACCGGTTCGGCACCCTGCCCACCGGCGCGTGGGCCCAGATCGCACCGCCGGAGGGCTGGACCGCCGCCGAGACCGAACGGCTGGACGCCTTCCAGCGCGCGTAGCCCTGACGCGCGCGCAGCCGTGACGCGGGCAGTGCGGCGGGCGCGGGCGGTGCGGGCGTCAGTAGCGCTGGGCCCGCGCCACCTTGGCGGTCGCGGCCGAGACCCGCTTGGCACCGTGCGCGAGGACCGTCCGGGTCTCGCCAGGGGCGATGCCCTCGGTGCCGACCACCACCGAATCGACGCTTGAGCCGGAGCCGTCCAGGAAGTCCACCTGGGCGGCGTAGTTCGCCTTGGCCGAGGTCGAGTTGGTGATGGTCAGGGTCACTGCGGGGAACCCGTCGGAGGCCGCGGTCGGGATCCCGGTCAGGGTCACGTCGCCGAGTGCGTTGCCGCTGCCGGTGACGCCGGCCAGCGCTTCGGTCGCCTGCTGCCTGGACTTCGACACCTGCGCGGACACCGAGGACTCGAACGCCGCTGCCCGGGACTGCAGCGCGGCGGTCGCCGACGCCGCGGAGGCCGAGGCGACGGCCGCCGCCTGCGAGAACAGCGCCGCCGCGTCGGAGGCCGCCGCGGACCCCTGCGGACCGCCGAGCTCGGACGCCTCCGCGGCACCCGACGCGGCCCGCCGGGACGCCTCCGCGGCGGCCGACACCACCGCAGGGCTGATCCCGCCCTTGGTCTTCTCGGAGCTGCACGCCGCCGCGCCTGCGGTCAGCACGGCGGCCGCCAGCAGCAGAGCACCGGCCCGCGCCTTGGGCCCGACCCCGGTAAGGGGCCCGGTCGCGGCCTGCCCGAGCTGACGGCCGACTCGCGGGGCGGACATGTTCATGGGGGCTCCTGTGATCGCTCGGCTGCGGACCTGTCCGCGGCTCCAGGGTGCGTTCCCGTAGCGCGGACGGCACGGCGGACTGAGCCCAACGAGTGCACCACCGCCCACCCCGCCCGCAGCCACGCCCCGCCGACCGGGCCCGCCCCGAGCCTGGTCCGACCCCTTCGGCCGCTCGGCTCAGTCCATGCCCAGCCGCCGGGCCGACGACGGCTCCAGCGGGTAGCGGCGCTCGGCCGGGAGCAGCCGGGCGGCCTGGGTGGTCCGGCCGGAGCGGACCAGTTCGGCGATCTTCCTGACCCGTGGGGTGAGGTCGGTGACGGAGACCGTCCACTCGTCCACCAACTCGTCGATCACGGCGCGGCCGATCCCGACCTGGATGCTGTAGTGGTTGAGCGCCGCACCCGACAGCGAGCGTTCCGGGTCCCACTGGACGTGCACCGCCGCCCCGGCGAGGGCGGCCGGGTCGGCGGTGGTCAGGGTGGCCCCGGCGAGTGACCGCTCCCAGCCCGCTCGGGTGATGCGGACCTCCAACACCCGTTCCTGTCCTGGCTTCCGGCCCCAGTTGCTGCGGTGCATCAGCCAGCGGAAGGAGGGCTTGATCCAGGTCATCCGGCCGCGCGAGAAGGGCGGCACGAAGCGGTCGGCCGCCACGGCGGGGACCGCGATCGCCGGCGGGTACGCCTGGTAGAGCGCGATGGTGTGGGCGTCGTAGTCGGCACGGATCTCGCGGAGGGCTGTCACCTCGCCGAGTCTGCCGCCGGCCGGCCGGGCGGCCAACCGGATTTCGACTCCCGTACGAGGTCGGCCACGAAGCCGACCGGGAGGTCGATGGGTGGGTGAGCGGTGGCATCTGCGGCTCGCGGCAGCTGTACGGAACCCCAACTGTCCCCGGTTCATGGTCCAGACCAATCTTCGGCGGGGTCAACTCGTCTGCCAGGGTGGACGATCCGCAAGCACATCGGTTGTCGGATTGTCAAAGAATCGTCATATGCCAGACGGGTTTGCCGGAACTCGCATGTTCGGCTGCCGCACGCGATAGCGTTTCGTGGCGTCGAGGCTACCGCACGTGAGCGCGGTGGCTCCGCGTGCCTTCGGACGAAGAGGTGGAGCGAGTTGACGGGAATCGATGAGTGTCTCGTCGAAGCGATGACGATACCCGGCGCGCTGGGCGTCAGCCTGGTGGACTGGACCAGTGGTCTGACGCTCGGCGCGGTCGGGGACGGGCCCTCCGGTGACCACGACGCGGGTGCGGCCGACGCCACCGACCTGGCCCGCGCCGTGATCCAGAACCCGTCCTTCGCCGACCCGGATTCGACCGGCACCCTGGCCGAGGACGTCATCGTCACCTCGCCCGGGCGGTACCACCTGCTCCGCTTCGTGGAGGCCGGCTTCGAGAGCGGCGCCTTCCTCTATCTCAGGCTCGACCGCGGCAGTGCCAATCTGGCCATGGCCCGGCTGCGACTGCGCAATCTCGCCGAACAGTTGGTGTTGATCTGATGGATCTTCAGACCCGCTCGCCCCTGGTGTCGCGTCGGCGTCCGCTGCTCCTGACGCCGGACCGTACGCTCGGCGACGTGGTCGGGATGCTCGCCGCCGAGCGCCGCACCGGTGCCGTGCAGAGCACCACGGGAGTGGTGCACCTGGTCGAGGGCGCCGTCCTGCAGGTGGAGAGCGTGGCGGCCCCCGATCTGCCGACCCTGCTGGTCCGCTCCGGACGGCTCACCGAGCAGGATCTGCTGGACCTCGTCGGCGCCACCGGACTGCCGCTGCTGGAAGCCCTGTGGGGCTCGGGGCGGATCGGCCGGGGAGTGCTCGAACTCTGCCATCTCACCACGGTCTCGGACGCCGCCTTCCTGGCGCTGCCGCACGACAGCGGCCCGGTCCGCTTCCAGCCGGGAGTGCATCCGAGGGTCGGCGTGATCCGTCCGATCGACGTCGGAACGCTGCGCGCGGCGGTGGCCCGGCGCCGGGCGCTGCTCGACCGGATCTGGCCCTGTCCCTGGCTGGACAGCACTCCGCTGCGGCTGAGCACGGCCGCGCCGGACGCGGCCGGGGGGTGCTGGAGCCGGGGTCAGCGAGCCGTGGTCAACGCGGCCGACGGGCGGCGGACGCCGTTGGACATCGCCCGGCTGCTGGGGCGGCCGGCGTTCGCCACGCTGCTCGACGTCCGCAGGCTCGCCGCTGCCGGACTGGTCGAGAGCTCGCCCGAGGTCATCGCCGCGGTAGCCCCGGCGATGCCGGTGAGACCGGCGCTCTCCGCCGTGCCGACCCTGCGGCCCACCGTGCTCCCCGGCGCCATGGGCCGGTTGAACGGTGGCTCGGCGGATCCCGAAGTTGCCCTGCTGATCCGACTCCGCGCGGCGCTGGAGGCCCGTCTGTGACCGCTCTGTCCGCCTGGCCGGCCCGACCGGCCCTGTCCACCGTGGCCGCCGAATGAAACGCGCAATTCGCCAACTCACCGGAAGGAGGCAGTCCGTGATATCCGAGCACGACGTCCTGATCGAACTCCGCGGTCTGCGTGCCAGGATCCCGCACCTGGCCGGCGGGCTGGTCGCGACCACGGACGGGCTGGTGGTGGCCCACGACACCACCGACCTCGAACCGGAGGGCATCGCGGCACTCACCGCCGCCGCGCTCGGCGTCGGCGCCAGACTGACCGAGGCCACCGGCCGGGGCGGCTTCCGCGAGCTGCTGACCCGGGGCGAGTTCGGGTACACCGCGACGTACGCGGTCGGCGCCTTCGTGGTGCTGACCCTGCTGGCCGGGCCCGAGGCCAACGTGGGCCGGCTGCACCTGGAGGCGCGCAAGGCCGGTGCCCGGATCGCGGCGCTCGCGGACACCGCGCTCGGCCGTCTGCCTTCCTGACCTGGCTTCCTGACCTGCTGTCCTGACCGGTCCGCGGGCCCCCGCCCCGGACCGCCGTCACCACCGCCCGATCGGGCACCGACCGCACTGCCCCACACCACCCCCGAAGGGAAGACCATCCGATGGCGAACACCGAGACCGCCCTCAAAGACGTCATGAGCTCCATCGAAGGAACCATTGGCGTCGCGCTCGTCGACTACGGGAGCGGAATGGCGCTCGGCACGCTCGGCGGCGAAGGCACCATCGATCTCAACGTCGCGGCGGCGGGCAATACCGACGTGGTCCGGGCCAAGGCCCGGGCCATGGAGATGCTCAAGCTGAACGACACGATCGAGGACATCCTGATCACGCTCAGCGGCCAGTACCACGTCATCCGCCCGCTCACCAGCCGTTCCGGCAAGGGCCTCTTCCTCTACCTCGCGCTCGACCGCAACCGGGCGAACCTCGCCATGGCGCGGCACCAACTGCGGCGCATCGAGGCCGAGTTGGAGGTCTGACCGGCCTTCCTCCAAGACTCCGTGTGGCCCGCAGAAGCGGTGGGCGGCCCCACCCCGAGCGGGCCACACGGGCGAACCCTACGGAGTGCCGCTCCCGGAGGTCACCGCGCTGAGCGGGGCGGCCAGCGACTCCAGGCTGCGGCGCTCCGCGCGGACGCCGACCGCCGCCTCCACCAGGCCGGCCGCCACCATCAGGCCGGCGCCGGTGCAGAACGCCAGTGTGGTGTCCGCCGGAGTGCCGCTGCTCACCAGCCCGTTGAAGAGCAGCGGGCCGCTGATCCCGCCGATCGCCGTCCCGACGGCGTAGAAGAAGGCGATGCACAGCGCCCTGGTCTCCAGCGGGAAGATCTCACTGACCGTCAGGTGGGCGGCACTCGCCCCGGCCGAGGCGAGGAAGAGCACGGCCGTCCAACAGGCGGTCATGGTGAGGGCGTCCAGCGCACCGCGCTGGAACAGGTACGCCGTGCCGAAGAGCAGCACCCCCGAGCCGATGTACGTTCCGGCGATCACCGGCTTGCGGCCGACCGAGTCGAAGAGATGGCCGAGCAGCAGCGGCCCGAGGAAGTTGCCGACCGCGATGACCGCGAAGTAGTAGCCGGTGTGTCCCTCGGGCACGGCGAAGAAGGTGGTCGGGATGACCGCGTAGCCGAAGGTGACCGAGTTGTAGAGGAAGGCCTGGCCGGAGGCAGCAGTCAGAGCGTACAAGCGCGGGCAGTTTCAGGGAAGGGGATTCGGCGTGGTGGGGGTGCGGGCAGAAACGGCTGACCCGATGCGGTCGGAGCCGAGCGGGCAGCGGGTGTTGACCTGCGAGGATTGCGCCATGGCGGGTGCGCATTGCAACTGGTGCGGCGTAGGCCGACCGCTCCGCAGGGCCTCCTTGGCGGAAGAGCTATGGACGCTTTGACAGGCGGGCAGCAGTCCCGATCGTTTCTCGTGTTTGAGCGGGTGTGTCAGCGTCTGCTCGTACAGATGCTGACCTTTTGCTGACCAATCTGACTGGGTGTCAGGTTGCTGCCGCGCGAGCCGGGCAGGCTGAACCTGGTGGCCTGCGCAAGCGCGGGGTCGAGGTGGCGCCAGCGGTCAAGTTGATCGCGGTCCTGGATCAATGCTCGTACTGATGCACGGGCCGCTCCCCTTTGGGTGAACCTGGTCGCGCGGGCTGCCGAGTCGGTCGGCGAATTTCGTCACCAGGGCGATCATGAACTGCGCAAGCTCACGTGAGGAGGCCATCAGGTGCGCACGTTCACAGGCTGTTGAACGGTCAGGGGCGCGCCGACCGGCCGCGAGCCGGTCAGGTTTCCGCCGGGACTGTCAGGGCAGACGCCGCAGTGATGAAGGGCGGCAAGCCGAGGACAAGGCCGCGCCATTCCGCGTGGACGCACCCCGTACCCCCTTCGTCCGTGAGGGGGTGTCCTGCCCTGAGCTTGGGCTCTGCGGGGGTCGAAGGAGTCATGGAGCAGCATCCGGAACAGTGCAGCCGGTCAGTGCCGGCCGGCGCGTAGGGCCAGGATCGGCACGTCGTGTCGGCGAGTGGACGGGTGGGTGAGGCGGGTGGCAACCCCGGGACCGGGTGACGCGTTGATCAGTACTGATGTGCCGGCCCGGCTGGACCGATTGCCGTGGTCCCGCTGGCACTGGCGGATCGTCATCGGCCTGGGCACCGTCTGGATCCTCGACGGTCTCGAGGTCACGATCGTTGGCAACATGGCCGGCCGGCTGGCGCAGCAGGGCAGCGGGATCTCGATCAGCACCGAGCAGGTGACCAGCGTGGCGGCGGCCCTCTACGTGGCCGGCGCCTGCACGGGGGCGCTGTTCTTCGGTTGGCTGACCGACCGGCTGGGCCGCAAGAAGCTCTTCATGGTGACCCTGGCCGTCTACCTGGCGGCCACGGCGGTGACGGCGTTCTCCTGGACGGCCTGGTTCTTCTTCCTCTGCCGGTTCTTCACCGGCTTCGGCATCGGCGGCGAGTACGCGGCGATCAACTCGGCGATCGACGAGCTGATCCCGGCCCGGGTGCGCGGCCGCGTCGACCTGATCATCAACGGCAGCTTCTGGATCGGTGCGGCGGTCGGCGCGTTCGCCTCGATTGCCTTGCTGAACACCGCCCTGTTCGCCACCGACCTCGGGTGGCGGCTGGCCTTCGGGATCGGTGTGGTGCTCGGGCTGGTGATCCTGCTGGTGCGGCGGCACGTGCCGGAGAGCCCGCGCTGGCTCTTCACGCACGGGCAGGCTGAGGAGGCCGAAGAGGTGGTCAGCGAGGCGGAGCGCACGGTCGTGGAGCAGAGTGGGGCGGAACTCCCGGAGCCTGAGGGCGAGCCGATCACGATCCGTCCCCGTGCCTCGATCGGCTTCCTGACGATCGCCCGGACGGTCACCCGAAGCTACCCGCGCCGAACCACACTGGGGCTCGCCCTCTTCATCGGCCAGGCATTTCTCTACAATTCGGTGACGTTCGGCTACGCGGTCATCCTCACCACCTTCTTCAAGGTGCCGACCGGCAACACGGGTTACTACTTCGCGGTGATCGCGGTGGGTAACTTCCTCGGGCCGTTGCTGCTGGGCGGGCTCTTCGACACCGTCGGCCGGAGGCCGATGATCGCCGGGACCTACATCGGTTCCGGGGCGCTGCTCTTCGTCACCGCGTTCCTCTTCCAGCGCGGTGACTTGACGGCGACCACGATGACCGCCTGCTGGACCGCGGTGCTCTTCCTGGCTTCGGCCGGTGCGAGCTCGGCCTATCTGACGGTCAGTGAGATCTTCCCGCTGGAGACCAGGGCGCTGTGCATCGCCTTCTTCTACGCGGTGGGCACCGCGATCGGCGGCATCACCGGCCCGCTGATCTTCAACGGACTGGTGAGCAGTGGGAAGACCCGCGACACCACGCTCGCCTTCTGCATCGGCGCGGCATTGATGGTTCTGGCCGGTCTGGTCGAGGCGGCGATCGGCGTTCGCGCCGAGCGGCGCAGTCTGGAGTCCCTGGCGGCACCGCTGAGCCTCGTGAACCAATCGGCCCTCGGCGCCCAACCCGAGCAGTCGCCAGGAACTGGCCGTCGGGGGGCTTGAGGCCCAGTCCTAGGCCGTGTCTCATAATTGATCTTGTGGTGGGTCGAGGAGAGATAACAGATGCGGCGTGGGCCAGGATTGAGCCGTTGCTGCCGCGGCGGGACGGGGTGGGGCGTCCTTGGCGTGATCACCGCCAGGTGGTGAACGGGGTGCTGTGGCGTCTGCGCACGGGCGCCCCGTGGCGTGATCTGCCCGAGCGGTACGGCCCATGGCAGACCGTCTACCGGCGCTTCGCCCGCGCCCGCGACCTTTCCCGCATCCCCGACGACCGTGCCGCAGCCGTCATCCTCCTCGCCCGCGCCGCCGGAACCGCCGGCGCAGCGACCGTGTTCGACGACGCGGTCCACCTACGCCGACGAAACCGCCATCGGCGCCATCCACCCCCTCCAGATCGAATGGGTGCCCGCTCCGAACTCGCCACCAACCCCCGCACCAGCGAACTCCAGCAGGTCATCGACGAACGCCCCGCGCACTGACCCGCGGCACAGAGCAACGAGGCCGGGCCCCACCCCCGCAGTTGGAGGATGGGGCCCGGCCGAAGTCCGGTGACGGGCTCACCTGCCCGACGGGTGGTCGCTCAGAAGTGGATCATCCACTGGAAGTCGGACTGCGCGTTGCTGACGTGGACGTGGCTGCGGGTGCCGTAGGCGGTCGGGTTGTTCCAGTTGTACTCCTCGACGTCGAAGGAGCCGTCAGAGTAGACGGCGTTGACGTAGGCGACGTGGCCGAACGTCCCGTGGACGTCGTTGACGGCGATGGCGCCGACGGTGGGGGTGGTGTTGACCGTGAGGCCGGCGCGCCGGGCGGAGTCGTCCCAGGTGTTGGCGTTGAACCAGGAGGTGCCGCCCCAGGAGTTGCCGAAGTCCGAGATGCCGAGACGGGTGGCGACGCGGAAGGCCGCGAAGGCGGTGCACTGGTCGGGGTAGAAGCCGTGGCCGCTGTGGTCGTAGTCGTCGACGGGGGTCTGGTTGCCGCCGGTGCCGCCGAGGAACTGGTGGGAGGCGTTGTTGTTCTTCAGGGTGGCGTTGAGGTTGCCCTTGGCGCCGGGGGCGAAGTCCTGGTAGGCGCCGGCGTAGCCGCTGTTGTAGTAGACGCGGACGGTCTGTCCGGTGCGGTTCCACACCGATGCGGCGTTGTTCTTGACGCAGACGCCCTGGCCGTTGCTGGCGCTCTTGAATTCGTAGCAGGACGGCTGGGTGGTCCCGTAGTCGCCGAGGGAGCCGGTGAAGTCGGAGATCGAGCCGGCCTCGTCGCTGTTGTAGTAGTAGCAGAACTCTCCGGCGTCGCAGACCCCGTCGCGGGACGCGGCGAAGGCGGGGGCGGAGGTGGCGCCGACGAGGGGGACGGCCATGGCCAGTGCGGCGCCGGCGACGGTGAGCGTGGTGCGTATGTTCTTCATGGCTCTCTCTTTTCGTGACGTGTCATCGACGGGTGCTTCGGTCGTGCTCGGGTGGTGCCTGGGTGGTGCCGTGCGCGGTCAGTGGGTTCGCTGGTACTCCTCCCAGGTCTGGATGGGGATGCGGGGGCCGTCGTCGGCGGCGTGGTTGGCCAGGCCGTTGAGGCCGAGGTAGTAGTCACCGGTCTGGTTCTGGGCCTGGGTGGCCAGGTCGGTGTCGTTGATCGCGGCGGCGTGGATGTGCCACGGCCAGTTGCCCTGGGTGGGGTTGCGGACCCAGGCGGCGAATCCGACCTGGCGCAGTGCCTGGGCGACGGCGGTGCGGGTGGTGCTGGACATGCCGTTGACGTTGATGTCCACGACGCCGCCGCCGTCGTGGGTGCCGGCGGAGGTGGGATCGCCGCCGGGGTTGTAGGAGCCCTGGTCGAGGGTGAGGTGGAAGCCCAGGAGGCGTTCGGCTTCGGTGAGCATGTTCTGGGTGCGGGTGTTGACGGTGTATCCGTCGCGCTGCAGGTGCGCGCCGGGCCCGATCTGGTGGGTGATGGTGTAGCGGCCCTGCCCGAGCGCGGTGAGGGAGGAGGCGCCGGGCAGCCCGTTGGCGTCCAGGCCGCTGTAGCCGAGGGAGCGTTGGAAGGCGGCGTAGGCGGCGATGGTGGTGGTGCCGAAGTAGCCGTCCACCCAGCGGGCGTCGAGGAGGCCGCGGGCCTGCAGGGCCTGCTCGACGGCCAGGACCGAGTCGTGGGCGCCCGGGGTCTGCGTGCTGTCGGGGCGCCGGGGATCGATCTGCGCGGCCAGGACGGTGGCTTCCATGTCCACCACGGGCAGCGCAGCAGCGGTGGCCGCCGGCGCCTCGGTCAGGGGCGGCGGGGTCGCGGCGTGGGCCTGTGCGGCGCTCAGCACCAGGCCGCTCAGGACGGCGACGGCCGTGAGCAGCCGGGTTGCGGCGTTCCGGGTCTTGATGACGGATGCCATGCGTTGATTCCTTCCGGTTGGATGAAGAGATCGGCCCCGACCCGTCCCGGTGCCCGGCACCAGGCGGGGTCAGGGTTCCGACGGAGGGCTCCCGAACGGGAGCAGCACTCAGCAGCACCGCCGGCCGGTGCGGCCGTCGCTGACGCAGTCGCTGCGGAGAAGGGCCGCGCCGGCACGAGTTCCGGTGACGGCCCGGGAGCCAGTACTTCTCGACGGGCATGACCGTTCGGAGTCCGCCGAACAGTCAGCGACAGCTGTCCCGGGACCCGGCCCGCGGCGCTCGCCGTGAGCTGAACGGTCGGCAGCGGACGTCGGTCTTCACGGCGACGTCGCTGGAGCAGGGAGTTCCGATGGAGGCGGGCCGGGCGTTCTCTAATTGCTGCTGGCGGAAGAGCAGTTGGTTCTGGTTGTGGGCGAGCAGCCTGGTCAGTCCGACTTCCGGGCTGACGGCCCGCAGCGTATGGGAGTCGTTCGCGGGCCGCAGGAGCGTCAGTTCCAGGAGTTCGTCGAGTGCTTCGCGCACCTGAGCCTCCGTCAGGTGCAGGACGGCGGCGATCCGTTCGAATCCTCCGTCCGGCTCGGCCAGCAGGGTCCGGTAGACGTTCTCCGTCCGTGCGTTCAGTCCGAGTGCCTGCAACACCGCGCTGCCCTCCCCAGGTCAGTGATCATCATCGGTGAATGGCGGTCGGATTCGCAATGGTTTCGCAGGCGAAATGATCTGGCACGTAGCTGCCGAGTGGCTTGATGCCACCTCTGTGGCCAGGACATCGCCTTTCCTGGACGGCAAGATCTTCCTCATCGGTGCGGAAAGAAACGCAAAAAATCGGGACGATTTCCGCGAACCACTCACAGGCGCGGCATGGTTACGAAACAGGAGGGAACAGTCGTGGCCCACTCGATACGCATCGTGTGCACCGGCCCGGTCGTCGCATTCACCGTCGGCCTGGGTCCCGGCGCCGCAAGCGGCATCGTCGCTGATCGCCCGGCCTTCCAACTCGGCTTCACCGACGGGTGGGTCTGGCCAGAGCCGGTCACCGTACAGACCCCGGACTGGCCGACATGAGAGACGAGGGCATAGCCGCATATGGACTGCTGACGCTCTGACAGGTTGCGGCTTGTCCTCCGGGAACGCGAAAGGCCCCGCCGGGTTGGCGGGGCCTTTCGCGTGCGGGCAAAAAGCCCCTCGCCGCGGTCTGCTGTGGGGCTGCGAGGACGGTGGTGCGGTCAGCTTCGCTCGGCCCGGTGGCTCAGCCGCATCGCCAATCGCCACAAGGACGGCGACGCGGACGCCGTACGGGACAAGCAGCAGCTGGAGGCCCGATCGAGGCTCTGGAGGGCGGGGCTGGCCCAGTTGCTCACAGCCGAGGAGGCCCACCAGTCCTGACGGCCCACCCTGCTCAACAGCTGCTCCCCTCCGACACGGTGGAGGAGCGGCTCACGAGCCGGGCCACCTCCCGCCGCTGCCACTCCTCCGTAGGGTCCGGACCGCCTGCTCCGCTGCTGGCGTCATCCCAAGCTGATGCTTATTAGACCGACCGGCACGATTCACCCCTGCTCGGCCCCACTCTGGACGCTGCACAGGCACAGGTCGGCGCGATGCCGGAGACCGTCAACGTCAACCTCGATCGCGGCTACGACAGCGCCAAGTCCCGTCTGCTGACAGCCGGGTTGGGCTTCACTGCCGAGATCGCACGCAAGGGCGTGCCCGCCCCGATCCAAGCCGGAAAACGCTGGGTGGTAGAGCGCACCCACTCGTGGATGAACGGCTACGGAAAGCTCCGTCGCTGTAGCGAGAGGAGCGGCGAGGTCGTGGACTTCTACCTCTACCTCGCCGCCACTCTCGTCACGCTCCGCATGCTCATCCGACGCTCGACGAGCCGTTACCGCTGGGACGGCCGCCCCACCACCCGACGCCTCAAGTGATCCATTTGCCGGTCGGTCTTAGTCCCAGTCCTGCAGCTGCTGGAGCAGGTCGGCGTCGCCCTCCATCCGCAGCGAGCCGGCCGGGATGCGCATGTACATGAGCAGGGCCATCTCGCTCGCCGTGCCGTAGATGGCGGCGGTGGGCTTGCTCTCGGCGGCCGCCGCCGCGGTGAGGCGGGTGAAGCGGGAACCGGCGGCGTCCACCGTCTGGCGCCAGGAGCCAGCCTCGGCTGCGTGGTAGTCCATGGTGGCGGGCTCGCCCGGCCACGGGACCGTGACGGTGCAGACGGTGGCGAGGAACTCCTCGATGGCGTCGACCGCCTCGGTCGTCGGCAGCTCCTGCGGGGTACCGGAGGCCAGCTGGGCGTCGTAGGTGTGGATCAGCGACTCCGGGACGCGGCGGCGGGCCACGGCGGCCACCGTGTGCGGTGAGGCCAGCGGCTCCCACCAGGCCCAGCAGCCCCGGTCCGGGCCGGCCTCGCGCAGAGCAGTAAGCAGCTGCTCCGTCGAGTCGGCCAGCCAGGTTATGAGGGCCTCGCGCTCCCTGGGCGCCGCCAGCCCGTCCTTGCTCGGCCGCTCGTCGCCCGGCGCGGTGTTCAGCACGATGTAGGCCCAGAAGCGGTCCCCCTCACTGAGGTGGTTCGCCAGGTCGTACAGCGTCCAGCCCGGGCAGGACGGGACGTCGGCGTCGAGGCTGGGGGCCGCGGCGACGGCGGCGCGGAACGCGGCGGACCGCTCGTCAATCATCCGCAGCAGGGTGGGGAAGTAGAGATGCTCAGTCACGCAGACCTTGTATCACCCGGACCGGGACTCTCGCACTCGATTAAGACCGACCGGCAAATGGTGAACCGCTGCGGGTTCTTCAGAGACTCTAGATTGTGGCCGTGGCCTGCAGGTTTGGCTGTTGGCTGTAGTACTTGGCTTCGTACTCGGCGGGTGGGG
>NZ_JYJF01001118.1 GCF_000955975.1 Saccharothrix sp. ST-888
TCGACGGTGTCTACACCTGGACCAGTACGTCCCACCGCTACCACGGCCACTGACGGTGAACTCCCCGGTCTGCGGGCGGAGTCCGGCGGGCGGCCCCCGGCAACCCCGGTGCGACCGACGGTCGCACCGGGGTTGCCGGGGGCCGCCCACCGGACCACTCCTCGGCCCCCGCGCATCAGCGGCGCAGCTCCCACACCACGTCGACGCCGTCCCGGGCCGGGGTGGACGGGCCGCCCGGGCTGGGCCCG
>NZ_JYJF01001119.1 GCF_000955975.1 Saccharothrix sp. ST-888
TAGGCGGCGTAGGCGTCCATGAAGGCGTTGGCGGCGGCGTAGTCGCCCTGGCCGGCGTTGCCGAACGCGCCGGTGATGGAGGAGAAGCAGACGAAGGCCTCCAGCGGCAGCTCGCGGCTCAGTTCGTCCAGGTTGACCAGGCCCCGCGCCTTCGGTGCCAGCACCCGGGCGAGCTCCTCGGGGTCCTTGCGGATCAGGTAGTTGTCGGCGACCAGGCCCGCGCTGTGCACGATCCCGGTCAACGGCC
>NZ_JYJF01001120.1 GCF_000955975.1 Saccharothrix sp. ST-888
CAGTCCACCGGCACACCGCGCACATGCGCCTGCGCCAGCGCCGTCGTCACCGTCAGCGCCTCCGACCGGCCCGACCGCAGCACCGGGACGAAGACCGCCGCGTCCACACAGTGCTCACCCAGCCCGCACAGCACCCCGTCCGGACCCGACTCCACGAACGTACGGACACCCTCACGCTCCAGCGTCCGCATCGCATCAGCGAAACGCACCGCCGCACGGACGTGCCGCACCCAGTACTCCGGAGACC
>NZ_JYJF01001121.1 GCF_000955975.1 Saccharothrix sp. ST-888
CGATCCGCGCACGCTCAACCGCGAACTGTCCATCCTGCGCGGCGCCGTGGCCTGGTGGCGCACCCAGGGCTGGCTCCGCGCCGACCCGATGGCCGGCCTGCGCCCGCCGGCGCTGCCCGAGCACACCGTGCCGCCGCTCGGCCCCGAGGAGCTCCGGGCGCTGTTCGCGCTCCGCGCTCCGCTGCGCGAGCAGGTCACCTGGCACCTGCTGCACGAGACCGGCGGCACCGTCGAGGACATCCTCGCC
>NZ_JYJF01001122.1 GCF_000955975.1 Saccharothrix sp. ST-888
CGGACTGTCCGAGGCGGACCGGGACCGTGCGCTGCTGGAGCTGGTGCGCGGAGAGGTGGCCGGAGTGCTCGGCTACCTCGGTGCGCAGTCGGTCGAACCCGCCAGGGCCTTCCGGGCCTTGGGCTTCGACTCGCTGACGGCGGTCGTGCTCCGCAACCGGCTGAACGCGGCCTCGGGGCTGCGCCTGTCGGCCGGCGCGGTGTTCGACTACCCGACGCCTGCCGCCCTCGCCGAGCACGTGCGGGA
>NZ_JYJF01001123.1 GCF_000955975.1 Saccharothrix sp. ST-888
GTTCCCGGTGTTCGCGGATGCGCTGGACGAGGTGTTCGCGCACCTGGACCAGCACTTGGAGCGTCCGCTGCGCGAGGTGATGTTCGCGGACGACAGCGACCTCCTCGACCGGACCGGCTACACGCAGCCCGCGCTGTTCGCGATCGGGGTGGCGCTGTTCCGCCTCACCGAGTCGTGGGGTGTGCGGCCGGACTTCCTGGCCGGTCACTCGATCGGTGAGCTGGCGGCCGCGCACGTCGCGGGGGT
>NZ_JYJF01001124.1 GCF_000955975.1 Saccharothrix sp. ST-888
CAGGGTCTGCGGCAGCACACCGTGCCGCATCGCCATCACCATCTTGATCACACCCGCCACACCGGCAGCCGCCTGCGTGTGACCGATGTTCGACTTCACAGAGCCCAGCCACAGCGGCCGGTCCTCCGACCGCTCCTGGCCGTAGGGGGCCAGCAGCGCCTGCGCCTCGATCGGGTCGCCCAGTCGCGTACCCGTACCGTGCGCCTCGACCGCGTCGATCTGGTCGGCGGTGAGTCCGGCCGAGGC
>NZ_JYJF01001125.1 GCF_000955975.1 Saccharothrix sp. ST-888
CGTCGCGCACCACAGCGGTGCGTCGATCGCGGCGTCGCCCAGGGCCTGGGTGAGCAGCGCGGTCGCGGCGAGCCCGGCGGAGAGGGCCGGGTGCACCGGTTGCACCTGCTCGTCCAGGGCCAGCAGCGACAGCACCCCGGCCAGGTGCGCCGTCCCCGCGTACGCGGCACGCAGCTCGCCCGCGAGGGTGTCACGGTCGCACGCCGTGGTGTCGACGGTGATCCGTCGGACCTCGGCGCCGCTCCC
>NZ_JYJF01001126.1 GCF_000955975.1 Saccharothrix sp. ST-888
GGTTCGCATCGGACGGCCCGCAGCAGGCGGCCCGCACCCGACGGCTCGCAGCGGACGGCTCCCGCCGGATGGCTCGCAGCGGACGGCTCCCAGGCCCGTGGGCACCGCTGACGCGGATCGGAGCCGTTCGCCGCGGCAAGCCGGCCGGTCGGCGCGCCTATCGCCGCCGGCGGCCGACCGCCGTGCTCGCCGCCGCCGGTGGCCTACCGGCGGTGCTTGCCGCTGTTGGCGACCGCCGGGGCCGGG
>NZ_JYJF01000114.1 GCF_000955975.1 Saccharothrix sp. ST-888
TGGCACATTCGCTGCGGGGGCATCGACTTACTTACTTACTTACCCACGCAGGCGCAGGTGCAGGGGCGGTACTGCGGCGGTCGCCGCCGCAGAGCTCGGAGGACGGTCAGCGTGAGCATCGCAACCAGGCTGGCCAACTGCTTGTCGTGGAAGTGGGAGTACATCACCCAGCACGACGCCCCCGTGCCGCTCAGCGGGGGCACCCACGATACGGCCGACCTGGCGAGGTCACCCTGCGAGCGCCGGTCGAGCGCCTGCATGAGGGCCCGAAGCAGGGGGATCTGTGAGACCATGTAGCAGTCCTTTCCGCTGGTCGGGCTATCTGTCCAGGAGCCCCCGACCAGCTGATGACGACATCCGGAGCCGTTCCCACAGGGGACGGCTCCGCTGTTTCTGTGCTGCCTACCTTAAGGCATTGCCGGGCCGCCGACGGTCATGATCCAAAACTTTCCTGACGACGCCTCGTTGGCGCCTCGATCGACTGTCGGATTCGGCCTCAAAGAACCCTGTCGGGCTGCAAGGTTGTACCCCTGCAAAGGGGTAGTTTCACCTTAGGGTGAGGCGAAGTTACCGTCGGTACCTGCGAGTTAGTGCCAGAAATCTAATGCATTAACTCTGGCGATTTTCTTGCGCCCAGATCTCTAGGTGGGCGCCAAGAGTGTCAATTGGATTCAAGTATTAATTTATATGGTTCGGTTCCACGGATAGGGGTCTTGCAGGGATTCTTGTAGAACCCCGATTTAACTCGGATTCATCGCGATTGAACTCCTAGTGTGAATGCCGCGCTAGCTCGTTCGTTTGGAAGGCGTCACAAACGTCTGCCGCGATGTCTAAACCACTCGCCGCCTGCGGGGTCGCGCGTTAGCACCGCTGCCCGATCGGCCCGTTTCCCTAGCCTGACCTGCAGGGAGGTACCAGCCAGTGGGCGCACCGAAGATCAACCGAAGCGACATCGACGAAGCCAAGCTGAGGCAGGCCGATGCCGTTGAGCTCCGCCGTGCCGGCGCCACCTATGCCCAGATCGGCGACGCCCTCGGCGTCAACCGGAAGACCGCATGGAACTACGTGCAGGCCGCGCTCGCCGAGCGCGCCCGCGAGACCGCCCCCGACCGGGACGCTTTGATCGGCGAGCAGATCGCCATCCTGGATACCGTCCTTGAAGGGCTTCTGCCGAAGGCGGCGAAGGGCGAGACTCGCGCCGCCGAGGTCGTGCTGAAGGCCCTTGATCGGCACGCCAGGCTGTTCGGCCTGGATGCTCCGGTGCGGATCAAGGCCGAGCTCACGGACGAGCGGATCGCCCGCGTCATGCAGCTGGCCGAGGAGATCGCCGAGGTCGGCCAGTGACCAGCCCCGCCGTCCGTGCCGAGCTGCAGTCCCTCGCCCCCGAGGAACTGGAGCTGCTGGAGCGCGAGCTGGCCGCGAAGCTCTGGCGCAAGCGCTGGAACGCGTGGACGCCGTACCCGTGGCAGGTCTGCCCCGGCGAGGTAGAGACGCACGGCATGTGGCTGCAGCTCGGCGGCCGTGGCACCGGCAAGACGGACGGCTGCGCGCGCTACATGGTCGAGCACGTCCAGGGGCCGCCGTGCGACGGCCGGGTGCCCGGCGGGCACCGCATGTCGATCATTGCTCCGACGCAGGGTGACGCCGTCGAATCGGCCGTCAACGGGCCGTCAGGACTTCGCGCGCACGACCCGAGGGTGGTGCTGCGGACCACGGTCGGCGGCACCCACGTGAAGTGGCCGTCTGGAGCTGAGGCCAAGCTGTTCGGGGCGCACACCCCGGACGACGTGGAGCGCCTGCGTTCCGGCGGTAACCGGTGCCTGGTGTGGCTGGAGGAGGCCGCGGCGATGCGCCAGCTCAAGGCCGCGCTCGCGCACTCCGCGATGGGCCTGCGCGTCGGTCCCCGCCCGCACTACATCGCCTCCACCACCCCCAAGCCGCGCAGGGAAATCGTGGACCTGATCGCCCGGCCGGACACCCTGCTGACCAAGGGCCGGACCCGCGACGCCCACCACCTCCCGCAGATGATGCGCGACAAGTTGGTTGCGCAGTACGCCGGCACCCGGCTGGAGCGCCAGGAGCTGGACGGCGAAGTGCTGCAGGACGTGGACGGCGCCCTGTGGACCTGGCCGCTGCTCGATCAGCTGCGGGTCGGCGCGGCCCGGCCGATGATGCGGATCGTCGTTGCCATCGACCCGGCTGTCTCCAACACGTCGGAGAGCGACGAGACCGGCATCGTCGTGGTCGGCCTCTCGCAGGAGCTGATGCCCGACCGGGTGGGCACCCTGCAGCGGCACGCCTACGTCCTGGACGACCTGTCCGGCCGCTACCACCCGCATGAATGGGCCGCCAAGGCGCTGGAGGCGTACGACCGTTGGGGCGCGGATCGGATCATCGGCGAGGTCAACAACGGCGGCGACCTGGTGCGCAACACGATCCACACCGTCCGGGCGTCGGCCCCATTCGCCCCGGTCAGCGCGTCCCGGGGCAAGGCGCGGCGGGCCGAGCCGGTTGCCGCACTGTACGAGCAGTACCGCGTCCACCACGTCGGATCCTTTCCCGAACTCGAGGACCAGCAGACCACCTGGGTGCCCGGCGAGCCCGGGTCGCCGGACCGCATGGACGCGCTGGTGTGGGCGGTCACTCACCTGATGGTCACGGCCCGGTCCGGATTCGCAGCAGTCGCGTAGGAGGAGAAGAGTCTTGGGACGGATCAGGCAGACAGTTGCTGCCCTGCGCGGCCAGGCCCCGGCCGGGCTGGAGCGCCGGGACGCGCTCGGCGCCGGCGGCACGGTGGTGACCACCTTCCCGTCCGGGATGGGCGGCTGGAACGCCTGGTCGGCGGACTCCCTCTTCGGGAACGGCGCGAAGGGCTGGTCCAACTCCGCGGTCGCGTACCGGTGTATCAGCATGCTCGCGAACAACCTGGCCAGCGTGGACCTGGTCGTCCGGACCCCGTCGGGTGACCTGGATGAGCTGCACCCGCTGTCCCAGCTGTGGAACGCCAAGCCCAACGCGTCGATGCCCGCCCAGGTGCTCAAGGCCCTGACGATGACCCGCCTGCAGCTTGATGGGCAATGCCACCTGTGGCTGAACTACAACGGCCGCACCCCGGCCGGGGTCCCGGACGAACTGCACTTCGTCTTCGACAGGGTCACCACCCTTGTCGCCCAGCGCACCGCGACGATGATCCCGCAGCCGTCCATCATCGGGTACATCGTCGAGCGCGCGGACGGTGTCCGGGTGCCCGTCCTGCCGGAAGAGATGCTGTGGCTCAGGTTCTCCGATCCGTACGACCCGCTCGCGGTCCTGGCCCCGTGGAAGGCGGCCCGCTCGGCGGTCGACATCGACGCGTACGCCCGCACATGGCAGCAGCAGAGCTTCAAGAACGGCGCGCGGCCGGGCGGCATCATCAACCTCGGTGACCTGGACGAAGTCACCTTCAACAAGACCGTGGCCGCGTTCCGGTCGCAGGTCGAGGGCCCGCAGAACGCGGGCCGGCACCTGCTCATCGCCGGGCAGGGAACCGACGGGGGAACCGGCCCGAAGGGCGCCGGATTCACCAGCCTGTCCATGTCGCCAGCGGAGATGGACTACATCAACTCCCGCATGCAGTCTGCCGAGGAGGTGATGCTGGCGTTCGGTGTGCGGCGGGACGCGCTGCTCGGCGGATCCACCTACGAGAACCAGGCCGAGGCGAAGGGCGCTGTCTGGACCGAGACCCTGATCCCGCAGATGGAAGTGATCGCCTCCATCACCGACCTGCAGCTGCTGCCCGACCTCGGGTGGACGGCCGAATGGGACTTCAGCAAGGTGTCCGCTCTGCAGGAGGACCTGCAGGCCCAAGCCGCCCGCAACCAGGGCTACCTGCAGAACGACGTCATCACCCTTGACGAGGCTCGGGAGACGATCGGCCTTGACCCGCTCCCCGGCGGTATCGGACAGCAGACCATCACCCCCTACCGGGCTCAGTTCGTCCAGGCCGGGCAGGTGCAAGACGAGAACGCCGCCGATGCCCAGGCGGAGAACTCCCGGATGCTGGCCGTGCTGGAGCGCCTTGCGGACACCCAGGCCGACATCGTCCGGGCGCTCACCGCGCGCACGGTGCCTGAGCTGCCGACCGCGCGCACCACGACCGTCCTGCAGCACGACGCGGGCCCGAGCCTGGAGCAGGGCGCGTACGAGCGCCTGGAGGCCCTGCTGGAGCCGCTGCTGGTCGACCTCGGCCGCCGCCAGGCCGCCGTGACCCTGCGCGAGTTCGATCTGCTGATGCGCGGGGAACGCGCCGCCACGCTGTGGCTGGCCGACGTCCGGACGGTGGCCGACGACGCTCAGCGCGCCGGCGCGGTCCTGTGCCCGCCGGACGCCGACATCGAGACCCCGGCCCGAATGACCCGGCTCGACCTCGCCCCGGGTGACTGGGACGTCCGGATCAACGTGCGGAAGATCTTCAACGTCCGGAAGTGGGTGCCCCGCACGAAGGAGGCCCTTCGGGACTGGTACGAGACCGCGTGGCGCACGGGCGGCCAGCACACCGCCGAGCAGCTCGGCGACCACTTCGACATGGACGAGCACGTGCTGACCGAGCTGGAGGCCCGTCTGGACACCCTCGCCGGACAGATCAACCAGACCACCGAGGCCGCGCTGCGGGCCCAACTGCTGCACCACGGCATCCAGAAGGGCGAGAGCGTCGAAGAGCTCCGGGCCCGGCTACAGGCCGTCTTCACGGACCTGACGGACTGGCGCGCCCGGATGATCGCCCGCACCGAGACAGTCGGGTCGTTCAACGCCGCCGGCCTGGTCGCCGCCGAGCGATCCGGGGCCACCGCCAAGACATGGCTCGCCACCAGCGACAGCCGCACCCGGGCCTCTCACCGGCTGGAGCACGGCCGCACCGTGCCGCTGTCCGAGTCGTTCGAGGCGGTGCAGTCACGCTGGCCCGGCGACCCGGCCGCACCCGCCTCCCAGTCCATCAACTGCCGCTGCACCCTGACCTTTACGAGGGAGAAGTGACCATGACCACGACCGATGCCGAACTGGCGCCGAACGAACGCGCGTGCGTCCTGCAGGCCGCCGACGTCCGGCAGATGAGGGACATCACCGTCCCGCACGGGGTGCCCGCGCACGAGGCCCGGCGCGGCCCGTGGGACGGCACCCGGGGCGCCGTCGCCCTCGATGGGCAGGGCGACCTGCCGGCGCACATCACCTTGGCCGGCGGGGACATCGTCTACGAGCTGGACGGGTTCGCCCCGGACCGGGTCGCGGTCTACCGGTACGCGCCGGCCAAGTCGCCCATGCACGGCCGGATCATGGCGGGGGTGCAGCAGGCGTACTTCGAGGCCGCCGCGAAGAAGGCCGCCGGGGGTGGCCGGTGAACCGCCGCTCCCGCCCGGACGCCGTGCAGTACCGCACCGTCCCCCTGCAGCAGCTCGACGTCCGCGCCGATCCGGACGGGGAGGAAGGGACCTTCGAGGGCCTGGCCTGCCGATACGGCGTCGTGGACAGCTACGGCACCACTTTCAGGCCCACGGTCTTCACCAAGGGCGGTCTCGACTCCGGCACGTACGCCCTGCTGGACATGCACAACCCCGGCAAGCCGATCGGCACGTTCACCGCGCAGGAGCGGCCGGAGGGCCTCCACATAGCTGGCCGCTACGACGACACCCAGGCCGGGCGGGATGCCCGCGCACGTGCCCGGTCCGGCAGCGCACCGGAACTCTCGGTGGGGTTCATCCGCACCGACATGCCGACCACGTGGGAGGAGTACGACGCCCTCTCGGACAAGCAGAAGGCCGACCTTGAGCAGAACATCCGCTCCGCCCGGCTGGTCGAGGTCTCCCAGATCACCGCGCGGATGGCCGCCGTACCGGGCTCGGTGCTGACCGGCGTCCGGACCGCCGCCCACGTTCGGGCGGGTGCCGACGCGGACGAGGACCCGTCGGCGCTGGTGGCCGCACTGGACGCCACCTTGGACGAGGCCGTCGCCCTGGCGGGGGAGTACCCGCGCGAGGGCCTGCCCGAGGAGGTCGCCCAGGCGCTCGACCTGCTGGTGGCCGCAGAGACGCTGGTCGACCAGGTGATGGACGTGCTCGGTGTCTACGACCCGGACGACCAGGACGGCGACGAGGACACCGCCCCGGCCGGCGCCGGAGAGAAGACGGCCGATCTGGAGCTGGAGCGCGCCCGGGTGCGGCTGATGCTGGCCGGGTGACACCCGTCAGTGCGGGCCCTGACGGGTGTCGAAATTTAGGACTGCAGGACCGGGGCTGCCGTCCCGACGTGGCTACTCGACGGTGATGTCTTCGTAAGTGATGGTCACCTGCTCCGTTGCCGGTCCAGTGCTGGAAGCACCCAGCTGCGGTCCTTCCCAGCGGGACGCCCATGCGTTCGTGAGGTGGATGCGGCGCACGGTCTGCTTCTGGGCGTCCTTCACGGCGATGGTGATGTTCTGACGGGCAGCATCGCGATCAGCGTTGACGCGAGTGGCCTTGATCCAGTCGGTGAAGGCGGTGCTCTTTTCCATGCCGCGAGTGACGGTGATCTCGCCTGTCTTTCGCGCTCCGGGCTGCTTACGGATGACGGATTCGCCGGTCGAGGTGACCTGCCGGACCTCGATCACGTCCTGTTCCAGCGTCAGGCCGGATACGTCCTGGACGGTCTCGACCTGGAACTTGCCGAGTTCGATGGCGAATGTGCTGGACGAGAAGGTATCGCCGGTGAGCATGGGGGCTTCCTGACTGTAGTGGGACGTCTGATCAGCGTGCTTGCTGCCCACTACGGCCCGTTGGCATGCGTCGGATCACTCAAAGGAGTGATCGCAGAAGTTCCATAGCGGCGAAGGCATCCGAACCACCTCCGCAACGCTGAGTGCTGGTAGCACAGATGCCCGCCGGGGCCCTCTCGCTAGCGTGACGCCTGCGCGGCCGACCGGTCCGGTGGGGTGGCGTAGAGGCGGGTCCTGCCGTCCAGAGTCCCCGAACCGTCGGGTGCCTGGACGGCGCCCCCGCCCCCGAGGAGCACCGAGTGCCCCCGAGCCCCACCCTCGAAGAGCAACGGGCCGCGCTGCTCGCCCGTCTGGACGACACTAATCTGACCAGCGAGCAGGTCGCCGAGGTCATCGCCGAGGCCCGTGGTCTGGCCGAGGCGATACAGGCCGAGTCCGACCGTGCCGCCGCCCGTGCCGCGCTCCTGCGTACCGCACCGCCCGCACCGGCGACCGGCACCGCACCGCCCGGCGGCGCCGACCGCGTCCCGCCCCCGGCCACCCTGGGCAGCCTCGCGCAGCGGTTCGCCGCCTCCCAGGGCCTGGCCGAGTACCGGGCCCGCGACAAGCGCGGTCAGTTCCAGGTCGAGATGCGCGACATCAACCCCAACCAGCTGCTCTCCCGGGACGCCCCGGCCGGCACCATCACCAACCCCAGCGTTCCGCACCTGCCGCAGCTGGTGCCCGGCATCGTCCAGACCACCCCGGACCTGCCGCTGCTGGTGGCTGACCTCCTCGACCAGCAGAACGCCGACTACAACGTCCTGGAGTACATCCGGGACACCACCGGCACGGCTGGTGCCGGGTCGACGTGGAACAAGGCCGCGGTTGTCCCCGAAGGCACCGCCAAGCCGCAGAGCACACTCAGCTTCGACACGATCACCACCACACTCAAGACCTGCGCGCACTGGATCCCGATCACCCGCCAGGCCGCCGACGACAACTCCCAGCTCATGGGCTACATCCAGGGCCGACTCACCTACGGACTTCGCTACCTGCGGGACCGTCAGCTGCTGAACGGCAACGGCACGACCGAGATGCAGGGCATCCTCACGACCCCCGGCATCGGCACGTACCAGCAGGCCAAGCCCGTTGCGCCGGCGGTCGATGAGCCGCCGCTGGTGGACATCCGCCGCGCGAAGACCGTCGCGGAGATCGCCGGGTTCCCGCCGGACGGCGTGGTCGTCCACCCGCAGGACTGGGAGTCCATCGAGCTCGACCAGGCCCCCGGCTCCGGCGTGTTCCGGGTCATCGCGAACGTGGCCGGTGAGGCCGTCCAGCGCGTGTGGGGTCTCAACGTCGTCTCTACCGTGGCGATCGCGCAGGGGACCGCGCTGGTCGGCGGCTTCCGGCAGGGCGCGACCCTGTGGGCCCGCCAGGGGATCACCGTCCTCATGACCGACTCGCACGCGGACTTCTTCACCGCCAACACCCTCGTGGTCCTGGCCGAGTTCCGCGCGAACCTCGCGATCTACCAACCCAAGGCGTTCGTCAAGGTCACGTTCACCGCGTCCGCCACCTGATGAGCCGGGCCGGGCGCCCTCCCCCCTGGGGCACCCGGCCCACCCTCCCGCCGACAGGAGCCACACCCGTGCCCGCGAAGCGCACTGACACCCCGCCTGACAGCCCCCTGACGCCCGTCACCAAGGGCATCATCGGCATGTCCGGGCACCTCCCCGCCACGGTCCCCACCCGCCGGTACACGGCCCCGGTTGGCTGGCGGATCGGCGACATCGCCCCCGCCGACGCCTACCGCAGCCTGGATGAGACCAGCACCCCCTACGGCCCGGTGTACGCCACCAACCCGGGCGGCCACGCCACCCAGCTCGCGACGAAGGGCTGCCCGATCTCCGCCTGGGCCCGCCGCGAGATGGACGACGCCGGTCACGAGCTGGGGGACTGACCGGTGGCGTACTGCACCATCGACCAGGCCCGCGCGCAGGGCTGCACCGGCACCGACACCGAGGTGCAGGCGTGGATCGCCACCGCACAGACGGCCGTTGACGCTTTCACCCAGCAGTGGTGGGAGCCGCGCACCGGGGACGTCGTCGCGGACCTGCCCGCCGACGGGCTGGTGCTGCTGCCGCGCCGCGTGCGCACGGTCACCGCGATCGCCCCGTACCCGCTGCCGCAGATCGCCCCCGAGATCCAGCTGCCCCCGAACGCCTTCGTGGTCCGCCCGGCCGCGACGGCCGGGGACATTGACGCGGTGCAGGTCGGATTCGGCGGCTACGACGTCCTGGTGGCCGGCGCCGAACCGTGGAACGGCGGCTGGCAGGGGCTGATGCGCTACTACGGCGCGAAGCAGGTACGGGTCACCGGAACCTGGGGCCTGGACGCGCCGCCGCCGATGGTGTCCCTGGCGACCGCGATGGTGGCCGCCGCGCTGCAGGCGAAGACCCGGCCGACCGGCGACCCGATGAGCGGCATCCCTGGCGGGGTGGACGTGGACGACGAGGGCAACAACGTCCGCATCCAGCCCGCAGTCAACGACGACGGCACCTACCACGTCGGGTTCCGGCCGAGCACGGGCAGCGCGCAGGCGGATGCCATGCTCGCCCCGGCCTACCTGAACGCCCGCCCGGCGCTCGGGGGCCTGTGATGACCGGACTCGACTACACCGTCCGCAGCACGGACTTTCAGAGCGGCCTGCGCGCGGCGCTCGACCGGATCTCCGGCATGGCCCGCGAGGTGACCACGCAGGTCGCCGAGGACATGGTGAACACCGCCAAGTCCCTTGCCCCGGTGGACACCGGCCGCCTGCGCTCCTCCATCCAGGCCGTACCGGAAGGCGGCCGGTTCACCTTTCGGATCACCATCGGCACCAACGTCACCTACGCCTCGGACGTCGAGTACGGGACGGCCCCGCACGTGATCACCCCGAAGGACAAGAAAGCTTTGTGGTGGCCGGGCGCCCGGCACCCCGTGGCGAAGGTCAACCACCCCGGCACCCGAGCGAAGCCGTTCATGCGCCCGGCGATCGCTCAGGCCGAGGCCGCGCTGCGGCGCCACGCGCAGGGGATCCGCTGATGCCCGCCACCACGTCCGGGGCGTTCCGCGCTTTCCTCACCGCCCAACTCGGGCCCGGCGTGCCGGTGTTCCGGGACGGGCCCCGGCCGGGCCAGCTGCTGCCGTACGTCGTCGTCCAGGAGGGCACCAGCTACACCCCGCACCCGGCCGTCAACGGCGACTACGGCGACCCGGCGCGGGAGTTGGTGGTGCAGGAACTGGTGCAGGTCGACGTCGTCCAGCAGGCCCGCCAGCAGGCCGCCGGCGCGGCGCCGTCCGGCGAGGACTACACGCTTGCCGAGCGCGTGATGTGGCTGTGCTCGCAGCCCCGGATCACGGGCCCCGGTACCAGCCATGTCAACGGCGTTCAGCTGCAGGCCGCGCACCGCGAGCCGATCGCGGACAACGTCGTCCGGCACGTGATCACCGTGCTTGTCACCCGAACCCTTCAGCACCTGTAGGAGCCCCGATGACCACCCCCGCCGACCCGGCGCCCGAGATCACCCCGGACGGGCACACCTGGCTGCCCCAGGCGTACTGCCAGACCCAGCAGATGTGGGGTCCGCCGGACCCGTCGCAGATCAGCCCCGAGTGGCCGGCCTGGCAGCTGCCCGACTGGTACGCGGGGCAGACCGGGATGGTCCAGATCGCCGGCCAGGCCGGGCAGCCCGGCGTCTACCAGTACGTGTGGGACCGGTGGCTGCCGTGGCAGTCCCTGACCGACCGGATCGACCCGGCCGCCGAGTGGCCCGGCGCCGTACGCGCGACGGCCGCCGACATGCACGCCGCGCTCTTCCCCGCCCCCGTGCCGGCCCCGGCCGTCTCCGAGCCGGATGCCCCGCTTCCGGCCGATGCGTCGGAGCCGGAGAGCGAAGCGCCCGCAGTACCGCCCACCTCAGCCCCGACTCTCGGCACCTGATCCCCGAAGGAGCGCACCGTGCCCCTCTCCCATGTCAGCAAGCTGTTCAGCATCCAGGACTGCAAGATCACCGCCCTGCTGACCGACCCGGTCAGCGGCACTGCGACCTACGCCGCTCAGTCCGTCGACGTCCCCGGCATCAAGTCCCTCGCGATCTCGGGCAGCATGCAGTCCAAGACCCTGCGCGGCGACAACACGCTGCTCGACACCGAGTCCTACATCGACGGGGTCACCGGCTCGGCCGAGCACGCCCGCCTTTCCCTTGACGCGCTCGCGGTACTGCTCGGCGGCGCAGTCACGGACTCCGGCACCACCCCGGCGCAGAAAGCGGTGTGGTCACTCACCGCCAGCTCGGTGCCGCAGTACTTCAAGATCGAGGGCGTCACCCCGCCCGGCGGCACCGACATGATCAGCGGTGACATCCACGTCGTCCTCTACAAGTGCCAGTTGAGCAAGTTCCCTGAGCTCGGGTTCACCGGCGACGACTACCGCATCCCCAAGTTCGAGCTGAGCGCCGTGCCGCTGGCCAGCACCGGCAAGTGGATGGACGTCGTGTTCAACGAGACCGCCATCGCCATCCCGTAGCCCGTTCCAATCCCACGTCAGGAGAGCCATCTTGAGCGACCTCACCCCTGCCCAGGCCCTCGGTCAGGGCGCCCGTATCCCCCTGCGCGACGGCACCGACGCAGAGCTGTACTACTCGTTCCGGTCCCTGGCCCTGCTGGAGGCCCGGTTCGGCTCCGTCCAGGGCATCCAGGACGCCATCGACCAGACCGGCGGCGGCGCCGCGTTCGGCGCGCTGCTCGACCTGCTCGGCGCCGGCCTGGTCGGCGAGGGCGGGTTCACCGGCCAGATCAGATACCGGCAGACCGCCGACGGCGCCCGCACCGTCGAGGAGATCGTCTACCGCCGCACCGTCGACGGCCGCGACCTCGGCGACCTGCTCGCCCTCGTCCACATCCACGCGTACGTCACCGCGATGCAGGCGACCCTGATCGACTGCCTCGGTGCGGGCAGCCCGGGAAACGGCCCGAGCCCGGCGGTATCGCCTGGGCCGACCTCCTCTACCTCGGAACCGTCGTCCTCGGCCGCAGCACCGCCGAGTTCTGGGCTCTGAGTCCCGTCCTGTTCCACGCCCTGGTGGACCGCCACCGCGTGGCCACCGGGGCCGACAGCACCCCGCCGGCCGCCGATGAGGGGCCGAGCGCATACGCCACCCGCGAGGGCCTCGCCCGCCTCGCCCAGATGAGTTACGGAGGATGACCCGTGGCCGGACCGCAGATCAACCTGCCCGCGCTCGTCACGTCCCTGAACATCGACATGTCGGGGATCGCCGGGTCCCAGGCCGATGCCGCCCGCGAGGGCACCGCGTTGGGCGAGCGCCTCGGCGATGCGATGCGCCGGCGCCTGCAGGTCGCCGCGGACTCCCTCCCGCCCGTCAGGGTCAACGCCGACACCGGCCCGGCCGACCGGGACCTTGCCCAGCTCCGCGAGAAGCTGGCGGCGCTGGCGGACAAGCGGATCGGCGTCGACATCTCCACCGCCAAGGCCGTTCAGGAGATCGATGACCTTCAGACCCATCTGGAGCGCCTGGCGCTCACCCATCCCGATGTCGAGGTGCACGCCGACATCGGCGAGGCGATCGCCGCGCTCGCGGCGGTCACGGCCGCCGCCCGGCACGTGGACGAGGAGCACCCGCACGTGGACGTGCGGGTGGATGAGGACCACCAGATCGAGCGCGCCACGCGGGATCTGTCCGGGCTCACGGGCGCACTCGGCTCCGCCGCCGGTCCCATCGGATCGTTCTCCGCCTCGCTCGGCACCATGGCCGGCCTGCTCGGCGCGATCGGCCCCGTCCTGGCCGGGACCGCGCAGGCCATGGCCGCCCTGGCTCCGGCCGCTGCCCTCGCCGCCCCGGCGGTGCTCTCCCTCGGGCTGGCCGGCGGGGCCGTCAAGGCCGGGCTCGGCGGGATCGGCGATGCGTTCAAGGCTGCGTTCGCCCCCGCCGGGCCGGCCGTGGCCGCCGCCGCGCAGGCTACCCACGCCTACGAGGACGCACAGCGCAGCCTCGCCGACACCATTCAGAACACCGCCGACTCCAACACCCGCGCTTTGCGGAACGTGGGCGACGCCGAACGGAACCTGGCCGACGCCCAGAAGGCCAGCCTGCAGGCTCAGCGGGACCTGGACGACGCCCGTCGCCAGGCCACCATGGACCTGGAAGACCAGCAGAACAAGCTCGCCGACGCCCAGCTGTCCCAGCGCGACGCCACGCTGCGGGTCACCGACGCCAAGCAGGCGCTCGACGCCGCAATGAAGAGCCCGGCTGCGACCGAGCAGCAGCGCGCACAGGCCCAGCTCGCCTACGACCAGGCCGTCCAGCGACTCAAGGAGCAGGAACTGGCCCTGCAGCGGGTCAAATCGCAGACGGACATCGCCAACGCGGCTGGAGTGGACGGCGCTCAGAAGGTCGTCCAGGCGCAGGACAAGCTCGCCCTCTCGCAGCGCAACGTCGGCGACCAGGCCCGCAATCTCTCCGACGCCCAGGAGCAGGTATCCAAGACCGCTCACCAGGGTGAGGAGGCGATCCGGCGTGCCCAGGAGGCGCTCACGCAGGCCGCGCAGCAGACCAGCGCGGCAACCGGCGCGGTCGACAAGTTCGGGCAGGCCATGGCCAAACTCGCGCCCAGCGCGCGGGAGTTCGTCCAGGAGGTCGTCAGCCTGAAGGACGCGTGGTCAAGCCTGCGGTTGGACGTGCAGCAGCAGCTGTTCGCTGGGCTCGCCGGGCACCTGGACCGGGCCGCCACTGCCGTACTGCCCGTGCTGCGGCAGGGCCTCGTGCAGGCTGCCGGAGCCCTGAACCTCATGGGTTCCGGCGCGATCGATGCGGCCGGCAACCTGGCCGAATCCGGCGTTCTCGGCCAGGCCCTGGGATCGGCCGCGACCGGCCTGCGCAACCTCGCGGGGCTGCCCGCCCTCGTGATCCACGCGCTTGGCACGATCGGCGCGGCGGCCGGCCCGGCATTCGAGCGGCTGACCGAGGCGGCCGGCGGCGCCCTCACCAAGGTGGCGGCCCGGCTGGATTCCGCGTTCTCCTCCGGCGGTCTGCAGCGGGCGATCGACGTGGCGATCCAGCAGTTCGGGGTCCTGTTCGGCGTGATCGGGAACGTCGGAAGGATCATCGGCGCGATCTTCGGTCCGGCCCAGCAGTCCGGCGCCACGTTTCTCGACACCCTGAAGAAGATCACCGGCCAGATCGCGGACAGCTTCTCGGCCCCGGCTGTGCAGGCCGGGCTGCGGTCGCTGTTCACCACCATGGCCACTCTGGCGTCCACCGTGGCGCCGGTGCTGGGACAGGCGCTGCAGGTGCTCGGCCCGGTGCTGGCCGCCCTCGGGCCGCCAGTCCAGGCACTGATCACAGCGCTCGGGCAGGCTCTGTCGCCGATCATCGCCGCCCTCGGGCCCGTCCTCCTGGCCGGAGCACAGGCGGTCGGGCAGCTGGTCCTCGCGGCATCACCCCTGCTCGGCCTGGTCGGCACCCTGGCGAGCGCCCTGCTGCCCGTCCTGACCCCGCTCCTGGCCGGGCTGGGTGTGATCTTCGGCCAGCTCCAGCCACTGGTACAGGCGGTGTCCGACGGCCTGAGCGCGTTCCTGGCACCGATCCTGGCTCAACTGCCCTCGTTGGTCACGCCGTTCGTTACCGTCCTGACGGCGTTGACCGGTGCGGTCCTGCCGGTGCTGACCCAGCTGATCCAGCAGCTGCCGCTCGGCCAGCTCGGCGAGAACTTCGCCCAGGTCGCCATCGCCCTGGCCCCGGTGCTGACGCAGCTGGCGCTGCTGATCTCGGCTGGCCTGCAGGCGCTGCTGCCGCTGCTGCCACCGGTCATCCAGTTCGTCAGCCGCCTGGCCACGGCCCTGAGCGGCGAGCTGGCCGCGCAGATACAGCAGACCGTGCTGCCCGCCCTGCGCATGGTCACGCAGCTGCTGGCCGGGGACTTCTCCGGTGCCTTCGACTCGGCCGGGCAGGTGGTCGAGAACATGATCAAGCTGGCGGTCCGCGAGTTCGTCCTATTGCCGGGGCAGATCTTGGCGGCGATCGGTGACCTCGCTGTCCAGCTCTGGGACGCCGGATCCCGGCTGATCGGCGGGCTGATCGACGGCATCAAGTCCAAGATCCCATCGGTCAAGGGCGTTCTGAGCAATCTGACGGACATGCTGCCCAGCTGGAAGGGCCCGCCGGAGCGCGACGCACGCCTGCTCACCTCTGCCGGCCATCTCGTCATGGACGGGTTCATGGCCGGGATCGCCGCGCGCGTGCCTGACCTGCGCACCCAACTACAAGGCATCACAGGCCAGATCGAGGGCATGGGTGCATCCCTTGGCGGGCCGAGCATCGCCCTGGCGGGAAGCCCCGGCGCGCTCGCGCAGTCCTACGCCGGCCTGGGGCGCCCGGTGCAGCAGACGAACACGATCAACATGTACGGCTCTGGGGCGACCGCCGCCGAGGTCTCTGCCGAGCTGTCCTGGCGGGCGAAGGTAGGTGTGCGGTGAGCGCAGTAGGACGTGTCCTGTGGGGCGCCCTGATGATGGGACCCGGCACCCAGTACGCCGTGTCCGGCGTGACCGGGCTGGACGACATGCCCGAGGTCCGTGCCTACGACGTCGACAAGACCGGCGCGCACGGCACCTGGACCGGCCCGGACTACACCGGGGCCCGGATCATCACCGTCGATCTCGTCCTGCGCGGTACGGACCCGGCCAACCTCGGCGCCCTGGTCGCCGCGCTGAAGCAGGCCGCCCAACCCGGGCAGGCCCCTGCGCAGTTGCAGTTCCCCGACCTCGGGGTGATGGCCCTCGCCAAGATCCGCAAACGCGATCTGCCCTACGACGCCACCGTGCTGTGGCGCACCGGGGGCGCGCACCTGCAGTTCTACTGCGCGGACCCGCTGATCTACTCCATCGCCCAGCGCACCGCCCGGACGGCCGCGTACGCCCCGGCCACCGGCCGCGCCTACCCGCGCGCCTACCCGTGGCTGTACGGCTCCGGCGGGGCCTCGGGCGGTCTGCAATGCACCAACGCCGGCGCCTCGCCGACCTACCCGCAGCTGCGGATCGACGGGCCGGCCGTCCAGCCGATCATCCAGCTTTCGGAGACCAGCGCGATCCTGCAGCTCAACAACACGGTCGGCCCCGGCCAGTTCGTGACCATCGACACCGGCACCCGGGCCGTCCTGGACGGCGGCACCACACCGCGCCGGGACTGGGTCGTCCCGGGCTCGGACTGGCCGGTGATGCAGCCCGGTGCCAACACCTTCGTCTATCGCAGCAGCCCGTACGGCGACGGATCCCAGCAGTCCTACCTCACCGTCACCTGGCGCGACGCCACCCTGTAAGGAGACAGACCGATGGCCATCATCACCCCGGCCGCCTGGCAGCAGGGCGGCACCTACGCGGCCCGAACCGACCGCCTCTCCGTGATCTCCGGGTTCCTCGGCTACCCGGGCACCAGCGCCGACGAGCCGACCCCGCTACGGACCCGCAGCGGCGTGAAACCCTCCTACCAGAACGCGCAGCTGAAGGTGTCCGCGCAGACGACCCCGAACATGAGCGTGCAGGTTACGGCCGGATTCGGGTACGTGGAGAACAGGGACCTCGCCGGGTACGGGGCGTACACCGTCGTCAACGACGCTCCGGTTACCCTGCCGATCGCCGCCAGCTCCGGCACCCAGTACCGCAAGGACACGGTCGTCGTGCAGGTGCTGGACGCCGAGACCCTGGGCACCGTCAACTCAGCCTTGCTGCTGGTCGTCCAGGGCCCGTACGCGGCGTCCGCCGGCGCCGCTGTCCGAGGAGCGATCCCGCCGAACTCCATCGTCCTCGCCGACATCGCGGTGAACGCCGGAGTCACCAGCATCACCAACGCGGCGATCACCGACGGCCGGCAGTACCAGGTCGGCTCCGGTGGGATCCTGCCCGTCACCTCGGCAACCATGCCCGACCACCCCCACCCCGGCCAGGCCCTGTACGCCACCGACACCGACACGCTCTACCTCGGCAAGGCCAACGGCACCACCGCTCAGGTCAGCCTCGGCACCTGGACCGGCTACACCACGACGTGGGCTGGCGCGACCACGAACCCGAACATCGGAAACGGCACGCTGGTCAGCCGGTACTCCCAGGTGGGAAAGACGGTCAACGTCCTCATCAAGATCATCAGCGGCTCCACCACGACGTGGGGTAGCGGCACCTGGTCATGGACCCTTCCCGCTGGTTTGCCGTTCAGCGCCAACTACACCTCGGGCCTCGGGTCAACCGTTGGCACCGCCTACGCGGACCGAGCGGCCGGGTCAGGGGCCGGCCCGTCCGTCGTGTGGGTGCAGGACGCGACCCGAGTCAGGGCTTTCACGACCCTGGCCAGCAGTTCCTGGTCCGACAGTGTGCCGTGGGTGCCATCCAGCGCCAGCCTGAACTCCTACAGCCTCGCCTTCAGCTACGAGACCGCCTGATGACCACGCCCGCCCCGATACACCAGTACACGTTCCTGTTCTGCGACCTGATCACCGATCGGATCCTGGCCGAACTGCCCGTCCAGCAGGTCGAGTACTCCACGGAGCTGAACGGGATCGGGACCTTCTCCGGCATGATTCCGCTCAACGACCAGACCGCGCCGCTCGCCCCGATGGCCGCCACCATCCCCGGCCGGACCATGCTCTACGTCGACCGGGACGGCGTGATCGTGTGGGGCGGCATCGTCTGGACCCGCAAGCCCCTCACCGCGGCATACGGGGTCTACGGCATGCACATCCAGGCCGCCGAGCTGCCCTCGTACTGGCAGCACCGCTACGTCAACGAGATCCTCTCCACAGACCCGGGCGTCCTGGTCGCGAACGGCGCGGACGGCCGGTACGTGCCCGACGGCCAGCGGATGTACGACGACCAGGCGTGGATCCTCTGGTCGCTCCTGCGGTACGCGGGTGCGGACATCACCGGGGCGGGGGACATCCACGTCGACACCAACCCCCTCGTGAACCCCACCGGGGTCACCCGCGTGAGGACGTACGACGCGTCCCAGCGCCCGGCGATCCTCGACCTGATCCGTCAGCTCTCCGAGGTTGACGGGGGTTTCGACTGGGGCGTGGAAGTCGGCTACAACGCGGACGGCAGTCGGTACCGGCGCTGGCAGGTCTACTACCCGCGGCGTGGCCGGTCCGCCTCGGCCACCGGGTTCATGTTCCAGTACGGGGCCGGCGGGAACGCCCTCACCTACGAGTGGCCCGAGGACGGCACCCTGCTCGCCAACCGGGCCATCGCACTCGGCGCTGGCCAGGGCCAGGACGTCGTGATCGGACAGGCCGAGGCCGGCGACCAGTTCCCGGCCGGCTGGCCCCTGCTGGAGACCGTCACCAAGTACGACCAGGTGGTCGAGTGGAACACCATCCAAGCCCACGCCCAGGCCGACCTGTACGCGCACCGGTCGGCGATGACCACGCCGACGTTCACCGTGCTCGCCGACGCCGATCCGGTCCTCGGGTCCTACACCGTCGGCGACTCCGCGATCTTCGCGATCGATCCAGACGGCTACTACCCGAACGGGTACGCGGCCGAGCTGCGGATCGTCTCCATCAAAGTCTCGTACTCCGGCGGCCCGGAGACCGTGGCCCTCACCTGCACAGGAGCATGACGTGCCCCAGTACCTGCGTCAGCAGTCCCTCGAGGAGCGCGTAGCCGAGCTGGAGCGCCAGCTGGCCACCCTGTCCCGCACCAACACGATCGGGTCCACGACCCTGACCAACGGCAACTTGATCCTGCGGCAGGGCGGTTCGATCGTGGTGATGTCCGCACAGGACCCCAGCCGGGTGGTCTGCCGGATCGGCGACCTCGGCACGCCGGACGCCAACGGCGTGCCGCAGATGGGCATGCAGCTTCGCCGGGACACCCCGGCCAACGAGCTGACGATGGCCCTGTGGCAGCCCGACGCCGCGAGCGGATCCGGCTTCCCCCGCCAGTTCTGGGGGGTCTACGACGCGTCCGGGAACTACGTCATGACGACCGACGCAGTTTCGCGCAAGGGCGTAGCGCTGCCCTGGCGGGCGGTCGGCTTCGGCGGCACCTCGTTCGGATCGGCCCCGTACGCCCAGGGCGCGGCCTGGACCGAGACGACCTCGGCATGGGTGCCCTGCGACGCCCCCAAACTCCACCTCGACCTGAGCTTCTGCGGCGACCAGATCGCCGGGTCCAGCACAGGCGGGAACTACCGGATCCTGGTCGGCGGGAACACGGCCGCAACCGGAGCAGTGCCGGCCACCTTCAGCTGGGTCTCGTCCTCCCGGGACATCGACATGACCCCGTACTACGCCCCAGGGAACGCGGTCTACGTGTCCATCCAGGTGCAGCAGACCTCAGGCGCGACCACGGGCGGTCGCGGGGGCGGCGCCGGATCCATCATCACAGCGGTCAACGGCGCCTACCTGCGCGGCTCTTGAGCCCGTTAGCCGGGATGCCCAATCGGTCGATCTTCCTACGCTGACGGGCGTCACAGGGCACCACAAGCCCTTCTCACTGCCCGGAGGAACCATGGGTGACCCCCGTCCCACCAGCGTCGACCTGGGCGACCAGGCCGCGCACCTGACCGAGACCGGCAACGGCCCGACGCTCGCCAACGAGCAGGACGTGCTTCGAACCGAGTTCGGCGCCCCGGACGAGCGCGGCGTGTACGGCGCCCCTGCCTCGCAGGGCGGTGCGGCATGAGCATCGACAGCATGGTCTCTGCCGCTGAGCAGTCCCTGGGCCTGTCCGGCCGCCCGAACTACATCACGCAGGACTACGCCGGCCGCGAGGGCGGCGAGTACCTCAGCGCCCCGTGGTGCGATATGGGGATCACCTACTGGGCACGCGAGAGCGGCGAGTTCGATGCGGTCTGCCCGGACGGTGGCGAGGACTACGCCTACACCGTCGCCCACGCTGCCGCCTTTCGGGACGCCGGGCAGTGGACCTACGGGGTATCCGGGATCCAGGCCGGTGACGTCGTGTTCTTCGACTGGGACGGCGGGTCCTCGATCTCCGGCATCGATCACGTCGGCCTGGTGACCGGTACCAGCGGCGACTACGTCCTGACCATCGAGGCGAACACCAGCGACAGCTGTGCCCGCCGCGTGAGGTCCGCCGGGACGATCGTCGGCTACGGCCGGCCGCCGTACTCCTCCGACTCTGCCTCAACCGCCTCGGGCCCGGCCTGGATGGGCGAGTACCTGCGGGTGCAGAGCCCGATGTTGCACGACGACACGGTCCGGGCCTGGCAGCAGCGGATGCGTGACCGGGGCTGGTCGATCACGGTGGACGGCTGGTACGGCCCCTCCTCGACAAGCATCTGCCGGCAGTTCCAGGCCGAGAAGGGCCTGACCCAGGACGGCATCGTCGGCCCGGCCACCTGGGCCGCCGCCATGCGCACCGACAACGTCACCCGCTGAACAAGGGAGTTCGCCACCATGTCTGACGCTACCCGCCGTACCGCCCGCACCGCGCTTCAGCTCCTGCTCGGCCTGGCCGCCGGCCTGCCCCTGCTGGTTCACGACGCCGGTCTGCCGGACACCTTGCCGGGCCTCGGCACCGCGCTGGCAGTGGCCGCGATCGTGACCCGGGCAATGGCCTCGCCGGTCGTGGACAGCCTGCTGCCGTCCTGGCTGCGGACCGCGCCGTCGCGGGCCCCCCTGCCGCCGATCACCCCGGCCGCACCGGCCATTCCGCCGGCCGCACCGGACGGCGGTGGTGCCGGTGCCTGACGACGAGTCCGGCGTCCGGGCCGAACTCGCCGAGGTCCGGCGCCTCCTGGAAGTGGGGTTCGCCGAGATGCGCGGCCAACTTGCCCTCCTGCTCCAGCGGGTCGACCGATCAGACGCCGAGCTCGCCGACCTGGACCAGCGCGTCGACCGGCTGGAGCGCGGCCGGTGGCCGCTCCCGGCGATCGCCGCACTGACCGGCCTCGGCGCGCTGATCATCTCGGCGGTCGCCCTCGTACGCCCGTAAACGCGATGCCCCCTGCCCGGCTCCGGCCGGGCAGGGGGCTTTCCCGCATTCAGCGACCGACGTACAGGTTGGGGCGCTGCCTCTGTACCCACAGCGGAGGCGGCACGCTGGGGCCCCTCCTGAGCTGTGTCTCCATGGTGTCGCCGTCGCCGGGGACCGGGGCCCGGGTGTGGCGCTTCCGGGGTAGCGGCCCCTGCAGCGGCAGCCGGTACCAGGTCGTTACGAACCCTGGTGTCGTACCGACGAGGCCGTCCCACCGTGCGTCCGACTCGACGTCGGTGTTGTCGAGTACGGGGATGAGCGCGTGTCGCGCGATGTGGCCGGCCTCGACTGCCCTGAAGGCGACTATGTGGTTCGCGACCCAGTACGGCGCGTCGAGTGGAATTTCGATGGCTGCCCACGTCCTCATGGTCCCAGCATGGCAGAGCCCCGATTGCGCCGAGGGCACAACCGGGGCTCTGGGTCGATTAGTTGGGGCCGGTGTTCGAGCAGTCGAACCCGCATCCGGCGGGCGGTGGCTCGCTGTGCTCGCAGTCGGCCGCGACCGGGATGGTCCGGTCAGTGGGCGGCACCCACAGGTCCGGCTCGACCGGGTACCCAGCAGCCCGCATGGCGGTCATGGTGCGGGACAGCGCGCCCGGATCGTGCCGCTCGGGACCCGGCGGCTCGGGGGCATGGTGCACGAACAGGCCGAGTTCCCTGCACAGCCGCGCGTAGACGACGGTGCAGAGGATAAGGGCGTGCCAGCCCTCATCGACGGTGCGGGACGGCCGGAGACGCAGGTGCGGAAACGTTGCACAGGTGGCGACGTAGGCGAGCGCCTGGCTGGTGATGCGCTCGGCCGTCTCCGAGGTCATCTCGCAGTTGTTGCGCTGAACGACGCCAGCGACCAGGGCGAACTCGTCCGGGGTGAGCAGGTCCCTCGAATCCGCGTTCGGCGGGGACTCGACCATCGTGGTCATGTGACTCCTCTGCGTTGTAGCACGTCAGCACGTGTGCGTGCCGCGCTCGGGGCTTGGAGTGCTGCTGCGGCGCCAAACCTGCGGCGCCGTAACCCCATTGAAGTCTTCTGACGCTGCCGTAGCGTGTACAGGTGTACCCGGGTTCGCGAAGGCAGCGACCCTACCGTTGACGCACCACACCAGATCTGGAGGGATCCTGTGGACGCTCAACTCACCATCGGCCAGCGGGTAGCGCAGTTCCGGCAGGCGAGCGGCATGTCCCGCGAGGAACTCGCCGACGCGATCGGCCACAGCGCCGAGTGGATCAAGAGCATCGAAATCGGCCGCAGGGGACTCGACCGGTACACGGTCATCCAGGCGATCGCCGACACGCTCGGCGTCGACATCACGGACCTGACCGGCCGACCGCGCACCATCGGGGATCCCCAGACTCAGCCAGCGCATCAGATGATCCCCGCCCTTCGACGCATCCTGCTCCGGGCTCAGCTGCCCTCAGCGGTGGCGGGGGCGCCGCTGGCACTCTCGGACCTCCGTAGTCGAGTCACCGAGTCCAATCGGATGCGCCGCCACGCGCGCTACAACGACCTGAGCCGCGTCCTGCCAGAGCTGCTGACGGACATCACCGCGACCGCACAGGCGTCCGCCGGTGCTGACCGGGACGCCGCACACCATCTTCTCGCGGAGGCCCGGCACAACACCTCGATGATGACGAAGAAACTCGGCTACGTTGACCTGGCGGCTCTCGCTGCGGCCCAGGCGCTGCAGGCGGCCCAGGCATCTGGCGACCCGCTCCTGGTGACGGCGATGGAGTGGACACAGGCAGAGGTCTGCATGTCCGCCGGCGCCAGCGCCGAAGCGCGTGCGCTGACCGCGGCCGGCCTCGACCGGGTGGACGACCTGTTGACCGACGACGATGACGGGGCCTGGAGCCTGTGGGGAACGCTGCACCTCGTGAGCGCGATGCTGGATGCCCAGAGCGGCCGACAGGCAGAGGCAGCTCTGCACCTCGCGGAGGCGGCTGCCGCGGCTGACCGAGTCGGCAGCCGGGCCGGCTATCAAACCGAGTTCTCAAGCGGCAATCAAGCAGTGCACGTGGTGCACGTGGCGCTGGAGCTGGGCGAGGGACGCAACGCGCTGGACCGTGTGGCTCATGTCGACATGAGCCGGCTGCCGAAGGAGCGTCGGGCCCGGCACATGATCGACCGTGCACGAGCCCACGTGCGCGACGGTGACGACGCGGGGGCAATGGCCGAAATCCTGGCAGCGGATCGAATCGCCCCCGAGGGGGTGCGATCTCACGTCCTCGTGCAGGAGATGGTGACCACCTCCGCTCGACGTGCCCGGCTGCTCGGTCCGATCGCGGACGTGGCGCGGCGTCTCCAGATCCAGATCTGACAGGCACTCAAAAATCTGTGGTCGGGTACACCTGTACCCGACCACAGCGTTTTCTCCGGGCAGGATCCTCGTACGCCCACAAACCTGGCGCGGGCGGAGTCAAGGAGGCTGCAGTGGCAGATACCGGGTCGGTAGTCGTGGTCGACACTGAGAGCAGCCCTCCGGCTGTCGTTGAGCCGACCAGCCTGGCGTGCCGAACGTGCGGGGCCTGCGACCTGCAGCTGCACTTCGACTCCGTGGCACCGCCGGAGCGTGTCAGCGACCTGGTGGTGCGCGACCAGGGCCGCTGCATCTCCTGTGTGGTGAACGGCAAGGGTGGAAGGACCGCATGAACACCGTACGGCAATCCGCCGAGCAGCAGCCCGACGCCACCACCGGCCACGGCGTGCACTGGGACCAGGCGACGCAGACGTGGCACGCGTACGACACCATCGCGTGCAACTGGGTCCAGGTCGACGGCCGCCGGGCGAGCTGGAGGTCATTCCCCGAAGCGTGGGACGCCTGGCGCGCAGCGGAGCGCCGATCTGCGGCGGCGACAGCGTGATGGCGTCCGAGCCCATCGGCTGCGACCCGCTGGCCGAGTACCGCGAGGTTGCCGAGCGCCGACGCCGGAAGCTGCCGGACCCGCGTCGAGCAGTCCTCGCCCACATCGCATCGAGCACCTGCATCGCGGCAGTAGCCGCCGCCCTGCTCGCGTCCTCGCACTGGCGCTAAGCACCCCCAGACTCCCGCTGCAGCCAGGTAGGCACACCGGCACAGCGGGCCCACAGCCCCGGCCGGCCAAGACTCCCCCGAGATGGCTGGCCGGGGCCTCAACCCTGAGGAGAGCCGATGACGCATGCCGATATCGCCCGCGCCGACCAGCCCCCGCGCCGCCTCGGCGCCCTGGTCCTGATCCGCGACCAGGACGGCCGCGTGCTGCTGGTCAACCCCACCTACAGGGCCGGGT
>NZ_JYJF01001127.1 GCF_000955975.1 Saccharothrix sp. ST-888
CAGGCGCTCCAGCCGCCGTTGGGCGCGGTCTGCCAGATGTGCGAGATCGAGCCGTAGTCGGGCGCGACCGCGAACACCTCCATCCGGCCGTCCGCACTCCGGCCGACCGACAGTCCGGTGGACGCGGTGCCGAAGGAGCCGTTCCATTCGCCCCAGCCGGCCGACGGTGCGACCTGTTCGCGTACTGCGATGGAGTTGCCGTTGGGTCCGAGGACGAAGACCGCCATTCGGCCGTCGGCTTCGCGG
>NZ_JYJF01001128.1 GCF_000955975.1 Saccharothrix sp. ST-888
GCCGTACGTCCCTCAACCACCGAGCCTTGCACCAGGTTCGCAGCCGACTCGCCCTCGGCCAGCGCACCAAGCCCCCGCAGGAACTCCTCACGCTCACTGCCGACCACCACCGCGCGGTGCTCCAGCGCCGCCCGGCCCATCGCCACCGAGTACGCCACATCGACCAGTTCGGCATCACCGGCGGACAGCAACCGCTCGGCCTGGGCCCGCAGCGCCACCTCACCCTTCGCCGAGAGCACCACCGG
>NZ_JYJF01001129.1 GCF_000955975.1 Saccharothrix sp. ST-888
CACACCGGGGCGTGGACGAGGTTGTCACCGCCGGCCACCGCACCACGGGTCACCAGGACCAGGCGTGAGGAGGCGAACCGCTCGTCCGCCAGCCACTCCGGGACCACACCGAGCACACCGTGCAGCGCAGCACGGACAGTTGGGGGGGTCTCGGCAGCGGAGTCGTCGGCTGCGATCGGCGCCAGCGACACGAAGACCGCATCGGGGGCCGGCACGCCGCCGTCCACCGCCGCGCCCAGCGCGGC
>NZ_JYJF01001130.1 GCF_000955975.1 Saccharothrix sp. ST-888
GCGGCCGTCGACGCCATCGCCTGGATGCTCAACACCGCCGACCGCGCCATCCTGGGCCAGCCCGCCTGCCGCGCCCGGCGGCCCTGGCACCAACAGCCGCGTCCCCACCGGCAACAGCCCGCACACCAATACGCGGGAACAAAAGAACCATCAGGTGCTTGGCCGATGTGGCCCGGAGACCACCATGCGACCACCAGCTGACCGGACATCAAAAAGGCCGCTCCCGCCAGAAGCGGAAACGGCCT
>NZ_JYJF01001131.1 GCF_000955975.1 Saccharothrix sp. ST-888
CGCCAGGGCGACCGGGCTCGGGTAGTCGAACACCAGCGTCGCCGGCAGTCGGAGACCCGTCGCGCCGTTGAGCTCGTTGCGCAGCTCGACCGCCGTCAGGGAGTCGAAACCGAGCTCCTTGAACGCCCGGCCCGCCTCCACGGCGGTGGTGTCCGGGTAGCCAAGCACCGAGGCGATGCGGGTCCGAACCAGGTCGAGCACCGCCTGCTCCCGCTCGGCCGCAGGCAGCGCGAGCAGGCGAGCG
>NZ_JYJF01001132.1 GCF_000955975.1 Saccharothrix sp. ST-888
CCGCTTCGCCTTCCTGCACCCGGGCACCACCATGGAGATGGTCCAGGAGATCCTGGACACCATGGCGTAACCGCGCACCCCTCGGCACGACCGGGCACGCAAGCGTCGCGGCGGACCGCGCGACGCTTGCGTGCCCGGCGCGCGTCGGGCACGGCTACAGGAACGCCCCGCTGGGGAGGTACGGCATCGGCGGCCGCATCCCCCGCAGGGCCAGGTACCCCCGGTTCGCCACGGTGAGCCCCAG
>NZ_JYJF01001133.1 GCF_000955975.1 Saccharothrix sp. ST-888
GGAGGAAGGCTCCCTTACGGGTGTAGATCTTGCCGAGCTGGTCCGGGTCCGGGTCGAAGAGGCCGTCGAGGTCCCAGCCTCGGTCGGTCGGGAAGTCCAGGACCGCGTCGCCGCCTGCCATGAGCAGCTGCCACAGCTCCTCGCGCGAACGGACCCCGCCGGGGAAGCGGCAGCTCATCGCGACGATCGCGATCGGCTCGTCATCGGCGGCAGCCGCCACCGGCACCGGCACGGTGATCTCGG
>NZ_JYJF01001134.1 GCF_000955975.1 Saccharothrix sp. ST-888
ACGGCGGTCAGCGAGTCGAACCCGAGCTCCTTGAACGCCCGGCCCGACTCCACCGCCTCCGACCCCGCGTAACCGAGAACAGCCGCGACCTGAGCCCGCGCCAGCTCCAGCAGCGCACGGTTCCGCTCGACCTCCGACAGACGCGCCAGACGCTGCGCCAGCGAGGACTCCCCATCGGCGCCGGCGTCACCCGACGGCGCGAACGCCGCCTCCATGACCTTGCGCGCCTCGGGGATCTCGTT
>NZ_JYJF01001135.1 GCF_000955975.1 Saccharothrix sp. ST-888
GGTGCCGTGCGCCTCCACCGCGTCCACGTCCGCACCCGACAGACCCGCCGACGCCAGCGCGTCACGGATCACCCGCTCCTGCGACGGCCCGTTCGGGGCGCTCAGCCCGTTGGAGGCGCCGTCCTGGTTGATCGCCGAACCCCGCACCACCGCCAGCACCCGGTGCCCGTTGCGCCGCGCGTCCGACAGACGCTCCAGCACCAGCACCCCCACCCCCTCGGACCACCCGGTACCGTCCGCC
>NZ_JYJF01001136.1 GCF_000955975.1 Saccharothrix sp. ST-888
GGCGGACGGTACCGGGTGGTCCGAGGGGGTGGGGGTGCTGGTGCTGGAGCGTCTGTCGGACGCGCGGCGCAACGGGCACCGGGTGCTGGCGGTGGTGCGCGGTTCGGCGATCAACCAGGACGGCGCCTCCAGCGGACTGACGGCCCCGAACGGGCCGTCGCAGGAGCGGGTGATCCGTGACGCGCTGGCGTCGGCGGGTCTGTCGGGTGCGGACGTGGACGCGGTGGAGGCGCACGGCACC
>NZ_JYJF01000115.1 GCF_000955975.1 Saccharothrix sp. ST-888
GGGATGCGGATCAGGTGGTCGGCGTACGGCACGACCGCCTCGTCACCCTCCTCGGCGATCACGATCGTGCGGGCGCCACGGGCCCGGATCTCCTGGATGTTGGAGACGATCTTGTCGTGCAGGATCGAGCGCCCACGCGGGGACGGCACGACCACGACGACCGGCAGACCCTCCTCGATCAGCGCGATCGGGCCGTGCTTGAGCTCGCCCGCCGCGAAGCCCTCGGCGTGCATGTACGCCAGCTCCTTGAGCTTGAGCGCACCCTCCAGGGCCACCGGGAATCCGACGTGGCGGCCGAGGAACAGCACCGACTTGGCGTCGGCCAGCGAGCGGGCCAGCTCGCGCACCGGCTCCATGGTCTCCAGCACCTGCTCCACCTGCTTCGGCGCGTCGCCGAGCTCGCGGATGATGTCGAAGATCTCGTCGCCCCACTTGGTGCCGCGCACCTGGCCGAGGTAGAGCGCGACCAGGTAGCAGGCCACCAGCTGGGTCAGGAACGCCTTGGTCGACGCGACCGCGACCTCGGGGCCGGCGTGCGTGTACAGCACGGCGTCCGACTCGCGCGGGATGGTCGAGCCGTTGGTGTTGCAGATCGCCAGCACCTTGGCGCCCTGCTCGCGCGCGTGGCGCAGCGCCATCAGGGTGTCCATGGTCTCGCCGGACTGCGAGATGGCGATGACCAGGGTGCGGTCGTCCATGATCGGGTCGCGGTAGCGGAACTCCGAGGCGACCTCGACCTCGCACGGGATACGGGTCCAGTGCTCGATCGCGTACTTGGCGATCATGCCCGCGTGGTACGCGGTACCGCACGCGACGATGACGACCTTGTCGATCTCGCGCAGCACGGAGTCGGAGATCCGCAGCTCGTCCAGGGTCAGCCGGCCGTCGGTGCCGATCCGGCCGAGCAGGGTGTCGGCGACGGCCTTCGGCTGCTCGGCGATCTCCTTGAGCATGAAGTAGTCGTAGCCGCCCTTCTCGGCGGCGGAGGCGTCCCAGTCGACGTGGTACTCGCGCACCTCGGCCGGGGTGCCGTCGAAGTTGGTGACGGTCACGCCCTCGCGGCGCAGCTCGACGACCTGGTCCTGGCCCAGCTCGATCGCCTCGCGGGTGTGCGCGATGAAGGCGGCGACGTCGGAGGCCAGGAAGTTCTCGCCCTCGCCGCGGCCGACCACCAGCGGGGAGTTGCGGCGGGCGCCGACCACCACGTCCGGGGCGTCCGCGTGCACCGCGACCAGGGTGAACGCGCCGTCCAGCTGGCGGCAGACGGCCCGCATGGCCTCGGCCAGGTCACCGTCGTAGGCCTCGGCCAGCAGGTGGGCGACCACCTCGGTGTCGGTCTCCGAGCGCAGGGTGTGGCCGCGCTCGGCGATCGCCGCACGCAGCTGGGCGAAGTTCTCGATGATGCCGTTGTGAACGACGGCGACCTTCTGGAGGTCGTCCAGGTGAGGGTGGGCATTGGCGTCGGTCGGGCCGCCGTGGGTGGCCCAACGGGTGTGGCCGATGCCGGTGGTGCCGCCGGGCAGCGGCGTCTCGGCGAGAGACTTCTGAAGGTTGGCGAGCTTTCCGGCCCGCTTGTCGGTGGCGAGGCTCCACTGCCCGTCGGCGCCTCGGGTCTGCACGGCCACACCGGCGGAGTCGTACCCCCGGTATTCCAGCCGCTGCAGTCCTGCGATCACTACGTCGAGGGCCGTCTGAGACCCCACATATCCAACAATTCCGCACATGTGAGCCAGCATAAGCGCGGCGGCGTTCGGCCTATAAACGCCGGTCGGCGGCTGCCCGTGACCGACACCACACCACCCAGGTGGTCCACGACGGCTCACAATGGAGCATGTGCTGACCGAACTCTGTACGCGGGGCGCCCCGACGCCGACCCCTTCCCCGTACGTGGATCTGGACCGGGCCGAGTGGAGCGCCCTGCGCGAGCGCACGCCGCTGCCGCTGACCGCCGCGGAGGTGGAGCGGCTCCGCGGCCTGGGCACGGCACTCGACCTGGACGAGGTCAGGGACGTCTACCTGCCGCTCTCCCGGCTGCTCAACCTCTACATCCACGCCACGCACGAACTGCGCGGCGCCCTGGGCACCTTCCTGGACACCTCGGACACCGAGCGCATCCGCACCCCGTTCGTGATCGGGGTGGCGGGATCGGTCGCGGTCGGCAAGTCCACCACCGCCCGCCTGCTGCAGGCGCTGCTCGCCCGCTGGCCGGAGCACCCCCGGGTCGAGCTGGTCACCACCGACGGCTTCCTGCTCCCCAACGCCGAGCTGCGCCGCCGCGGCCTGATGGCCCGCAAGGGCTTCCCCGAGTCGTACGACCGCCGGGCGCTGATGCGCTTCGTGGCGGACGTGAAGGCCGGCAAGGACCGGGTCTCCGCGCCGGTGTACTCGCACCTGGTCTACGACATCGTGCCGGAGATGCGGCTCACCGTGGAGCGCCCGGACATCCTGATCGTCGAGGGCCTGAACGTGCTCCAGCCCGCCCTGCCGGGCACCGACGGCCGCACCCGGCTCGCGGTGGCCGACTACTTCGACTTCTCGATCTACGTGGACGCCCGCACCGACGACATCGAGACCTGGTACCTGGACCGGTTCAGGAAGCTGCGCGACACCGCCTTCCAGGACCCCAACTCCTACTTCCGGCGCTTCACCGAAGTGCCCGAGGAGGAGGCGATGGAGTACGGCCGCCAGGTCTGGCGCACCATCAACAAGCCGAACCTGGTGGAGAACGTCCTGCCCACCCGCGGCCGGGCCACCCTGGTCCTGCAGAAGGGCTCGGACCACAAGGTCCGCCGCGCGCTGCTGCGCAAGCTCTGACGCACGCTCAGCAGCCCCCCGCCCGGTGGGCGGGGGGCTGCTGAGCGACACTCAGTCCGCGTTGACGCCGAGTCAGCCGAGGTGGGTGCGGACGGCTTCGGCGAGCTTCTCCGCGACCGCCTTGGCCTGCGCCGCGTCGGCCGCCTCGACCATCACCCGGACCAGCGGCTCGGTGCCCGAGGGGCGCAACAGCACCCGGCCGGTGTCACCCAGCTCGGTCTCGGCCTCCTTGACCGCCTGCGAGAGCTCCACCGAGGTGGTCACCCGGGTCCGGTCCACGCCCTTGACGTTGATCAGGACCTGCGGCAGCCGGGTCATCACGGCGGCCAGGTCGGCCAGCGGATGCTTGGTGGCCGCCAGCCGGGCACCGAGCATCAGGCCGGTCAGCGTGCCGTCGCCGGTGGTGGCGTGGTCCAGCAGGATGACGTGCCCGGACTGCTCGCCGCCCAGCGCGTAGCCCTCCGCCTTCATCGCCTCCAGCACGTACCGGTCGCCGACCGCGGTCTCGACCAGGTCGATGCCCTCGCGCTGCATCGCCTGCTTGAAGCCCAGGTTGGACATCACGGTGGCGACGGCGGTGTTGCGGCGCAGCGTGCCGGCCTCCTTCATGGCGACCGCGAGGATGGCGATGATCTGGTCGCCGTCCACCTCGTTGCCGTCCGCGTCGGCGGCCAGGCAGCGGTCCGCGTCGCCGTCCAGGGCGATGCCGAGGTCGGCCCGGTGCTCCTGCATCGCGGCGCGCAGCTTGTCCAGGTGGGTCGAGCCGACGCCGTCGTTGATGTTGAGGCCGGTCGGCTCGGTGCCCAGGGTGTGCACGACCTCGGCACCCGCGCGGGCGAAGGCCTCGGGGGCGACCCGGGCGGCCGCGCCGTGGGCGCCGTCGATGACGACCTTGATGCCGTCCAGGCGGTTCGGCAGTACGCCGACCAGGTGGGCGACGTACCGGTCGAAGCCCTCGGTGTACTGGCGGACCCGGCCGACGGCGTCGCCGGTGGGGCGGCTCCAGTTCTCGTCGCCGACGCCGTAGCGGGCGTGGTGCGCCTCGATGGCGTCCTCGATGGCGTCGTCCAGCTTGTGGCCGCCCCGGGCGAGGAACTTGATGCCGTTGTCCGGCATCGCGTTGTGGCTGGCCGAGAGCATCACGCCGAAGTCGGCGCCGAGCGCGCCGGTCAGGTAGGCCACGGCGGGCGTCGGCAGCACGCCGACCCGCAGCACGTCCACACCCGCGCTCGCCAGCCCGGCGATCACCGCGGCCTCCAGGAACTCGCCGGACGCACGCGGATCGCGGCCCACCACCGCGACCGGGCGATGCCCCTCGAAAGCCCCCGCGTCGCCGAGTACGTGCGCGGCTGCCACCGACAGGCCGAGCGCCAGTTCGGCGGTCAGGCCCTCATTGGCCACACCGCGCACACCATCCGTACCGAAGAGTCGTCCCACGTTCCTGGTCCTCCGTCGCCAAAGTTACTGGCCAATTTCTCGCGGCTCCCCGGCCTCCGCACAGGCGTGAAGGGGAGAAAAGCACGACGCCCCGGAGCACACGGGGTGCTCCGGGGCGTACGACTGCACCCAAGGGTGCGAACCATCGCAGATGGTACGCCCCCCGGCGGAGGTGCTTAGCGCTTGCTGTACTGCGGGGCCTTACGGGCCTTCTTGAGACCGGCCTTCTTGCGCTCGACGGCGCGGGCGTCACGGGTCAGGAAGCCGGCCTTCTTGAGGGCGCCGCGGTTGTTGTCCACGTCGGCCTCGTTCAGGGCACGGGCGACGCCGAGGCGCAGCGCGTAGGCCTGACCGGAGACGCCGCCACCCGAGATGCGGGCGACAACGTCGTAACGGCCGTCCAGCTCGAGCAGCTTGAAGGGCTCGTTGACGGTCTGCTGGTGCACCTTGTTGGGGAAGTAGTTCTCCAGGGTGCGACCGTTGATCTTCCACTGGCCGGTGCCCGGGACGATGCGCACGCGGGCGATCGCCTCCTTGCGGCGGCCGAGGCCGGCGCCGGGGACGGCCTCGCCGAAGCGGCCGGCCAGCGACTCGGAGGTGTACTCGGTCTCGGAGGTGTAGTCCTCGACGACGGTGTCGTCGAACTCGACCTCGAGGGTGTTCTCGATGGCAGTCTCGGCCACGGTGTTCCTCAGCTCCTGCTAAAAATCAGTGATGGGGTGGGGTGGCCGGAATTACTGCGCGACCTGGGTGATCTCGAACGGCACCGGCTGCTGGGCAGCGTGCGGGTGCTGGTCGCCCGAGTAGACCTTGAGCTTCGAGAGCATCTGGCGGCCCAGGCTGTTCTTGGGGATCATGCCCTTGATGGCCTTCTCGACGGCCTTCTCCGGGTTCTTCTCCAGGAGGTCGTCGTAGCGGACCGAGCGGAGACCGCCCGGGAAACCGCTGTGGCGGTAGGCCAGCTTCTGGGTCTTCTTGTTACCCGACAGGTGCACCTTGTCCGCGTTGATGATGATGACGAAGTCACCAGTGTCAACGTGCGGCGCGTAGATCGCCTTGTGCTTGCCCCGGAGGAGGTTGGCGGCCTGGGAAGCCAGGCGGCCGAGCACGACGTCGGTCGCGTCGATGACGTGCCACTGACGCTGGACGTCGCCGGGCTTGGGGCTGTACGTACGCACGGTCGTAGCCTTCGCTTTTCAGTGAGTGAGTCCTGACAGGAGCACCTGGACGAGGAGATCAGCCTGGCCCCGCTTGGACGCAATTCAAGGGGGGCCGCTGGTCGTCGGCCTGGTATCTCCGGCGTACCGACCTCTCACGTGAGATGGAGCGAGCCAATACGCACAACAAGCACCCAGCCTACCGGCCGGGCCCGTACGGGTCAAAAACGGCCCGCCCGAAGGCGGCCGCCGTCCTTTCGAAGGCGCGCCCCGTGCGGGGCCTGCTATCGGTCCCGCACGACCCGGGCCTCGTCCCAGACCGGCTCGGGCGCCTCGTACACCCGGCCGTCCGAGCCGAAGACCAGGAAGCGGTCGAAGGTCCTGGCGAACCAGCGGTCGTGGGTGACGCAGAGCACCGTGCCGTCGAACGCCTCCAGGCCCTCCTGGAGGGCCTCGGCGCTCTCCAGGTCGAGGTTGTCGGTGGGCTCGTCCAGCAGCAGCGCCGTCACCCCGGACAGCTCCAGCTTGAGGATCATCAGCCTGGCCTGCTGGCCGCCGGAGAGCGACTCGAACCGCTGCTCCTCCTGGCGGTCCAGCTCGTAGCGGCGCAGCGCGCTCATCGCCGCCTTGCGGTCGAGCGCGTGCTCCTCCTCGATGATCGAGCGGACCGTGCGGCCGAACAGCTCCGGGTGGGCGTGGGTCTGCCGGAAGTGCCCGGCGATCACGCGGGCGCCGAGCTTCCACCGGCCGGTGTGCCGCACCGAGGCGTCCCCGGCCAGCAGGCGCAGGAAGTGCGACTTGCCGGAGCCGTTGGAGCCCAGCACCGCGACCCGCTCGCCGTAGTAGACCTCCAGGTCGAAGGGCTGCATCAGGCCGCTGAGTTCCAGCTTCTCCAGGGTGACCGCGCGGACGCCGGTCCGGCCGCCCTTGAGCCGCATGCTGATCTTCTGCTCGCGCGGCGGTGCCTCGGGGCGGCCCGCCTCCTCGAACTTCTTGAGCCTGGTCTGCGCGGCGGCGTACCGGGAGGCCATGTCGTGGCTGATCGAGGCCGCCTGGCGCAGGGTGACCACCAGCTTCTTCAGCTTGGCGTGCTCCTCGTCCCAGCGCCGGCCGAGCTCCTCGATCCGCTCGAAGCGCTCCTTGCGGGCCTCGTGGAAGGACTCGAAGCCGGAGCCGTGCACCCAGACGCTGCTGCCCGCCGCACCCGCCTCGACGCTGACGATCTTGTCGGCGCTGCGCGAGAGCAGCTCGCGGTCGTGCGAGATGAACAGGACGGTCTTGGGGGTGGCCTTGAGCGCCTCCTCCAGCCAGCGCTTGCCCGGGACGTCCAGGTAGTTGTCCGGCTCGTCCAGCAGCAGCACCTCCTCGGGGCCGCGCAGCAGCGCCTCCAGGACGAGCCGCTTCTGCTCACCGCCGGAGAGGGTGTTCAGACCCCGCCACTGGGCCTTGTCGAAGGGCATGCCGAGGGCCGCCATGGTGCAGACGTCCCAGTCGGTCTCGTAGTCGTAGCCGCCGGCGTCGGCCCAGTCGGAGAGCGCCTGGGCGTACGCCATCTGCGTCTTCTCGTCGTCCTGGGCCATCATCGCCAGCTCGGCGGTGTCCACCGCTCGGGCGGCGGTGGCGATCCTGGGCGGGGCGACCGAGACCAGCAGGTCGCGTACGGAGGCGTCCGGGGCGAGCGCGCCGGGCGTCTCCCGCTGGTCCTCGCGACCGGTGGTGCCCACGAACTGGCGCATCACCCCGAGGCCGCCGCTGAACGTGACCGAGCCGCCGTGCGGCTGCACGTCCCCGGCGATCATGCGCAGCAGCGTGGTCTTGCCGGCGCCGTTGGCGCCGACCAGGGCGACCTTGGCGCCCTCCCCCACCCGGAAGGACGCGTCGTCGAACAGCACCCGTCCGTCCGGCAGGTAGTACTCAAGGTGCGAAATCTCGACGTGTCCCATACGTCGGATTTTGCTATGCCGCACCTGCTTGGCCCAAACGGATTTCGGTACCGATTCGGTATGCGGGCCAGGCCCGGTCAGTGCCATGCCCTAAAATTCGCGCTTATGAGCGATGGGGCGGCAAGCACACCAGGACCGGGCGAGCAGTCGGGCGACCAGCACCCGCAGAACCCTTCTGCGGTCCCTCCGCAGGCGACACCTCCGGCATCGCCGTTCCCCGCCCACGCCCAGCCGCAGCAGCCCGGCGGTTTCCCGCCGCAGGCCACGCCGCAGGACCCCGGCTACGGCTACCCCCCGGCCCAGCCCACCTACGGCTACCCGCCCCAGGGCGGCGGCTACGGCTACCCGCCGCAGGGCGGGTACGGCTACCCACCGCTCGCCGGCCCGGGCGAGCCGGACTGGATGGAGCTGGCCGCGCAGAACGAGGCGGCCACCCGCCGCCGCAAGCGGCTGCTGATGATCAGCGGCGGTGCACTGGCGGTCGCCGCGGTGGTCGGGATCGTCGCCACCACCCTGGTGCTCTCCGGCAAGAAGGGCGGCCCCGTGGCCGGGCCGACCGCCAGCGCGAGTCCGGCCGCCACCGACGACGGCGGCGACGACGGCACCCCGGCTCCCGCGCCGACCTCGCCCGAGGGCTTCCTGAGCCGGGTGAACACCGACAGCGCCCCGCTGACCCCCAAGACCCTGTTCGCCGAGGACAAGATCACGGTCAACGGCCACCAGTACGCCCTGGCCTCGACCGACGTCACCACGACCAAGGACTGCTCCGCCGCGGTCGACCCGGATCTGGCCAAGGTCGCGAAGAGCAACGGCTGCCTGCACGTGTTCCGCGCCACCTACGTCAGCGGCGCGACCGCCGTGACGCTGGCCATCGCGGACTTCCCGAGCAGCACGAGCGCCGGGAAGGCGGCCAAGGCCGCCGCCTCGATGACGGTCAAGGCACTGGTCGAGGGAGGGAGCGCGCCGAAGTTCTGCCAGGGCGACGCCGCCTGCCGCAGCAGCCGCGACAACTTCGGCCGCTACTACATGAGTTCGCTGGCCGGCCGGGCCGACGGCAAGTCCGCGACCGCGGCGGACAAGGCCGTCCCGCTGGCCGCCCGCGACCTGGTCCGCTACGCGAACACCATCCTGGCCGCCCGGGGCAAGGCCGCCATGGACGCCGCCGGCGTCACCCCCGCGGGCTCCCCGCCCCCGGCCGCCCCGTCCGCCTCCCCCACCGGCTGACCGGAGCACCCCCTGGACGCGGGGAGCCGCGCGGCCCGGCCGGTCGCACCGCTCCCCGCGCCCCGGCTGCCGCAACCACCGTGCGGCGCCGAGCGGTTACTGCCCCGGCAGGGTGCGCATCCGGCGGGAGGCCCGGTTGCGTTCGGCGAGCTGGTCGTCGGCCGGGTAGCCGACCTCCTCCAGCGTGAGCCCGTACGGCCGGACCACGTTGACGGCGCTGTTGCGCACCCGGCCCGCCAGCACCTCGCCGGGGAACTCCACCGACCGGTGCCCGTCGCCGACCAGCAGCATCGCCCCGACCAGCGAGCGCACCATGTTGTGGCAGAAGGCGTCCGCCCGGACCGTGGCCACCGCCAGCGTCCCCTCCTGGCTCGCGTAGCTGTCCACCGGCACCCGGTCCCAGTGCAGTTCCAGCAGCGTACGGATGGTGGTCGCGCCCTCGCGCTTCTTGCAGTACGCGGCGAAGTCGTGCTCGCCGAGCAGCAGCCGGGCCGCCTCGTTCATCTTCTCGACGTCCAACGGCCGGTCGTGCCAGAGCACATGCCCGCGCAGCAGCGGGTCGACCCCGCCCGGATGGTCGGCGACCCGGTAGGCGTACCGGCGCCAGATCGCGGCGAACCGGGCGTCGAAGCCGTGCGGGGCCTCGCCCACCCGGTAGATCCGGATGTCGCCGGGCAGCCGGCCGGCCAGCCGGCGGAGCAGCTTCTCGCCGTGCTCGGCCCACAGCTCGGCCGGCAGGTCGACGTGCGCGACCTGGCCGCGCGCGTGCACCCCGGCGTCGGTCCGCCCGGCCACCGTCAGCGCGTACGGCTCCGGGCTCCGGGTGACGATCTGCAGCGCGCTCTCGATCTCCTCCTGCACGGTGCGGCGGCCGCGCTGCCGCGCCCAGCCGGAGAACTCGGCGCCCTGGTAGGCCAGATCGAGCCGGACCCGGATGTGCCCCTCGGCGGGGCCGTCCTGCCGCGGCGGCGTCTGCTCGCAATCCTTCAGCACTGCTGCTCACTCCAGATAGAAAGGAACGGGCCCGCTCCCCCATCGCTGGGAGAGCGGGCCCGTCACACACCTAAAGGTGTCAGGCGTTCTCGACCTCGGCGGTCTCGGTGGCCTGGGCCGCAGCCTCGTCGGCCTCCTTGACGGCGCGCTTGGTGGCGCCCTCGGCCTCGCCGACGGCGGTCTGCGCGACGGTCAGCGCCTCGACCAGCTCGATCACGGCCATCGGGGCGTTGTCGCCACGACGGGGACCGATCTTGGTGATACGGGTGTAACCACCCGGGCGGTTCTCGTAGCGCGGCGCGATCTCGGTGAAGAGGGTGTGCAGCACCGAGACGTCGGTGATGGTCTTGCGAACCAGGCGACGGTTGTGGATGTCGCCCTTCTTCGCCTTGGTGATCAGCTTCTCCGCCAGCGGGCGCATCCGACGGGCCTTGGCCTCGGTCGTGGTGATGCGGCCGTACTGGAACAGCTCCCGGCACAGACCGGCGAGCAGCAGCGGCTCGTGGTGCGGGCCGCCGCCGAGGCGGGCACCCTTGGTGGGACGCGGCATGGGATTTCTCCTTGGATCTCCGACTGCGGCCGTATCAGGTACCGCAGCGGGCGTACGGGCACGGTGCCCGTACGACTTGCATGGATCGGGGGCGACCCGTGGCGAGTCGCCCCCGACTCAAACTCTTAGTACTGCTCGGTCTCCGCGTAGCCCTGGTCGTCCAGGTCGTCGGCGCCGAAGGCGTCGGCGGCAGCGGTCGGGTCGAACCCGGGCGGGCTGTCCTTGAGGGCCAGGCCCATGCCGGCCAGCTTCGCCTTGACCTCGTCGATCGACTTCGCACCGAAGTTGCGGATGTCGAGCAGGTCGGCCTCGGAGCGGGCGACGAGCTCACCCACGGTGTGGATGCCCTCGCGCTTGAGGCAGTTGTACGACCGAACGGTGAGCTCCAGCTCCTCGATCGGCAGCGCCAGGTCGGCGGCCAGGGCGGCGTCCGTCGGGGACGGGCCCATGTCGATGCCCTCGGCGTCGATGTTCAGCTCGCGGGCGAGACCGAACAGCTCCACCAGGGTCTTGCCGGCCGAGGCCATGGCGTCACGCGGGCGCATGGCGGGCTTGGTCTCGACGTCGACGATCAGCTTGTCGAAGTCGGTCCGCTGCTCGACACGGGTGGCCTCGACCTTGTAGGTGACCTTCAGCACGGGGCTGTAGATCGAGTCGACCGGGATGCGGCCGATCTCCTGGCCGGAAGCCTTGTTCTGCACGGCGGAGACGTAGCCGCGACCGCGCTCGACGGTCAGCTCCATCTCCAGCTTGCCCTTGCCGTTCAGGGTGGCGAGGACCAGCTCGGGGTTGTGCACCTCGACACCGGCCGGGGGCGCGATGTCGGCGGCGGTGACCACACCGGGGCCCTGCTTGCGCAGGTACATCACGACCGGCTCGTCGTGCTCCGAGGAGACGACCAGCTGCTTGATGTTCAGGATGAGGTCGGTAACGTCCTCCTTGACGCCCGGCACGGTGGTGAACTCGTGCAGGACACCGTCGATCCGGATGCTGGTGACAGCAGCGCCGGGGATCGAGGAGAGGAGCGTACGGCGGAGCGAGTTGCCGAGGGTGTAGCCGAAGCCCGGCTCCAGCGGCTCGATCACGAACCGCGAGCGGAATTCATCGACGACCTCTTCGGTCAGCGAGGGACGCTGAGCGATCAGCATGAGAGGTATTCCTCCAGTTGTCTTCGGCACCCACTATTTGATGCCGACAGGACCAAGAGTACGGGGTCCTGTGTGGAACAGGACCCCGTACCGGGTTGAACTCGACTACGTGCCCGAAGGCGCTGCGTCAGACGCGGCGGCGCTTCGGCGGACGGCAGCCGTTGTGCGGGGTGGGGGTGACGTCCTGGATCGAACCCACCTCCAGGCCGGTGGCCTGGAGCGAGCGGATCGCGGTCTCGCGGCCGGAGCCCGGACCCTTGACGAAGACGTCGACCTTGCGCATGCCGTGCTCCTGCGCGCGACGGGCAGCGGCCTCAGCGGCCATCTGCGCGGCGAACGGGGTGGACTTGCGCGAGCCCTTGAAGCCGACGTGGCCGGCGGAGGCCCAGGAGATCACGTTGCCCGCGGGGTCGGTGATCGAAACGATGGTGTTGTTGAACGTGCTCTTGATGTGCGCGTGGCCGTGAGCGACGTTCTTCTTTTCCTTGCGGCGGATCTTCTTCGCGCCGGCAGCCTGACGACCCTTGGGGGGCATAAGTCTGTTCTCCTACTGAGGTGGTCGGTCCGCTAACCCGCGGGCCGGAGGGATGTCCGGTTAACGGGCGGACTACTTCTTGCCCGGCTTCTTCTTGCCGGCAATCGCGCGACGCGGGCCCTTGCGGGTACGCGCGTTGGTGTGGGTGCGCTGACCGCGGACCGGGAGGCCACGGCGGTGACGCAGACCCTCGTAGCAGCCGATCTCGACCTTGCGGCGGATGTCGGCGGCGACCTCACGGCGGAGGTCACCCTCGACCGTGAAGTTGGCGTCGATCCACTTCTGCAGCTTGACGAGGTCGTCCTCGGTGATGTCGCGGACGCGGACGTCCGGGTTCACACCGGTCTCGGCCAGCGTCTGCTGGGCGCGGGTACGGCCGATGCCGTAGACGTAGGTGAGGGCGATCTCGATCCGCTTTTCACGGGGGAGATCAACGCCGGCGAGGCGTGCCATTCATGGCTCCTGTGTTTCTTCAGAGGTCTTACGCGCCGCCTACTCCGACATCTCTCGGTGTGGGAGCCCCGGCCTCTGACCGGGGGTGGCAGTCCAGCCTCTCGGCTGGATCGGACGGCCCGCTTATGACGTTTTCGCGTCGCGCGAAGTACTACGAGAAATGCTGGGGAGAGATCAGCCCTGGCGCTGCTTGTGGCGCAGGTTGTCGCAGATCACCATGACCCGACCGTGGCGGCGGATCACCTTGCACTTGTCGCAGATCTTCTTGACGCTCGGCTTGACCTTCATGGTTCAGGTTCTCCGGGTCTAGATCTGACAGTTGCTTACTTGTACCGGTAGACGATCCGGCCGCGAGTCAGGTCGTAAGGGCTGAGCTCTACAACGACCCGGTCGTCCGGGAGGATGCGGATGTAGTGCATACGCATCTTGCCGCTGATATGCGCGAGGACCTTGTGACCGTTCTGCAGCTCGACCTTGAACATGGCGTTCGGAAGAGACTCGATCACGGTGCCCTCGATCTCAATGGCGCCTTGCTTCTTTGCCATGAACTGCGAGATCCACCTTCCGGGGCCGGCTACCGCATGCGGCACGCTCGTGCGAGCCTGGGTCCACCCCACCCCAACCAGGGACTAGCCCTGTGGGAAGAGGGCGTGCCGAAGCACGCTACGAGTGAGCCGACGCACCATCGTAAACCAAGCACCGCACCAAGACGAAATCAGCGCTGCGGGGCGTAGGCCAGCGGCTCCACGTGCGCGGTGCACGCCGAGCAGCGGCGGGCCGCCTCGGGGATCTCGGTCAGGCACTCGGGGCAGGGGCGCTTGGCCACCTTGGGCTTCTTGGGCAGGTAGCGGGCGGTCGCCCTGGTGACCGGGAGCACCACGCAGAAGTACAGCACCGCCGCGGTCATCACGAAGGCGATCAGCACGTTGAGGAACTGGCCGTACGGGAAGGTGACGTCCATCACCGTGAACTTGTAGCTGCTGAAGTCCCCGGCCGCACCGACCACCACACCCACCAGCGGGGTGAGGAAGGCCGAGACGAAGCCGGTCACCACCGCGGTGAAGGCCGCACCGATGACGACACCGACCGCCATGTCGATGACGTTGCCGCGCATCATGAAATCGCGGAAGCCCTTGAGCACTGCTGTCCCCTTTGTCCTGTCCTACCGACCTGCGCTGACCAAGCCTGGGAGCATATCAGCCGCAAAATAGGACAAAGGGCCTGGCGGCATCGGCCACCAGGCCCCTGACGGGCCGTCGGATCAGGCGAGGGGGTCCGGAGCTGCGGTGATACCCAGCTTCGCGAGTTCGGCCCGGCCGCCGTCGAAGGCGGTGAGGACCAGCGGGCCCTGCTCGGTGACGGCCACCGAGTGCTCCCAGTGCGCGGCCCAGGTGCCGTCGTTGGTGACGACCGTCCAGTCGTCCTCCAGGATCGCGGTGTGCGGGGTGCCGAGCGAGACCATCGGCTCGATCGCCAGCACGGTGCCGGGGATCAGCTTGACGCCCCTGCCCCGGCGGCCCTCGACGTAGTTCAGCACGTGCGGCTCCATGTGCATCGCCGTGCCGATGCCGTGGCCGCCGTACCCCTCGGTGATGCCCCACTTGCCCTTCGGGGGCAGCGGCTGACGGCGGATGAAGCCCTCGATCGCCTTGGAGACCTCGACCAGCCGGTTGCCCTTCTTCATCTGCGCGATGCCGGCCCACATCGAGCCCTCGGTGACCCGGCTGAGCATCGCCACCTCGGGGCGGACCTCGCCGACCGGGACGGAGATGGCCGCGTCGCCGTGCCAGCCGTCCACGATCGCGCCGCAGTCGATCGAGATCAGGTCGCCCTCCTGCAGCACCCGGTCGCCGGGGATGCCGTGCACCACCTCGTTGTTGACCGAGGCGCAGATCACGCCCGGGAACCAGAGGCCGCCGTGGTCGGCGCGGAAGTTCGAGGTGGCACCGTGCGAGGTGATGACCTTGTCCGCGATGTCGTTGAGCTCGCCCGTGGTGATGCCGGGGGCGACCGCCTCCCGGCAGGCCTTGAGCGCTTCGGCGACGACCAGCCCGGCCGCCCGCATCTTCGCGATCTGCTCGGGGGTCTTGATCTCCACCATCTGGTCACGCCTTCCACTGTTCGTCGCGCGCCCGGTCCTTGCCGGGCGGCCGTGCACTCATTCCACCGTACGACGCCGTACGGCCGCGGTACCCCGTCAGGGGCTCCGCGGCCGTACGGACCGGCTGCTCTTCGGTCAGCCGTTCTTCTTCTGCTCCAGGGCGGCGACCGCGCGCTCGGTCACCTCGTCCACCTTGCCCAGCGCCGGGATGGTCACCAGGACACCCTGCTGTGCGTAGTAGTCGATGATCGGCTCGGTCTCCGTGTGGTAGACCTCCAGCCGGGTCCGCACCTTGTCCTCGGTGTCGTCCGAGCGCTGGTACAGCTCGCCGCCGCACTCGTCGCAGACGTCCTCGGTCTTCGGCGGGTTGTAGATCACGTGGTAGACGTGACCGCCGTCGTTGCGGCACAGCCGGCGGCCGGCGATCCGCTTGACGACCTCGTCCTCGGAGACCTCCAGATCGAGCACGCCGTCCAGGGCGATGCCCTGCTCGGTCAGGAACTCGTCCAGTGCCTTGGCCTGGCCCAGGTTGCGCGGGAAGCCGTCCAGCAGGAAGCCGTGGGCGGCGTCCGGCTGCAGCATCCGGTCCTTGGCCATGCCGATGGTGACCTCATCCGGTACCAGGCGGCCCTCGTTCATGTACGCCTTCGCCTCGAGCCCCAGCGGGGTGCCCTGGCTGATGTTGGCGCGGAACAGGTCACCGGTGGAGATGTGGGGGATGGACAGGGTCTTGGCGAGCACGTGCGCCTGAGTACCCTTCCCGGCCCCGGGAGGTCCGACGAGGACGATACGCATCAGCGGAGGAACCCTTCGTAATTACGCTGCTGGAGCTGGCTCTCGATCTGCTTCACAGTTTCGAGTCCGACGCCGACGACGATGAGGACGCTGGTGCCGCCGAACGGGAAGTTGGTCTGCTGTCCGAAGGCGACCAGGGCGATCATCGGGATCAACGCGATCAGGCCCAGGTAGAGCGCACCTGGCCACGTGATACGGGTCAGCACGTAGTTAAGGTACTCGGCCGTCGGGCGGCCTGCCCGGATACCCGGGATGAACCCACCATACTTCTTCATGTTGTCGGCAACTTCTTCGGGGTTGAAGGAGATGGCGACGTAGAAGAAGGCGAAGAACACGATCAGCACGAAGTACGTGACCATGTAGATCGGGTGGTCACCCTTGACGAAGTTGGTGCGGATCCAGGTCGCCCAGCCCGCCTGGCTGTTGGTCAGCTGGACCACCAGCGCCGGGATGTAGAGCAGCGACGAGGCGAAGATGACCGGGATGACACCGGCCTGGTTCACCTTCAGCGGGATGTACGTCGAGGTGCCGCCGAAGGCGCGGCGGCCGATCATGCGCTTCGCGTACTGGACCGGGATCCGACGCTGGGCCTGCTCGACGAAGATGACCAGGACGACCACGACGACGCCGACCAGGATGACGCTGAAGAACTCGCCCCAGCCGCCGAACAGCTTGCCGGACTGCTTGATCGCCCACATCGAGCCCGGGAAGCCGGCCGCGATGGAGGTGAAGATCAGGATGGACATGCCGTTGCCGATGCCGCGGTCGGTGATCAGCTCACCCAGCCACATGATCACGGTGGTGCCGGCGGTCATCGTGATGACCATGACCGCGATCCGGAAGATCGACTGGTCCGGCACGATCTGGGTCGCGAGCGGGCAGCCGGAGAACAGCGCGCCGCTGGAGGCCGTCGCCACGATGCCGGTGCCCTGCAGCACCGCGAGCGCGATGGTCAGGTAGCGGGTGTACTGGGTGATCTTCGCGGTGCCGGCCTGGCCCTCCTTCTTCAGCGCCTCGAGCCGCGGGATCACCACGGTGAGGAGCTGGAGGATGATGCTGGCCGTGATGTACGGCATGATGCCGAGCGCGAAGATCGTCAGCTGCAGCAGCGCATTGCCGCTGAACAGGTTGACCAGGCCGAAGAGTCCACTGCTCTTGGTCTGAGCCACGCACTGGTTGACGGCGACGAAGTTGACGCCCGGCACTGGGATGTGTGCGCCCAGCCGGAACAGCACCATGATGCCCAGCGTGAACAGCAGCTTTTTGCGCAGGTCGGGCGTCTGGAACGCCCGCGCGAACGCACTGAGCACGGTGCCTCCTGCGCCTCCCGCACATCGTCGGCGGGAGGGTCGGTCCTGATGGGGGGAGTTTGCGATCCCCGGCACGGGCGGCGCAGGCAAGCCTCGCGCCAGCGTACAAGGGAACTTCACGGACTCTAACAGTGTGTGGCCACTCGGAAAAAGCGTGTGCCGCCGCTCCCCTACTTATGGGGTACGGGATGCCCGGGTTTGACACACAAAGAGAACGGGCCCGGTACCTCCCTTTCGGGAAGTACCGGGCCCGTAAGTCACCGATCTCAGATGAGCTCGGTCACGGAGCCGCCGGCGGCGACGATCTTCTCGGCGGCCGAGGCGGAGACGGCGTCAACCGTCACCTGCAGCGCAACCGCGATGTCGCCCTGGCCGAGAACCTTGACGAGCTCGTTCTTGCGAACGGCGCCCTTCTCGACCAGATCCGCGATGGTGACCTCGCCACCCTGCGGGAAGAGCTCGGCCAGCTTCTCCAGGTTCACGACCTGGAACTGCTTGTGGGCCGGGTTCTTGAAGCCCTTCAGCTTCGGCAGGCGCATGTGGAGGGGCATCTGGCCACCCTCGAAGCGCTGCGGAACCTGGTAACGGGCCTTGGTGCCCTTGGTACCACGACCTGCGGTCTTACCCTTGGAGCCCTCACCACGACCAACACGGATCTTGGCGGTCTTGGCACCCGGGGCAGGCTTCAGGTTGTGGACCTTCAGCGGAGAGTCCGCCATGTCAGTCAACCTCCTCGACCGTGACGAGGTGGCGGACGGTCTGGGCCATCCCGCGGATCTCGGGACGGTCCTCCTTCACGACCACGTCGTGCATGCGCTTGAGACCAAGCGAACGCAGGGTGTCACGGTGGTTCTGCTTGCTACCGATGTAGGACTTGGTCTGCGTGATCTTCAGGCGAGCCATCAGGCGCTCACCCCGGCAGCACGAGCCCGCAGCAGAGCGGCGGGAGCCACGTCCTCCAGCGGCAGGCCACGGCGAGCGGCGATCTCCTCGGGGCGCACGAGGCCCTTCAGAGCAGCCACGGTGGCGTGCACGATGTTGATCGCGTTGTCCGAGCCGAGCGACTTCGACAGGATGTCGTGAACGCCGGCGCACTCCAGGACGGCACGCACCGGGCCACCGGCGATAACACCGGTACCGGGGGACGCCGGCTTCAGCAGCACGACGCCGGCGGCCTTCTCGCCCTGGATCGGGTGCGGGATGGTGCCCTGGATACGGGGGACCTTGAAGAAGTTCTTCTTGGCCTCCTCAACACCCTTGGCGATGGCGGCCGGAACCTCCTTCGCCTTCCCGTAACCGACACCCACGGTGCCGTCACCGTCGCCCACCACGACCAGCGCGGTGAAGCTGAAACGACGACCACCCTTGACAACCTTGGCGACACGGTTGATCGCAACGACGCGCTCGACGTAAGCCGTCTTCTCGACGACCTGGGCAGCGCCCCGGTCGTCACGCTTACGGTCGCGCCGCTCGCCGCCGGTGCCACCGCCGGCGCCGCTACCGCGGCGCTGGGGTCCAGCCATTGGAATTACCTCTCTCGTTTACGTCCGTCGACAGAGCCGACGAGCGGCTTAGAAGTCGAGCCCGGCCTCACGAGCCGCGTCCGCCAGAGCGGCGATACGGCCGGCGTACCGGTTGCCCGCGCGGTCGAAGACGACCGACTCGATGCCGGCGGCCTTGGCGCGCTCGGCGACCAGGCTCCCGACCTTCTTGGCCAGCTCGGTCTTGTCGCCCTCGGTGCCCTTGATGGACACGTCGAGGGTGGACGCCGACGCCAGGGTGTGACCCTTGGCGTCGTCGATGACCTGGGCGACCATGTGACGGTTCGAGCGCGTCACAACGAGGCGCGGACGCACCTCGGTGCCGACGACGCGCTTGCGAACGCGGATCGCGCGGCGCTTGCGAGCGGCGCTCTTGTAGGCGTTGCCCTTGCCGATCTTGACAGAGACGCTCATCGCTTACTTACCACTCTTTCCGACCTTGCGGCGGATGACCTCGCCCGCGTACTTGACGCCCTTGGCCTTGTACGGGTCAGGCTTACGCAGCTTGCGGATCTTGGCGGCGACCTCGCCGACCTTCTGCTTGTCGATGCCGTCCACGTGGAACTTGGTGGCGGACTCGACGACGAAGGAGATGCCCTCCGGCGCCTCGACCAGGATCGGGTGGCTGTAGCCGAGCTGGAACTCCATCGAGGAGCCCTTCGCTGCGACTCGGTAACCAACACCGCTGATCTCGAGCGACTTGCGGTAGCCCGCGGTCACGCCGGTGATCATGTTCGCCACCAGCGTGCGGGTCAGGCCGTGAAGGGCCTTCGACTGACGCTCGTCGTTCGGACGCGTGACGAGCAGGGTGCCGTCCTCGCCCTTGCCGATCTCGATCGGCGCGGCGACAACGTGGGTGAGAGAGCCCTTCGGGCCCTTCACCGAGACCGCCTGGCCATCGATGGTGACGTCCACGCCGGCGGGAACCGAGATGGGCAGCCGTCCAATGCGCGACATTGCTGTACCTCCGTTTCCCGAATTACCAGACGTAGGCGAGAACTTCTCCGCCTACGCCCTTCTTGGCGGCCTGCTTGTCGGTCAGGAGGCCGGAGGACGTGGAGATGATCGCCACGCCCAGGCCGCCGAGAACCTTCGGCAGGTTGGTGGACTTTGCGTAAACGCGCAGACCCGGCTTGCTGATGCGCTTGATGCCGGCGATGGAGCGCTCACGGTTGGGGCCGAACTTGAGCTCGATGGTCAGCTTCTTGCCGACCTCGCCCTCGGTCGGGTCCTCAACCTTGTAGGAGGAGATGTACCCCTCCTGCTGCAGGATCTCGGCGACGTGTGCCTTGATCTTGCTAGCCGGCATCGCCACGGAGTCGTGGTACGCCGAGTTAGCGTTACGCAGACGCGTGAGCATGTCTGCGATGGGGTCGGTCATGGTCATGGTGGCCTCAGGCCTCTCTCGCCATGGTTTCTCCGCACCAGGTCCCCCTCCGCGCACTCGGAAGAGTGCGAAAGGGGCACAAGCGCAGGGGACCTACGACGTAGTAAGACTGGGTTGCGAGCCCTCAAACGAGAGCCGCGAGCATTCATAGGGAATGCCGCGGCAGGGGGCCCGACCCCACTACCTTACGGGATCCCTGGCGGGAGCCCAAACTCCGCCCGAAGGGGAGGAGAAGGAGTGGGGCCGGGCACCTCTGCGTCGCTGGATGCCCAGAGCTCTAGTAGGTGACTACCAGGAGCTCTTGGTCACGCCCGGCAGCTCGCCGCGGTGGGCCATCTCACGGAGGCACACACGGCACAGGCCGAACTTGCGGTACACCGAGTGCGGACGGCCGCAGCGCTGGCACCGGGTGTACGCCCGGACAGCGAACTTCGGCTTACGCTCGGCCTTTGCGATGAGGGACTTCTTCGCCATTGGCTCACGCCTCCTTGAACGGGAAGCCCAGAGCGCGCAGGAGCGCCCGGCCCTCGTCGTCGGTCTGAGCGGTGGTCACGACGGTGATGTCCATACCGCGCTGACGGTCGACCTTGTCCTGGTCGATCTCGTGGAACATAACCTGCTCGGTCAGACCGAAGGTGTAGTTGCCACGGCCGTCGAACTGCTTGGGGGAGAGACCACGGAAGTCACGGATACGCGGCAGAGCCAGCGACACCAGACGGTCCAGGAACTCCCACATGCGGTCACCACGGAGGGTGACGTGGGTGCCGATCGGCTGGCCCTCGCGCAGCTTGAACTGCGCGATGGACTTGCGAGCCTTGGTCACGGCCGGCTTCTGACCGGTGATCGCGGTCAGGTCGCGGATCGCGCCCTCGATCAGCTTGCTGTCACGGGCAGCCTCGCCGACACCCATGTTGACCACGACCTTGACCAGGCCGGGGATCAGCATGACGTTCTCGTACGAGAACTGCTCCTGCAGCTGGCCCTTGATCTCGGAGTTGTAGCGCTCCTTGAGGCGGGGGGCCACCTTCTCAACAGTCGTCTCAGACATCAGATGTCCTCACCGGTTCGCTTGGCAACGCGGATCTTGTTGCCCTCGTCGTCGAAGCGGTAACCAACGCGGGTGACGACCTTCTTGCCGTCCTTCTCCACGACCAGCTGGACGTTGGAGACGTGCACGGGAGCCTCGACGGTGACAATGCCACCCTGGGTGCCCGGGCCCGGCTTGGTGTGCTTCTTGACCCGGTTCACACCCTCGACCAGGACCTTGTTCTCAGCCGGCATGGCCTGAATGACCTTGCCCTGCTTGCCCTTGTCCTTGCCGGTGATGACCTGAACCAGGTCACCCTTCTTGATCTTCATGCTGTTCGCCATGGGTTAGAGCACCTCCGGCGCCAGCGAGATGATCTTCATGAACTTCTTGTCACGCAGCTCGCGGCCCACCGGGCCGAAGATGCGGGTACCACGGGGGTCACCCTCGGTGTTCTTGAGGACGACGGCGGCGTTCTCGTCGAACCGGATGTAGGAACCGTCCGGACGACGGCGCTCCTTCACGGTGCGAACGACGACGCACTTGACGACGTCACCCTTCTTCACCGAACCACCGGGGATCGCGTCCTTGACGGTGGCGACGATGACGTCCCCGATACCGGCGTAGCGGCGACCGGAGCCACCGAGAACGCGGATGCAGAGGATCTCCTTGGCACCCGTGTTGTCGGCGACGCGCAGTCGCGACTCCTGCTGGATCACAGCTTTCTCCTGATCGTCAACGAGAGACGACGGGCCGGCCGCTGCTCACACCGGCGTCCCGCAAGGGACCCGCTGCACATACGGCCGTACCACATCGGCTTCGTTACTTGGCCTTCTCGAGGATCTCGACGACGCGCCAGCGCTTCGTCGCGGACAGCGGGCGGGTCTCCATCAGGAGGACCCGGTCGCCCACGCCGCAAGCGTTCTGCTCGTCGTGCGCCTTCAGCTTGTTCGTACGGCGGATGACCTTGCCGTACAGAGCGTGCTTGACGCGGTCCTCGACGGCGACGACGACGGTCTTGTCCATCTTGTCGCTGACGACGAGACCCTCACGGGTCTTGCGGAAACCGCGCGTCTCGTTGGTGTTCTCAGTCATCAGGCGTTCTCCACCGTCTCGATGCCCAGCTCGCGCTCGCGCATCAGGGTGTAGATCCGCGCGATGTCCTTACGGACGAGCTTGAGCCGTCCGTGGTTGTCGAGCTGCCCGGTCGCCGCCTGGAAGCGGAGGTTGAACAGCTCCTCCTTGGCCTCGCGGAGCTTGGCAACGAGAGCCTCGTTGTCCAGCTCGCGCAGCTCAGCAGCCTTGGTGCCGGCCGACATCAGCTCTCACCTGCCTCGCGCCGGACAATCCGGCACTTCATCGGGAGCTTGTGAGCTGCGCGGGTCAGCGCCTCACGAGCCACCTTCTCGTTGGGGTACGACAGCTCGAACATGACCCGACCCGGGTGCACGTTCGCGATCCACCACTCCGGCGAACCCTTACCGGAACCCATGCGGGTCTCGGCAGGCTTCTTGGTGAGCGGGCGGTCCGGGTAGATGTTGATCCAGACCTTGCCACCACGGCGGATGTGACGGGTGATCGCGATACGAGCGGACTCGATCTGACGGTTCGTCACGTAGGCCGGGGTCACGGCCTGGATGCCGTACTCGCCGAACGCGAGCTCGGTGCCACCCTTGGCAGCGCCACGGCGCTTGGGGTGGTGCTGCTTGCGGTGCTTGACCCTACGAGGGATCAGCATGGGGTCAGGCCTCCGTTCCGGTGTTCTCGGCAGCCGGCGCCTCAGTCACCGAGGCCGCGGGGGCCTCGGCAGCGGCGGGACGACGGCCGCGGCCACCGCGCTCGCCACCACGGCGCTCGCCACCGCGGGCGGGACGACCACCCTCGGGACGGGCCGGGCGGTTGCCCGAGCGGGCAGCGGCGTTCTCAGCGCGGACCTCGGCGATGTTCTTGACGTCGCCCTTGTAGATCCAGACCTTCACGCCGATCCGGCCGAAGGTCGTCTTGGCCTCGAAGAAGCCGTAGTCGACGTTCGCACGCAGGGTGTGCAGCGGCACGCGACCCTCGCGGTAGAACTCCGAACGGCTCATCTCGGCGCCGCCGAGACGACCGGAGCACTGGACCTTGATGCCCTTGGCGCCGGACTTCATGGTGCCCTGCATCGACTTGCGCATGGCACGGCGGAACGACACGCGGGAGGACAGCTGCTCCGCGACGCCCTGAGCCACGAG
>NZ_JYJF01001137.1 GCF_000955975.1 Saccharothrix sp. ST-888
TCACGGCACCTGCCGCGAACGCCCCTCGGACACCCTGCAGGGCGGGCGCCCGGGCGCCGCTCATCACCAGCAGCACGGCGCCGCTCACCAGCGTCCCCAGGCCGGCCAGCAGCGTCGGCTCGGGCAGTCGGGCGGCCACCCAGGAGCCGACCGGGACGGTGCAGGCGGCCGCCCCGACCAACGGGAGCATCGCGGCCAGCCGCACCTGCCGCCAGCTGCCGGCGAGCCCGACCGCACTGA
>NZ_JYJF01001138.1 GCF_000955975.1 Saccharothrix sp. ST-888
TCCTCGGGCGTGGTGACCCCGCCGGGGAAGCGGCAGCTCATCGCGACGATCGCGATCGGCTCGTCATCGGCGGCAGCCACCACCGGCACCGACGCCGTGGTCTCGGGCTCCTGGCCCAGGAGTTCACTCCGCAGGTGCTCGGCCAGCGCGGTCGCCGACGGGTAGTCGAACACCAGCGTGGCCGGGAGACGGAGACCGGTGGCCGCGTTCAGACGGTTGCGCAGATCGACGGCGGTCAGC
>NZ_JYJF01001139.1 GCF_000955975.1 Saccharothrix sp. ST-888
CCTCGCTCACCCCGGAGCGTCTGGACGCCGTGCTGCGGCCGAAGGTGGACGCGGCGCTCAACCTGCACGAGCTGACCGCCGGTCTCGACCTGACCGCGTCCGTCCTCTTCTCCTCCGCCGCCGGCACCCTGAGCAGCCCCTGCCAGGGCAACTACGCTGCCGCGAACGTCTTCCTGGACGCCCTGGCCACCCAGCGCCGCGCCCAGGGCCTCGCGGCCACCGCGCTCGCCTGGGGCCCGT
>NZ_JYJF01001140.1 GCF_000955975.1 Saccharothrix sp. ST-888
CGTCTGTGGCGTCGGTGGTGCCGTGGGTGCTGTCGGGTCGTTCGGCCGAGGCGCTGCGGGGGCAGGCCGGTCGGCTGTCGGCGCATCTTGAGGAGCGGTCCGAGCTGTCGCCGGCGGATGTGGCTTTCTCGCTGGTGAGTACGCGTGGTTCGTTCGAGCACCGTGCGGTGGTGGTGGGTTCGGATCGTGCGGAGTTGCGCGCCGGGCTGGAGGCGCTGGCGCGGGGTGAGGCTTCGGCTC
>NZ_JYJF01001141.1 GCF_000955975.1 Saccharothrix sp. ST-888
GCCAGGACTGCGTGACCGAGGCGGCGGCGCTCTTCGCGCCAACCTTGCGCGCAGGCCGTCCCGAGGCGCAGACGGTGACTACCGCGCTCGCCCAGGCGTCCGTGCGTGGCGTGGCCGTCGACTGGCAGGCGGTCTTCGCCGGCCAGGGCGCCCGCCGGGTCGACCTGCCCACCTACGCCTTCCAGCGCCAGCACTACTGGCCGGAGCGGGTGTCCGTGACCGCCGGTGATGTCACGGCG
>NZ_JYJF01001142.1 GCF_000955975.1 Saccharothrix sp. ST-888
GTAACCGAGGTCCGTGACGGTCAGCTCGGGGTCGGCCTCGACCCGCGACTGGAGCTCCCTGGCCTGAGCCCGAAGTGCCGTCTCGCCCTTCGCCGAGAGTACCACCGGCACCACCGACGGCGACACGCTCGCCTCGACAGCTTCGGCCTCAACAGCCGGCGCCTGCTCCAGGATCGTGTGCGCGTTGGTACCGCTGACGCCGAAGGCGGAGACGCCCGCCCGGCGCGGCTCGCCGGTC
>NZ_JYJF01001143.1 GCF_000955975.1 Saccharothrix sp. ST-888
GGACCCGTACACGTCGCTGAATCCGCGGATGACGGTGGGTGACATCATCGGGGAGCCGTTCGAGATCCATCCGGAGGTGGCGCCGAAGGGCGACCGCCGCAGGGCGGTTCAGGATCTGCTGGACGTGGTGGGGCTCAACCCGGAGTACATCAACCGGTATCCGCACCAGTTCTCGGGTGGTCAGCGTCAGCGGATCGGTATCGCGCGCGGTCTGGCGTTGAAGCCGGAGGTGATCATC
>NZ_JYJF01001144.1 GCF_000955975.1 Saccharothrix sp. ST-888
AGCACCTGTGGACCGCACGAAATCTCTCAGCATGCCAAGGACCGTTCACGAACGGGCCCGGCGCGCACCGCTTAGAACGGAGGCTCTTCCGAGTAGCCGCCACCGGACGGGGCACCCCAGCTGCCGCCGCCCTGGTTGCCACCAGAGGGAGCGCTGGACGCCCACGGGTCGTCGGACGGGCCGGACTGGCCGCCGGAGTTTCCACCCCAGCCGCCGCCCTGCTGGCCGCCGCCGCCGC
>NZ_JYJF01001145.1 GCF_000955975.1 Saccharothrix sp. ST-888
GGCTTCGAGCAGCAGGCGCTGCTGCGGGTCCATGGCCAGCGCCTCGCGCGGCGAGATCCCGAAGAACTCGGAGTCGAACTCGCCCGCGTCGTGCAGGAAGCCGCCGCCGCTCGCGTAGAACGTGCCCTGGTGGTCCGCGTCCGGGTGGTACAGGCCCTCGATGTCCCAGCCGCGGTCGGCGGGGAACGGCGAGATGGCGTCGGATCCGGTGGCCACGAGCTGCCAGAGGTCCTCGGG
>NZ_JYJF01000116.1 GCF_000955975.1 Saccharothrix sp. ST-888
GGCCCCTGAGAACCGGCCGGTGGGCGGCGCCCAGCGGGGCGGCGACCGTGCTCAGCTGCGGCGCCGGGGTGGTGCCGGGCGTCGGCACCGGCGCGTCCGAGGGCTCCGGCACGGCGGCCGCAGCGGGTGCGGCCGGTGCCTCGGTGGCCCGCCTGCGCAGGACGGACCGGCCGGCCGGCACGAAGGCCAGGTGGGTGGCGGCGACGCCGAGAGTGCCCAGCAGGATGTTGTCGACGTTCAGGACGTGCCCCGGCGTCCAGCCCTTGAGGATCTCCAGCGCGGTGGCCAGCAGCGCCGAACCGCCCGCGGTGTGCAGGAAGGACGGCAGCCAGCCGGTCCGCAGCCGGCCGCCGGCCAGCGGGAGCAGCACGCCGAGCGGTGCGAGCGGCAGCAGTCCGGCGGCCAGCTGCCGGACGCCCGCCAGCCCGCCGACGGCCAGCGCCTGCTCCACCGAGGCGAAGGGGGTCAGGTTGGCCGGGTAGGTCCACCCGGCCGTCACCGGCCGCAGGACGAGCCACCCGACCAGCGCCAGGTAGACGGTGAGCACGGCCAGGGAGATCCGCTGCACCCGGGGCGAGACCCCGGGCCGGGGCTCCGGGCCCCGGGTGCCCACCGGCGGCGGCTGGTCGGACGATCCGCCCGGCGCCGCGTCCTTCGGCTGTGCTGGGGGCGCGGGCTGGGAGGACCCCGGCGTGTACGGCGGAGCGTACGCCCTGTCGGTGGGGCTGCTCCCGGCCCGTACGCCGGTCCCGCGCTCGTGGCGCGTGGTGGTGCCATCTCGCTGCACGCGGGGGAGGACGCCGGGTCCGCCGTTCGTGGTTCCGCGCCCCGGCACGCCGGTTTCGGGTAACCCGGTCATGGGCAGTGGGATGCCCCGGGCGAGGGAATCGCACTGAACACACTGCTGGGACCCTTCGCCGAGGTGCCCGTAGCCGCCGTGGTGCCCGCCGTCGCGCTCGGTGCGCCGGGCGTCGGCGCGGTCGCGGTCCCGCCCGAGGGGGCTGCGCCCGAGGCGGAGGGCGAAGCGGAGGCCGCTGCGGAGGGCAGCGGACCGGTGCTCGGTGTCGGGGCCAGCACCGCCGTCGGGACCGTGTACGGGTTGGGGCAGGCCGTCCGGCTGGCCGGGGCGCCCGCGTCGACGGGCACGGCGGTCGGCCGGATGCCGCAGCCCGCCGCAGCCGCCAGGACGGCGGCCAGCAGTGCGGCCGCCGCCGCGGTCCTGCGTACGTTCACTGGGCACCTTCCTGATCGGCCGGCTCGGCCTGCTGCGCGGTCGAAGCCCCGTCCGCGGACGTTTCCGGCGAGGGGGCCGGGTCCGGGTCCGCGGCGCCGTCCAGCGGGCCGCCCGGGGTGAGCGGCAGGGTCAGCGTGAAGACGGCGCCGACCTCGCCGTTGGCGGCGGTGATGGTGCCGCCGTGGATCTGTGCGTTGGCCATCGCGATGGACAGTCCGAGCCCGCTGCCCTCGGAGCGGGCCCGGCCCTTGTCGGCCTTGTAGAAGCGGTCGAAGACGTGCGGCAGCACGTCCGACGGGATGCCGGGGCCGCTGTCGGAGACCTCGACCACCACGGTCCCGCCGACCTGGCGGACCTTCACCCGCACCGGCGAGCCGCCGTGCTTGAGCGCGTTGCCGATCAGGTTGGCGAAGACCACGTCCAGGCGGCGCGGGTCGACCACCGCGAGGATCCCGCGCGGGGCGTCCACCTCGACCGCGTCGTACCAGGCCCGGCCGTCGATGCAGGACATGATCAGGTCGGCGATGTCCATCTCGTCCGCGACCAGCTTGGCGGTGCCCGCGTCGAAGCGGGTCACCTCCATCAGGTTCTCGACCAGGTCGGAGAGCCGCCGGGTCTCGCTGACCACCAGGCGGACGGCCGGCTCGATCATCGGGTCGAGCAGCTCGGCCTCGTCCTCCAGGATGTCCGTCACCGCCGTCATCGCGGTCAGCGGTGTGCGCAGCTCGTGCGACATGTCGGCGACGAACCGCCGGCTCTGCGCCTCGCGCGCGCTCAACTCCTCGACCTGCTCGGCGAGCGACGCCGCTGCCAGGTTGAACGTTCTTGCCAGGTCGGCGAGTTCGTCGCCGCCCTCGACGTCGAGCCGGGTATCCAGCTTGCCCTCGCCGAGCTGCCGGGCCGCCTCGCCGAGGCGCTTCACCGGCCGCAGCACCGTGGCCGAGGCGGCCTGCGCCAGCAGCGCGGAGCCGATCAGCGCGAGCAGGGTGGCGATCGCCAGCGACCAGCCCAGGGTGTTCAGGTCGGCCCGCTCGTTCTCCAGCGACTTGAACATGTAGGCCGTCGGCCCGCTCGGCACCACCTTCGTGCCGCCGACCACGTACGGCTTCCCGTCCAGGTTCACCCGCTGCCAGTACAGGTGGTAGGCGTACGGGTTGCCCGGGACGACCTCGCGCGGCTTGGCCACCGCGGCGCGCAGCGGCTGCGGCACCTGGGCCGGCGTGAAGTTGGCGGGAGCGGACGAGGCGGCGCAGTCGGGCTGGTTCTCGTCGACCACCACCACCTGGTAGTTGAGGCCGGAGGTGGCCACCAGGTTCGCCAGGTTGGTCAGTTGCGGGCAGCTGGCGTTCAGCGGCAGCTCGGAGACGTTGCGGGTGAGGGAGACCCGGAAGTCGTTCAGCGCGGTGTCCTGGGCGCGCTTGAGCACCGCGTCGCGGTTGAGCCAGTACGCGATCCCGGAGGCCGAGACGGCGGTGCACAGCGCGACCACGGCGAACACCGCGATCAGCCGTACCCGCAGCGAGCGCAGCTGCCGCCACCGCCAGGGGCGCGGACGGCGCGGGGTATGAGGGTCAGCAGTCAACAGGAGTTCTCACCAATGGTCGTTCAGGGCCGGGCCGCCGACGGCCCGTCAGACAGTCTCGCGGACGGCCCCTCAGGGCTGGTTCGGCGGGTCGAGACGGTAACCCACCCCGCGCACCGTGCGGATCAGGGTCGGCGCCGAAGGTACATCCTCCACCTTGGCCCGCAGCCGCTGCACGCAGGCGTCCACCAGCCGGGAGTCGCCCAGGTAGTCGTGCTCCCAGACCAGCCGCAGCAGTTGCTGGCGGGACAGCGCCTGGCCGGGGCGGCGGCTCAGTTCGAGCAGCAGCCGCAGCTCGGTGGGCGTGAGCTGGAGGTCCTGGCCGTCCTTGGTGACGGTCATCGCCGAGCGGTCGATCACCACACTGCCGTACGCGGAGGAGTCCGAGTTCTCCCGTTCGCCGCGGCGCAGCACCGCGCGGATCCGGGCGTCCAGCACCCGGGGCTGCACCGGTTTCACCACGTAGTCGTCCGCGCCGGACTCCAGGCCGACCACGACGTCGATGTCGTCCGAGCGCGCGGTCAGCAGGATGATCGGCAGCTGGTCGGTACGGCGGATCCGGCGGCAGACTTCGAAGCCGTCGATTCCGGGCAGCATCACGTCGAGCACGATCAGGTCCGGACGCTGCTCCTTGAAGAGCTTCAGGCCGTCCTCTCCGGAGGCGGCCGTCACCACGCGGTGACCCTGGCGGGTGAGGGCGAGTTCGAGGCCGGTCCGGATGGCGTCGTCGTCCTCGATCAGAAGGAGGTATGGCACGGGCTCATTCTGGCTCACTCGGCGCACCGAATCACCTGCTGTGTCATGGCCGCCGGGGATGGGAACCGGAACGTGACCCTCGGGCGTCCAGGCTGGTGCGGAGGATATGTGGACCAAAGTCCCGCCCGCTGTGACAGCCCTGTGACAGTCGGCGGACAGCGCCATGACGACCGGCGGGCAGGATTTTCCATGTCGCCGCAGCAACTCCCCGGCCCGACCGGCCCGGAGCGCGGCGATGGATAGCGAACCGCTCGTACCGATCATGGGGGTGTCACGATGAACGCCACGCTCAAGACCCGCAGCACCGCGGCCGTCCGAAACGCGCGTTCGTCGGCAGTCGCCGCCCGGACACACTTCGAGGTACGGACGGACGAGACTTCCGGTGCCGTGATCGTACGGGGGTGCGCACACAGCACCGGGACCCGCCGCATCGGCGGCGGGAACAGGTCGGGGGACCTGTTCGGGGTCGGCCACCGGGGGACTGCGGCCGACACCGGTTCGACCCTCACGCTGCGGGGAGTCCTCCCCGTGCGTGTGACGGGTCAGGGGAGTGCGACGGGCAACGGCGTTGCGGCCGGTCTCGGTTCGGGGGAGCCGACCGGTCGCACCGCCACCGCCGGGGCCACGGTGCTCCGCCTCCCCACCGTGGAGCAGGTCCAGCCGGTCGCAGCGGCCGCCGAGCCGTCCGACGCGGACCACATGACCGAGTTCACCGCGTACGTCCGCGAGCGCCGTGCCTCGCTGTACGCCACCGCGTACCACCTGACCGGCGACCGCCACGAGGCCGAGGACCTGCTGCAGAGCGCGCTCTTCAGCACCTACCGCGCCTGGGGCCGGATCACCGACAAGGCGGCGGTCGGCGGCTACCTCCGCCGGACCATGACCAACCTGCACATCTCCGCCTGGCGGCGCCGCAAGGTCAACGAGTACCCGACCGAGGAGCTGCCGGAGACGGTCGGCGACACCGACGCGATGGGCGGCACCGAGCTGCGCGCCGTGCTCTGGCAGGCGCTGGCCAAGCTGCCGGAGAACCAGCGGACCATGCTGGTGCTCCGCTACTACGAGGGCCGCACCGACCCGGAGATCGCCGACATCCTCGGCATCAGCGTCGGCACGGTGAAGAGCAGCATCTGGCGCGCGCTGCGCCGGCTGCGGGACGACGAGCAGCTGAACCGTACGGGTGACACCGTGCTGGCGTTCGGGGAGCTCGTCGCCTGAGAGTGACTCCCGTCGGGGGACGGGTGGGCAGGTCAAGGGGCGCGGGCGCCGGCTCGGGGGAGCGGCGGCCGACGGGGGGCTCCCGAGGTCTGACCCAGCGGAGGGCCCGGTGCCGGGGAGAGGCACCGGGCCCTCCGTCATGTCCGGGGCGGGGGACGGGGGCCCGGTGCAGGGGCAGGAGCGTGCTCCCGGGGCGGGCCCCGCCCGGGGCTACTGCCGTTGCTGGAGGCGCAGTTGGAGCCAGCAGGAGAGCCGGTCGTCCGGGTGGTCCAGGTCGAGGCCGAAGAGCTCCCTGGCCCGCCGCAGCCGGTACTTGAGGGTGTTGGGGTGCACCGAAAGCCGTTCGGCCGCCTGGGCGATGTTGCCGACGGCGTCCAGCCACGCGGCGGTGCTGGCCGCGTAGGCGGTGTGCTGGGTGCGGTCGTGCTCGACCATCGCGGTGACACCGGGGTGGCGCAGCCGGGGGCGGCGGGCCAGCTCGTCGGCGAAGTGGGCCAGCAGCACCCGGGCGTGCACCTCGGTCAGATCCGCTGTCTCGGGCGCCTGTTGGTCGTACGCGGTGACCCGGAGGATGTCGTCGACCTCGGCGCGCAGCTCGGTCAGCTCGCTCAACTCCTCGGCGGGGCGGCTGATCGCGGCCCGCAGCGGGGTGGTGCCGCCTTCGCCGGGCGTCCGGACCAGGGAACGGCCGACGGTGCTCACGGCCTGCTCGGCCAGCCGCCGCACGGCGGTGGGGTCGAGCTCGGGCAGCAGCGCGTACACCGTGCTGCCGAGCGCGGTGACGGCGGCCTCGGCGTGGACCGCGGACCAGTGCCGGGCGGCGACCGCGGCCAGCCGGGTGAGCTCGGGCGGTTCGCGGTCGGGCAGGCGCAGTGGGGCCAGACCGACCAGGGTCACCGGGTGGGTCCGCTCGGAGAGGCCGAGCCTGAACCGCACCTCGGCCGCCGACCAGTGCCCGCTGAGTGCGCCGCGCAGGGCCTCCTCGCGGGCGTGCAGGTCGAGTTCGGCGGCGCTGCGGCGGCGCAGCATGTGCAGGGCGGCTAGCCGGGCGCCGTCCAGCAGCGCCCGCTCCCCGGACTGGTCGAGGCCGGCCGGGCCCTCGATCGCCCAGAGGGTGCCGAGCGGCAGGTCCCCGGCGCGGATCGCGGCGGCGGCGCGCGGCAGCTCGTCCTCGGCCAGCGGCGGGAGCCGGACCACTCCGGCGGCGGCCAGCACCTCGCGGTACTGGCTCTGCTGTTCGGGCCGCTCGGCGGTGTCCGGCACCTGGCGCTCCAGGATGCCCCGGCGGCGCAGCTCGTCCATCCGCTGGTCGGGCAGGGAGGAGTAGGCGAGCACCCGGCGGTCCAGGTCCTCGACGGACACCGGGCCGCCGACCACCGCGGCGACGGCGTTGGCGAGGGCGAAGAGCTCCTCGCTGGTCCCGCCGAGCATTGGCGATTCCGTCGGTTCCATGGCCGAACCTTAGGCGATCCCGCCAGAGACCGGTGCTCTGTACCTCCCGCACTATGGCTGGCATAAGCGGACGACGGCTGGCAGCGACCCTCCGGACTCGGACGCCCCACCGGTCCCCACCCAGGAGAGGCAGTCCGGCCATGACCCTCGGCGCCGTCACGCCAGCATCCGCCCAGAACCGGCTGCTGACCCTGTTCCCGCAGGGCACCGCGGTCGCCGAGGGCGGTGAGCTGCTCATCGGCGGCTGCCGGGTGACCGAGCTGGCGGAGCGGTACGGCACCCCGGCCCTGCTGGTGGACGAGACCGCGCTGCGCACCCGGGCCCGCCGTTACGCCGACGGGCTGGCGGAGCGCTGGCCGAACTCGCGGGTGACCTTCGCGTCCAAGGCCTTCCCGTGCAGTGCCGTGTACCGGCTGCTGGCCAAGGAGGGCCTGGGCATGGACGTCGCCGGCGGCGGCGAGCTGACCCTGGCGCTGGCCGCCGGGGCCGACCCGGCCGGGCTGGTGGTCCACGGCAACGCCAAGACCGAGGAGGAGCTGCGGCTGGCGGTGTCGGCGGGGGCCGGGCTGATCGTGATCGACAACTTCGACGACATCGACCGGCTGGAGAAGATCGCCGTCGAGCACCCCGGCCGGGCGCAGGGCGTCCTGGTCAGGGTCACCCCCGACATCCGGCCCGACACCCATGCGGCGGTCTCCACCGGCCAGGCGGGCTCGAAGTTCGGCCTGTCGCCGGCCCTGGCCCGGGAGGCGATCGCGCGGCTGCGCGGCAGCGACCGGCTGCGGCTGGACGGCCTCCACGTGCACGTCGGTTCGCAGATCCTGCGGACCGAGCCGTTCACCCGGGCCGTCGAGGCGGTCGCGGAGCTGGGCGAGTTCGCGGTGTACGGCCTCGGCGGCGGCCTCGGCTCCCGCTACACCTACCAGGACCGGCCGCCGACCATCGAGCAGTACCTGGACGCCCTGGTCGCCGCCGCCCGCCGGGCACTGCCCTCCGAGGCCCGCATCCTGATCGAGCCCGGCCGCTCGCTGGTCGCCGAGACCGGTGTCTCGCTCTACCGGGCGGTCACGGTCAAGGACGGCGAGCAGCCGATCGTCGCGGTGGACGGCGGCATGGGCGACAACCTCGAAGTCCCGCTCTACGCCCAGCGGTTCGAGGCCACCGTCGCCACCCGGGTCGGCGGCGGCGAGCCGTGCCGCCTGGTCGGCCGGCACTGCGAGTCCGGCGACACGCTCAGCGACGGCGTCCTGCTGCGCGACCCGCGCCCCGGGGACCTGATCGCCGTCCCGGCCACCGGCGCCTACACCTACGCGCTCAGCAACAACTACAACGGCGCCCGCAGGCCGCCGGTGGTGTTCTGCGGCGAGGGGCGTTCCCGGGCGGTGGTGCGGCGGGAGACGTACGAGGACCTGATGCGGCGGGACCTGGCCTGAGGGCGGCTCACCGCGCCGGGGCGGCGGTGCCTCAGGCCCCGACCGCGGCGGGCATCCGCGTGGCCACGGTCCGCACCCGGCGCTCGGCCTCAGGACCGGCGCAGGCGTACGCGCCGAGGCCGACCTGCCGGGACACGATGCCGTGCTCGGCGCGCATCAGCCGCCACCCGCGCCGCAGCAGCACCGGTAGCGACTTGCGCCCCTCACGGACGTCCCGCCGCAGGCGCCGCCAGGCCGTGGTGAGCGGGTGGTTGCGCAGGCAGAGCGCGTCGCCGAGCAGCTCCTCGGCCGCGCACTGCTCGGCGATCTCGGCGGCGAAGATCCCCTCGGCGATGAACGCCGGGGCGCCGTCGAGGTGCAGGGTACGGGTGCCGGCCCGGCCGTTGTCCGGGATCGAGTACACCGGCACCTCGGCCCGGCCGCGCTCTGCCAGCTGCCGGATCGCCGCCACCGCCTGCTCGCGGTGCCAGGCGAGCGGCGAGTCCCAGTCCACCCCGCCGTCCGGGAGGAGGGGGAGCGTCGGGTCGTCGCCGTCCTTGTAGAAGTCGTCCAGCTGGAGTACCGGCAGCCCGGCTCTGGCGGCGAGTGAGGACTTGCCCGAACCGGAGGGCCCGGAGAGCAGTACCACGTGGGCACGGGGTATCGACGGCTGGTTCAGCGGGGAGTCACTCACGGGACACCAGTCTGACGCATCAGGCACCGATGCCGAAACCGGGCGTACGTCACTTCTTCGCCTCCGTCTCTGCCTCCGGCGCCGGACGTTTCAGCCCTTGCCCAGCGCCAGCCGGACGGGGCCGAGGTAGCGGGTGTGCACCTGGATGTTCACGGCGGCCCCGGCACCGGGCGGCTGGTAGACGGTGGCGGCCCAGTCGTGGTCGTACCAGGTGTCCGGTTCGGGGTCGAAGAACTCGCCGCCGGGCTCGAACTCCAGGCACGGGTACCGCCGGGAGCCGAAGGCCGCGGTGGACCTGGCGGGGGTGATCAGCAGGCTGCCGTCGGTGTACTGGGGCGGCCAGCCGGGGCGCTCGGAGCGGACGGAGCACGGGACGCGGACCGGCAGTCCGGCCGCCAGCCGCCGCTGCGCCCGGCGGGCCCGCAGCGCCCGCAGCGGTCCGTCCCCCATCAGCACGGCAAGCTCGGCCAGGATCTCCCACACAGCTGTTCTCCCCACGGTCGCGGACTTCCGTGAGGGAGGACCGCCGGTGCGCGGTACTGGTTGCCCGCCGATCGGCGGGTTCCACCCCGAAGGGCGGCGGGCGCACCGGCTGTCGGCCCGGCCCGCACGACGACGGACCCGCACCAGGGGGGAGAGGTGCGGGTCCGTCTACGGCACGTCCGGGCCCCTGGGGGGAGTAGGGGCGCTGGGGACGGCCGGTCCGTGGTGCGGTCAGATACCCATCGGGTGCCAGACCGTCTTGGTCTCCAGGAACGAGAGTAGCCGCTCGGTTCCGGGCGCATTGGTCCAGTCCAGGGCGGTCGGGTCGATCGCCGGGCGGACCACCCGCTTGAGGGTCTCGGCGGCTGCGGCCTCCAGCGCGGTGGCGGAGGCCGGGCCCTCGGCGGCGATCGCGCCGGAGAGGTCGAGACCGTTCACGTCCTGGTGCGAGGCGAGGGTGGGCGCGATGTCGGCGGTACGGCCGGAGATCACGTTGACCACGCCGCCCGGCAGGTCGGAGGTGGCCAGCACCTCGCCCAGCGAGAGCGCCGGCAGCGGGGCGTCGGCGGCGGCGGCCACCACGACCGTGTTGCCGGTGGCGATCACCGGGGCGATCGCCGAGACCAGGCCGAGGAAGGAGAACCCGTACCCGGACTGCGGCGCCACGATGCCGACCACACCGGTCGGTTCGGGGGTGGACAGGTTGAAGAACGGCCCGGCGACCGGGTTGGCCCCGCCCGCGATCTGCGCCACCTTGTCCGTCCAGCCCGCGTACCAGACCCAGCGGTCGATCGCGGCGTCCACCAGGGCGGCGGCCTTCTTGGCGCTGATGCCCTCGGCGGTGGCGACCTCGGCGGCGAACTGCTCGCGGCGGCCCTGGAGCATCTCGGCGACGCGGTACAGGACCTGGCCGCGGTTGTACGCGGTGGTGCCCGACCAGCCCTTGACCGCCGCGCGGGCGGCGAGGACGGCGTCCCGGGTGTCCTTGCGGGTGCCGAGCGGGGCGTTGGCGAGCCACTGGCCCTTGCTGTCCGTCACCTCGTACACCCGCCCGCTCTCGGAGCGCGGGAACTTCCCGCCGACGTACAGCTTGTAAGTCTTGCTCACCTGGATTCGTACAGGGGCGTCAAGTCGCGTGCTGAGCTCAGACATCGAGGTAGGCCTCCAGACCGTGGCGGCCACCCTCGCGGCCGTAGCCCGACTCCTTGTAGCCGCCGAACGGCGAGGTCGGGTCGAACTTGTTGAAGGTGTTCGCCCACACCACACCGGCCTTGAGCTGGTTCGCCATCCACAGGATGCGCGAGCCCTTCTCGGTCCAGATACCGGCGGAGAGGCCGAACTGGGTGTTGTTGGCCTTCTCCACGGCCTCGGTGGGCGTGCGGAAGGTCAGCACCGAGAGCACCGGGCCGAAGACCTCCTCGCGGGCGATCCGGTGCGCCTGGCTGACCCCGGTGAACAGGGTCGGGCGGAACCAGTAACCGGCGGAGGGGAGTTCACACTCCGGGGCCCAGCGCTCGGCGCCCTCGGCCTCACCGATGGCGGACAGCTCGGTGATCCGGGCCAGCTGGGCGGCCGAGTTGATCGCGCCGATGTCGGTGTTCTTGTCCAGCGGGTCGCCGACCCGCAGGGTGGCCATCCGGCGCTTCAGGGCGTCCAGCAGCTCGTCCTGGATGGACTCCTGGACCAGCAGACGGCTGCCCGCGCAGCAGACGTGGCCCTGGTTGAAGAAGATGCCGTTGACGATGCCCTCGACGGCCTGGTCGAGCGGCGCGTCCTCGAAGACGATGTTCGCGGCCTTGCCGCCGAGTTCGAGGGAGAGCTTCTTGCGGGTGCCGGCCACCTGCTTGGCGATCGCCCGGCCGACCGGGGTCGAGCCGGTGAAGGCGACCTTGTTGACGTCCGGGTGGGAGGTCAGCGCGGCGCCGGTACGGCCGTCACCGGTGACGATGTTGACGACGCCCTTGGGCAGACCGGCCTGACGGCAGATCTCGGCGAACCGCAGCGCGGTCAGCGGGGTGGTCTCGGCGGGCTTGAGGACCACGGTGTTGCCGGTGGCGAGCGCGGGCGCGATCTTCCACGCCAGCATCATCAGCGGGAAGTTCCACGGGATGACCTGGCCGGCCACACCCAGCGGCCTCGGGTTGGCGCCGTAGCCGGCGAAGTCCAGCTTGTCGGCCCAGCCCGCGTAGTAGAAGAAGTGCGCGGCGACCATCGGGAGGTCGAAGTCGCGGGTCTCGCGGATCGGCTTGCCGTTGTCGATCGACTCCAGCACGGCCAGCTCGCGCGAACGCTCCTGGATGATCCGGGCGATCCGGAACAGGTACTTGGCGCGCTCGCTGCCCGGCAGCGCCGACCAGTCGGCGAACGCCTTGCGGGCGGCGGCGACCGCGCGGTCGACGTCCTCGTCCGTACCCTGCGCGAACTCGGCCAGCACCTGCTCGGTGGCCGGGTTGACGGTCTTCAGCGCCTCGCTGCCGCTGGATTCCACGAACTCGCCGCCGATGAAGTGGCCGTACGAGGTCGCGATGTCGCCCGCGGCGGCGGGGGACTCGGGCGCGGGGGCGTACTCGAAGAGGCGGCCCTTGGGGCTCACGGTCTCTTCCGCCTTCTTGTTGTTCTTGGCCATGGTCTCAGTCCACCGTCACGTAGTCGGGACCGGAGTACCGGCCGGTGGTCAGCTTCTGACGCTGCATCAGCAGGTCGTTCAGCAGGCTGGAGGCGCCGAAGCGGAACCAGTGCGGGGTCAGCCAGTCGTCACCCAGGGTCTCGTTGACCATCACCAGGTACTTCATGGCGTCCTTGGTGGTCTTGATGCCACCGGCGGGCTTCACGCCGACCTGGATGCCGGTCAGCGCCTTGAAGTCGCGGACGGCTTCGAGCATCAGCAGCGTCACCGGGGGAGTCGCGTTGACCGCGACCTTGCCGGTGGAGGTCTTGATGAAGTCGGCCCCGGCCAGCATGGCGAGCCAGGAGGCGCGGCGCACGTTGTCGCACGTCTGCAGCTCACCGGTCTCGAAGATCACCTTGAGGTGGGCGGAGGTGCCGTCCGGGCGCCTGCACGCCTCCTTGACGGCGACGATCTCGTTGTAGACGTCGAGGTAGCGGCCGGAGAGGAAGGCGCCACGGTCGATCACCATGTCGATCTCGTCGGCACCGGCCGCGACCGCGTCGGCGGTGTCGGCCAGCTTGACCGGGAGCGCGGCGCGCCCGGCCGGGAACGCGGTGGCGACGGAGGCGACCTGGATGTCGGTCCCCTTCAGCGCGGCCTTCGCGGTGGCGACCATGTCCGGGTAGACACAGATCGCGGCGACGCGGGGAGCGGTCGGATCGCTCGGGTCGGGGTTCCGGCCCTTGGTGCACAGCGCGCGCACCTTGCCGACCGTGTCCGCGCCTTCCAGCGTGGTCAGGTCGATCATCGAGATGGCCAGGTCGATGGCATACGCCTTGGCCGTGGTCTTGATCGAACGGGTACCGAGGGAGGCGGCGCGGGCTTCCAGGCCGACGGCGTCGACGCCGGGCAGGCCGTGCAGGAAGCGACGGAGCGAGGCCTCGGACGCCGCAACGTCCTGAAGGCCGCCGCCCGCAGCGCCGAGGGCGTTGGCTGCAACAGTGGACATGGTCACAAGAGCAGCATATCTACGCGCGTAGTCACGTGCTAGGGAGGGCCCCTTATCGATGCGGGACCGAGACCTGGGGCTGGCGTCGGGCGGTTCCGGGACGGCTTTCGGGGCAGGCTCGGGGCGGCTCTGGGGCGGCTCTGCGTTGGCCGTGCGTGGGCGATGCGTGCGCGATGGGTCGGCTGCCGGCGGACGCGGAGCAGTTGCCGACCGCCGGTACTGTCGGCGGCTCGTCCGTGCAGGCCGGTGCGGGTGCGAGAGCGTCCGCATTTCGTGATGTCAGGCCCATGGGGAACCCGGTTCCCATGGGGCAGAATCGTCCCCATGACCGAATCCGACGGCACGCCCGATCCGGGCAGCGCCGCACCCGAGGCGAAGTACGCCGACCGCGTCTATCGCTCCGTCCCCGGCGTCATCTCCGGCGTACTGCTGCTCGCCGTCGCCGGGTGGCTGATCATCGACGCCATCGTGACCGGCACCGGCCGTACCCCGTGGATCGCGCTCGCCGCCGCCCCGGTCTTCGCCCTTCCGGTGGTCGCGTACACGCTGCGTCCCGTCGTGTACGCGAACGAACGGCGGCTGCTCGTCCGCAACCCGCTGCGGACCGTCGAGGCGCCGTGGGCTTCGGTCGACGCGCTGCGGGCCGGGTACTCGGTGGAGCTGCTGGCCGCCGGGAAGAAGTACCAGGTCTGGGCCGTCCCGGTGTCGCTCCGCCAGCGCAAGCGGGCCAACCGGGTGGTGAACAGGGCTGCCGGCGCCGCCGAGACGTTCTCGGACCGGACGCGTACCTTCGGCCAGCCCGCCCAGTCGCGGCGTGGGCTGCGGCAGGGCGACTCGGACCCGACCCGTGCGTGGTCGGACCAGGTGGTCGACACCCTGCAGGAGATCGCCGAGCGCAATGCGACGCGGCCCGACGCGGCCGGTCCGGTCGTGGTCCGCTGGTGCTGGTGGATCATCGCGCCCACGCTGGTCGGCCTGGCCGCCTTCGTCACGCTGATCGCCGTGACCTGAGAGCCGGCCGTGACCTGACGGCGGACCGCTCGGGGCCGGCTCCCGAGACCCTGCGATGCGAACGGGCCCGGTGCTCCGATCGAAGAGATCGGAGCACCGGGCCCGTTCACGTGCCGCACGCTGATCGGCGCCGGACGGACGCCGGTCCGGTGCGGTCGGCCGATCAGATGCCGGCGGCTGCGGCGAGGTCGCGCTTGATGGCGTCCAGGACGGCGGCGGCCCGCTCGCGGGCCGCGCCGAGCTCGGCGGCGGTGGCGACCGGCAGGACGACCTCCAGGTAGCACTTCAGCTTGGGCTCGGTGCCGGACGGGCGGACGACGATCCGGGCCGACCGCACGCCTTCGCCGGCCAGGTAGTAGCGCAGGCCGTCGGTGGGCGGCAGGTCGGCGGAGCCGGCGGCCAGGTCGTCGGCCCGGGTGACCTGCAGCCCGGCCAGGACGGTCGGCGGCTGCTCGCGCAGGCGCTGCATCGCGTTGGCGATCAGCGACAGGTCGTGTACCCGGACGGAGAGCTGGTCGGTGGCGTGCAGGCCGTGCGCCAGCGCCAGGTCGTCCAGCAGGTCGCTGAGGGTGCGGCCGGACTGCTTGAGGGTGGCGGCGAGCTCGGCGACCAGCAGGGCGGCGGTGATGCCGTCCTTGTCGCGGACGCCCGCCGGGTCGACGCAGTACCCGAGCGCCTCCTCGTAGCCGTAGCGCAGACCGTCGGCGCGGGCGATCCACTTGAACCCGGTGAGCGTCTCGGCGTAGTCCAGCCCGGCTGCGGCGGCGATCCGGCCCAGCAGGGTGGAGGAGACGATGGTGGTGGCGAAGGTGCCGACGGCCTTCTTGGCGACCAGGGCCTCGCCGAGCAGCGCGCCCACCTCGTCGCCGCGCAGCATCCGCCAGCCGCCGTTGGCACCGTTGCCGTGGTCCGGGACGGCCACGGCGCAGCGGTCGGCGTCCGGGTCGTTGGCGATGACGATGTCCGGGCCGACCGCGGCGGCGGTGCGGAACGCGAGGTCCATCGCGCCCGGCTCCTCCGGGTTGGGGAAGGCCACGGTCGGGAAGTCGGGGTCCGGCTCGGCCTGTTCGGCGACCACGGTGGGCGCGGGGAAGCCGGCCTTGGCGAAGGCGGACAGCAGGACGTCCCGGCCGACGCCGTGCAGCGGGGTGTAGACGACGTCCAGGTCGCGGGCGCCGCCGGCGTCGACGGTGGTGACGGCGCGGTCGAGGTAGGCCTCGATGACGTCCTCGCCGAGCACCTCCCAGCCGCTCTCGGCGCGCGGGACGTCGGTGAGCGAGGCGATGGCGTCGATCTCGTCGGCGATACCGGCGTCGGCGGGCGGGACGATCTGCGAGCCGTCGCCCAGGTAGACCTTGTAGCCGTTGTCCTGCGGCGGGTTGTGGCTGGCGGTGACGGTGACACCGGCGGCGGCGCCGAGGTGGCGGATCGCGAAGGCCAGGACCGGGGTGGGCAGCGGGCGCGGCAGCAGGGCGGCGCGCAGTCCGGCGCCGACCATCACGGCGGCGGTGTCGCGGGCGAAGTCGTACGACTTGTGGCGGGCGTCGTAGCCGATCACCACGAGGTCGCCGAGCTTCTGCTTCTTGACGTAGGCGGCGAGGCCGGCGGCGGCGCGGATCACCACGGCGCGGTTCATCCGCATGGGACCGGCGCCGAGTTCACCGCGCAGGCCCGCGGTGCCGAACTGGAGGCGGCCGTCGAAGCGCTCGGCCAGCCTGGACCAGGCGATGCGCTCCTCGCTCTCGGCGTCGGGGCCTTCGGCGGCGGCCAGCAGGGCGGTCAGTTCCTCGCGGGTCTGCGGGTCGGGGTCCTCGGCGAGCCAGGTCCGTGCCCGGGCGAGGAGGTCGGTGGTGGATGCCTGCGCCATAGCTCTGCCAGCTCCATCTGAGGGTCGGTGGGGTCCGGGACGCTGCGGGGCCCTGGACCGGGGCGGGGTCGGAGGGAGATCCGGGTGGAGGTGAGGTCCGGGGTGGGGGTCCGGGTGGAGTCCGTCCGGGGAAGGGAAGTCAGGATCGGGCGACACAAGGCCGTCGGACCGATGACGGACAACAGATGACAGATTTTGAAATCTGTCATCGGTCATCCGCCGCCGCTCCGACGGCCCCTGTCTACTGATTCTGCGTCAGCTCAGGCTCAGATCCGCTCAAGGACCTTGGCCAGCAGCGCGCCCATCCGCTCGGCGCTGGCCTTGCCGGCCTCCAGCACCTCGGCGTGGTTGAGCGGCTCGCCGGTCATACCGGCGGCCAGGTTGGTGACCAGGGAGATGCCGAGCACCTCGGCGCCGGCCTCACGGGCGGCGATGGCCTCCAGGGTGGTGGACATGCCGACCAGCTCGCCGCCGAGCACCCGGGCCATGTTGACCTCGGCCGGGGTCTCGTAGTGCGGGCCGCGGAACTGCACGTAGACGGCCTCGTCCAGCGACGGGTCCACCTCGCGGCAGAGCTCGCGCAGGCGCGGCGAGTACAGGTCCGTCAGGTCGACGAAGTTGGCGCCGACGATCGGGGAGTCCGCGGTCAGGTTGATGTGGTCGCTGATCAGGACCGGCTGGCCGGGGGTCCAGCCCCGGCGGAGACCGCCGCAGCCGTTGGTCAGCACGATGACCTCGCAGCCCGCCGCGGCCGCGGTGCGGACACCGTGGACCACGGTGGCCACGCCGTAGCCCTCGTAGTAGTGGTTGCGGCCGAGGAAGATCAGGGCGCGCTTGTCGCCGATCTTGACGGAGCGGATGTTGCCGGAGTGCCCGGCGACCTTCGGGGCCGGGAAGCCCGGGAGCTCGGTGATGGGGAACTCGAAGTTGCCCGGAGCCGACGGGTCACCCAGTGCGTCGGCGGCCGGCACCCAGCCGGAGCCCATCACCAGGGCGAAGTCGTGGCGCTCGGCACCGGTCAGCTCGCGCAGGCGCGCAGCGGCGGCCTGGGCGGCGGCGTAGGGGTCGGCGGAGACGACCGACTGAGGAGTTGCGTTCACATCGCCGAGGATAGACAAGAATTCGCCTACGCGCGTAGACACTCAGCCCAAGCCATGCCGGATTGTTACCCGGTTGACCCGAAACGACAGGCCGTGGCCGGTTTCCGGACCCTGCGGCTGTCGGAAGGTCCGAACACCCGAAGCCCCAGGCGCCCCGAGGCCCGAAGGCCCCGGACCGGCCCGCCGGCCCCGGCGCTCAGCAGGGCCGGCGCCGCAGGTCCAGCACGTAGTCGTCGGGAGCGCCGGCGCTCTCCGCCGCGTCCGCGACGAGCCCGAGGTAGCGGGCGGCGGGCAGGCCGCCCTCGTAGTCGTTGAGGACGTACGTCCACACCGGGATGTCCCCGTCCAGGGTGTGGGCGCGCAGCCGGATCTTGCGGTAGATGCCGAGCTGGAGGCCCTCCCAGCGGTCGAGGCCGTCCTCGTCCATCGGGGCGACGTCGTACAGGGAGACGAAGACCTGGTGCTTCTCGTCCTCGACGACGGTGGCCAACGAGCCCTCCCAGCCGAGGTGTTCGCCGCCGAAGGTCAGCCGCCAGCCGTCCAGCCAGCCCGTGCCGCGCAGCGGGGAGTGGGGCGCGCGGCGGCTCATCTGCCGGGCGTCGAGGTTGGTGGCGTACGCGGCGTAGAGGGACATGGGCGTCAGCCTACGGGAGGCGGTGGCGCCGGCAGGGGCCGGGGAGTGTTCATCGTCACATCGGATTGGAGATGAGCACATAGCAACGCCCCCGGCGTGGCTTTGGTTCCGGCGTGCGGGACAATGGTGGACGTGACTCGGATCGTGATCATCGGTGGCGGACCCGGCGGATACGAGGCGGCCCTGGTGGCCGCCCAACTCGGCGCGGAGGTGACCGTCGTCGACCGCGACGGTCTGGGTGGATCGGCGGTGCTGACGGACTGCGTGCCGTCCAAGACCCTCATCGCGACCGCCGAGGTGATGACCACCTTCGACAGCTCCTACGAGGAGCTGGGCATCACCGTCGCCGACGACACCCCGCCGCTGGAGCGGCCGGCCCGGGTGGTCGGCGTGGACCTCGGCAAGGTCAACCGACGGGTCAAGCGGCTGGCGATCGCCCAGTCCCACGACATCACCCAGTCCGTGACCCGGGCGGGCGTGACGGTCCTGCGCGGCAAGGGCCGCCTCGGCACCGGCGGCCAGCACGTGGACGGCTCGCGCGACGTGGTGGTCGAGCGCGAGGACGGCAGCACCGAGTCGCTGCGCGCCGACGCCGTGCTCATCGCCACCGGCGCGCACCCCCGTGAGCTCCCCGACGCCCAGCCGGACGGCGAGCGCATCCTCACCTGGACCCAGGTCTACGACCTGGAGGAGCTGCCGCGCGAGCTGATCGTGGTCGGCTCCGGCGTCACCGGCGCCGAGTTCGCCGGCGCCTACCAGGCGCTCGGCTCCGAGGTCACCCTGGTCTCCTCCCGTGACCGTGTGCTGCCCGGCGAGGACCCGGACGCCGCCGAGGTGCTGGAGGAGGTCTTCCGGCGCCGCGGCATGAACGTGATGAGCCGCTCCCGCGCCGAGACCGTCAAGCGCGTCGGCGACCACGTCGAGGTCACCCTGTCGGACGGCAAGGTCATCCGGGGCAGCCACTGCCTGATGGCGGTCGGCTCGATCCCGAACACCGCCGACATGGGCCTGGAGGAGGCCGGGGTCAAGCTCAACGACTGGGGCCAGGTCCAGGTCGACCGGGTCTCCCGCACCACCGCCCCCGGCGTGTACGCGGCCGGTGACTGCACCGGCGTCTTCATGCTCGCCTCGGTCGCCGCGATGCAGGGCCGGATCGCCATGTACCACGCGCTGGGCGACGCGGTGCAGCCGCTCAACCTCAAGACCGTGGCCTCCAACGTCTTCACCGACCCGGAGATCGCCACCGTCGGCTACACCGCCGCCGACGTCTCCTGCGGCAAGATGGACGCCGTCGAGGTCAAGCTCCCGCTGCGCGGCAACCCCCGGGCGAAGATGCAGGGCATCCGGGACGGCTTCGTGAAGCTGTTCTGCCGCCCCGGCACCGGCATCGTGGTCGGCGGCGTGGTGGTCGCCCCCAGGGCCAGCGAACTCATCCATTCGATCTCGCTCGCCGTGGACAACAACTTGACGGTCGAACAGGTGGCCAGTGCGTTCACGGTCTACCCGTCCGTCTCCGGCTCCACCGCCGAGGCCGCACGGCAGCTGCACATCCGTAAGCGGGAGAGCTCGGACTCCTGAGCTGCGAAAGCGAGTTGGGGCGGTCGCCGCGGCGGCCGCCGCTTCCGTTCCCGGCGCGGCTCACCCGCGCGGCGGAGCGCTCAACCGCCTTGCTGACGGCGCGTATTGTACGGTCGCGCGCTGCTCCGGCGTGAGCATTTCCCGTTACCAGGAGCAAACGCCTGAAAGCAGACGGTCATTCAGGTTACCGTCGGTTCTGTGTTTGCAGCAGAACGTCGCCAGTTGATCCTCGAAATGGTGCGGGCCAACGGAGCCGTGTCGCTCCGCGAGCTGGCCCGCGTCGTCCAGACCTCCGAAGTCACCGTACGCCGAGACGTCCGGGCCCTGGAGGCCGAAGGGCTGCTCGACCGCCGGCACGGCGGCGCGGTGCTCCCCGGCGGTTTCACCAGGGAGCCCGGCTATCCGCAGAAGACCCACCTCGCCGCGGCCGAGAAGAGCGCCATCGCCGACCTCGCGGCAAGTCTGGTCGAGGAGGGCGACGCCGTGGTGGTCGGTGCCGGCACCACGGCCCAGGAGCTGGCCCGCCGCCTGGCCCGGGTCCCCGGGCTGACGGTGGTCACCAACTCGCTGCTCGTCGCCCAGGCCCTGGCGCACGCCAACCGGGTCGAGGTGGTGATGACGGGCGGCACCCTGCGCGGCTCCAACTACGCGCTGGTGGGCAGCGGGGCCGAGCAGTCGCTGCACGGCCTGCGGGTCTCCAAGGCCTTCATCTCCGGCAGTGGACTGACGGCCGACCGCGGCCTGTCGACCACCAACATGCTCTCCGCGAGCGTGGACCGGGCGTTGGTGCAGTCGGCCGCCGAGGTCATCGTCCTCGCCGACCACACCAAGCTCGGCGCGGACACCATGTTCCAGACCGTGCCCACCGAGGCGATCACCCGTCTGGTCACGGACGAGCACGCCGCCGCGGAGGACCCGACCGCCAGGGAGCTGGACGCGCTGGCCGACTGCGGCGTACAGATCGCCGTCGCGCCGCTCGGCCTGACCGCGGAGCCGCCCGTGCACCAGTCCGTGCCCGCCGCCGCCGTCGCCCCGCGCCGTACCGCCCCGCCGCCCGGCCCCGCCCCCCTGCCCGGCCAGCGCCGACCCGGTGCGCACGGCGGCCCTCCCGGCCAACTTCCCTCCCGCCTGGCGGAGTTGGGCGCCCCCCGCGGCCGCTAGCCGTAGCGGAGCGTTCAACCTGGCCGTACGGGGCCCAGGGTCCAGTGGCGTGATGAGGCGCCACGCTCGTTCCCGAGGGCCGACCCCGCTCCTGGGGCCGGCCCGCCCGCGCCGGAAATGCAGCCGGTCCGCACACCCGGAGGTGTACGGACCGGTCCACGGGTCCTGCTGTGGTGTCAGTCCTTGATCTCGCAGAGGGCCGCACCGCTGCTGACGCTGGCGCCGACCTCGGCCTTGAGGCCGACGATGGTGCCCGCCTTGTGGGCGTTCAGCGGCTGCTCCATCTTCATCGCCTCCAGCACCACGATCAGCTCGCCCTCGGCGACGGTCTGGCCCTCCTCGACCGCGACCTTGACGATGGTGCCCTGCATCGGCGAGGCCAGCGTGTCACCGCTGACCGCCGAGCCGGCCTTCTTCGTGCCGACCCGGCGCTTGGCCGCGGCCTTGCCGGTCGCCGCACCTGCGGCCGGAGCCGAGGCGACGCCGAGCGAGGACGGCAGCGAGACCTCGATCCGCTTGCCGCCGACCTCGACCACCACGGTCTCTCGGCCCTCGGGCTCCTCGCCGTCGCCGCCCGCGCCGGTGAAGGCGGGGATGGTGTTGTTGAAGTCGGTCTCGATCCAGCGGGTGAAGACCGTGAACGGCTCGTCGCTGCCGGTGAGTTCGGGCGCGAACGCGGGGTCGGTGACCACGGCCTGGTGGAACGGGATCGCGGTGGCCATGCCCTCGACCTTGAACTCGGCCAGCGCCCGCGCCGCCCGCTGCAGCGCCTGCTTGCGGGTCGCGCCCGTGACGATCAGCTTGGCCAGCAGCGAGTCCCACGCCGGGCCGATCACCGAACCGCTCTCCACGCCCGCGTCCAGCCGGACACCCGGACCGGACGGCGGCGCGAACAGCGTCACCGTGCCCGGCGCCGGAAGGAAGTTGCGCCCCGGGTCCTCGCCGTTGATCCGGAACTCGAACGAGTGCCCGCGGACCTCGGGGTCGTCGTAGCCGAGCTCCTCGCCGTCGGCGATCCGGAACATCTCGCGGACCAGGTCGATCCCGGTGACCTCCTCGGAGACCGGGTGCTCCACCTGGAGGCGGGTGTTGACCTCCAGGAAGGAGATCAGACCGTCCTGCGCGACCAGGAACTCACAGGTGCCGGCGCCGACGTAGCCCGCCTCGCGGAGGATCGCCTTGGACGCCCGGTACAGCTCGGCGTTCTGCTCGTCCGTCAGGAACGGCGCCGGAGCCTCCTCCACCAGCTTCTGGTGGCGGCGCTGCAGGGAGCAGTCACGGGTGGAGACGACGACCACGTTGCCGTGGCTGTCCGCCAGGCACTGGGTCTCCACGTGCCGGGGGTTGTCCAGGTAGCGCTCGACGAAGCACTCGCCGCGCCCGAACGCGGCCACGGCCTCGCGGACCGCGGACTCGTACAGCTCCGGGATCTCCTCCAGCGTGCGGGCCACCTTCAGGCCGCGCCCGCCACCGCCGAACGCGGCCTTGATGGCCACCGGCAGACCGTGCTCGGACGCGAACGCCACGACCTCGTCCGCGCCCGACACCGGGTCCGGCGTGCCCGCGACCAGCGGCGCACCCGCGCGCTGCGCGACGTGCCGGGCGGTCACCTTGTCACCGAGGTCGCGGATGGCCTGCGGCGGCGGGCCGATCCAGGTCAGGCCCGCGTCCAGCACGGCCTGGGCGAACTCGGCGTTCTCCGACAGGAAGCCGTACCCCGGGTGGACTGCGTCCGCACCCGAGTCGGCGGCTGCCTGGAGGACCTTGGCGATGTCCAGGTAGCTGGTGGCGGGGGTGTCGCCGCCGAGCGCGTAGGCCTCGTCGGCCGCGCGGACGTGCAGCGCGTCCCGGTCCGGTTCGGCGTACACGGCGACGCTGGCAATACCGGAATCCCGGCAGGCCCGGGCGACGCGGACGGCGATTTCCCCGCGATTGGCGATGAGCACCTTGCGCACTGTGGCTCCCTTCTTGAACCTCGTTGAGTCTAGGGATTGCCGGGTCATACCGGCGAGTAGCCCCAGGTGGTGAGCTTGCCCACACGGAGCGTGACACTGATTCGTGATCAATCGAGCACGGAGCGGGACGCTTTGCAGGTGGAGGAGGCTGTGTGGGGTGGTCGTCGGCGGCCTGCGGGAGTCCGCGGCGCCCTGCCGGGTGCCGTGGCCTTCGCCACAGTCGCTCGACGGCAGCGGCGCCAGCCTATCGGCCGCTCTGTTCGGCGGGAGTGGGCCGGAGCGACAGATGTGAGGGCCCGGATCTGTCAGGATCCGCAGCGCGGTTCCGAAATCGGCCCGAATGGTCCGGTTGGGCCTGAAATCCGCCAGCCGGGCAGGTCGGACCCGGTCGGGCCCGGCCGTGGACGTGGTAGTGGACCCGACGACCCTGCGGCGCGGCGCGCCGCGACGGCCGGTCAGCTCCAGAGGTCGGTCAGCCGGACGTCCAGGTCGGCCAGCAGGCGGCGCAGCAGCGGCAGCGAGAGGCCGATCACGTTGCCCGGGTCGCCGTCGATGCCGTCGATGAACGGCGCCGAGCGGCCGTCCAGGGTGAACGCCCCGGCCACGTGCAGCGGTTCGCCCGACGCGATGTACGCGGCCACCTCGGCGTCGTCCGGGTCGCCGAAGCGGACGGTGGTGGCGGCGGTCGCCGAGGACTGCTTGCCGGTGGCGGTGTCGATGACGCAGTGCCCGGTCTGCAGCACGCCGTCCCGGCCGCGCATGGACTGCCAGCGGGCCAGCGCCTCGGCGGCGTCGGCGGGCTTGCCGAGGGCCTGGCCGTCCAGTTCCAGGACGGAGTCGCAGCCGATCACCAGCTGG
>NZ_JYJF01001146.1 GCF_000955975.1 Saccharothrix sp. ST-888
CTCGATCGGTGAGCTGGCCGCTGCACACGTCGCCGGGGTCCTCTCCCTGGCTGATGCTGCGGCTCTGGTGGCGGCTCGTGGCCGGCTGATGCAGGCGCTTCCCGCCGGTGGGGCGATGGTGGCGGTGCAGGCGTCCGCGGAGGAGGTCCTGCCGCTGCTGGGCGCCGAGGTGGGTGTCGCGGCGGTCAACGGCCCGAACTCGGTGGTGATCTCGGGTGCCGAAGCCTCGGTGCTCAA
>NZ_JYJF01001147.1 GCF_000955975.1 Saccharothrix sp. ST-888
CCGCGACACCGCGCACCTGGGCCTCACCCAGCGACGCGAACAGCCGCTCCAGACCGCCCTCGTGACGGCGCAGCGTCCCGAACGCCACCGCGTCCCGGCGGGCCGCCTCGATGCTCTCCTGGACAGCCATCGCAAGAACGGGGTGTGCGCTGACCTCGACGAAGGTCCCGACGCCGTGCTCCTCGAGAAGCGCACGCGTCGCGTCGGCGAACTCCACGGTGGTACGGAGGTTGGTG
>NZ_JYJF01001148.1 GCF_000955975.1 Saccharothrix sp. ST-888
GCCCCAGCCGGTGCCGTCAGCGTCCGCCGAGAACGCCTTGCAGCGGCCGTCGGCCGACAGGCCGCGCTGACGGCTGAAGTCCACGAAGGTCTCCGGCGTTGCCATCACGGTCACACCGCCGGCCAGCGCCATCGTGGACTCGCCGTTGCGCAGCGCCTGGATCGCCCAGTGCAGAGCGACCAGCGACGAGGAGCACGCCGTGTCGACCGTGACCGCCGGGCCCTCAAGACCGAAGG
>NZ_JYJF01001149.1 GCF_000955975.1 Saccharothrix sp. ST-888
TGGCGACCGAGGATCTCGTCGCCGAGCGCCTGCGCCGCGACGGCGTCGTCGGAATGGCACCGGGTCTGGCGATCACTGCCATGCAGCACGCGCTGGACCGCGGTGACATCGCCCTCACCATCGCCGATGTGGACTGCGACCGGGTGGCGGCCGAGACCGTCGCGGTTCGCCGGATCAGCCTCTTCAACGAGATCCCCGAGGCGCGCAAGGTCATGGAGGCGGCGTTCGCGCCGTCG
>NZ_JYJF01001150.1 GCF_000955975.1 Saccharothrix sp. ST-888
CGCGGCCGGCGAAGCCACCCTGCGGACGGCCACCGGAGCGGTGGTCGTCGCGGCGGGCGAACGGACGGGTGTTGCCGCCGCGGTCGTCCCGGTTGCGGTCACCGAAGGCCGGACGGTCACCGAACGAACGGGCCGGACGGTCACCGAAGGAACGGCTGCCGCGGTCGTCGCGGTCGCGGCCGGCGAAGCCACCCGAGCGGTTGTCACGGTCGCCGAAGGAACGGCCACCGCGGTC
>NZ_JYJF01001151.1 GCF_000955975.1 Saccharothrix sp. ST-888
GTCCCAGCCTCGGTCGGTCGGGAAGTCGGCGATGGCGTCGCCTCCCGCGACGAGCAGCTGCCACAGCTCCTCGGGCGTGGTGACCACGCCGGGGAAGCGGCAGCTCATCGCGACGATCGCGATCGGCTCGTCATCGACGGCAGCCACCACCGGCACCGACGCCGTGATCTCGGGCTCCTGGCCCAGGAGTTCACTCCGCAGGTGCTCCGCCAGCGCGGTCGCCGACGGGTAGTCG
>NZ_JYJF01001152.1 GCF_000955975.1 Saccharothrix sp. ST-888
ACGTCGAGCAGGCGAACACGGCGTACACCCGCGAGGGCGGATTCCTCTACGAGGCAGCCGAGTTCGACCCGACCTTCTTCGGCATCTCGCCGCGCGAGGGGTTGGCGATGGACCCGCAGCAGCGGCTGCTGCTGGGGACGTCCTGGGAGGCGTTCGAGCGGGCGGGGATCGACCCGGCCGCGCTGCGCGGAAGCCAGGCCGGGGTGTTCGTCGGTACCAACGGCCAGGACTACCT
>NZ_JYJF01001153.1 GCF_000955975.1 Saccharothrix sp. ST-888
CTCCACCAACCGGAACAGCGCGACCTCAACCGCGAACAGCGCGGGCTGCGTGTAGGCCGTCTGATCCAGCAGACCGTCCTCACCCGCGAACATCACCTCGCGCAGCGGACGCTCCAAGTGCCCGTCCAACTCCACACACACCGCGTCGAAAGCCCCGGCGAACACCGGGAACGCCGCATACAACTCGGCGCCCATCCCGACCCGCTGACTCCCCTGCCCCGTGAACAGGAACG
>NZ_JYJF01001154.1 GCF_000955975.1 Saccharothrix sp. ST-888
GAAGGCGGCCGAGGCCACCGGCAGCGGTGCGGACGGTGAAGCGGCCGGACTGAAGGCCCGATTGGCCGGACTGTCCGAGGCGGACCGGGACCGTGCGCTTCTGGAGCTGGTGCGCGGAGAGGTGGCCGGAGTTCTCGGCTACCTCGGTGCGCAGTCGGTCGAACCGGCCAGGGCCTTCCGGGCCTTGGGCTTCGACTCGCTGACGGCGGTCGAGCTCCGCAACCGGCTGAAC
>NZ_JYJF01001155.1 GCF_000955975.1 Saccharothrix sp. ST-888
CAGCTCGTCGGCGCCGGGGGCGTCCGGGCCCCGGCGGCTGGTCAGCACCAGGTGCTCGGCACCGTTGCCGGCCAGCCAGCGGGCGACCTGTCCGCCCAGAGCACCGGTACCGCCGGTGACCAGGACCGTCCCGCGCGGCTTCCAGTCGGCGGCGTCGCTCCTGGCCGCCCGCACCAGACGGCGGACGGACAGGCCGGACGGCCGCAGCGCGAGCTGGTCCTCACCACCGGTG
>NZ_JYJF01000117.1 GCF_000955975.1 Saccharothrix sp. ST-888
CGGTTCCCCGCCCGGCGCACCGAGCAGTCGGAATTCGGAAAGCAGTCGGCCCCGGCCATCGCGCGGTCGCCGGGGCCGACTGTTGCCGGGTCCGGCCCGGCACCGGGCTGCACGGCGGTGTCGGCAGTGACGCGGCGGTGCCGGCCGGTCCCGTCCTTCCGTGAGCGGACGACCTGCCGCACCCGGCACGGATGGCGGCCTGGCATCATCGAGGGCATGGTCGAGAGAATCGTCGCGGCGTGTGACGGAGCAGCAAAAGGGAATCCCGGGCCGGCAGCCTGGGCCTTCGTGGTCGCGGACGGCACCGGGGCTCCGCAGCGCTGGCAGGCCGGTCCGCTCGGGCACAGCACCAACAATGTCGGCGAGCTGACCGCGCTGGAGCAGTTGCTGGCCGCGACGGACCACACCACTGCTCTGGAGGTCCGCCTCGACAGCACCTACACCCGCGACGCGGTGACGAAGTGGCTGAAGGGGTGGAAGCGCAACGGCTGGAAGACCGCCGCCGGTAAGCCGGTGGCCAACCGCGAGCTGATCCAGCGCATCGACGCCCTCCTGGAGGGGAGGGACGTCACCTTCGTGTATGTCCCGGCCCACCAGGTGAACGGCGATCCGCTGAACGCGATCGCCGACAAGGCCGCCAGCGACGCCGCCCGCACCCAGCAGGCCGCCGGCGGCACCGCGGCCGACCTGCCCGTACCCGACCCGGTCCGGGCCTCCCCGGCGCGCGGCGACCGCCCCGCGGCCTCGCCCGCGCGGAAGCGGAGTTCCTCGGGCGGCTCGCGGACGCTGTCCGCACGGTTCCCCGGAACCTGCCCGTGTGCCCGTCCCTACGCCAAGGGCGACAAGATCACGAAGGTCGGCCAGAGCTGGGGACATCCTCAGTGCGCGGACGCGCAGACCTGAGGCGGACGCGCAGACCTGAGAGTGAAGAGCGGGCACCGCGCGACGGTGGCCCGGCACCTGCCGGGCCACCGTCGTCGTACGGTGATCCGCCCCGACGGATCGCACGCCATGCCGAGCGCCCTCGGCCGTATGCTCCCGGGCATCCGGGGTGGGTCAGGCGTTGAGTGTGGTGATGTTCCGCGGTCGTGACGGGCGGTCATTCCGTTGCCGTGAGGGTCGGGTGGCGGCGCTGCCAGAAGGGGTGGTCGTACCAGCGCTGCTCCAGCGCGTACACCGCAAGGTGATTGCGCCGGTACGCCGCGAGCAGGGCCGCTACGTCGGTGCGGTAGGAGGACAGGGCACCGTCGTCGCCCGCCAGGTGCCGGTTCAGGGCGCGGGCGCCCGCCATGCCGGTGTAGAGGGCCGTGAGGATGCCTTGCGAGGAGATCGGGTCGAAGGCGGTGGCGGCGTCCCCGACGGCGATCCAGCCCTCGCCGACGGGCGAGTCGAGGTGCGCCGAGTGCGCCGGGGCCCGACGGGTCCGGGCCTGTGCGGGCAGCGGATGGGCCTCGGCCCGGGGCGCGATGTGGCTGGTCCGGGCCAGCAGCCGGGTGAAATCGGCGGCGTCGCGTGGCGCCGGTGGAGCGAGGTCGGCGTCGGTGAAGTAGGCCACCAGCCGTCGGCCCTCGGGCAGGAGGGTGGTGTACCACCAGCCGTCCTCGGTGGCCTCGACCAGTGACGACTGTTCGCCCGGCCGGCCGGTGGCGGGTGCCAGTTCCAGGCAGCTGGCGACCAGCCGGTCGGTACGCCGGTGGCCGGCCCGGCGGGGTGCGGCGATCGCCCGGCCGCGTCCGCTGGCGTCCACCAGCCACGCGCACCGCACCACCCGCTCGGCCGCCGGCCCCGCCACCCGGCCCCGCACCGATGGCGCACCCCGCAGCGTGACCGTCCAGCCGCCCTCCGGGCGGCGGGCCACCCGGCGGACGGAGGTGCGCTCCGCCATCTCGGCCCCGGCCGCGCGGGCCTCCTCGCGCAGTACCCGGTCGAACCTGCGCCGGTCCAGATGCCAGCCAGGACCGTTGGGATCGCGGATGAAGTCGAGCCGGTCCAGCGCGGGCGAGCCCCAGGACGACAGGTTGGCGTAGCAGGGCAGATGTCCGTCGCTCACCGGCCGGTCGCCGGCGCCGAGGTCGCGCAGCAGGACGCGGGCCGCCGAGGGTAGTGACTCACCGATCTTCGGCGGGCCGGTGCCGGCGTCGGCGAGCAGGACGGAGCGACCGGCGCGGGCCAGGGTCAGCGCGGCGGCCGACCCGGCCGGCCCGCCGCCCACCACGAGTACGTCGAAGCTCCCGCCCTCGTCGGTGCGGCGGCCGGCCGGTCGCGCGGCCATCAGACGTTGTCGCGGAACGGCGAGACCTTGTCGATGAAGCCGGCCGTCACCTCTTCGGCGGTGTAGCCGCTGACGGCGATCGCCTGGTCGACGGCCGCGGCGGCGACCGCAGGGTCGGCGGCGGCGGCCTGCGGCACGTGCAGGGTCACCAGGTTCTGGGTGAGCGGCACGCCGGTCAGGTCGATCGACGGCTGCGACTCCACCTGGATCCGGTCGGGGAAGTCCCTGGCGCCGTCGCGTACTTCGACGATGCCGAGCCGGAACCAGTCGTCGATCATCTGGTTGAGCTGTTGGGTGTTCTGTCCCCGGAGTCCGCGCAGCCAGACGGCCCGCCGCTCGAAGGCCTCGGTGCGCTCCGCCAGCGGCCGGCTCTCGTCCACGACCACGCGGTAGTCGTCCTCGGTGAGCACGTGGTTGGGCACCCGGGCGGGCCAGAAACTCGGCAGGTACGGGTCGTAGCGCGGGCTGAGCGCGAGTTCGTAGCCGGAGCGGCAGCTGGCGGTGTCGGTCTGCCAGGGCACGGCCATCCAGCGGCTGAGGTCGCCGGGGCCCTGGGCGTACAGCGGGCCGTTGACGGACAGCGCCGTCTCGGAGGTGAGCTGGGGCCCGTACGACGGCTCGGGCTGGTCGGACGGACGGTGGCGGATCCGGAACGGCGCCCGGTACATCGACGGGTGGCGGATCGGCCAGGTGACCTCGCAGCCCGGGTGGAAGGCGTCGGCCAGGCAGAAGTCCAGCGCGGCGCGGTCGAGCGCGTCCGGCCGCCCGCCGAGCGGCACGGCGTCGAGGTCCCGGGGCACCGGGATGGCGAGGGACTGGGACCAGTCGTCCGTGAACTCCCCGTCGGCCCAGTACTGGAACATCCGGTACTGGGTCGGGGAGAGCGCCATGTACTGGAGCGCGGTGCGGGGCGGGATGGCCATGCCGTCGCCGTACAGCCAGGGCCACGGCACGGGCGAGCCGCCGTCCCGTCCGAAGTCGCGCAGGGCGTTGAAGACCTGACGGCGCAGGGCCCGGCGGGTGGTGGCGGTGCTGCTGAGCCGGGCGAGCATCTCCGGGGTCGCGAAGTGGCCGAGGCCGTTGTGCCCGTAGTACCCGGCGAAGCCCTGGTTGACCCACTGGTGGTCACAGAAGCGCTGCAGTACCGGCGCGATGTGCCGGGCGAAGGAGACCTTCTCCGGGAACGGCAGTGAACCGTTGCTGACGAACACGTCGTACAGCAGGTCGTACAGGGTGCGGATGCCCTTCAGCGCCGGCGCGTAGTTCGGCGGGCCGACCAGCACCCAGGCCGGGTCCACCGGCAGCTCGCGGCCGCCGACGGTGACGCTCGCGGTGACCGGCCCGTCGGCGATGTCGTCGTGCCAGCCGTCGTTGTTGGCGAAGGTGTTCGCCGGCCTGCCGTCGAAGGAGGCCGACTGGCCGAATCCGCCGAAAACCAGCAGATTCCCGGCCTCGTCGGTGCGCAACTCGCCGAGATAGACCTCCTTCTTCATGAAGGTGCCGCGACGGAAATGGAAATCGGGGCCGGAGATGTTCCGCCCGGAGATGGCGATCTCCCCGGCATCGATGACCAATTCCTTGCGGCGGTCACCGACGATGTCCTTGTTCCGCAGTTCGGAGGGCTTGGCGAGGGCGGAGTCGGGAATGTCCAGCGCGAGCTGGAACTGGTACCAGGCGGACTTCTTGTTCGCCAGGTGCGCGCTCCACCGGAGGTCGGCGTTCTCCGCCGTCAGCTCGGCCACCACTTTGCCCTGCGCGTTGTAGCCGTAGACCCGGAAGCGGGCCGCCTCCCGCTTGACCGCGCCGGTCGAGTCCTTGTAGAAGCCGGGATCCCGTGGCTCGGGATCGGGCACCTCCGGTGCGAGGAAGTATTCCTCGGGCGAGTTTCCGACCCGGGCGATCCCGATCGCGGGGTGGATTGCGGCACGGACGATTTCGTCCAACATGTGATTCGACTCCTCCGGGGACCTGCGGCGTGGGTGCCGACAAGAAGTTCGTCAGCGGAAGAATATGGCGAGCCGGGTCGTATCGGATCAAATGGACACGAACAGTCACTCGGAGGAGTGAACAGGAATCGGGTCCACGTGAAATCGTATGGGCACAGCCGGAAACCCCTCGCCGCTCCGCCGCCGAACTCGATCGTGCGATGCCCGGTCCGGCTGTCCGGCGGGACACGCTGAACGCGAACGGGCGGCGCCGGGTCAGTCGACGGCGCCGCGCTGGGTCAGGCGTACCTCCTCGATGTCGAGCCGCTCCTGTACCTGGCGCAGCACGGTGTCGTCGATGCGGTGCTCGTCGCGGAGTCTGACGACGGCGGCCCGTTTGTGGGCGATGAGGGCGAGGCGGAGGGTGGTGTAGTCCTGCTCGTACCGCACGGCCGGGTGGTCGTCGGTGCCGCGGGCGCGGACGGTCATGAGGTGTTTCTCGTACTCGAGGCGCAGGTCGTCGACGACTTCGGGGCTGGTGCCGAGGTCGGCGGCGACCTGCGGCAGGGCCCTGAGGGCCTCCTCGGTGGCGAGGGTGTCGGCGAGTCGGCGCTCGTCCCGGAGGGCGGTGTCGTGCGGCAGTCGGGCCCAGCGGACCACGGCGGGCAGCACGAGCCCTTGCAGCAGGGTGAGGGCGATGACCCCGCCGGTCACGAAGACGATCATGTCGCGGTCGGGGAACGGCGCACCCGAGTGGAGCCGGCGGGGCACGGCGAGGGCTGCGGCCAGGGAGACGACGCCGCGGAAGCCGCAGAGCCCGCTGACGACGCGGGCGCGGTTGCTGTAGCGCCGCAGCCGCTGCTGGGGACGGCGGTCGAGCGCACGGATCAGGTAGGCGCTGGCGAACAGGAAGGCGAAGCGCACACCGACCAGTACCGCCGTGACGACGACGACCGTGGTCAGGGCGCGCGGCAGGGCGGTGCTGGTGAGGCCGCGGACGGCCGACTGGAGTTCCAGGCCCACCAGGACGAACAGGGCGCCGTTGAGCAGAAAGGTGGCCACCGTCCAGAACGCCTGCGCCTGCAGGCGCATGTCGGCGCGCACCATCCGTGGGCTGGCCTGGCTCACGATCAGCCCGCACACCACGACGGCGACCACACCGGACGCCCCGATCGTCGCGGCGGTCAGGAACGCGGTGAAGGGGGTCAGAAGCATCGTCACCTGCCCTTGCAGCGGGTCCGCCTGGCGGCGGCGCACCCACAGCGCCCCGTACGCGGTGACCGTCCCGATCAGCGCGCCGCCGGCGTAGGCGACCACGAAAAGCCGGCTGACGTGCAGGGTGCCGAGGTGCTGCTGGCCGACCGTGATGCCGACGGCGAGGCCGTAGATGACCAGGGCGGTGCCGTCGTTGATCAGGCTCTCGGCGCGCAGGACGGTGAGGTTGCGGCGGGGCAGCAGCCGGGCGACCACGCCCACCGCCGTCACGTCGGTCGGTGCGACGGTGGCGCCCAGGACCCAGGCCGGCCCGTTGGGCAGCCCCAGGGCGTGCGCGGTGGCGGCAGCGGCGGCGGCCGTGGTGATGACCAGCACGGTGCTCAGCAGGACGATGCCGCGCAGGTTGAAGCGGATCTCCCGCAGGGAGGTGGTCAGGCTCTCCCAGTACAGCAGCACCGGCAGGAACAGCAGCAGCACCACCTCCGGCGGCAGTTGCACCTCCCGCAGTGCCGGGATGAACCCGAGCAGGACGCCGGCGACGAGCAGCAGGACCGGCGGCGCGATCCGGGCGTGCTCGGCCCCGGTCGTGCTCAACAGCACTGCGATGCAGAGCAGCACGACGAGTTCGAGACCGAGCATGGCGGCTCTCCTGGGGCTGGTGGGACGGGCCGGGGCCGGCCCGGCGTCCACAGGGCTTACGTCGGAGTCTGCGGGCTGCGTGCGCGGGAACCTCGTATCTGCGAAGGCCGCGCCGTCGTGCCAGTGCTCCTCGGCTCGTGGCCGAGGCCGGCTCGCGTTGGTACCGGAGGTGGTTCCGGGGCGGTTGTCGGACCGCTCCGCCATCTTGCCGCCATGACGGAATTCGTACTGGTTGCGGGTGCGTGGCTCGGATCGTGGGCGTGGGACGAGGTGGTGCCGGAGTTGCGTGCGGCCGGCCACAACGTCCATCCGTTGACGCTGTCCGGCCTCGCCGACCGACAGGGTGTGCCGGCCGGGCAGCAGACCCATGTGGACGACATCGTCGGGGAGGTCGAACGCCTCGATCTGCGTGGCGTCGTCCTGGTCGGGCACAGCTATTCGGGCATCCCGGTCGGTCAGGCCGCCGAGCGGATCGGCGACCGGCTGGCCCGGGTGGTCTTCGTCGACTCCAACGTCCCGGCCGACGGCGAGTCGTTCGTGTCGGGCCGGCCGGACGGCCGGGCGACGGTGGAGGCGTCGATCGCCGCGAACGGAGGGTTCTGGGCGCCGCTGACCGCGGCCGACTACGTCGGCCAGGGGCTCACCGACGGACAGATCGCCCGGATCGTGGGCAGTTCGACACCGCACCCGGGCGCCACCCTGACCGAGCCCGCGGTGCTGGCGCGGCCGCTCGACGGGCTTCCGGCCACGTACGTCAAGTGCCTGCTCGACGGCGCCGAACCGAACGACGACGTGGCCGAGTTGCTGAACAGTGAGCACTGGCGGCTGGTCGAACTGGACACCGGCCACTGGCCGATGTTCTCCCGGCCGCGTGAGCTGGCGCGGACACTCCTCGACGCGGCCCGGGGGTGACCGGGTTCTGCGTGCTGTGAGTTGTGGCGGGTGCGGTGCTGCCGGGCGACCGGTCAGTGGGTCAGGGCGGGGGCCAGCCGGCGCAGGTCTTCCAGCTGGCGGTCGAGTGTCTGCGCGATGGGCTGTACGGCGACATGGTCGGCACCGGCCCGGTAGTGCGCCCGGATGTGCTCGCCCAGCGTCTGTGGGTCGCCCCAGGGGACGACCGCGTCGATGAGTGCGTCGCTGCCTCCGCTGTCGAAGTCGGAGTCGGAGTAGCCCAGTTCGCGCAGGTTGCCCAGGTAGTTGGGCAGGGCCAGGTAGACCGCTGCGTACTCGCGGGCGGTGGCCCGCGCCCGCTCGGGGTCGGTGTCGACCACCACGGCCTGCTCGGGTGCGAGCAGCGGGCCGGGACCGAGCACCTCCCGGGCCCTGCGGGTGTGTTCGGGCGTGACGAAGTAGGGGTGGGCCCCCTGGGCCCGAGTCGCGGCGAGCTCCAGCATCTTCGGGCGCAGCGCGGCGAGCACCCGCGGCACCCGCCCGGGCAGCGGTGCCGCGAAGGGTGTGGCGTCCATGGCGTCGAGATAGGCCCGCATGGTGGCCACCGGCTTGCCGTAGTCGTGTCCGCGGCTGCTCACCAGCGGTAGGTGGCTGACGCCGAGGCCCAGGACGAAACGGTTCTGCCACGCCTCGGAGAGTGTGTTGGCGCCGTTGGCCGCGGCGGTCGCGTCGCGGCCGTAGATGCTGGCGATACCGGTGGCGATCATCAGGTGGCGGCTCGCGGACAGCAGGACGGCCGCATGGGCCAGTGACTCCTTGCCGGCGGGGACCTCGCCGAACCACAGTGTCCCGTAACCGAGTTCCTCGATGGCCGTGACGGCGCGCCGTTCCTCGTCCGCGGACACCGTGGAGAGCGACGCGAGCCAGACGCCCGTGCGGCCCAGACGCTGTTTCAGGGCGGGCAGGTCCACCGGCGGGGGTGCGGTGCGGTCGGCCATGGCTGCGCTCCTCGCTGTCCTCGTCGTGTCCGGCGACCCGGCGGTAAGACCGGGAGCAGCAGGACCGGGCGGGGTCATTCCACGATGACCGCTGCGCCCTGAGGGCGCACCCCGGGTTCGGACGGTGGCCGTACGGTCCGGGGTGAGCGGGCGGTCAGTGGAGGCCGAAGGCGTCGGCGAGGAGATCGGTCTGGGCGGTCAGCAGCGTGGCCGCGGAGTGCCCCATCCCGGTGTACTGGCCGGAGACTTCGAGGCTGACGGTGCCGTGCAGCTGTGACCAGGCGAGGACGGCGCCGGCCAGTGCGGTGCCCGCAGCGGCAAGGTCCGCCGCCGGCAGGTGGCCGGCGACCCAGGCGGCGACCGGGGCGTCACGCTCGGCCCAGCTGCGCATCTCGGCGATCACGGGGCCCACCGGCGGGGTCGGGCGGCCGGTGGCGAAGACGGTGAGGAACGGGCCGAGGGCGGCGCGGGCGTGCTCCAGGGTCTGCGGGGGAGCGGTGTAGCCGGGCACCGGGGTGCCCTCGATCAGCAGGTAGCGGTGGGGCTGGGTGACGGCCCATGCGCGGTAGGTCTCGGCCAGCAGGTGCAGGGCGGCGCGCGGGCTGCCGGTGAGGTCGACGGCGGTGAGCGCGGTGGCGATGTCCTCGTACGCGTCGGTGATCAGTGCGCCGAGCAGGTCGTCGCGGCTGGCGAAGTAGCGGTAGAGCGCCGGCCCGGACATCCCCAGCTCTTTGGCGATCTTCACCAGGGCGAGGCCGGAGGCTCCGCTGTCGGCGAGCTGGCGCAGTGCGGCCTGCTTGATCTCGTTGCGGGTCTGCTCCCGGTAGCGCGAGCGCGGGCTGGTCGGGGGTACGGCGTCCACGGTGTCCCTCTCTCCGTTACTGCCACTCACCTTAGCAATGGCCAGTCAGCTCGCTGTTCCGTCTTCCTGTTGCGATGACATCTCGCAACAGTTATAGTCTCTAACACAAGCGATTGAGCATCACTCGCAGGCCCGGCGGCCGTGCGGGACGAGACATCGGGAGACGGACATGAGCGGAACCCAGCAGCAGCTGCACGTCGTACTCGGGGCCGGGCCGGCCGGAAGCACCCTGTCCGGGGAGCTGGCGCGACGCGGCCACGCGGTGCGCCTGGTGGACCGGGCGGGCGACGGGCCCGCGCCCGACGGGGTGGAGCGCCGGGCGGCCGATGTGAGCACCGCCCAGGGGGCGCTCGCCGCCGTCGAAGGCGCGGCCGTGGTGTACCACTGCGTCAACGTCGCCTACCACCTGCAGGTCGAGGTGATGCCGAAGATCCAGCGCGCCGTCCTGGCGGCCGTCGAGGCCGCCGGCGCCCGGCTGGTCGTCCTCGACACCCTCTACCCGTACGGTCCGACCGGCGGGGTTCCGATGACGGAGCAGACGGCCTGGAACGCCACCGGCCGCAAGGGCCGGATGCGCGCCGAGCTGGACGCGATCTACCTCGACGCGCACCGCGCGGGCCGGGCCGGGGTGGTCCTGGGGCGCTCGGCGGACTTCGTCGGCCCCGGTGTGGTCAACTCCACCCTCGGCGGTGCGGTCTTCCCCGGGGCGCTGACCGGCGGCGAGGTGCTGGGCCTGGGCGACCTGGACCTGCCGCACAGCTACACCGACATCCGCGACGTGGCCGCCGGTCTCGCCACGCTCGGCGAGCACCCCGAGGCGGACGGCCGGGTCTGGCACCTCCCCACCGCCCCCGCCCGCACCACCCGGGAGATCCACGCGCTGATCGCCGACCGGGTCGGTACCCCGCTCACGGTGGTCGTGCTGGACGAGGCCCGGCCCTTCGGCCCGTTCGACGAGGTCTTCATGCGCGAGTTCGCGGAGATGTTCTACCAGTACACCGAGTCCCAGGTGATGGACAGCGCCGACATCCAGCGCGTCCTCGGCCTCGCCCCGGTCCCGCTGGAGCGGACCCTCGACGACACCGTCGCCTGGTACCGGGAGTGGCTCGCCGCCCGGGCGGCCGCCTGAGCACGCCGCACCCGAGCTCAGCGATCCTCGACGGGTGCCCGGTTCAGGGGCCGGGTGCCAGCTCCCGGACGTAGTCGACGTCGGCCAGCGGGCCGCGCAGGACTGCCCGGGGGACGTCCAGGAGGTCGGTCAGCTCCTCCACCTGCGGCAGCAGGCGCCGACAGGTCTCGTTGAGCCGGTCGGGGAGGGCGAGCACCTCGGCCGGGGTCAGCAGCCCATGGGCGAGATACCAGGCCGCGTGGGCCGAGATCTCCTCCAGGCAGCTGAGCCGGTACAGGTCCCGGAGCACGGGTGCCTCTCCGGACGGGTGGTCCGGCCGCCACTGCTCCCGGAGGATCTCGGCCGTGGTGCGGGCGGCGTGGGCTTCGGCGAGCTGCTGTGCCAGGTCGGTCAGGTCGTTCCAGGCCGTGAAGCGGTCGGTGCCAACCGCCTCGGCGGCCCGCAGCCCGGCGGTGAGCCGGTCGTGCAGCATCCGCTCCCTGGTGCGGAACAGACCGCACCAGTCGGGGAAGTGCTGGGAGTCGGTGCCGGGGCGCGGCGGGCTCTCCGGTGGCAGGTAGTCGGCGCCGGTGGCCATCGACCAGGCCGCCGACGTTGATCAGCTCCGCGTCACGCCCCCGGTAGGCGATCGTGCCGTCCTCGTCGCGGGAGGCCAGGTCGCCGGTGCGCAGCCAGCCGTCGGTGGTGAACGCGGCGCGGGTCAGCTCGGGGTCGCCCAGGTAGCCGCGGAACATGTGCGGTCCCCGGTACTGGAGTTCACCGGTCTCGTGGGGTGGGCACGGGACACCGTTCCGGTCGACGATCCGCGCGCTGCCGGTGGTCAGCGGCCGCCCGATGCTCCGGGCCGCGAGCTCGGGCGGGTCGTCGGGAGCGGTGACGGTGCCGGCCCCCAGCTCGGACATGCCCCACTGGACGACGGTCCTCGCGCCGACGAGCCGGCGCAGGGCGGTCACCAGGGAGCCCGGTACCGCCGCGCCGCCGGTGCGCACCTCGCGCAGCCGGAACGGGGCGCCCGGCCCGAACCGTTCCACCAGGTCGCGCAGTTGGGCCGGGACCGCGAACAGCACGGTAGCGCCGGTGCGCCCGGCGAGCTCCCGGAGGCCGTCGGCGTCCCAGCGGGGGAGCAGGGCCTGCCGACTGCCGGTCAGCAGGCACAGGTGCACCGACAGCAGACCGAAGAGGTGGGTGAACGGGCCGGCGCTCACCAGGGTGTCGCCACCGGGCAGTCGGCCGTCCCGGGCGACGGCCGCAGCGTTGGACAGCAGGCCGCCGTGCGAGTGGATGCAGATCTTCGGGCGGCTGGTCGTGGTGCCGGAGGACGGCACCACGACGAACGGCATGTCAGGCGTCACCCGTACCGGCTGAGGCCGGGCGCCCCGGCGGTCGCGGACGAGCTCCGCGAACGAGCGGACACCGCCCGGCTCGGTACGGGGCGCCGCGACAACGTCCGCCGGGGTCGGCGTGGTTGCCTCGTCCCCGACGAGCAGGACGTGTTCGAGCGGGTCGAGGTCGACCAGCAGCCGTCGTCCGAGCGTCTCCCCGTCCGCGCCGCGGTACCGGGCGGGCCGGATCAGTGTGTGCGCCCGGGCCCGCTCCAGGAGGGAGCGCACCTCCCGTTCGCCGTGGGCCAGGTGCAGGGGCAGCAGCACCGCGCCGATCCCGGCGACGGCCACATGGGCGACCAGGAACTCCCACGAGTTCGGCAACTGGACGGCGACCACGTCGCCGGCACCCGTCCCGAGGTCCTGGAGGCCCCGGGCGAGTGCCTCGGAGTCGCGCTGCCACTGCGACCAGGACCGCGCCCCGGTCGCGTCGAGGACGGCGGGGGCGTCACCGAAGGCTTCGACGGCCGCCGCGAAGAGCTCGGGCAGGGTGCGCAATAGCCCGGCAGGGCAGCTGTCTTGATGGTCCGTCAGATAGTCATGGACGGAGACAGCCATCCGTGCCCCCCGGGATTGGCTCCGCGCCGGTGTCCGCCCCGCGCGGGCTCTTACGGGCGCGGAGCAGGCTGCCGTCCAGCGGCAGGTCCGAGACCGTGAGCAGTTCGAACCCGGCCTCGGCCAGCAGCCTGCGGTAGTGCCCGGCGGTCCGCTCCCGGCCCCCGACGTTGCAGAGCATGTGCAGGTCCCAGGCCACGGCCAGCGACGGTGCGCCGTCCTCCGGCAGCAGGCGTTCCACGATCAGCAGTCCGGCGTGGTCGGGCATGGCCCGCGCGCACTGCCGCAGGATCGCCAGGCTCTGTTCGTCGTCCCAGTCGTGCAGGACCCGGGAGAGCAGGTAGACGTCCCCGCCCTCGGGGACGGTACGGGTGAAGTCCCCGACCACGAACTCGCACCGGTCGGCGCACCCGGCCTCGGCCAGCTTGCGGCGGGCGGCGTCCACCACGTGGGCGCGCTCGAACAGCACACCGCGCAGGTGCGGGGCCCGGCGGAGGATCCGGCCGAGCAGTTCGCCGTTGCCGCCGCCGACGTCCACCACCAGCTCGGCCGTCGAGAAGTCGGCGCACTCGGCCACCGGCTCGAACATCGGTGCGCCGGCGGCCATCGCGCGGTCGAAGAGCTCCGCCAGTTCGGGGTGGTCGGCGAAGTGGTCGAAGTGGCCCTTCCCGAAGAGGTGTTGGAACGCCTCCTGTCCGGTGCGCACGGAGTGGCCCAGCTCGCCGAAGGACCGGTAGAACGGCCCCCCGTAGAGCAGGGCCAGCGGGCGGAGCGAGTGGTGGACGTCGCGCCGGAGCAGCCGGCCCGGCTCGGTCAGCGCGAAGGATTCCCCGGCCCGGGTGAGGAGGCCCAGGGATTCGAGGTAGCGCAGCAGGCGCCGCAGGCTCTGCGGATCGGTCCCGGTGCGGTCCGCCAGCACCTCGACCGGGGGAACGGCGGCGGCGGGTTCACGCCCCGGTGCCGGCAGGTGCTCGGCCAGCTCCAACTCCGCTGCCACCGCGATCGCCTGGGTGGTCCAGGCACCCGTCATCAGCTCCAGCAGGTGCCTGGCCGGGTCCTGCGGCAGGTCCTTCGGCTGGTCCTGCGGCCGGTGGGTGCCGTGCTCGGCGAGCACAGCGGGGTGGTGGCCCCGGGCGTGGAGTTCCAGGCGCCGGAGCCAGTGGCGGTCCGATGCGCCGTCCGTTGTGCCGTTCGTGGCAGCCGGGTTGCCGCCGGTGTTGCGGAAGTACAGGACGGTGCCGTCCTCATGGGGGTTGTGGCCCCCGCCGTCGGCGGCCAGGCCGCCCCGGCCGGTCAGTACGGAGCGCAGGCCGGTCAGGACCACGCTGTCCGGAGCGTCGACCTCCAGCGCCAGGTGGGACTCATGGCGCTCGCTGCGCTCGCGGGCGACGATCTCCCGGAGCTCCGAACCCGGCGGTACGACCAGGGCGAACACCTCGATCTCGGGTCGGCCGCCGTCCGCCCCGGGCACCGGAGCGCGCAGGATGGCGACGTCCAGGGCGCCGTCGGGCAGACCGTGACGACGGGTCAGGCGATCACGGACCACGGTGCTCGGCACCGGCTCGCGGGCTGTCAGACCGAGCGTGCCGAGGTCGTGGCGGAGTTCGGCGAGCGAGGGCGGGAACACCAGGACGGCCACGTGGGCCAGCGAGCAGTGCGACCGCAGGGACCGCCGCTCCTGCGGGGTGAGCTCGGGCAGCAGTTCCGCGAGCACCGACCCGATGCCGTTGTTGCGGATGAAGCCGACGGCCCTGCCGATCAGTTCGTGATCCGCCGGGTGGAGCCGAGCCTCGCTCGTGTGCCAGACATTCACGTGCTGACTCCTCCGATCGGGCGGCAGAACGAGGACTTCCCCTGATCCGGGCCGTGACCCGGCAGCGTGGGCCCGATCGGGCTGTGCCACTCCGCCGGAACCAACCCGCTGATCCGCCGCGGGCGTTCGTGGTCAAGGCTAGCCCGCCTCCGATCCGTTCGTGCCTGTTCGATGAAGTCGGTTGCGGGTGAGCGCGGTTCGCGCTCGTGTGCGTGCCACCGATGCCACCCGATGGGAACTGGCACCCGGTCAGCAGTGCGGGCGGAGCTCCCGGCGGACCGTCTCCGGGCCGGGCTCAACCCGGCTGTTGGTCGAGGACGTTGCGGATGCGGGTGGCGACATGGAGGTTGAGGCGGGTCCCGGCATCGCCGAGGTCGTGGCCGGTGATCTCGCGGATGCGCTGGAGGCGGTACCGCAGGGTGCTCCGGTGGATGCGGAGGGTCTCGGAGGCCGCGTCGTAGCTGCCGCCGCTCTCGAGGTAGTGGGAGAGCGTGGTGACCAACTCGGTGTGGTGGCGGGCGTCGTAGTCCAGCAGGGCGCCGAGCCACTCCCCGACGAAGCGGTCGGCTTCCCGTTCACCGTCACCGGTGCCCATCATGCGGTAGAGGCCGAGCTCCTCGAAGTCGGTGCTGCCGTGCGGGTCCTGGGATCTGCGGCGGACGGTCAGGGCACGGGTGGCCTCGTCGTAGGAGTGCGGGAGGTCGGCGGGGCAGTCGCAGCGGCCACCCACTCCGACGGCCCCGGCCGCGCTGCCGAGTTCCTCGGAGACGGCTCGGTACAGGGCGGCTCCGGAGTCCAGGCCCGCCACCAGCGCGATCGTGGTGTCCCGGCGGGAGCCGACGAGCACGTCCAGCCGCAGCTGCCCGGCTGCCCGGGTGACGGCGTGTCCGAGGGCCGCCTGGCCGGCCGGTCCCGGCCACTGGAGCACGGCGACGCGGTGCGGCCGGTGCAGGTCGTGGCCGAAGGCGGCGGCGTGGGTGAAGGCGTCCTCGGTGGCCTGGCCCGAGATCAGCTTCTCGACGAGGTCGCGGCGCAGCTGCGGCTCCAGCTCGGCGAGTTTCTGCTGGTGGGCGAGGACCGGTGCCAGGACGAGGCCGGTCCGTTCGAGGGCCGAGGTGTCCGTCCGGTCCGCGCGCCGGTCCGGGTCGACCAGGGCGACCAGGCCGAGCAGGTCGTCGCCCATCGCGATGGGGGCGACCAGCCGGTCCCGTTCGCGGGCGGCGCCGGGCTGCTGCCGGGCGCGGTGCAACAGCTCGTTCCGGGGGCCGGAATCGGACCGGGGGCGGTCCGGGGGCTGGCCGGGGCCGGCCCAGACCCGCAGGTTGCCGAAGCGGTCCTCGGTCAGCGCCGGGAGACCGGTGTGTTCGTGGAGCGTCTGGACGATGTCCTCCTCGCCCCGGCCGGAGGCCGCCGCCCGGGAGAGCGCCTCGTGGTAGGCACTCTCGCGCTCCAAGGCGGAGACGGTGGCGCCGAGGTCGGCCGCGCGCCGGATCTCCGCGCTCCGCAGCCGCTCGTGCTCCGCGGCGCGGGCGCGGTCCCTGCGGGCCAGGGCGAGGTTCGCCAGCGCGACAGCGGCCTGCCGGGCGAGCAGGTCGGCCAGGGCGATCTCCTCGTCGGTGGGCACGGTGCGGGCCCGGACGACGAGGTAGCCGAGGCAGCGGCCGTGGTGGCGCAGCGCGAGGGCCCGCAGCCAGGGATCGGCGGGGTCGAGGCGCCGGCTGCGGCCGTGCAGGGCGGCGATCCGCCGGTCCAGGTGGGCGCCGACCGCCGGGAGCTCCGAAGGCGGTGCGCCGTTGGCGGACCCGCCCGGCGGCGGGCGCCGGTGCGGCCGGCCGTCGTGCAGGAGGTAGGCCGCTGCCGCCGTGAACGGGCCGAGTGCGGCGATCGCGTCCAGGGCGGCCCACAGCACCTCGCGCTCGTCGGCGCCGTCGAGCATCTCCGTGGTGCGGCGCAGCAGGGTGTGCAAGGCCGCCTCCGGTAGCCCGGTCGGGTGCGGGGCGAAGGCCGCGGTCCTGAAGGGGACAGCGCTCATGGGAGCTCCCTCCGGGGCTCGTCGAGCGGCCCCCGACTGTCACGCGCCCCGAGCATCACGCGCCCCCGACTGTCACGCTACGCCGTCCGGTGCGGGGCCTCACCGGCAGGCCGCCGTCGCGCTGCCCGTCCGCCCTGCCCGTCCTCGCGGACCGGGGGACCGTTCCAGGTTGGTCCCGCCGGGGCGAGGTGTCGCGCGGGGCGCGGCGCGAGGCTTGCGGCAGGTGTGGCTGTGGGCCCGAGCGGGTGTGTGCCCGGGCGGAGGTCGCGCGCCCGGGCGGGCGGGTGGTGTCGGCGGCCGCGCCGTCCGGTCCGCGGCACGACGGAGGAGATTCTCATGGCGAAGGCAGTCGGTATCGACCTGGGTACCACCAACTCGGTCATCGCGGTCTGGGAGGGCGGAGAGCCCGCCGTGATCCCGAACGCCGAGGGGGCCAGGACCACGCCCTCGGTGGTGGCCTTCTCCGAGACCGGTGAGCGGCTGGTGGGCCAGTTGGCCCGGCGGCAGGCGATTCTCAACCCCAAGGGCACCATCACCTCCGCCAAGCGGTTCATCGGCCGTCGCTACGACGAGGTCTCCGACGAGGCCAAGGCTGTCTCCTTCGACGTGGTGGAGGGTCCGGGCGGGGTGGCCCGCTTCGAGGTGCGGGGCAAGCAGTACGCGCCCGAGGAGATCAGTGCGCAGGTGTTGCGCAAGCTCGCCGAGGACGCCGGGAGGTCGCTCGGCGAGCGGGTGACCGAGGCCGTCGTCACGGTGCCCGCGTACTTCAACGACGCGCAGCGGCAGGCGACCAAGGACGCGGGCAAGATCGCCGGCCTCGAGGTGCTGCGGATCATCAACGAGCCGACCGCGGCGGCCCTGGCGTACGGGCTGGACAAGAAGGGCCACGAGACCGTCCTGGTCTTCGACCTCGGCGGCGGTACGTTCGACGTCAGCATCCTGGACGTCGGCGACGGCGTGGTGGAGGTCCGCTCCACGGCGGGCGACTCGCACCTGGGCGGTGACGACTTCGACCGCCGGCTGGTCGACCACCTGGCGGACGGCTTCCAGCAGACCGAGGGCATCGACCTCCGCAAGGACCCGCAGGCCCTGCAGCGGCTGTTCGAGGCGGCCGAGAAGGCCAAGACCGAGCTGAGTTCGGTCACCCAGACCCAGGTGAGCCTGCCGTTCGTCACTGCGGACGCCTCCGGTCCCAAGCACCTCACCGAGACCGTCCGCCGGTCCACCTTCGAGCAGATCACCGCCGACCTGGTCGAGCGCTGCCTGGGCCCGGTGAAGCAGGCGATGGGCGACGCGAAGGTCACCGACAACGATATCGACGAGGTCATCCTGGTCGGCGGCTCCACCCGGATCCCGGCGGTGCAGGCACTGGTGCGGCGCCTGACCGGCGGCAAGGACCCCAACATGAGCGTCAATCCGGACGAGGTGGTGGCGTTGGGCGCCGCCGTCCAGGCCGGGGTGCTCAAGGGCGAGGTCAAGGACGTGCTGCTGCTCGACGTCACCCCGCTCTCGCTGGGCGTGGAGACCGCGGGCGGCGTGATGACCAGGATCATCGAACGGAACACCACCATCCCCGCCCGGCGCTCCGAGACCTTCTCCACGGCCGAGGACAACCAGCCGGCCGTGGACATCGTGGTGCTCCAGGGCGAACGCGAACTGGCCGCCGACAACCGGGTGCTGGGCCGCTTCCGGCTGGAGAACCTCAGGCCCGCGCCGCGCGGGCAGACCCGGATCGAGGTCACCTTCGACATCGACGCCAACGGCATCCTCAAGGTCGGCGCCAAGGACAAGGACACCGGCGCCGAACAGTCGATCACCATCAGCGAGGGCTCCAACCTCGACCCGGCCGAGGTCGAGCGGATGATCGCCGAGGCCGAGCGCAACCGCAGCTCCGACCAGGCGCTGCGCGAGGCGGTGGACGCCCGCAACGAGCTGGACGCGGCCGCCTACCGGGTCGAACGGCGACTGGGCGAGCTCGGTGACGCCGCCCCGCAGCACGAGCGCGCCCGCGCCGAGCTGCTGATCGAGGAGGCCCGCACCGCCGTCCGGGAGGAGGCGCCGGTGGACCGCGCCCGCAGCCTCGGCTCCGAGCTCCAGCAGATCTTCGCCGCGCTCGCCGCCCGCTCCGCCGGACCGGCCGGGCCCGGGACCCAGCCGGGGACGGAGCCGGGCGGAGGCCCGTCCGGCGGGCCCTCGGGCGGCGACGACGACGTCATCGACGCCGATTTCGACCGGAACTGAGGCGGTGTCATGTCGGTTCACGACCAGGCCCCCACACCCGAGGACGCGCCGCCGCCGGAGCCCGCGAACACCGAGGCGCCCGTACCGCAGAGCCCGCCGGCCGCCGATGCCGAGGAGCTGACGGACCGCTGGCGACGCGCCCTCGCCGACCTGGACAACCTCCGCAAGCGCCACGCCCGCGAACGGCCCCGCGAACTGGAGGCCGAGCGGGCCAGGGTCGCCGCCGCCTGGCTCCCGGTGCTCGACAACCTCGAACTGGCCCTCGCCCACGCGGGTGCCGACCCCGGGGCGATCGTCCAGGGGGTCCAGGCGGTCCGGGACCAGGCGGTCGAGGTGCTGAGGGGCCTCGGCTACCCGCGCCACGAGGAGACCGGCGTCCCCTTCGATCCGGCGCTGCACGACGTGGTCACCGTGGTCGACGACCCGGACAGCGCTCCGGGCACCGTCGTCCGGGTGCTGCGCCCCGGCTACGGCGCAGCCCCCGGACGCCAGCTGCGCCCGGCGGCGGTGGCGGTCAGCCGCAAGCAGGAGTGAGAGCCCCATGGCACGCGACTACTACGAGGTGCTGGGCGTCCCGCGGACCGCCGACGCGGCCGAGATCCAGCAGGCGTTCCGCACCCTGGCCCGTCGCCACCACCCGGACGTCAACCGCGATCCCGCCGCCGAGGAGCGCTTCAAGGAGATCAACGAGGCGTACGGCGTGCTCTCCGACCCCGACACCCGCAGGCGCTACGACCGCTTCGGCAGTGACTTCCGCCAGGTACCCGAGGACTACGACGAACGGGTCGCCGCCGCCCAGGGCTTCGGCCGAGGGGGTGCCCACCGGAGCGATCCGTTCGCCGGGCGCCGGGGGGCCGGCGTGGGCGGCGGACGGGTCTGGACGACGGAAGGCGACTTCGGCGCCTCCGGCGTCGACTTCGAGGACCTCTTCGGCGGGATGTTCGGGAGCCGGGCGGGCCGGGGCGGGGCGGTCCCCGGCGCCGACCAGGAGGCCGAACTCACGCTCACCGTGGAGGAGGCCCACCGCGGCGGCCGACGGAGGATCACCCTCGGCGGGCCCGGCGGGGAGCGCGGCTACGACGTGAACGTCCCGGCCGGTGTGGTCGACGGCCAGCGGATCCGGCTCGCCGGGGAGGGCGGCCGCGGCCGTGGTCCGGGCTCCGCCGGTGACCTCTACCTGGTGGTCCGGATCGCCCCGCACCCCCACTACCGCCTCGCGGGCCGCGACGTCCACGTCGACCTGCCCGTCACCCCCTGGGAGGCCGTGCTCGGGGCGAGCGTCCCGGTCACCGGACCGGGCGGCACCGCCAAGGTCCACGTCCCGCCGGGCACCTCCACCGGCCGTCGGCTGCGGCTGCGCGGCGAGGGGATGCCCAACCCCAAGGGCTCCCCGGGCGACCTCTACGCCGAGATCCGGGTGATGGTGCCGCCCTCGCCGAGTCCGCGTGAGCGCGAGCTGTTCGAGGAACTGGCCGCCGTCTCGCCCTTCGACCCGAGGAAGCAGACAGACCCGAGGAAGCAGACATGAGCGCCCAGCAGCGTCCTCTTGCCCACGGCACCGGGCCCTCCACCGCCGGCGCCCGCTACCCGCTGGTGCTGATCCACCGGGCCGGCCCCTACCGGCTGTCCCTGGACGGCGTCGCCCACCGCAGCGGGCTGGGGCCCGACCTGGTCCGCCGCTTCGTCGCCCTCGGGCTGGTCGACGCCGAACGCGACGGCCTCGGACGGCTGTGGTTCCGCTCCGAGGCCCCGCAGGTCATCGCCCGGGTCCAGCGGCTGCGGACCGGACTGTCCCTCAACTACGCCGCCATCGGACTCGTCCTCGACCTGCTCGACCGCATCGACCGGCTGGAGAGCGCGCTGCGCCGCGGCGAGCAGGCCGCCAAGGAGTCGACCCCATGGACATGAACCGCCTCACCCAGAAGTCCCAGGAAGCCCTCCAGGAGGCCCAGAGCATCGCGGTACACCTGGGTCAGAACGAGGTCGACGGCGAACACCTGCTGCTGGCGCTGCTCGACCAGCAGGACGGCCTGACGGCCCGGCTGCTCGACCAGGCCGGTGCCGACACGGCCGCGCTGCGCACGGCCGTCGAGGCCGACCTCGCCACGCGCCCGCGCACCACCGGGCCGGGCGCCGCACCCGGCCAGGTGATGGTCACCCAGCGCCTCGCCCGGGTCCTCAACTCGGCGGAGCAGGAGGCCAGGCGGCTCAAGGACGAGTACGTCTCGACCGAGCACCTGGTGCTCGCCCTGGTGGACGAGGGCCCGGCCACCGCCGCCGGCCGCCGGCTGGCCGGGCAGGGGATCACCAAGGACGCCTTCCTGACCGCCCTCACCCGGGTGCGCGGCAACCAGCGGGTCACCTCCGCCACCCCGGAGGCCGCCTACGAGGCACTGGAGAAGTACGGCCGCGACCTGGTGGTGGAGGCCCGCACCGGCCGCCTCGACCCGGTGATCGGCCGGGACTCCGAGATCCGCCGGGTGATCCAGATCCTCAGCCGCAAGACCAAGAACAACCCCGTGCTGATCGGCGAACCCGGTGTCGGCAAGACCGCGATCGTCGAGGGCCTGGCCCAGCGGATCGTGCGCGGCGACGTCCCCGAAGGGCTGCGGGACAAGACCGTTTTCTCCCTCGACATGGGCTCGCTGGTGGCCGGCGCCAAGTACCGCGGCGAGTTCGAGGAACGCCTCAAGGCCGTGCTGGCCGAGGTCAAGGGAGCCGAGGGCCGGATCCTGCTCTTCGTGGACGAGCTGCACACCGTGGTCGGCGCGGGCGCGGCCGAGGGCGCCATGGACGCGGGCAACATGCTCAAACCGATGCTGGCCCGCGGCGAGCTGCACATGATCGGCGCCACCACCGTGGACGAGTACCGCAAGCACGTCGAGTCCGACGCGGCCCTCGAACGCCGGTTCCAGACCGTCCTGGTGGACGAGCCGACCGTCGAGGACACGATCTCCATCCTGCGCGGCCTGCGCGAGCGCCTGGAGGTCTTCCACGGCGTCAAGATCCAGGACGGCGCGCTGGTCGCCGCCGCCACCCTCAGCCACCGCTACATCAGCGACCGCTTCCTGCCCGACAAGGCCATCGACCTGGTGGACGAAGCCTGCGCACGGCTGCGCACCGAGATCGACTCGATGCCCGCCGAACTCGACGAACTCACCCGCCGGGCCACCCGGTTGGAGATCGAGGAGGCGGCCCTCGCCCAGGAGACCGACCCGGCCAGCCTCGCCCGGCTGGAGGACCTCCGCCGCGAACTCGCCGACCTGCGCGGCGAGGCGGACGCCAAACACGCCCAGTGGGACGCCGAACGCCAGGCCATCCGCCGGGTCCAGGAGCTGCGCCAGGAACTCGAACACGCCCGGCAGCAGGCCGAGGAGGCCGAACGCTCCTACGACCTCAACCGCGCCGCCCAGCTGCGCTACGGCACCATCGGCGGACTGGAGCGCCGACTCGGCGCCGAGGAGGAGCAACTCGCCGCCAAGCAGGGCGATAACCGGCTGCTGCGCGAGGTCGTCACGGCGGACGAGATCGCCGAGATCGTCTCGGCCTGGACCGGCATCCCCGTCACCCGGCTCCAGGAGGGCGAACGGCAGAAGCTGCTCCGCCTGGACGAGATCCTGCGCGAGCGGGTCATCGGCCAGGACGAGGCCGTCCGACTGGTCGCCGACGCGGTCATCCGGGCCCGCTCGGGTGTCCGCGACCCGCGCCGGCCGATCGGCTCGTTCATCTTCCTGGGCCCCACCGGCGTCGGCAAGACCGAACTCGCCAAGACCCTCGCCGCCGCGCTGTTCGACAGCGAGAGCAACATGATCCGCCTCGACATGAGCGAGTACCAGGAGAAGCACACCGTCAGCCGCCTGGTCGGCGCACCCCCCGGATACGTCGGCTACGAGGAGGGCG